>CAMCYI010000011.1 GCA_945883845.1 Bacteriovorax stolpii | reverse complement strand
ATCTTTCAGAGGATTGTAGATGACTTTAATGAGGGGGACTTTTTCCAGGATATCGGTGAACCAGCTCAGGACCTTGGCGGTGATCCAGTGACTGACCAGCATGCCCACGAGGAAAATGATGATAATGGAGACAAGAATCCCGAATCCGGGAATATAAAGCTCTTTCCCGAGAAGCCATTCTAATCCTGAGCCAAACAGGCCTTCAATTTTTACACTCGCCCAAAAGAGTAGATAAAAAGTCAGAGTAATCGGGAGAACAACGATCAGACCCTTAAAGAAGATTTGATTCAGATTTTTCATATTTCCATTATACACTCAAGGGCGTCATGAATCCACACAAGTCACTCACCCTTAAAAATCATGTGAACTCCTCCTTCCGGGATGGAATCTTTACAAACGCTAATGTAGGCATGGCAGAGAGTTATTTCATCGCCTTTATGCTGGCGCTAGGTCTTTCAGAAGTATCTGCGGGCCTCTCCATTATCCTTGCCCAGTTTATCGGAACTCTTTCTCAGATCCTTCTTTTAAGGCCCTCTCTCTCCATCCCTTCGCTTCGCAAACGGCTTCTCATTTATCTTCCTTTGCAGGCCCTGGCCTTTGTTCCCTTGATCATCATGGGAATCGAAAGGTCGGCCACACCGATGCTGATGATGATCTTCCTGGGCTTCTACTGGTTCAATCTCCTTTCGCTCAATCCGCCTTGGTGGAGACTCATGGGCCACACGATCCCAAGATCCTATCGCCTGCGTTTTTTTTCTTATCGAAACCTTCTGACCCAATTTGCTGTCTTCATAGGTCTGGGTCTTTCCGGCGTTGTTTTATATCTCGCAAAACCTGAAGGGCATGAGCTCGCTGCTTTCATGGGCATCTTTTTTATAGGTTTTTTGTTTAAAGTCTTTTCGTGGTTTGAGATTAAATATCGTCATCGTGACTTTGTGGTACCTGACGGTGAAGAAAACTATCTGAGCTTCCGTGAGTTTCTGAAAGGCCTCAAAAACACCGAGCAAGGGAAGCTCATCACCTTTTTGTTCTTCTTTTATGTGACCGTTCACTCCTCAGCATCTTATTTCAATCCTTATATGCTGGGTCCTTTGGGCTTCAACTACATTCAATTCATGGTGGTGGTGGGTGTTTCTTATTTTGGGCGGGTGATCGGATCGAGAGTCATGCAAAAGAAGGCAAGGCCTCATCAGATGAACCAGATCCTCTTCATCGTGACCTTATGTATCGCCCTCAACCCCCTTTTATGGGCGGTATCAAGGAATTATTCGTGGATTCTGTTCATCGAATTCTGGTCAGGACTCAATTGGGCCGGCCTTGAGCTTGCGACTTCCCTTCTTTTCTATCAAAGGATCAAGGATCGGGACCGGACCAGCATCATGACCTATATCAGTTTTATCCAGGTTGGTGGGATGGCCCTCGGATGTTCTATCGGGGCACTATTTCTTCACTTTCTTCCAACGGTCCCGGATAAATTTCTGGCCCTCTTCCTTTTCTCATCATGTTTCAGGCTTCTGGGATTTATCTTTTCTCCGCATTTTAAATATCGAAAAGAGATGCCGCAATTATGGGCGAATGTTCGAGGTCCGGGACGGTGGTTTGGAAACTTTTTTGATCGTGGAAAATAGGAAGAATTTTTAGCATCAGGACAAAAAAAAAGCCCCTCTTGCGAGGGGCTTTTTTCACTCAGAAGTAATTACTTCTTAGCTGCTTTTTTTGTAGCTTTTTTAGCTGCTTTCTTAGTAGCTTTTTTTGCTACTTTTTTTGTAGCTTTCTTAGCTGCTTTTTTTGTCGCTTTTTTTGCTGCTTTCTTAGCCATGATTTCCTCCCAGAAATAGTGGTTAAATTAACTGACCTTTCTAATTAAAGCTTAAACACAATTTTTACTTAACGCAAATAAAAAATACATATTTTATTCAAATCGCATTTATTTTTTATGATCGTCGATTTTTTGGCGGGATTTCTAAGATCCTCATGCACTTCAATCGTTCGTTCAATTGTTATGCATGAGGATCGGAAGGATCATGAAAGATATTTAGGAAAAAGTGAATTCGAGCTCATCATTTTTAACTTCGACAACTGCTTTGCCGCCTTTTTCAAGCTTACCAAAAAGAATTTCATGGGCCAATGGCTTCTTGATTTTCTCATTTATGAGACGAGAAATCGGACGAGCACCCAATTTACTGTCGTATCCATTGGCCGCAAGCCAGGCCCTGGTGGCCGCTGTCACATCAAGCTCAACTTTCTTATCGATCAGTTGGTTTTCGAGCTCCATGAGGAATTTCGAGACCACCATTTCGATGTTCTGATTGTCGAGTTTGTTGAAAGTGATAACCGAATCGAGCCTGTTTCTGAATTCCGGGGTAAAGAAGCCTTTGATGGCGGCATCCCGCTTACCGGAATTAATTTCCCCACCTTTTGAGCCCGAAAGGCCAATAGATCCGGCCTCCATTTCTTTTGCGCCGGCATTTGAAGTCATAATCAGGATCACATTTCTGAAGTCCGAGGCCCTGCCATTTGAATCAGAAAGGGTTCCATGGTCCATAACTTGTAACAGAATGTTGAAAACGTCAGGATGGGCCTTCTCGATCTCATCAAGCAAGAGAACAGAGTATGGACTCTTATTAATTGCATCTGTCAAAACACCGCCTTGTTCGAATCCTACATATCCCGGAGGCGCTCCGATCAGTTTAGAGACCGTGTGCTTTTCCATATACTCGGACATGTCGATGCGGACGAAGTTGATGCCCATAATATGTGCCAATTGTTTGGCAAGCTCAGTTTTCCCGACTCCGGTAGGCCCGGCGAATAGGAAACTAGCGATCGGTTTGTCCTGATGACCGAGGCCAGATCTGGAAAGGATGATCGCGTTTGCGACTTTATCAATGGCATCATTCTGACCATAGATCATCATCTTCAGATCACGGTCCAGATACCGAAGTTTCTCTTTCTCGTTCATCGAAATCGATTTTTGCGGGATCCGCGCGATCTTGGACACGATATGTTCGATATCGGCCAGGGTCACTTCCACATCCGCGACCTGATCGGGCTTCAACCGGAGGTATGAACCGACCTCATCGATCACATCGATGGCCTTATCGGGAAGCTTGCGGTCTGAAACGTGCTTGTGGGAAAGCTCAACGGCTGCACGAATAATCGCATCCGGGTACTTCACATTGTGGTGATCTTCAAACTTGGATTTGAGGCCAACGAGAATATGGACCGCATCTTCAACAGATGGTTCGAGCACATCAACTTTCTGGAAACGGCGGTTCAGGGCCTGGTCTTTCTCAAAATATTTACGGTATTCATCAAAAGTCGTGGACCCCATGCAACGGATGCTCCCTTTTGAGAGGGCCGGCTTGAGAAGATTGGAAGCATCAAGACTTCCGCCGGATGTGGCACCGGCGCCGATGATGGTATGGATCTCATCAATAAAAAGAATCGAGCCTTCCTTCTCATTTTGTTTCTCGAGGGCCTCGAGAACCATTTTCAGGCGCTCTTCAAAATCGCCGCGGAACTTCGTACCCGCAAGTAGTGAGGCCATATCAAGACTATAAACAGTGGTCTTGGCAAGAAGACTTGGAACTTTATGTTCCACGATGGCCTTCGCCAGGCCTTCAGCGATCGCAGTCTTACCAACACCAGCATCCCCGACCAGGATGGGGTTATTTTTGCGGCGACGGCAAAGGATCTGAATGATCCGCTGAATCTCATCTTCACGGCCGATGATCGGATCAATCTTCCCATCCCGGGCCGATTGATTGAGGTTGGTCGTAAACTCTTTAAGGGCCTTCTCGTATTTTTCTTCTTTCTTGAATGTGTCGCCACCAGTTTCAACGGTCGACTCTTCAGCGCTTGAGCCGTTAACAGAGCGATCAGAAGTATGGGCAATCTTTTCCACCACATTAATCCGGTTCACACCTTGTTTTTCCAAAAAGTAAGTCGCGTGAGATTCTTTCTCACTGAACATTGCAACGAGGATGTTGATGGCGTGAATAGACTTCTTACCGGAAGACTGGATATGAATCGCAGCTCTCTGAATCACTCGCTGAAGACTCAGCGAAATTTCAGGCTGGTAGAAAATCCCGTTTTCTTTGGCGATCTCGCGAAGCTGTTCGTTGCCGAACTGTTTGCGATTGAGATCAGTAATCTCCTCTTCAGTTAATAATGAGAAATTTGAGTTCTCATTAATAAACCCGGCGAGGTCAATTTTAAGTTCTGCGAGATTCGCACCACAATCGAGCAACACCTCATTGACTGTCTCATCTTCCAGCATGGCAAGAAGGACGTTTTCAAGCGTAAGGAATTCGTGGCGTTTTTCGTTGGCGCGTTTGATGGCCTTATTCAGGATCTGTTCTAGTTTTTGGCTAATCATATGTTATCCCTCTCTGGATTCATTATACCTGAAGATGGTAGCGAAAAGGATCATGGCAAGGTGATGTAAGGAGATTTATTCGACGACGTCAGTACTGCACTTTAACGGGTGTCCATTATCACGCGCATACTTAATAACTTTGGCCACCTTAGATTCTGCGATCTCAAACGTGTAGATTCCGCAGACACCAAACCCGCGTGTATGCACTTCAAGCATGATGGCATGCGCTTCAGGCTCAGTTTTAGAGAAAAATTTCTTGAGAACAAGGATGACGAATTCCATAGTTGTATAGTCATCATTATGCATAAGGACTTTATACATTTTAGGAGCTTGTAACTTTTCTTTTCTGACGGTGGCCACGCCGGATTGTTCGTCGCGATCAGTTTGTGAAGACATAGAGGATACCCGCAGTTAATATATTAGGAGAATGCACCAATTCCGGATGAAAGGCAACCCGATGACACTCGATAGTCACCCGCTCAAGAATCGTCTCAATAAGAATTTAAAAAGACTGAAAACCTACCTGACTAAAGGCGGAATTGAAGCCTATCGTCTTTACCATAAAGACATTCCGGAGTTCCCCTACCTCATAGATATTTATGGTGATCACGTTGTCATTTATGAGCAGGGAAAAAAACTAGGTGATGATGAAGATGGGCTACGGGAAAAACATCAGCAGGAAATTTCTGAAGTTTTAAAAGATGCCGGTTACTCAACAGGGCAACAACATTTCAAAATCCGTGAGCGCCAGAAAGGTGCGAGCCAGTACAATCTGATCAAAGAAGATTCACACCAGTATTTTAATGTTCAGGAACCACCATTTAAATTTCTCGTGAATCCTGAGCGCTATCTTGATACAGGACTATTCTTGGATATGCGTCCTCTTCGACAGCATCTTTTCAAAACATGCAAAGATAAAGATGTGCTCAATCTCTTTTGTTACACTGGCTCACTCAGTGTCGCTTCAGCGGCCGGAGAAGCGACTCGGGTTGTATCCGTGGATATGTCCCGCACTTATCTCGACTGGGCCGAAGAGAATTTCCGTCTCAATGACATGGATCCCGATAAGTACGAATTTAAACAGGCAGATGCGATCAAAGAACTTGAGAGATTGAAAGAGGCCCACGAAAAATTTGATATCATCATTCTTGACCCCCCAAGCTTCTCCAACTCAAAACGCATGGAAGAAGATCTCGATGTTCAGCGTGATCATCCCATCCTGGTCCGTGATTGCATGCTTCTTCTTCAACTCGATGGAGTGCTCTACTTCTCTACTAATAAGAAGAAGTTCGAGCTTCATCACATAATCTCCGAGAAATTCGCCGTAAAAGAGATCAGTCAGTGGACCATTCCTATGGATTTTCACCACACGCAGATCCACAGGGCCTTCGAAATTCGCCACAAGCATTAGCCGTACTAATACTCATTATTAGCCAAAGTGTTACGCGGGTCGCTTAAGTCAATAAGAATACGGGATTCGGCGAGTGAGTAGAAATTCCTCGCTCAACGCGTCATGAGCTGGCCATGCAGTCATCCCCTTGTTAAAACCCTCTCAGAAGAAACATTTCACGGGGGAACACATGAAAAAAACGATCCTTTTAACGGCCATCATCGCTACGAACGTAGCGTTCGCGGCTCCAAGAATTCCTAAAGAGCAGAGAGTAGGCAATATCACAGTTACTGAGATCACTCCGGCTTCATACAAAAATTTCGTAGAAGATCCTACACTCACTCCTGCTGATCCGGTTGAGAGAGTTGGTAAAATTGTAGCCGCTGCCAGAGACATCGTTGCTCTTGGCGAATCAATCTATGCTCTCGTTCAAAAAGGCAAACCAGTTAATCAGACAGAATACGCTCCGATCAGTGTCGTTCCTCGCGATCCTACGACGAGAGAAGTCATGGATCCTTTCGAACTCGAAGGCTTCTCAGTTCCGGTTGAAAAAGTTTTCCGCGCTCGTATCAAAAACATGGCGGGTCAGGACATCGTAGGTTTCACATACAAAGTCGTTTACTCGTACGGCGGCTCTTACAACGGTGCCGGTAAATACCTCACTGCAGTCCAGATCGTTCCTTCAGCAGTATCGACAAAATTCGGCTGGGAGTTCAATGCAACAATGAGAGTTTCAGGCATCATGAACCACGGTACAAAAGCTGATCCTATCGCGGGTGTTCTCGTAGCAATCAAGTATCAGATGAATTCATGGGGCCGTGCTGAAGAAAGAAACGATACGATTCACGTTTCTGGTAATGGCCAGTTAAAGTCGTTTGGTATCAAATAAGTTTTTAAAAATATCTTTCGAGAAGGCCACCCGATGCGGTGGCCTTTTTATTTTCAGAAATAAAAGAAGACCCTGCCGCCCATGTCTTTCGCGCCATCGATTAAGTAGTCGTGCATGAAGAGTCCTCCGCCAAACTTGTCCCGCGAAAAGCGAAGTTCATTGAAGAAGCGTGTCTCATTCCAGGGATGTATTCTCCATTCAAGGGCCGAGAGAAACTTTAACTGCTCCGTAAAATCAAAAAGAATTCCGGTGTCAGTTCCGATGCCGAGTTTCATCTTCGAGAGATATTCGCTCACGTAAGACCCCTCGCCGTGAATCATGGCATACGGGGTGAAGATACCAAATCCTTTGGAAATCCCGTATCCTCCGCTCACGCCCTGAGTGGTCAGCATCTTCCGTTCAAAGCGGGTCTGCGTTTGTCCCAGTTTCACCTTCCACGCGCCGACCTTGTTGAATTTATCCCAGCTCCCAAGAGAAATTACATCAACTAAAACTGCCTCGCGGATGTGAAACACTTTCCCGTCTGAGTAGACACTCGCTTTCATCACATCGATGGTGGTTTTTGGAGGATAACTTGTGCTCTGATCGAGCAGATCATGGAAGGCAAACTTCCACTCGAGCTCAGTGAAACGTTTCCCATCGAATTCTTTGAGCGTGTAACCAAGACGTCTTTGTCCGTGTCCCAGGTGAGGCGCGTCTTTGAATTTATATGTAAAATCCGGCTTTGGACTTCGCTGAGGAATTTTTGATCTTCCGATGAGAATAGGCCGTTTCAGGGTAAGGGTCTTCTCGTCCCCTTTCAGGACGTCGTCAGCGTGCTTGAAATCGAACAGGCTGAGACCGGCATCGTAAATTTTGGCCGACAGTTCCGGCGAATGTTCCGGCGGGACTTTCTGGTTGAAGACGAGATCATAAACCTCTTCCTTCTCCGGAGCAGAGAGACCTTCGAGATGATGATAAAACAGTGTGCTCTGGGACGCGCGAAAAGTTGTTCCCACGATGAGCTTTTCCTTAGCAAGGGCCTTCAAAGTTTCAGCTGGAATAGTGTAGAGTCTCGGGAGATGCCTACGCAGGTTTAATGAAGGTCTCGCGGCTTCCAGAATCGTAAGAACATGGTACGAGCAGTTTTCAGTAAGAAAAAAATACTGGAATTTGGTATGTCCCATTTCCCAGATGTGATCGACGACAAAATCAATTTCGTCCTGAGTGAGGTTTAACTGGTAACTCCAGAGATCTCGGGCCTCGCTGTCATTATACTCACGGACTTTATAGTAATAAGGAATCGCGTTGTAGTTTCCATAAAATAAACCCGAGAGGCCGCCAAGGGCGAAGATCACCGGATTGGCGCCATTGGTGAGAGCACCGTAGTTTATCCCCGTATCAAGGAGTTCGGTACTGGTGGCGTTCGTATTCTTTTCGGCCAGGCTCTCCTTCCCAATACGGATAAGAGTGTGTCCAAAAGCGGAGCCAGGATTTCCCATATAGTAAGACGAAAAGACCACGGACAATGAGCGCCCGCTCAGTCTCTTTCTAAAAGCATCTAAGTTTTTACATTCGACTGTTTGCTCTGGTAACGAGCGGAATTTTTTAAGCCATCGAAGTCTTGCAGGAAAACGACAGCGTGCATTTTTCTTTTCATCTGGATCGTTTTCTTCAACGGCCTTGATAAAGGCCACGAGTTCTTTATCGGGATGATGTTTTCCGTCCGGACTTGTAAAGAATCCGACATCATCAGCTTCTGAATTGTAACCTGAGAATGAATGATCATAGTGAACGACCTTGAGCCACTGGGGATCAAGCCAGTTCTGAGCGCGGGCCTCGAGGACAAAAAAAAGGGCCCCCCAGAGGGAGGCCCGGAGAAAAAATGTCTTAGAGGGCACGTGTACAGCTAGCCTTCAGAGTCGTTGAGTCAGCAATCGTGTTATTGATGTTCACGAAAACTGCCGTCGCATTTTCTGTTGCAGGTGTGATTGTCTCATAGTGAGACTTCATTTCCTGAGCGAAAGATGTCTGATCACAGCCGTAAAAGTTAGAAAGAGTCGTGAGTGAATCCCCCTGACCTTTCGACATGTCAGTCATGAGAGAAGCGTAGTTTGCTTCGATGAAGTTACGGATCATCGCAGTTTGCTGAGTTGCCGTCACGCAGTTAGAGGTTCCAGAAGAGATGGCGAATGTCTGGTTACCAGAAGTGCCGTTTGTTGTAGCAGCAAGAATCTGATTCCCTTCTTTGCCCTGAATCTGAGAACCCCAGCCACATCCGGCCATGCCGTATGGTTTGTGATTCGCGAAAGCAACGGCCGAGAACATTACTGATACGAGAAGAATATATTTCATGATCTTGTCCTTAACTTAGAGTTTGCAGTTTTCGATGAGGTAACGATCCGACGTCAATGTGTCGTACATGGTGTCAGCAACAACGATGTCATCTTTTGAAGCAAAGATGGTCTCGTAGCGTGACTGAAGTTTAGTGCCCATGTAAACGTAGTCGTCACAGCCCATGATGTTGGCTACGGTGACGATTGTTTCACCGTTACTTTTCACGACGTCGTTGGCGAGAGCTGCACGGTTGGCAGATACAAACATCTCAACGTTTTTCTTCATCTGAGCAGCATGAGCATTTGCTTCAGGCGTACAGTTCGATGTTCCTGAAGACATAGCGAATGTGTTCGTTGAATAGATATCATTTGTTGTTGCAGATAGAATTTGTCCGCCACGGTTTTCCGATTCTCCAAAGAGAACTGATCCGAGACCACATCCTGACATTCCGTAATAACCAGCTCCTGAAGCTTTATCCATAGAATGAC
This sequence comes from Bacteriovorax stolpii, assembly GCA_945883845.1. Taxonomy (GTDB): domain Bacteria; phylum Bdellovibrionota; class Bacteriovoracia; order Bacteriovoracales; family Bacteriovoracaceae; genus Peredibacter. The sequence goes on along the minus strand of CAMCYI010000011.1, from coordinate 119,349 downwards.
CGATCAATCCTTTGTTCTGAGCCGGCTGGCCGAATGCTGTTGCCGATACGAGAACGGCGAGAACAGCAAACTTAGACATGTGTCTCAAGTTTCCCTCCTTGGGAGATAGTTAAATGTGAATGGTAAATTTTAAGTAAGATTGGAACTAAGGGGAAGAGAATTCCGCGCAGGCAAGCTGCGCATTATGAGAATTAAAACTTCCAGCCGAGCGTAAATTCTAGAGCTAAACCAGCGCCGCTGTAGCCGCGATAATTTCTCTTTTCATCCGCGTCCTTATCCTCAACTTTAACATTGTTAACCGTGTAGAGAGCAGGTCCTGCACCCAGGTTGATGTTGAAACTCTCCCACATCCACTGGTAACCAAAGAAAGCTGTGAGGCCTGCGCCATTAGCGCTTCCCTCAAGGTCGTAATCATCGTGCTTGTCTTCAACAGAAACGCCGATGTACTGAAGAAGGGGTCCGAAGTACCAGCCTTGTGTGAAAACATTTCCATTAAACCAATAGTTCCCGCGAATACCTAAGCCATAGCCGCTGACATCAAAATCACCGTCTTTTCGATGAAGATAACGAAGTGCTGGTCCAAGGGTCCATGAGGAAGAAACGGGAAAATCGACGTCCACTCCGTAAGAGCCTACGAGAGGTCCAAGGGGATCCAGGCGAACATTCACATCAGCTGAAGCAACCGATAAAAAACCCAACGAAAACAGAACTAAGATAAATTTCTTCAAGTTTTACTCCTCTGAGGTGCTTTTAAATATCGTAACACGAATACATAATAAAAAAGGCCCGCATTTCTGCGGGCCCTCTTTATTAACTCAATGATGAGATCGAATTAAACTTTGAAACCTTTGAGCTTATCAGCAAGAGTAGAAGCCTGTGGCGTCTGGTGCTTGTAAGTCGCCTTGTACTCGCCAGAAGCAACTGCTTTCATAGAAAGAGCGATCTTCTTAGCTTGCTTGTCGATAGAGATGATCACAGCTTTCACTTTATCACCTTTAGCAACTTTGTCAGACGGCTTCTCTACGCGCTCTTCAGACATTTCAGAGATGTGAACGAGGCCTTCGATTCCTGTCTCGAGTTCAACGAATACGCCGAACTCAGTCAGGCGAACTGCTTCACCTTCGATCGCTGAACCAACAGGGAGACGCTCTTCAATGCGTTTCCAAGGATCTTCCTCAAGCTGTTTCAAGCCGAGACAGAATTTTTGGTTTTCTTTATCAACCATAACAACAACGGCTTTGATCTTCTGGCCGACTTTGTACTCTTCGTTCAGGCTCACAGCTTTCTTAGTCCAAGAAATATCTGAAACGTGAATGAGAGCATCAACTTCTTCGCCGAGGTCAAGGAAAAGGCCGAAGTCTACGATCGCTTTAACAGTACCTTCTACAACTTTACCTGGAGTGTACTTGTTAGCGAGATCGTCCCAAGGATTCGGCATAAGCTGCTTGAGTCCGAGAGAGATACGTTTGTTTTCAACATCTACTTCAAGAACTACAGCTTCAACTTTGTCGCCTACGTTGTAAGTCTTGTTCGCAGATTTTTTGTTCGTCCAGCTCATTTCTGAAACGTGGATCAAACCTTCGATGCCGTCTGAAAGCTCAACGAAGATACCGTAGTCTTTAACAGATACGATTTCTCCAGAGACTTTAGATCCTGGCATATATTTGTCTTTAGCAGATTCCCAAGGATTAGCTTGAACTTGCTTAAGACCGAGAGATACGCGCTCTTTAGAAGCATCGTACTTGAGGATTTTAACATCAACTTCGTCACCAACGTTAAGAAGGTTAGAAGGATGTTTAACACGGCCCCAAGACATATCTGTAATGTGAAGGAGACCATCAACACCACCGAGATCGATGAATGCACCGTAATCAGTAATGTTCTTCACAATACCTTTCACGATCATGCCTTCCTGGATCTGAGTCAATGTTTCATCTCTCATCTTCCCGCGCTCTTCAGCGAGGATTGCACGACGAGAAAGAACGATGTTCCCACGTTTCTTGTTGAACTTAATAACTTTGAATTCCATTGTTTTACCAATGTACTTATCAAGGTTCTTAACTGGACGGATGTCAATTTGCGAACCAGGAAGGAACGCTTTAACTCCGATATCAACTGAGAGACCACCCTTAACTTTTGCGATAACGGTACCTTCAACAGGCTCACCTTTTTCGCAAGCTTCAGAGATTTTGTCCCAAGCTTTAAGGATTTCAGCTTTGTCTTTAGAGAGAACGAGGTTCCCCATTTGAGACTCAAGCTTCTCAAGGTAAACCTGGATTTCGTCTCCAACTTTTACCTTCATTGTACCGTCGTAGTTACGGAATTCGCGAGCGAGTACGAGACCCTCTTGCTTGTAGCCGATGTCGACAGTAACGAATTCGTCGTTCATAGCAACGACTTTGCCCATGAATACTTCGCCTTCAGCGAAATTCTTGGCAGAGGCGTCGTTAATGAGATCGCCGAATTCTGTTTTAGGAGTCGTCTCTGTGATTTCTCCCATTTCGAATTCGAAACCTTTTACCCAAGACGGTACGTCGAAAGTAGGTTTCTTAGAAGCAGATGCGGATGCGGTTTTTGTGGTGGCCATAATATAGCCCCCCTTTTACTAAACATTAATTCTTCTACTGAAGAGGGGAAAATATAAGCCACCAGAGGGAAAATGGCAAAGGATTAGAGACGCTTATACAGTGGCCAACTCATGGTGCCATCTATTCTCTTTTTGTAATAGCCTTTGAGGGCGCCAATTTGCCCTTCGTTAAGGCCACCGAGATATGTTTTGAGAATAAAAAACCTATAAAGTATCTCAGCTGAAATCCTTCTTGCCTTGGGTGAACTGATATAAAGAAGCAGGAGAGCGAGGCCAAATTCAGTAATATCAAATTTAAGTCGATTGGATTCTCTTCCCTCTGGACCTGCTAAGTATCTGTTTTCAATAATGTTGGAACAGAAACCAAATTTGGTTTCTGTTCCAAGCTCAGCTTTGTATTTTTTAATGGCCCGCAGTACCCGACCATGTTCAATATCAAATTTTTCAGCGATTTTTAACGAGTCAGTTACGGGCCCAAAAGGCGTATCTCTTACCCAAACATCACCCATCACATGATGGTTCACTAAATCTTTGAGTCGCGGAGGTCTTTCATCGAATGGAATATGGATTCTAAAGTTATTGTTCACTCTACTTCTCCTGGTTGTGGCCAAGAAAGATAGACGACATACATTAGAGATTGCAGCTCTCAAGATATTTGAAAATGAAAAACTTCAGGTACGAATTCGCTTAACTGCGAGCAAGTAAATTATTTCATCAAGGTACAGAGGTACTTATCAGTTCCCTGGCGGCCACCCAAGAGAAGACTCATGCTGAATTTCAGGTTTTCGCCGGATTTACTGTACGAGTATGTTTCAGAATTTTCTTCATTTCCCTCACGAACAAAAAATTCTCGAATAAGGCTTCTACCCTGGCAACTATCACTGGCCGTCCAGACAGCGTACTTATCTTTTCCGGTCACTCTCTCTTTGCCATTGGGATTAACCACCGTCACTTTATTGAGGTGCAGATCCGTGATGGTATAGATCATTCTTCCCTTAGCATTGAGGGCCTGCTCGATTTTTAAATTTCTCCCGTAAATCTCACATCTGTAAGTACCGGCGAGATCCGGACATGCAGATGCGGTTAAGGAGAATAAAAAGACTGCGGCGATGATTGATTTCGTGAGTTGATCCCTGAAAGTTATAATTGAATTTATTATCCCACTGAGTGGATTTTACGTGGGGCAAAGTGAATTATTAAAAGTGGGTGTACAGAATCTGGACAGCTTGCGGGTTACGTCTTTTTCTGTGAGTAGCGCAGGCGCTGGGTATAAAGCTTTTCATAGTGAGCATAGAGCTCCTCTACGTACCTTTCAAAGTGATGCTGCTCCTGCAGTTCGAGCTCCACTCCATTTAATTCGTCGAGGTAATCCTGGTAATGAGTCAGAATGCGGATCAGTTTATCGCGAAGTTCGCGGCTGTCCTCAGGATGATAGGTCTCCCCGAATTTTCCCTGTTTCACCAGGTGCTGGCGGGTAGAAGTTCTTGGAAGAAGAACCGGCGTCTGGGTCACGAGAGCATAGAGGTCCTGATCGGAGAAGAGTTCAACCATTGGAAGGCCCACGAAGACGTCACAGTCCTGGAAGCTCAAGCTTGTCAGAGGACGGGTCTCAAAGTTGATGTGCATTTCCAGATGGCGCTCAAGGATCATGCGCTTGATGCCGTCATATATCGGATGCGTGTACCAGGAAATATCAGTGAGAAATGTGAACAGCAGTGTCTCTTTGTAATTCAGCGATTCGAGAGTATGCAGGACAGCGGGAATCGTGTCGACGAACATGCGAAGATTTTTCAGGTCGTCTTCCATGCGCGGGATGAAGACCATGATTTTCTTTTTTTCGCCGGAGTGAGCAGAGTGCGGGATCTTCGAAGGAAAATCGATACCGGCACCCGTGACGTGAATCTTGCGGTCACTGATGGGAAATCTTTCAACGGCGAGTTCGCGGATGTTTGGCGAGAAAGTGAAAATCGAATCTGTACGTGAGACGGCCCAGCGGTTGAGAAAAGATTTATTCTTCCACGGGATGTTTTCGTTGAACGTGAAGAGCATCGGGATATGAAGCATGCCCTTGAGAATCATCCCTAGCGGAAGAAGGGACTCGTAGTTGTAGGTGTGGATGATGTCGACCTGTTGCTTCTGGAGAATGTGCTGGATCTGGAAATAAAAATTGAGCTTACTTCTCCAGGTGTCGAGCTTTCCCTGGAAGTACAAACGGGGAATGTCTTCCTTCAGGGCCTCGGCATCGACGAGGGACTTCTCGTGGCATAGGATGAACGAAGCACCGCCGATGTTCCGGAAGTAGCTCGCATCAGCGATGCACCGGCGCTCGTTTGTTCCCCAGTCATCTGTCAGACAGATGTAGAGGACACTTAAATCGGAAAGGCGGATTTTTTCTCTCATTAATCTTTCACGATGTCCGCAGTGACAGAACCGATCTTAATCTTGGCACTGGCCTTGAGAAGTTTTCTTTCTGAGTCGTCACTGAACCAGAAATAGAGATCTCCGCTTTTTAAAGTTTCGCCTGTGTACTTCGTCGTCGCATGAAGACGGATGGCCTTCTTCATGCCGAACTCTGTTTCGATAGACTCACGTCCTTCCACGAGGGAATTGAGCATGAGAATCTTGCCTTTGTTGATGATGGGAATTTCGTAAACGTCGCCGTCACGTAGCGGAAGTCCCTGATACAGGAAGAGCACAGAGAAAGGATCCACGCTGTAGTAAGGAATGGGCTTCTTAACGTCTTTGTTCTTGATCTTACCGTCGGATTTTTTCTGTTTATAAAACCAGAAGGTTTTCAGGGCATCACGATCGTGAAGCTGGAGATCATCTATCGCCTGCTTACTCTCGCGCTGGACGAGGGAGTACCGGACGCTCATGAAGTTTTCAGTGAGCACATACGTATCAACAATGTCATCGAGCTCGTAAATGTTGCTGTAAAAAGGAGCTGATTTAAATCGTGCGTGAAAGTGCCAGACCTCTTTTCCGTTCACCATTTTTTTACCCTGGTTCAAGACCATAATTTTTCCGACTGTCATCCCGAGATAATGAATATCGAGAAAAACTTTCTGGCCAATGGAGTGATTGGGTTTGTACTGGGCCCAGACTGCCTTCCCTTTTTCATTTAGGGGGAGAAGTTCAGGTGGGTAATTTTTCGGAGGGCCCTTCACTTCAGGTGCTGCCACCGGCGCCGGCTCATTTTTTTTAACGACAACAGGTGCCTGTGATTTTTTAGGTGCAACGGGAACGGATGTTTTTTTTACTTCTTTGACCGGTTCAGGAATTTCTTTTTTCACTTCAACAGGTGAAGGTTTCTTATCCTGAACTTCGAATTTCTCGAGAAGTTTTTTATCCTTCACCGGAACATCAGGAATACTTTCAGCGGACGGCTTCTCCAGACTTTTTTCAAAATCTTTTTGCTTCCAGCTTGAACACGCAGTCATCAACAGACACAAGACCATGAATGATTTCACGAAGAATCCTTTCCTGATGTATGTCTAAGATTTTACGTTAAGATGGTCTCGAATCAATATGGAGAACTTTGCTTAGTCCTTGAATTAACTCTTGTTCCCCACTGATAAAGTCAACTTTGACCTTAGTAAAGAGAATCCGACTGTCCAGAGACACCCTTTTCATCTTCACCATGTCTTTTTCTGAGCAAAGAATGATCGAAGAATGTTGGGAGGCCTTTATCAGGAGCTCATTTACATCTTCTGGTGTGAAGAAATAGTGATCTGAAAAGCTCACCTTCTCAATGATCTCAACCCCAAAACTCTGCAGGTAATTATAAAAAGAATCCGGATTTGCAATCGCTGTTACGGCAATGGCCTTGAGTCCTTTCAATTCGTGAATGGAGAAAATGTATTTGTCATGAACGTCGTACACACCAAGAGGCAAATATTTTGTCAGGGCCAATGGTGGCCTGTGGTGAAAATGTTCTGAAATCATACTCATGAGTCTCTCGATTTTTTCTTCGGTTACCATATCGGCGCGCGAGATAATAATGGCATCCGCATCTTTAAGTGAAGAGAGACCTTCACGCAGATATCCGAGTGGGGCAACTTTATAGAGATTAAGTGGCATCGTTGCGTCGAAGAGAACGATATTGAATGAACGGTAGATCTGGAGATGCTGAAAACCATCATCAAGAAGAACAACATCGGGCTGAACTTCGGCAAAATACTTCAGGAGATTCTCAGCGCGTTTTTTACCGACGATGACGGCACCTTTCTTCATCTTGTTCGAGATCATCAACGGTTCATCACCGTAATCGAAAGGGTTCAAGCGGAATTTCTGACCGGACTTCAGAAGACCGGAAGAATGCTCGAGCTGACCTTTGTATCCGCGGGTCAGGACGACAGGTGTGAGGCCTCTAGAGATCAACCAGTCGGCAAGCCAGATGATTGTCGGTGTTTTTCCGGTTCCACCGAAAGAAACGTTTCCGACAGAGATCACAGGAACTTTAAAAGTTTTTTTCCTGAACACACCGTACTCGTAAAAAGAACGACGGATACGATACACCCAGTCCCAGCCGAAGCTGAAAGGAGAGAGCACAGTGCCGCGGATGATGGACTTCAGGCGGATGCGATTTTTATGTAAAGACTCACTCATGAATCACCCCTGCCATATACGCCGGGACAGAGAAATCTTCTCCGGAGAGAAGGTATTTTGTTTGTTTCAACGTCGATTTGATCTCATTATAGACCTTTTCATCCTCTAACCAAGTAGAAATGAACGGCAAAATCTGTGCTGTTTCGACGCCGTCCTGCACCAGTTCAGGCAAAACGAGACGACCATGAATGATATTCGTCAGGGAAATTGCACCCTGGTACTTAATAAAATTATAGAATATGAAGACGTTTAAGAGTGACGATTTATAACAGACCACTGTGGGCAGTTCAAAAAGTCCCGTTGAGAGAGTCACCGTACCGCTGGCAGCGATGGCGAGATGACATTCTTTCATCGCCTTTGTCAGGTCCTTAGATGCGTACGTAACATCGATCTCGTGACGGAAAAATTCGTAAATTTCCTGGTTAATGTGATCAACTTTCACAAGGTGAATTTCTACATTGTATTTCTTTCTGAGCTCTTTAACTGTGTTGATGAAAATAGGAAGAAGGGATGTTACTTCGGCACGTCTGCTTCCCGGAAGAAGAAGTATTTTTAATTTCTTATCCCAGGATTTAAAAGGCTTTGCCGGAATATCATGCAACTGATCTTTGTAGGTCAGCATTAAGGGATGCGGGATTGATTTAACCTGGTGAACTCCGCGTTCTTTAAACCAGTTTTTTTCAAAAGGAAGAATTGTGAACAGCGTATGTACATTTTTTGCGAGGACGGCGGCCCGATGTGGTTTCCATGCCCAGGCCTGAGGGGCAACGTAATAAAGTACCTTCACTCCCCTTCTGGAAAGCTTTCGCGCAAGTCGCAGGTTGAAATCCTGAAAGTCGATGACGATGGCGACTTTAGTTCCACGACGGACAACTTCTTCCTCGAGATTCTTTAGTGCTTTAAAATAAAATGGAATCTTTTGAATAACTTCGGAAACCCCCATGCTCGAGAAATCTTTCAGGTGGTACAGAATTTCCATCCCGAGAGATTTCAATTCATCACCGCCTACACCGAAGAAATGCGTGTCCGGACAAAGCCTTTTAAGCTCCGGGACAAAACTCATCGCGTGTTCTTCTCCGGATTTCTCTCCGGCAATGATTAGGCAACTAACCAAGTTTCACCGTAACACTCTTACGTGTGTCCATGGCCTTCAAGACTGAGTCCACAAGATGAACAGCGTTCAGTCCGTCACGCAGGCCGATGATTGCTGGTAGATTTCCCAGAATAGAAGCATAGAAGTTTTTATGTTCGAGAAGGAGATGGTCGCGCTTTCCATAGATTTCCTCTTTGACGAATGTTCCATCGTCATAAGTTGAACTCGTCGCTTCGTAGATCTTGTTAGTAAAAAGATCCACAGTTACCATGCCTTCTTTTGAGATCACTTCGAGGTCGCGCATCTCTTTCACGGAATTTCTTCCGACAACGATGAATGCTTCGCAATCATTTTCCATCTTGATGTGAAGAGAAGCGTGATCCCACTTTGGAGTTCTGATCTTGAATCCGTGAGCACTGACTTCGAGAGGTTTTTGCTTGAAGAGATGAAGAAGAAGGTCAAGATCATGAATGGCCAGATCCTGAACAACATCCACATCAGTCGCTCGTCCCTTGAATGGGGCCACACGATTGATTCTCACTGTATAAGGAGTCGGAAGATTCTGGAATTTTGTGCGGAGTTTGTCCCAGGCTTCATGGAAGCGTTCAGAGTGACCAACCTGCAGGACAACTTTTTTATCGGTTGCCACTTTTTTCAAGGCCTCTGCTTCATTGTCATTGGAGCAGAGAGGCTTTTCGCAAAAGACGTGCTTATTATTTTCGAGAAGGTATTTCACGAGTTCAAAGTGAGTCGATGTCGGAGAAACAACAAAAGCGGCATCAATATCGTTAATGATTTCTTTGATGTCACCAACCACTCTCGCCTTCGGATGAGCAGCGCGTGCCGCTTCCTGTCCGGCTGGAAACTTTTCAACGATAGCGACAAACTCTGCTACGTCAGGATGTGCTTCCACTTTCTGGCAATGCCATTTACCAAGATGACCATAGCCGATAACGGCGACGCGAACTTTATTCATCGAAGACCTCTTAGCTGTTCATGAACGGAGCAATTCCGATTTCACTCTTCGTGATAAACGAAGCGATGTCCTGGATCACGATATTGGATTTGTAGTCGGCCATGAATTCCGGATGGGCAACGAACGCGCGAGGTGCGAGTGCCGACGCTTCCATCGTCCGGTAAAATTCCACAACCTCAGATACGATTTCTTTCGAGTGTCCCTGACGTTTGAGACCGATAATATTGATTCCTTTAAGTTTGATACGGTTTCCGTAAGCAGTACAGAAATTAGGAATGTCTCTGTCGATCCCCGATCCACCACCGATGTATGCACCTTTACCAAGAGTCACGAACTGAGAAATACCTGTGTTACCACCGATGATCACGCGGTCGCCGATATTCACATGGCCAGCAAGGTTCACGGAGTTTGCGAACGTCAGATTGTTACCAAGTGTACAGTCGTGAGCGATGTGACAGTAGGCCATGAATAAAGAATTAGAACCGATGATCGTCTTGTTATCCTGCTTCGTTGTCCCTCTGTGAATAGAGACATACTCGCGAAAAATATTCTTATCCCCAATGATGGTTTCCGTTGGTTCATTTTTATACGAAGTATCCTGAGGAGGAGCGCCGACAGAACCGAACTGAAAAAATTGATTCCCGTTACCGATTTTCGTGTGTCCTTCGACAACAACGTTCGACTGAAAAATGCAGTCATCGCCGACTTCAACGTTCGCACCGATCACACAGAAAGGACCGATCTGAACATTGTTTCCGATCTTCGCTTCCGGGTGAACAAAAGACATTGGGTGAGCCTGATAATTTTTAGTCATATAAAATTCCTTTTTAAGATTTGATTGAGGCCATGCAGGTCGTCTGGGAAATCAGGTCACCCTTACTGTGAATCTGGCATTCGAAGACCCAGATCGGGCCGCGGACTTTCGTGAGAGTCGTTGTGATCTCGAGATCCATAGGAGGAATGACGGGCTTGCGGAATCTTGCTGAATCAACCGACAAGAGTGCGACGTCTAGAGTAGCTCCCTTGGGTAATGCGTACTGAGCGAGAAATGATCCGGCCTGTGCCATCATTTCCACCTGAACAACACCTGGAAGGATTGGATTGCCCGGGAAATGTCCTTCGAGGATTTTCACTTTGTCATCGACTCTAAATGTACAGACGGTTTTTCCGCCGACGAGTTGTTGTGGAGCAAAGGGTGCCTCACCTGAGAGGCCTTCCGGCAGAGTAACTTCTTTCACTGAATCGATGAAAAGAAAGGGGTCACGGTGTGGCAGGAAGGCCATGACTTGTTCTTTGTTCATATGCATAAGTTACTCCTTAGAATTTTCTTTAAGAGACATGCTCCGGACGTAGGCAATTCCCTTCATCCACTCTCTGAGATCTTTTGCCGGATGTCCGCCGAGCTTCGATCCCGCAGGCCAGATGGCACCTTCATTAACTTTTGCTCCTCCGGCAACCTGCGAGCCCATACCAATGTGAGCTTCAGGTCCGATAGCTGCACGTCCACCCATAACAACGAAGTCTTCGAGTGTCGCACTACCAGCAAGTCCGCCTTGACCACAGATGATACAGCCTTTACCGATTTTAGAGTTGTGAGCGATTTGTACAAGATTATCGATGCGAGTACCTGAACCAATCACAGTCGGTGAGAAAGTTCCCATGTCGACACAGGTATTGGATCCGATCTCAACGTCATCATGAATATCGACCCCACCGGTGTGCCAGATCTTTGTGTGCTGGCCCTGATGAAATGTATATCCGTATCCATCAGAACCGATCACTGTGCCGGAATGAATACGACAGTTCTTACCAATTTTTGTAAAAGGATAAACTGTGACGTTAGGATAAATTTTTGTGTTATCACCAATTTCGGAATGAGGAAGGATCACTGAGCCTGGAAGAATTTCAACCCGGGCACCAATCTTCACATGCTCACCAATGAAAACATTCTGAGAAATAAGTGCAGACGGATCAATATCGGTAGTGCCCATCTGGCGACCATCAACCTGAGTATTCACGCCATTCATCTTCAGATCATAAAATGGTTTCGAAAGTAGAGTGAGAGTCACCGGCACCTGAAGAGAAACTGCAATCCAGGGAAGCTGATCAACAGCCGCTTTCAATTCAGTGTTCATGAGCTGATAAAATTTCTCATCGATGATGGCACCAACTCTCAAGGATACTGCTTTCTCCAGGAAAGGCAGGAATTTCTGAAGGAATTTAGCGTTCTTGATGAAGACAACACTCTTCAGCTGAAGGTGGTCAAAAGCAGAAATGGCCAGAATTTCTTCTGGCCACTCAGGGTTTTTCATCAATTTTAATTTTGGGTCGTATGTGACCAGGTCAGAGAGTTTCATCTTGAACTCCTTTTCGACATCCCTTAAGGATGTTTTTTGTCGTAGGCCTTAATCACGTCATCTGTGATTTCTTTTTTAGCTTCAGCGTAAACGATCGGAGCTGCTGAGAGTTCGAACGTCATAGCAACACCGTTAGCTTTAGAAACTTCGTCGATGATAGGACGGAGTTTTTCAAGAATTGGTTTTTTGAGATCTTGTTCCATTTTCTGGATTTCTTTCTGGTACTCCATCGTCTTGCTCTGGAGTTTCATCATCATTTCCTGCATTTCGCGCTCTTTATTCAGGCGTGCTGTTTCAGCAAGAACCATGCTTTGCTTTTTATAATCTTCCTGGGCTTTCTTGATTTTATCTTCGTCCTTCTTGAGGACCGCTTTCTTTTCGTTGAAAGCTTTCTCAAGAGTTTTCTGAACGTTCTTCCCTTCTTTGATAGATGTGATGACTTTTTGAATGTCTACGAGACCAACGACAACGCTGGCGAAAGAATTTAGACTGAAAGCAAGAAGCGCAAACAATAATACTGATTTCATAAAAGCTCCTGAAGGTTTCAAAAACCTTATCAAAATTAGAACAGTTGTCCTATGTCAAAGTTAAACTGGTTGCCTGATTCCTGATGCACTCCACCCTTGGCGCGATCGTCTTTCGGCTTGTAAGGGAATCCGAATTCAAAGCGGAGTACGCCGATCGGAGAAAACCACCGGAAGCCAAAGCCGTAGTCGGCGCGCAGACTGTAGTCCCCATCTGCACCAATGCGTTTTTCCCAGACGTTACCAACATCAGAGAAAACAACCCATTTCAGGCCGGCTTCCTTGATGAGCGGATGCTCGAACTCGAGAGTTCCGAGGAGACTAAAGAGACCACCGAAGTTGAATGGTTCGAGATCATTGGTCCCGGTACGTCTGGCAAGCTTACGCACACCAATGTCCTCAAGGTTATAACCGCGCATGTTGCGGGCACCACCCATTGAGAATTTTTCAATACGCGGAATTTCACGCTCTGTCGTTTTAAAGAGCTGAGCTAAGTTCATGCGGGTACGAAGAACAAGATCACCCCAGATCGGTTTGTAGTAACGACCCTCGAGCTCGCCTTTCATCCATCTCATTGTTCCACCAAGACCGGTGTACTCGAGTGCAGCGTTGGTATAGTAACCGCCCGTTGGCTCGAAGATGTTGTTTCGCTTGTCGCGGATGATCGATGCCTGGAGAGACGAAGCTGATCCGTTCTCAACTTTCTTATCAATACCGTCGTTAATCACGTTCTGAACGCTGTTGTCCTCATAACGGTATGTGAGGAAGAGTCTGGTGTAATCGAAGATCGGGTGACCAACGCGAACGTCTCCGCCGTTCTTCTTGTAAGAGAATGAACGGATGAAAAAAGAAACAGTCTGGTAGTAATCCGCACCGGCAGTCCACTTCGTGTCGAAGAGATACGGCTCAGTGAAACCAACGTTATAAATCTGCTGGCGGCTTGAGTACGACAAGTTGAAGTTAATGTTCTGACCAAGTCCTCTGAAGTTGTTCTGAGCAACTGAGGCCTGGATAAATCCTTGAGTCGCAGTCGAGTAACCAGCACCGAGAGAGATCTGGCCAGTTGCACGCTCTTTAATCGAAATCTCGACGTCGAGAATGTTATCGGTTCCCTTACGGGTAATCGTATTGAAGATCACCGAATCCTGGGCAAAGAATCCGAGACGATTGACGTTCTCTTTGGAGATTCGAAGTTTCGAACCGGAGTACATCTCGCCTTCATGAATCTTTAACTCACGCCTGATAACCTTATCCCTGGTCTTGGTATTACCCTTACAGATAATTTTACCGAAATAGGCAATCACACCCTTCTCAAACGAGAAGACGATATCTACCTTGTTTTCACCAGGAACAATTTCAAGCGTGCGGAGAACGTTGGCGAAAGCGTAACCTTTGTCCTGATACATTTCAGTTAAGGTCTGGATGTCGAGGCGCAGGTTCTCCTCATTATAGATGTCACCCTTTTTCAGCTTAAGCTTCTTCATCATTTTCTTTTCAGAAAAGAGAAGCTCGCCGTTAAAGGAGATATCGTTAACCGAGAACTGCGGTCCTTCTGTGAGACGGACCGTAATAAAAATCCATTTTTTATCTTCAGACGCCGTCACTTCAGGGTTCTGAATATTCACCTGCAGATAACCGCGGGTTTTATAGAAATACTTAAGACGCTCAACGTCCGTCTGAAAATTCATTTCCTTGAAATTTCCCGAACCGTTCAAGAAAGAGAAGTAAGACTCTTCACGCGTCTGCATGAAGCCTTTAAGTTCAGCGTCTTCAATCGCCTTATTCCCCAGGAACGTGATTTTCTTAACGCGGACTTTATCCCATTCCTTGATCTTGAAATTCACATCCACTGAGCCGTTTTTATTCTGCTTCAGTTGATAGGTTGCCAGGGCAAGGAAGTATCCCTTCTCTTCGTAGTGTTTCTGGAGAAGAAGGACGTCGTTTTTAAGAGTGGAAACATCGAGGATGTTAAACTCTTTGGACTTCACCTGCTCTTTAAGATCATCGTCATTGATTTCGTCGTTCCCACTGAAAGTGATTTTCGAGATGATCGGTTTTTCTTTGAGCTTAAAGAGGAGAATATTTTTGCCGTTACTGATTTTATGAAATGCTTCAACTTCTTCGAAGTATTTCATTTCATAAATGCGGGAGAGATCTTTGCGCAGGAGATAGTTATCTAGCATCATCTCTTTCTGCGTATTCAGTTTTTCAATGATGGCCTCAGATTCAACTTTGCGGTTGCCCTTGATCTCAATGGCATCAACACGGAACATTTCCTTAATAGGACCAATAATTTCCTGCGCCAGAACCTGATCAGGAAGAGATGAAAAAATCAAAATGAGGAGGAAAAGAAATGCCTTATTCAACCGCAGAATATCCTTAACGCAAAAAGCTATCTAATGAATTTTATTGCGTTAGAAATCTACCCAATTATCTGACCATCTTCAATCACTATTTTACGCGGAAAGTGTGAAGCCACGCGGTCATCATGAGTCACAACCAGAAGTGTGGTTCCATAATCCTGCGCAAGTTTTTTGAGAAGTGTCGCCACCTTTTCGGTGTTCATGGAATCGAGATTTCCCGTAGGTTCGTCACAAAGAAGGATTTTTGGGCGTAATGAAAGGGCACGGATGATATTTATGCGCTGCTGCTCTCCACCTGAAATCTCAAAGGGAAATTTGTTTAAGCAGTGAGTGACACCAAGATATTCGGCCAGGGCCTCTGCATTTTCCTGAACAGCTTTGATGTCACGGCCACCGATCCGGGCCGGAAGTAAAATATTGTCCCGACATGTCATTGATGGAAGAAGGAAGTGAAACTGAAAGACAAAACCCACGGTCGTGTTCCGGAACAAGGCAAGGTCATCATCTTTCATGTCAGAGAGATTTTTTCCATCAATGATGACCTTTCCTGTGGTCGGTTGATCGAGACCACCGAGCAGATAAAGCAGCGTTGATTTACCAGAACCTGAAGCTCCGCGAATCGCAACGAGTTCTCTTTCAGCAATGTCAAAATTAATTCCACGCAGGACCTTAGTCTTGCCGAATGATTTTTCAACTTGCTCGAGACGGATGAGACCCATTAGTTAAACTCCTGTCGCAGGCCTTGGATGATCGGACGGCGTCTCATGCGGAAGTAACCTCCGCCGGCAGCGAGAACGACCCAGAAAAGGGATGCGAGATAAACAGTAACATAGGCCTCAGTGTTCAGGCGAATACTGAGTGAAGAAAGAACGTAGATCTCTCCGGGAATCTGTAGGAAAGAAAGATTGTGCAGACCCCAGTCGAAAACGAGTGAGAGAAAATGTGCCAGTCCGCAGGCAATGGCCCAGATAATAACCACGGAGACGAGCCAGAAATTCATGAGTGTGCTGAGAGACATGCCTACAGCGCGAAGGAAAAAGAAATCCTGCGCCTTCTTCTCCATGATGTAGATCACAAAGGCCATGATGTTAAAGACAGCAACGACGACGATCAATTGAAGAATGAGTGAGATAGAAAACTTTTCAACTTTCACGGCTTCGATCAGGAAAGCGTATTCACTCCAGAACGGCTTAATAAGAAACTCGCTGCTCATTTCCCGTCGTAGGGAAAGTCTCGCGGTTTCTATCTGCTGAAGATCTTCAAGTGGTTTGCGAGAATCGGCCATAGAGAGGATCACAAGATTGACCTTGTCCCCCACTCCAAGGAGTTCACCAAGTTCGTTTTTCTTCATATAAACGAAACGAAGGTCTTTCTGATAGATGCCGTGAGATACAATCGATGAAACTTTCAGAGTGCGGATCGTAGGAAGGGATTCGGCGGAGTCATTACCTTTGCCGAAAGTGAGAGCAATATCATCGCCGATACCAAGCTTTAGCTCGTGGGCGAGTTCTTTGCCGATCGCAATGCCATTATCATTGAGAGTGAGATCCAGGCCTGTTGCTTCAGAGAAATTCTGAGCTTCTACTCCTCTGACGAGGACACCGCGACTTTTATCAAGATGAAGAGCAAAAGCTTCCGTCTGAATGACAGGAGCTTTAGCGAGTGGAGCAATCGTATTAATTTCGCCCATGAGGCGATCACCAAGGACGAAGAAGCCGCGCTGAGAACTGATAAGGATATCGCCTGAGGAATGACGAAGACCCGACTTCAATAAATAGTCGAATCCGTCCATGAGTCCTACGGTACAGAGAATCACGGCAATCGAGAACGCAAAGCTCGCGATTGTGGCGAGAAGAATTTTTACAGCTCCCCGGTTATTCAGGACAATTTTGAAGACGGAAAAATAAGCGTTCAAGCCTTCTCTTCTTCTCCGAACATTTGCTCATGCTTCAGGAGCGGGAACAGGATGACGTCACGGATAGTTGAACTATCTGTGAGAATCATGACGAGGCGATCGATACCAATCCCCTGACCTGCTGTCGGCGGCATTCCGTACTCGAGAGCGCGGACGAAATCGTAATCGACATCCGTCGCTTCAAGATCGCCTCCCTCTTTGGCCATGGCCTGTTCGGCAAAACGATCGAGCTGATCAGTTGGGTTATTTAACTCGGAGAATGCGTTCGCAACTTCCCAGCCGTTCATGAAGAATTCGAAACGATCGACAAAATCCGGATTCGTGTCGTTACGGCGTGAGAGTGGTGAAACTTCTGTTGGATACTCAGTGATGAATGTTGGCTGAATGAGTTTGCTCTCGACCAGCTCTTCGAAACAAAGCACGAGAAGCTTGCCCCATGAAAGCTCTGAGAGCTTCTTAGGGTCCATGTTCACTGCAACTGGCTTCAGGAGTTCGAGAAGATGCTCGCGTTTGTTAACCTGATCCATAGATGAGTTTGTATGTTTCGCAATGGCTTCTCTCATCGTAAGGCGCGCGTAGGTGCCAGAGAGTTTGATTTCATGTTCCCCGAACTTAACGGTTTCCGTGGCAAGTACATCTCTCGCGATCCCGGATATCAGATCCTGTGTGAACACGATGAGGTCTTCGTAAGTTGAATAAGCCTGGTAAAACTCGATGGTTGTGAACTCAGGATTGTGCTTGAGCGAGAGACCTTCGTTGCGGAAACAACGGTTCATCTCAAAGACTTTATTGTAACCACCTACGATGAGACGCTTGAGGTGAAGTTCAGGAGCGATTCGCATGAACATTTCCATATTGAGAGCATTGTGGTGAGTTTTGAACGGACGTGCAGCAGCTCCACCGGCAATTGAATGCATCATCGGCGTTTCCACTTCAATATAGTCATTTTTGTAAAAATACTCGCGGATGTAGCGGACGATTTCCGAACGCTTGCGAAGTGTCTCGCGAGTGTCCGGGTTCATGATCATATCCACGTAGCGCATACGATAGCGAAGCTCAGCGTCTGTGAGTCCATGGAATTTTTCCGGAAGTGGACGTATGGACTTCGTGAGGATTTTGAACTCGCGTACGTTCATCGCGAGCTCCCCTTTCATTGTCTTAAAAATATCACCTTCAGCGAAGACAATATCTCCGTAATCGAGAAGTCCATATTCTTTGAAAGCAGTTTCAGATGAGCCTTGTTTGTTCATATAAAGTTGGAATCTGTGAGAGCCGTCATCACACTGAAGGAAAGCGGCTTTCCCGAAATCGCGGACCATGAGCACGCGGCCCGCAACTCTATAGCGGGGAGTTTCGCCGATTTCTTCTTTCGCTTTGTGAGCGTACTCCGTGACGAGTGTCGAAAATTTTGTATCTGGCTTATAGCCATTGGCATAAGGGTTCGAACCCATGTCTTCAAGTTTCTTTCGCTTGTCGAGTCTTACGAGCATTTGCTCATTAAAGAGATCGGTCCAGCGCTTAACAAATTTTTCAGTCATGGTATTCCCTTTGAGAATTACAAATCGTCGTTTCCAGTATCCTGAGGAACTCCACCAAGGCTCTTCCACTGAAGAAAAGCTTTCATGAAATCATCCAGGTCACCATCGAGAACAGTTTCCGCCTGTGAAGAGCTGAAACCGTTACGATGATCTTTAACAAGTTTATAGGGGTGAAGAACGTAAGAGCGAATCTGGGAGCCCCAGGAAATTTCTTTCTTGTTTCCTTCAATCACGTCCTGTTCTTTTTTTCTTTTTTCCATTTCGAGATCGTAGAGCCTGGACTTGAGGACTTTCATCGCCGTCAGTTTGTTCTGGAGCTGAGATCTTTCGTTCTGGCAGTTGACGGTGATCCCGGTCGGTAAATGCACCATGCGAACGGCGGAATCGGTTGTGTTCACGGACTGACCGCCTGAACCACCGGAACGGAACACGTCGATACGAAGATCTTTATCTTCAATGACAATTTCAATCGTGTCATCAACTTCAGGACTGACGAAAACGGAAGCGAAAGAAGTATGTCTTCTGGCGTTCGAATCAAAAGGTGAAATACGGACAAGGCGATGAACCCCCACTTCAGACTTTAATAACCCATAAGCGTAATTTCCGCTCACCATAACAGTGGCAGATTTAATTCCCGCAGAATCGCCGTATTGAAAATCTGTGATGGAGGCCTTGAATCCTTTCTTCTCGCACCAGCGCGTGATCATCCGAAGGAGCATTCCTGCCCAATCGCAGGACTCAGTCCCACCGGCACCGGAATTGATCGTAACGATGGCATTGTTGGAATCGGTTTCACCGGCGAGAAGTGCTTTCTTCTCAGCTTCGCCGAGAGCAGTTTCTAATTTCGGGAAAAGTTCGACAGCTTCTGTGAGTGAACCTTCGTCTCCACCAGCGGCCATCTCACAGAGGATTTCGAAATCATCTGAAAGAGTCTTCACTGTGGAATAAAGTTTCACCACATCATCGAGGATGGTTTTTTCTTTCTGAATTTTTGTAGCGTGTTGAGTGTCGTTCCAGAAGCCTTCTAGGGCCTCAAGTTCGGAAATTTCTCTTAGGCGGTTTTTCTTTCGTTCGACGTCAAAGTGACCTCCGAATTGTTTCGAGAGTGTCTTTAACCGCTGAGAATTGCGATTTGAAATCAGCGAGTTTTAGCTGCAGCGAGTTGTCCATGTTATCCCTTGTGGAGACAACACTCTACAAACAGAATTCTTTTTTGAAAAGGGTCAAACAGTGGTCTTTTTGGAAGGTAAACACGGGCTCGCGGCCTTGAACCTGAGGAGAGCGCTGAATGAAGTTCAGGAGTGGAGAGAAATCATTTTCTGATTCAGCTGAAGACGACATTGCCGGTTTCGGCATTTCTCTTGGAATATGCTCAGGATCTTTCATCCAGTTACAGTTAAACACTGGCTTTCCAGCAGCTTCGTTGATCAGGTTGTTCTGGGTTCCGATCTGGTAAAGAACGGCCGCGAGTGTGCGACGGTAAGCTGGTGCAGACTTATTGGGACTGACGAGGAATCCAAGGAACTTTTTGATGCTCGCCGGATCTTTCGTATCAGGAACCATTTCTGTCATAATCAGGAATTGATAAATCTGTTTCTTAAGGGCCTTGATATAACCTGGCTTATCTTTCAGGAGGCCATCGAGGGCAGTGGTGTAAATGCTATAGGCGCGCTCTACCTCAGATGGGTCCATGATGTTGTTGCCGTTACCTTTATTGTTCACATCATCCCAGCGAAGTGTTGTTGCCTCAGCGTGCATGAACACAATGAGGATGGTGAAGATGTCACTCTTGGAATAGGCAATCTCGTCGCCCATTGTTCCGTCTTCATTTTTATAATTCATGCAAAGTCTGGCGGCCTTGATAGAGACATCCAGGAATGAATCACTTGACTCTGACTGCGTGAGTTCATCGCAAGTCTTCGCTCCGATCGAAGCAAACATATGCGGATAGAAAGAACGGTATCCGTCTCTGTATCCTTCCTGATTACCGTCATCAAAACTCGAACAGACTGACTTAAAGAAATTTTCTCTGAAACATCTGGCAGGAATGCGCCCGAATTCATCGAACTTACAGTTTGGCACCTGAGTTTCATAGTAACTCATGAGGGTTTTGGCCATTTCCATCGAAGTCAGGAGAGACACAGCGAACTCTGTCGCTTCATTGGCATCGAGAAGTCCATTTTCGTCTGACTGATACTGGAAAAGAGTCCCAAGAAGTGCGATGTTATCTGTTGTGCTCGCCTTCCTGTGCGGAAGCATGAGATCGACACTCACGAGAGCAGGTTCAATCTTTCCGATAATGGATTCAAGGATATCGCGATCGATTCCTTTTCCGCCAAGACTACCTGGAGAATCCTTACCGTATGTCTGGGCGATTTTCGTCAGAAGATATTCGAGAACAAAAATTTCAACGACTGCGTCCGGATTACGACGTATGCCTTTCGTGTAATAAGCAGATTCAAATTTACCACGGAAGAAGCGGTACTTCTTCACAATGCGCTCGAAAGTAAGGAGCTCTTCCACTTCACCCGGATAGACATGACGGTACTCAGAAAAATCCACCGTTACAGGCAGTGGACTCTCAAGAGCCGGAACAAATTTTTCCCAGATTCGGTAGAATGAAGTACTTGATTTAAGCATCTTGATCGCATGAGAAATGAGAACGTTAAAATCCCGCCCCTTCACTTCACTTGATTCGTCTGTGTCCATGTAAACTTTCTTGATCACTTGAGCGACAGGTAACCACTCAGTAGAAATGAATTTATCGTTCTCGATGAATCGTCCGACACAATCCATAAGCTCTTCAAGAGTGAAGAAAACTTCACTGCGCCGGTCACCAAGATCAGGGTCCATGACGA
This sequence comes from Bacteriovorax stolpii, assembly GCA_945883845.1. Classification (GTDB taxonomy): domain Bacteria; phylum Bdellovibrionota; class Bacteriovoracia; order Bacteriovoracales; family Bacteriovoracaceae; genus Peredibacter. Next base: position 98,530 of record CAMCYI010000011.1, on the reverse strand, counting down.
TTTCGCTTAATGCAGTGATGTTTCTCAGAAGGAGATCGTAGATCTTTTCATTCGAGAATTTTTCGATGTGCTTGAATTTTACGATGTCGAGCAGGCTGACCAGGATTTGGGGAAAGTTCTTGAGGAGACGCTGGTTAAGTTCTTTCGTCGTGAGGATTTTGGAATCTCCACCCAGAAGGATCTTTTTGATGAAAAGACCATTCGTGAATTTTTCAAAGTCATCCTGTTGCATGGTGGCCTTGAAACCTTCGAGGAATTTCTTGATATCAAGTGTCCGTACTTTTTTGCGACCACGCTTCAGAACTTTACGGAGATTGTTCACGATCGAAAGTCCTGCTGCCCTCACGAGCTTTGACTGGGTCTGATGGACTTCGTATTTAAGCGTATTGGTCGCACTGAAGAATGGGTAAACGTTCAAAGACATTTCCGCGTTCACGAGGACGGCGAAGTCGATAAGTTCGTCTACGTTCTGCTTCGAAATATATTCACGCTGGTCACCAGTGAGAAGGTAGTTCAAATCGAAAACGGCCTTGAGGGCATCAATCATCTCAGGCTTCACTTTTGGCATGTTCTTTTTGATGTATGCAAGGAGTGCACGTCTGCTCATGTATCCCTCTTTATCCGATTCAACCATGCGGATGAAGAGATTGAGGTTTTCGCCCAGACAACGGATCTGGGAAGAGATATTTTTCTTAAGGATGTTAGAAAACTCAGCGACATCAAGATCACAGCTGACGGCGAACTGTGATGAGTCGAGTTCCTGCTTGATGACTTTGTTTTTAAGCATATCTCCGCAGCCCACTAATGTGAGCAAAACTCCGAAGAGGCATAGGAATTTCAGGAATGATGTCATGGAGAGATGGTAACAAACTGAGGATGCTTGCCTAGGGACTGGGGCGATTCATACAGGGTGTGTACACCCTGTATTTAAAGGCAAATCTGTTTATTAAAGAGAGTTAAACACAGTTCCTTCTCATATGTGAAATTCGGGTCCCCATTCTCGTCTTTTGAGGACGGTTTGAGGAAATTCAACAGGTGAGAATAGTCGCTGGCTGGCCCTATATTCGTTAATGGGTCCGGGGCGTCCATATCGTCCGGAATATGGTCCGGGTCTTTCAGCCAGTTACATTTGAACTGAGGCTTCCCGGCGTTGATCGAGGTGATCTTGTTCTGCTCGCCGATCTGGAAGAGGATCGATGCCAGAGTCTTCCGGTAGGCAGGGGCCTTCTTATCGAAGCTCACGAGGAACTTGATGAACTTCCAAATGCTGCTGAATTGCTTCTCGTCCGGTACGGTCTCGTACTTGATGAGGTACTGGTAAATCTGCTTTTTAAGGCTCTTGATAATGCCCGGCTTAGTCTCGAGGAAGCCGTCCAGTGCCGGCGAATAAATTGAATAGGCAGAATTCATTTCGCTCGCATCCAGCAAGTTGTTGCCGTTTCCTTTATTATTAACATCATCCCAGCGAAGAGTTGTGGCTTCAGCGTGCATCATCACGACCAGAGTCGACATGATGTCTCCCTCTGAATAATAAATCTCTTCTGCTGTAGGCTTACCGGCAGCATCTTCGTAGTAGTTACAACCGCGGGCAGCCCCAATAGAAGCGTCGAGAAAAGCCACGTTCGGAGTTGAGTTTTGAACCTCAGCGCATGTCTTCGCACCCAGGTATTCGAACATCATCGGAAGGAAGGTTCTATAACCATCCCGGTAACTTGATTCGTTGCCGTCGTCAAAGCCCTCACAGATTCCCTTGAAGTAATTCTGTTTCATACAAGTCGGCTCAACACGACCGTAAGTATCAAAGGCACAGCCTTTAGTGCGGAAGTAATCCATCATGACTGAAGTCATGTCGAGAGACGTAAGCAAGGCAACTGCGAACTCTGTGGCCTCGTTTGCATCCAGAAAACCATTCTTATCAGACTGATACTGGAAGAGAGTTCCCAGGAGAGAAATGTTATCGATTAAGGAATCTTTTTTATGCTTGGTCGAAAGCTTCAACCGGATGAGGTCAGGTTCTATTTTATCAACAATTTTAGCGAGATCTTCGCGGCTCAAACCATATCCGCCCAAACTGAGGTTCGCAGGATCCTTTGTGCCGTATTTCTTGATGATCTGCCGTAGCAGATATTCAATCATGTACGTCTCGACGATCGCGTCTGAATTCCTACGAATGCCTTTCGTGTAATAAGCAGATTCAAATTTACCGCGGAAAAATCGATACTTTTTCACAATACGTTCAAAGTGATCGAGTTCTTCAGCTTCCTGAGGATACGTATGTTTGTATTCAGAGAAATCAACAGTCACAGGGAGCGGGCTTTCCATCGCCGGAGTGAACTTCGCCCAGATTCTGTAGAACACAGAACCTGTCTTCAAAACATTATTCGCGTGACCAAGGAGGTTTTTGAAATCAAGACCACGAACCTCAGTACTGTTACCACCCATGTAAATGCTTTTCAGTTCGAGGATAATGTTTTTCCATTCAGAGATCTTGAAGTCTTCTTCCTTTATGAAAGTTTCTGCGACTTCGATCGCTTCATCCATTGTAAAGAAGAGTTCCTTATCACGGTCACCCATCGACGGTTGCATGATAATGTCACCGAGATTCTTCACGTTTCTCTGGAGGAGATCGAAGATTCTCTCTTGCGTGAAATCTTCGATTAACTGGTATTTCACAATATCGAAAATACTGAGAACGATCTGGTCAAAATTGATGAGTACACGATCTTTAAGCTGCTCGTGAGTGAGAATTTCTCTCTCTCCACCAAACATCACTTTTTTCAGGAAGAGAAACTTCATGATCTTGGCGATGTCGTCTTCAGTCGCATCAGTGATAAAACTCTCGAGGAGTTTCACGATATTCAGGTCACGCTTACTTCCGCCCTGATTCTGGTTAAAAATCCTATGGAGACCCATAATGATTTTTTTACTGGAAGTGTTCACCCATTTTCTTTGAGCATCGTGAAGTGTGTACTTGATTTTCTTTTTACCAGAAAACAATGGCCCGATTGTAACGGCCATCTCAGCATTCAGGAGGATCGCAAAATCAATGAGCTCATCAACGTTACGTTTAGAAATGTATTCGCGGTATTCACCTGTAAGAAGATAGTTAAGATCGTAGACCGACTTAAGTGCCTTGAGGTACTCCGGTTTCACATCTTTCATGTTCAGTTTAATGAAGGCTTCAAGGGCGGCACGGTTCATGTACCCCTCTTTATCTGTCTCAACCATTCGGATGAAGAGATTGAGGTTTTCACCGAGACAGCGAATCTGTGAGGAAATGTTTTCTTTCAGGAAGAGAGAGAATTGATCGATATCGGGCTGGCCACACTCAGCTGAGAACTGAGTAGAATCGATTTCTTTTTTGATAACGTCATTTTTAAGCAAGTCTCCACAACCAGTCAGCGAGAACAGCATGATGAGGAGGCAGAGAATTTTGATCATTTGGCCCATAATCTCTTCCTAGTAGATGTAACGCAACCCTGCGTATAGGGAGTCATTATTAGTATAAGGTGACCAGTACGATTTGCCATCTTTTGGTGTACCGATCATACTCATCCCCCCGTTCACGAGGAGATTTTTTGTCACATTCAGAAAAGCGCGAACCATAATAAGGCGGTCGCGCGTCAGCATGTCGTATTTCACGTCACCCGAGAAAGTCAGCTTGTTGAAATTCTTCATGAGGAAAACGTTCACGGCCTGGTTCCAGCGAGGCTCCTGGGCGAGGCTTTGCTTATCACGGTCAAATGGAGAAAGGCGTGCTACGTAGTTGAAACCGTATCCGTAATCAGCATTAACTTTCGAGATCCCGCCACCCATGTAGTCTTCTTTAATCTTTGCTGTCTTGATCTCCGTCCAGTCAGTAGCGCGCTTGTTTCCATCCGGATAACTTGATGGACGTGAAGCGAATCCACTCACGTACATAAGGAGATCCTGGTTGCGATATTTAAGGTTGGCACCCATGAAATCCTGATAATAAACCTGAGGATCAATCTTCGCTTTGACAACGTCTTCAATGGTGTTGAGAGCAACACCGACTCTCGTTGTGAGATTATTTTCAGGCTTTCTGATGTAGTACTGCTCGAACGACCAGTGCTTGTTTTCCCAGCCTAGATTGTACCCGACTGAGTAGCGGAAGATGACATCACCAATTTTGGGATAATTAACATCGTACTCAATAGACTTCATACTCCCCTGCACTTCTGTTTCAGAAGAAGGAGCATCACACCATGGTGAACGACACTTAATTGTTTTTCTCTTATCATTAATGTCAAAACCAGGATTCATCTCAGGGATATATAGACCTGAACCAAACAAACGGTAGCGCATTCCATTTGAGCCTTTGTGCTCGTATGAAATACCTGTCAGACCTTCCTGCCCTGGCTCGAAGAAATCAAAATTTCTACGGTTATTGAGTTTTCCGAATCCCCATGTCTGATCAATCGGTGACCATTCGAGAAGGTGACGACCAAACTTCATGGAATCTTTGTCAGTCAGATTGCCACCTAGATACGCTTCCTGCACAGAAAACTGCAGGTAACTTTGATCGTTTAATTGAGTTGCAAGCGTGAGTCTGCGGGTAGCTTCACGGACCTCAGGATCCTGAGGCATTTTCTTGTAGTCAAAAGCAGCGTTGGTAATGAAACGGTTTCCCGGAACATCACCGACATCAGAATTAATTTGATTTGAAAGGAAACCAACATGCCCATTGATCACTCCTTCTTCGGAATGAGCGAAAGACGAGAGAAGGGCAAAGAGACAACCCAGCCCATATTGTAATTTAGGAGAACGAGCCACTGGACCAACCTTGATCAGCATTTGATATAGTTTATCCAATCTCTTCACATTCTTACCCATTGAAAAATCTGCCTTTTCCATCTCGCTTTATTCTACCTATGAGACGTGTGCCTGGTGACGCGGTGTGTAAAGTCTACAGTCCACTTGCCATCCTGCAGGGGTTTCCCTTTGAAAAGACAGATTATGTTATTTGCCCAGCCCCTGAGCATTTTTATAGGATTACTGACGGGTTATCTCTCATTAAAAGGACACACATGAGACTTCTATCTATCGGAATTTTAAGCGTTTTTGTACTTGGTTTGGGCCAGGCACAAGCTGCTAGCGAAAAACGCCACCCTCACCACCTCTTTGTAAAAATGAAACCGGGCCAGTCTCTGGTCTCTTCTAGCCTTATCAAGAGCTCTAAAAAACTCTTCGGGAACGTTTATCTCGTTAAGACTCAGAACGCCTCCGCCCTTGCAGAATCTCTGAAATCTGCCCCGGCGGTTGAGTACACTGAGCACGACACATATGGTGGAAAGTCGGCCATGCCGAAACTCGAAGCTTTCGATCCTCTTTCGCTTCAGCTGAAAGCTATGTCGAGCATGACGATGAACGAAGGTGACTTCAACGATCCTCAGGTTTCTAAACTCTGGGCTTTCTCTGCTGCGAATGGAATGGATGTTGACGGCGCTTACCGTTCACTCCCTGGCCGTACAGCTGAGCAGATCATCGTTGCTGTTGTTGATACAGGTGTTGATCACACTCATGAAGACCTGAAAGACATCATGTGGTTAAACGAAGGCGAAATTCCTGCTAACGGTGTTGATGATGATAACAACGGTTACATCGACGATATCCACGGGATCAATACTCTCGTTCGTGATGCTAACGGAAACGCAACAATGAACACTCAAGCTTCTCACTGGCACGGAACTCACGTTTCAGGAACAATCGCAGCTGTTCAAAACAACGGACTCGGGATCGCTGGTGTTGCAAACAACGTAAGAATCATGGCGATCCGTACGGTTCCTGATGATTCAGATGAACTCGATTCAAACATTGTTGAAGCATACCTCTACGCTGCTAAACACGGTGCCCGCGTGATCAACTGTTCATTCGGTAAAGCAGTCAACGAAGGTGGAATGGTCGTACGTGATACCATCAACGAAATCGGAAAGAAGTATGGCACACTCGTGATCGCTTCTGCTGGTAACGACTCAATGGGCCCATTTATGTGGCACGATAACGATACATCACCGAAGTACCCGGCGGCGTTCGATTCTGAGAACCTTCTCACAATCGCTTCTACAACAAGCTCTGGTGGTCTTTCGAACTTCTCGAACATCGGTCCAACAACTGTTGATATCGCTGCTCCAGGTTCAAACATCCTCTCAACTGTTCCTGGCAACAAATACAACATGGCGTCTGGTACATCAATGGCGTCTCCGAACATCTCTGGTGTTGCAGCGATGATCCTTGGTTACTACCCAGGACTCAAGGCGACTCAGCTGAAGAAAGTTCTCATGGACTCTGCTGTAAAAGTTGCAGCGTATGATAAAAAAATGGTTTCTGGTGGACGTGTAAATCTCAAGCTTGCTCTCGAGAAAGCTGCGAAAACGAGAAGACGTTAATTCGAATTGATTCTAAATATGAAGGCCCCTAAAGGGGCCTTTTTTTTTATCACTTCTTGTTTTTGAGTTTTGAAAATTCGTCTAAGGCCAACTGTTCCCACTTACCCATTAATTTTTCTTCATTGGAAGATAGCTCGTGGTCGTACCCCATCAGATGCAAAGTCCCATGAAAGAATAGGTGAATGAATTCATCAAAAATTCCAATCTCAAACTCCTTCGACTGCCTTCGGGCCTGGGGCCAGCAAATCGCAAGATCTCCGAGGAAGACAGACTCAGAATTACTTCTTTTTGCATTTCTCAGATCATCTGAAGATGGAAACGAAAGAACATCCGTAACTTTATCTTTGTTCCGATGCTTAATATTCAGAGCGCGAATGCGGGCATCACCACAGATTAAAAGTGATAACTGCAACTGTTTACCTGAAAAATTTTTAAGGACTTTTTTCGTGACGAGCTTTTGCAGTACACCAGATGCCAGCTCGAGCCATGACTTAATCTGAGCATTCTCCTTGGCAGTCAGGTTCACGGTGGAGACATAGTCCACCTCGAGGAAAAGATGTTTCTTCATGGAGGACATGGTATCCTTTCAGGAGATTTTGCGCAATCAAGGAAGACCCATGAGCCACCCGGAATTGATAAGATGTATCGAAGTTATTCGACGTCTTCGTCATCCCACTGAGGGATGTCCCTGGGATCTTGAGCAGACCCACACCACTCTTTTGAAATATCTCCTGGAAGAAAGCTACGAGTTCATTGAGGCCACCGAAAAAGGTGACCCGAAGCTCATGGAAGAAGAACTTGGAGATGTGCTTTTGCAAATCCTTCTTCATTCAACCATTGCAGAAGAAAAGAATCATTTTTCTCTCGAAACTGTTGCTAAAACTCTGGCCGATAAAATCATCCGCAGACATCCGCATGTTTTTGAGAAGAGACCTGCCGGAATTGATGCTGATGGGGTCGTTGAAAAATGGAAAGAAATCAAAATTAAAGAAAAGGGCGAATCACTCTACGTGATGAACTCCAAGCTTCTCCACTACCCTTCACTTGAATCTTCTCTGAAAATCGGCGAGAAATCGACCACGGTCAACTTCGACTGGACCGACTACAAGCAGGTCATGTTCAAGGTGGAAGAAGAATGGCAGGAAGTGAAAGAGGAACTCCCGCCCGGGGGGCTGATGAACCGCGACCGGGTGAAAGAAGAGCTCGGCGACTTGCTTTTTAGCGTCGCTCAACTCGCCCGGCATTTAGACATGAATCCGGAAGAGTGTCTCAGAGATGCCAATAAAAAATTCATCAGTCGTTTCCAGAAAGTAGAGGATCGTGTCCGGGCCACTGGAAAAAAACTTCAGGATACTTCCCAGGAAGATCTTGAAAAACTCTGGAATGAGGTTAAAAAGTTATGAAACTTAATCCTAAATTTGTCCGTCTCCACCCTGGGATCAGAATGTATAACCTTGATGTGCCTGTCGTAGGCCTTACGGGTGGAATATCCACGGGAAAATCTTCTGTCGCAAAACTTTTAAGTGCCAAGGGCATCGCTGTCATCAATGCAGATTTGCTGGTGAAAGAAATTTACAAGCGTGAAGATACGAAAGCATTCATCGGAGAACGCTACCCTGACTGCATGAAAAACGGCGAGATTGATTTTGCCCCTTTGAGAACGAGATTTTTCCGCGACTCTAATACTAAGAGCATGATCGAAAAGTTCATCTACAAAGGCCTCCCTGAAGCTTTTATGAAAGCATACGAACAGCTGGGTCCGGTTGATTTTCTGGTTTACGACATCCCGCTTTTGTTTGAGAAAAGAATGGAGAGCACAGTCGACATGACGATCGTCGTTTACACTCCTCCGAAAGTTCAACGTGCCCGTCTTATGCTCCGGGATGGTCATATGGAGAACATGGCCCAGAGTATTATAGATTCACAGATTCCGATTGATCAGAAAAGAGGGAGAGCAGATATTGCTTTGGATAATTCGGGAACGCTGGAAGACCTTGCCGCAGAAGTTGATCAACTCCTGCGACAAATTATTGTCTAAAACTTAATTTGCGGCTTTCTGTATGTTGCGCGGTTAGCAGGCTGACAAGTAGCGACCGCAGCTCTGAAGATCCAATAAGTACCCGGAACGTAGAGCACATCACTTTTCACCGTACATTTCAGGCCATAGTCACATTCGTTGTTCTTAAACACAGTATCAAAAGTAATCTTCTTCCCGTGCCGGTAGAGATCACAGTATGAACCTTCGAGACTTCTAAACACACAGTAACGGTACTTCTCAGACGGCTCTTCGATACAGCGCGGGTACAATCGTGCTTTCGTTGAAGCAATCATCTTTATATTACGGCCCCACTGAAGACAGTGAGCATCTGTGGCACATTTTGACTTCGGGTGAGAGAACACAAGACCTGAGAGAACGTTGTACATCATTGTGTTCAGGGATTTCTGAACAGTGAGCCCTTGTCTGATATTGGCTTTTAAAAAGTCTTTCCAGCAAATCTGACGGATCGTATTGACGTTAACGATATTGTTGCCTATTGAATCAGGAACAAGAATACGTCTTGAAGTTAAGCTCGATGATGTCTGCTCGTAATGCGCCAGTGATGTTGTTCCGGTCATAGAAGCAACTCCTGCATCCATACTGACAGAAGCTTCACCCTTGTATGTTGATTCGGCCTGCTGCCAGACCGAACAATAGAAGGCCATGAAGCGACGTTGTTTTTCATTTCCTCTCATAAGGATGCGGCCCATGTTGTCTTTCTTCCAGCGATTGAATGTTCCGTCGTTGTTGATCGGATACTCCATGCCTTCAAACATCAGCATCGCATTCGCGCCAAATTTACGTGCGAAAGTGATGATCGGTCCGGCAGAGATGCCAGTACCGAGGAATTTACATTTTAACTGGATGTTAACAGAGGCCTCCGCTGTCCAGGTATTACCAAGATCGAAGTTGGCACTTGCAGTACTTACCCATTTTGTGTTCTCGCCACCTGATGCGAGAGAAGTTACAACTTCAGTCTTGTTAGCGTAAGAAAGTTTCTCAGCATCTTTTGCTCTGCTGGAAGTTGGGTAAGGATTGTTATACTGAGAACCTACACCATCTCCTGCGTTCAACCCCTCATCGGCCTGGTTAAGGTACTTCGTGCGTTCTTCAACGTTTTGCTGGATGATCAATTCAATTGATGACGACGTAGGTGCACTTGATATTCCGCCTGAGTGGACAGCTTCAAGTGCTTCCATTGCAACACGTCTTACCTCTTCTTTATATGAAGGGTCAGCGAGCTCGGAATCTGCTTCAATGCTTTCTTTCACTTCCTGAAATACAGCATCTGGATCATCATTCTTATCCAATTTTTCCTGATATGTAATAGCAACCTGTTGTTTGATTTTATCGAAGAGAATATTCATTTCTCGCTGCGTACGTTCTTCAACGGAAAGACCTTGTTCTTCGTACTGAAGATCACGGAGATATTCGTCGACACTGATTTCAGTGACGGCTCCCATGGCCTTGATCTCTTCTATGCGTTCTCTTTTCGCCTCCTGCGAGACCTCGACGGCCATCACATTAAAAGAGACGAGAACAGCAAGTACCATCAAACTTTTTTTCATACATCAGCTCCTAAATGCTTTCACTTAGTTTAGGGCGTCTAAGAATTTCTTTCTTTAGGAATGAGCTGAGGATGTACTTTTTACGAGTTGTCTAAACTTTCGACACACTCGTAATTCTTCAGGGACTTATCCCACGGATCATAGAACGTGATGGACTTGGCCAGGAGCTGGAGGCCCTTTTTATTCTTGTTTCCCATGCCATACTTTGGATCCCCCATGATCGGATGGTTTATGAAGTCGAGGTGACGGCGGATCTGATGAAGTCGACCAGTTTCGAGTTCGACCTGAAGGAGACTCTGGGTTTCGTACTGTTTCAGGACTTCAATGTGAGTGATCGCATCTTTTCCGTCGAGTGATTCTGTGATGGTCTGTTCGAGGCTTTGAAAAATAGTACCGAGGACCCTGGCCTGGTATATCTTCTTGACTTCATTTTTAACAAAAAGATCGCTGAGCTTACTCGCACCTTCGCTGGTATATCCGATCAGGACAAGGCCCATGGTCTCTCGATCAAGACGATGGATAAGCCAGGTCTCTTTCTTTTTGTAAATCTCAGTCAGCCTAAGGAGCGAAGTGTGATCACCGCTGGGAGTTCCCTGAGTGACCATTCCCGCAGGTTTATACCAGACGCCGTAGTGCTTCCCTTCATAGATGACACGCGGAAGCTCAGGAGTTCTGAGAGACAAAACCTTGGGATCAAGATTAAAAATGACGAGATCATTGGGATGAAGAACGATTGAAGGGTCCCGGACACGAAGAATTTTTCCCTTACCCAGACGCTGTCTCCAGACCGCACCTTTTTCGGCAGCTTCAGTGACATGACCAAGATCGAGACGGGACATTTTCATCAGCACCTCCCCGAGGGTGGCCCCCTGAGGAAAAAGTTTACTGACGGGTCCTCGATAGACTTTCATCAGGACAGAAGAGAATCACCGGATTCTTCGCTTAAGTACTGCTGGACTCTTGGGGCCTCAGAGAGATCCTTGCGCATAAGAGAATGAAGAGAACGGAATGAATCGACGATCTTCTTTTGCTCGTTCGTTGCAGATCTTTGTATCTGCATTAGAGCTTCTCTGACTTCGTGGTCTTTCTGGGTCGTCTGGAACTGGATCGTTGTCTGTTGAACCGGATTCGGTGAGCTCATCATATTCAGTTTAGCGAGGAGAACATCCAGCTGAGACAATTTTTTATCGAGCACAGTCACGTTCAGATCGAGCCGGGCGAGTTCATCTTTATAGCGGTTAGCAAGTTTCTGCTGGCCCTCATCGAGGACGGGCAACTGGCTAAAAAGCGAGTTATTGATGGAGATGAGCCGGGTCTTCACTTCAAGAAGCTCGAACTTGAGTTTTTTGTAGTCACCTTTGATGCTGTCGAGGTGACCGAGGATTTCCTGGACCTCGCGGTCACGGCGGGCACTTTCCTGGCCAGCCTGAAGAAGTTTCGCTCCGTCATTTTTAAGGTCATCATTCTGCTGCAGGATGGTCCGGTTGATGTTCATGATCGATTCTGACCGGTCTACACTCTGAAGAAATGTATCACGCATTTCATGCAAAACTTTGAGCTCATCCCTGATGACTTCTTTTTTGACTGAGTCCGTACGTTCCCATTCAGAAACATTGTATTCAAGCTCGCTCTTATCTTTCTCGAGCTGGCGGATCATGCTGACGTATTCTTCTTTTTCAGAAACCAGACGTTGATAAAGCTCAGCAAGAGTCTGATGGAGATCGTAGAGATCATTCGTGCTGAAATCCTTCTCGAGGAGTCTCAGTTCATCTTCGTCGAGCTTTTCTTCGTTCCACAAAGTCACGAAGCGACTGAGAGTATCGCGTGCCATGTTGACCTGTTCAGCAATGGCTTCTTTTACAGCGACCAGAGGATAGAAGAAGACCATGATCTTCTCTTCGCGGTTCACAGTGATCGGAGTGACATACATTTCGTAAGGCTGCATCGGAGTGAGTTCATCCTGCTTAACTTTCACAGGATAGATGCCGGCAATCTTATTCACCATAGCTTCATACACCGGATCTTCGTCGAGGTTCAGGTATTCACGAAGGTAATCCCAGTTGAACGAATCACTTCTGACTTCTTCTTCTGAGAGATAGAACTGCTCAAGGAACAGGTGATTAAACCAAGAAAGTTTGAAATGACTGTCGATCATGCAACCGGCGAATGGCATTCCTTCGTGGAGCATGGATCCGAGGTTAAGTTTTACTTTTAGTTCATCGAGGAGATGAACGATGTCATTTCTTGTCGCTTCAGAATAATGGTCCATGAAGAATCGCTGATCGGCCATGATACCTTTTTCAATGACTGTCTTCACTTCTGATTCAACATTCAAGGAGATGTTCTGTTTCTGCCAGCGGAAGAGATAGGCCAGACCCATCCACGAGATCACGAGGAAGCCCACCATCCCTGCAAGGAGGATCACGAGCTGGTTTTGTTTTCTGACCTGCATGTCAGACATGTCAGTTGTTTTTTTATCCAGATCAAGAGTCCACTGACCAAGAGAGAGAGTAGCGTCTTTGATGACCGTCTTCATGTTGCGTGATTGGGAATTCAGGCTGGAGAGCAGATCAACTTCGTTTTCCATAGAAGAGAAACGTGCAACAATAGCTTTTTTCTCGCCATCATCGAGAGTTGAAGAATTTACCAGCTGAGTGAGTCGCTTGAGATCACTTTTAATGTAACTAACCTGAACAGACCCACCAACGTTTTTTTGATTCAGTTGCTCAAGGCGATCGTTGATACGGGCAGAGATAATACCGATATTTTTATAGCCCTTCGATTTCGCCATCGAAGAAAGTGAATTTATTTTTTGTTTGAGGACTTTGAGAGCATCTACCGGACTCGACATTGAAGCATTGTTGCCTATAAGACCATTGAAATTTTTCATTGTCCTGGCGAGATCCGGACTCGCTTTAACTTCCAGGAGTTCTTCAATTTGTGCAATCTTGCGGGAAAGATCACGAAGTTTTGTCTGCGCTTTTTCTGTGTCTGCCCACGAAAGATATTTGCCAACCTTATCGAAGCTGTCGTCGGTCTTAAAAAATGATAAAAGTGCTTTCATTTTGGTGATGCGTTCTTCTTCTGTGTTCTGCAAAGACATGACTCTTAATGCAAAAATAGTTGAGCTCACACCGAACAATAGGGCGATGAGAAAAACGCTATGAATAATCCACTGACCACGGTTAAAGGTTTTTATCCAATCCATAGAAACACCCTTGAGTATGCAGTAAATTCCGCTACTTAATTTTGGAATGTTTTGAATGACATTGGGAAGTAAAAACTCGACCTCAAATTAAAAAGCCCGAGCTTAAGACTCGGGCTTTTTGAAAACAACTTAGAAGTTTATCTTAGCTTGCTAAGTCTTCGTGCGATTCGAATTGATTGCGGAGTTTTGCTTTCAGTTTCAGGATGGCCTGAGTGTGAAGCTGAGACACGCGGGACTCAGTCACGTCGAGAACCTGGCCAATCTCTTTCAAGTTCAGATCTTCGAAGTAATAGAGCGAGAGAACCAGGCGTTGCTTCTCAGGAAGGGACTTGATCCCGTCCTTGATGATTTCCTGGGCGCGCTTGTATCCTACGGCCTGGGCAGGGTTAGCAGAACGAGATGTCTCCATCAGGGAAACCATCAGGCGCTTATCACCTTTGCTCATGGCAGCTGCATCTTCGATATTCAGAAGAGAAACTGATTTTGATTTGTTGATGAGCTCATGGAACTCTTCCATCGAGCACTGGAGCTCTGAACACATTTCTTCGTCTGTGGCTGAACGGCCTAAATCTTTTTCAAGTTTAGCGTAGGTTTTCTCTACGAGCTTAGCCTTTTCACGAACAGAACGTGGAACCCAGTCCTGAGAGCGAAGTTCGTCGAGGATTGCTCCACGAATACGGAACTCGGCATAGGTTTTAAATTTGTTATCACGAGTAGGATCGAATTTCTCGATCGCATCCATGAGACCGATGACACCACATGAAATCATGTCATCCAGCTCGATATTCGGCGGAAGACGTGATGCGATTTTCTGAGCGATATAACGAACAAACGGAGCGTACTCCAGAATGATTTCATCTTTCACTTTTGGATCAACAGTGCTGCGGTAGTCTTTTAAGTTCTTCAATTTGGCCGTCAGTGATGACATGAGGAGCTCTCCTTAGCGTAACTTTTTTAATGAACGTCTTGTTCAAAGGCCAAATGTTCCCGACGAGAATTTCGGGCGGTCACCGGTCCATTAACTTTTTCGGTGAACCCACTTAAAAGTTTAATGAAGTTTTTATGAAATTCATTCTTTGTGTCAGAGAGGAAAAAAGTATCAAACGACTCGGCAGAAACATCCAGTTTCTGGACGCCACCGAGGATATGAGTACGGCAACCGAGGAAATTTTCGACTGTTTCACTCAGGGTCATCACAACTTTCTGATACTGTTTTTCGTTCTGGTACATGTTTACGAGAAGGTGGTTCTCTTTGATCCCAAAACGCTGAGAAAGGAGCTTAATGAGAGAATACGAGTCAGTGATGGATGATTTATCAGGTGTAACGACAACGAAGCGGTGATCGCAATAGGCACTCAATGTGAGAGTATCGCGATTAACACCTGCCGGGCAGTCGAGAAGGATGTAATCGTATTCATTCTCGTGAGCGGCCATGATGTCGATGATGATTTCGTCGAAATGTAGTTTTGATTCGAAAATTTCAATAGAACCGTTACAAGCAGGAAGAAGATGAAAGTGACCGGCTTTGATCACACACTCATCGAAAGATAATTCTGCAGAAAGAAGCTTCTCAAACTTATTATCGAGTGGAAGTCCCAGCTTGATAGCTGTGTTTGAAAGGTTTGAGTCGCAATCGATGAGAAGAGTATTATGGCCTGCGCGGGCGAGTTCCTGAGCCGTTTTGAGAGCGACAGATGTCTTCCCTACTCCGCCCTTTCCACCAGTGATGGCGATCTTGGTACACGGCTTGAGGCCGCTTTTGATTGTTGCTTGATCACGTGAAAATGATTGCAACCACTCACTGGTCTTGTGCATAAACCTCCTGTCTTCGCACAGCCTGACATCCTGTCGGGCTTAACTAAAAATCTTGGCTGGAAAAATCAGAACTGAAAAAGACCCGCCATCAATCTCTCAGCCGTTGCACCTTCAAGATCATCCGGAACTACAGGGCCTGTTCCGAAAAATTTAAGAGGCAACTTATTGTGGGCCCGGTGAACATTGAAGAGTGCTCCAAAATTCATACAGAGATCCACATGAGAAATGATAACACCGTCGACAATTTCCTTATATCTAGCGATAATTTTCCGGTTGTAGAGTTCCGAGTGAATCGCAGATAAAGTGCACAGTACTTCCACGTGATGAAAGCCGCGCTTAAGTGTCTCAACAAACTTTTTTGTTTCGTCGGTAAATTTATTATTTAATCGTACATCGATAAGTACTGACTTGCCTGCTTCCAAGGCTTTACGAGTGATACCCACCACTTCAGAAAAGTTTTGAACCTTCTCAATTTTGATTCCGAATACCTGAGCCGCAAAGTCGGACGAGTGACTTGTCTGACCATCCTGAGAATATTGAATTAAAATCACATCTTTTTTCAAAACGGCGATTTTTGTGCCCATGCTGCTCTGGCCGGAAGCTGCCTCTGAAATAAGCACAGTGACCACTGGATCGCCATTATCGACTTTCGCAAATAAAGGGATTGCAGTGTGAATAGAACCTGCCATTTCACGAAGGGCAAACTCGAAAAGAATGTCAGGATTTTCGAGATCATCTTTCGATAATTCGTAGTTCGCTTTTTTGATCAGATCGAGAATATGAGACTCATCAACATCAAGTGTTTTAAGAGTCGTACGCAGCTGAAAAACACCTTTCGCTTCGTTCAGATGTTTCTGATTGAAATGATAGTTTGAAGAAAGCTCGAGGATTTTTTGCTCGAGAAGTTCAACTTTATGCTGTTGTGTTCTGAGTTCAGAGCGAAGTTCATTGTAAGCTTCTTTACTCACTCCACTCGCGGCTGGTGCTGCAGGAGCATCACCTTGAGGTCTCTGCTGACGTCCTGAAATCTGAACAGTATCGCGTGTATCGTCGTATGCAGGTGGCTCAGAATATTTTCCGTGGGCCTGAGGACCAGCAACCGGAGCAGCTTTTTTAGGAGCTGGCTTTTTATAGGCGATAACCGGCTCATCATCCATAGAATCAGAAGGAAAACCGTGTCCTCCTCCGTCTTCAGTGGTGAGGAAATCATCGAGGCTATTCTTGATGATGTTTGACGTTTTGTGAGACATATCAGCGATGCTGGCAGTGCCTTTGGCGAGTGTGTTCACCATTTTATTGAGGCCCATTCCGCCGTAACCACTGTTACCCTGCCCTGGACTGTCTGCATATTTCTGGATGGTTGATTTAACAGTACTGGACGGTTTCTGGTAGAATTCTTCTTTTTGATCATCGTTCAGCACTCTATCCACCTTAGCCTTTTTCTCAAAGTTTCTCTCTGAGATGGCAGCGGTGATTTCAATGCGTTTCTTACCGAAAGCGCCTTTGATACCGGAGTTTGTAATGGTTTTGAGAATGATGGCGTCAGGGCCGAGCTCGACCTTAACCGCCTTCAGGGCCTCTTCTAAAGTGTCCGCTTCGAATTTCTTAACGAACATTTATTACAACCTCACCGTCCCAAGAGATCTGATGTTTACATCGGGGCTAAGTTCATTATGACTGACCACAATCATGTTGGGAATGAATTTTTCGGTCAGCTTCTTGAAGTGGCGACGGATGACTGGTGAGCATAGGACCACCATCTTTTCACCCTGTGAGGTTGCTTCTTCGATTTTCTCATTCAAGGTTGCAAGGATTGTCTGTGTGATCTTCGGATCGAGGTTCAGAGATGATCCGTGATCCGACATCATGATTGAACGGGCCACTGCTTCTTCCAGACCACGGTCGAGAGTGAAGAGAGGAACGTCACCTTGTGAGCTCTTAATTTTTTCGGTGATCCCGCGGTAAAGTCCCTGACGAACATACTCAGTAAGAGCTTCAGGGTCTTTCGATGCAGGGCCAAATTCTGCGAGTGTTTCAAGAATTGTACGAAGGTCTCGGACCGATACACCTTCACGCAACAGATTCTGAAGGACTTTGAGGACAGTTCCGAGAGTCATGATATCCGGCACGAGATCCGAAACAATCTTTGGATTCTCTTCCTTGAAATTGTCCATGATCTTCACGAGTTCCTGGCGGCCAAGGAGCTCAGAGAGGTTTGCTTTGAGAACTTCAGTTAAGTGTGTGGCAACGATCGTTGAGAGATCGACAACAGTGTAACCATTGTACTGAGCTTCATCTTTACGATCATCAGTGATCCAGATCGCAGGCAATCCGAAGACCGGCTCCTTGGTTTCAATTCCATCCATCTGTTCGATGACAGTTCCCGGATCCATTGCCATCAAGTGATCAGACATGAGTTCGCCCTTCGCGATCTCAATTCCTTTAAGCTTGATCGAGTATCCACCCGGCTTAAGCTCGAGGTTATCCTTGATTCGAACCGAAGGAATGATAATCCCCCAGTCGAGTGCAAACTGTTTACGGATGTGTGAAATACGTTCGAGAAGATCGCCATTCTGTTCGGCATCGACGATAGATACAATCCCATATCCAACTTCGAGCTGAACAAGTTCCACTGGAAGGAGAGATTCGAGAGTCTCTGCTGTTTTCTTTGTTTCCTGAACTGCGTTTTTAGCTTCAGTTATTTTTGCATTCTCTTTGTTCTTCTCAATCTTGAAGCCAGTGAATGCAATCATAGAAGAGATCGCGACGAAAGGAAGGATTGGGAATCCGGGAATAAGCCCGAACGATCCGATAGCAGCTGCTGTGATGTAGAAAGCTTTCGGATGAGCAGTGAATTCTGCTCCGACTGATTCTCCGAGACCTTTGTTGTTTGAATTTCGTGTTGAGATAATACCGGCAGCTGTAGAGATAATCAGAGCAGGAATCTGAGCGATAAGACCGTCACCCACCGTAAGGAGTGTGAAGACCCGGGCAGCATCCGAGAAGCTCATGTCTTTCTGAGCAACACCAATAATGATACCGCCGATGATGTTGATGATCGTAATGAGAATACCTGCAATGGCATCTCCTCGAACGAACTTCGAAGCACCGTCCATGGACCCGTAAAAGTCTGCTTCTTGTGCAACTTCAGCACGGCGACGTTTTGCTTCTTTCTCGTCGATCAATCCTGCGTTCAAATCGGCGTCGATCGCCATTTGTTTACCGGGCATTGAATCGAGAGTGAATCGTGCACTTACTTCAGCGACACGACCAGCACCCTTTGTGATAACGATAAAGTTGATGACGACCAAAATCATGAAGATGATAATCCCCACCGCGTAGTTACCTCCGACCACGAACTCACCGAATGCTTTGATGATATGTCCTGCGGCCGCAGTCCCCTCAGACGCACCATTCAAAAGAATGTTACGTGTAGAAGCAACGTTGAGTGAAAGACGCATCAGTGTTGTGATCAAAAGAATCGCAGGAAAAGTCGAGAAATCGAGTGGCTTCTTCGCATATACAGAAATTAAGAGAATCGCGATTGAGATCGCAATCGAAAATGCGAGGAAGAGATCGAGGACGATCGGTGGAAGTGGTACAACCATCATCCCCAGAACCATCATCAATCCGAGGGCGACTGCTAAGTCTGAATTTTGAGTAAAGACTTTTAATTTTGTGAAAAACCCATCCATGGTTTATCTCTCCTGCTCATCCTGAGCAATTCGAAATTTCCTAACTGATCGCTTTCTTCTTCCGTCTCAACTTGTAAACGAAAGCAAGAATTTCAGCCACCGCTTTGTAGAGAGTGCGGGGAACTCCGTGGCCAACCTTCACTGTCTTGTAGAGAGTTCGGGCAAGCATGATGTTTTCAACGATCGGGATATCGTGTTCTTTCGCGATTTCCCGGATCTTCAGGGCCATGTGATCTGCGCCCTTGGCCAGCACTGAAGGTGCCACCATCATGTCTCCATCATACTTCAATGCTACACTGATATGGGTTGGATTGGTAACAATTACATCTGCCTTCTTCACATCGTTCATCATCCGTTTCTGGGCCATTTGCCTCTGAATTTGTCGGATACGGTTTTTGATTTCAGGGTTACCGTCTTTCTCTTTCGCCTCTTCCTTCGCTTCCTGCTTACTCATCATCATTTTCTTACGGTACTGCCATTTCTCCCAGGCGAAATCCATAAGAGCGATGATCCCGAGGCCTAGCAGGATAGAAAATCCAAGTTTCACCATCAGGTATTTCCCGAAAGCGATACTTTGACCGGCGTCTGCGTGAAGGAATCCAAGGAATGAGCCAACATTATTCTTCATCACGTTGTACGTGATGGAGATAACCACTGTGAATTTAAAGACACCTTTCACGGCTTCACTCAGGGCCTTCTTAGAAAACAATCGTGAGAAGCCTTTGAGAGGATTCAATCTCTCAATGTCTGCGGTCAGAATTTCCGGAGAATATAAAAATCCTATCTGTGCGAAGTTGGAAAGAACTCCGAGAGAAAGTGAGGCACCAAAAGACGGGGCCACGCATTTCACCAGCACCCATGCTGTATGAGAAATCACGTCAGCAAACTGTTCTTTGGTATAAACTTTCTGGAAGTCGAGGCGGTAGATCCAGTCGATGTACGCAGTAAATTCTTCATAGACAAAAACACCACAGAAAACGATGGTGAGAAGTGACCCGGTAAGAAGCAGGACAGACGTAAGTTCTTTCGAGGATGCAACATCCCCTTTTTTACGTGCCTCATCTATCCGGTAGGACGAAGGTTCTTCGGTTTTTTCGTCGTCGTTCTCGTCGGCCATCCTGGCTAACTCCTACGCTAAGGTGAAAGGAACTGAAACCAATCTCCAAGTTTCTCGATGTACAAATCGTAACTCACCTGAAAAAACTCCTCTGCTATTCCTAAGAAGAGGAGCATTCCCAAACCGATGTTCACTACAAAACTCACCATCATCACGTTGAGCTGAGGAACCGTCCGACCAACAATTCCCATCACTAAATTGATGAGTAAATTGGCGAAAATCAGTGGTCCTGCAAGCAGGATAGAAGCACTGAATGACGACTTAAAGAATAACACGAAATACTCCGGGGTTTTGAGCATTTTGTCCGCGTTTAAGAAATTAACAGAAAAGAACGAATTGTAGATCCCCTTGAACATCGGGACGAGAGCTCCCGAGGAAAGAATGAGAATAAGCATCGTCCATTCGATAATTCGCTCAAAAGGACCCACTTGCTGGCCCTGAGTGGGGTCAAAATAACTGACACTGGCAAATCCGATTTGCTGGGTCAGAATGCTACCGGTAGCGACGAATAAACTCATAATAATTTTCACCAAAAATCCAATAATTAGGCCAGTGCAGGTGTGGAACATCATCAAGAGCCAGATATTCTCCACTCCCACAGCATTGATTTCTGCAACAAGCGTGCCCTGTACGTGCGGGAAAAACGCATAAGAGATCAGAAAACTCGTAAGAATTTTCACAACCATTGGAACAGACTGGTTATCCAGGAGTGGTAACTGATATAGGGCCGCGGTCCAGCGGGAAAAGCTCAGCCAGAAGGCCAAGAAGACCGTTTGATCAGCAAGAGTAACGTTCATTTAACGCCTGATCAATTCCGGAATACTTGTGAACAAATCCTGAGTGTAAGAGACCATCGTCTCCATCATCCACGGACTGAAGATAACAAGAGTCGCGATGATCACAAGAATTTTCGGTATGAATGAAAGAGTTTGTTCGTTGATCTGAGTAACGGCCTGGAAAATCGAGACAAGCACACCGACAACCAGTGCCCCGAGGAGCATAGGTGCTGCGAGCATAAGTGTGACCTTCATCGCCTGGTTCACAACTTCAATGGCAAATTCATTTTCCATACATCAATCCTTAGGTGTTAAAGGAACGAAGGATCGCTCCGGTCACCAATTGCCATCCATCCACGAGAACGAATAGCAGTAATTTGAAAGGCATTGAAACAAGCATAGGAGGAAGCATCATCATACCCATGGCCATAAGAACGGATGCAACTACCATATCGAGAACGATAAACGGAATGTAGAGGAGAAAACCGATCTGAAATGCTGTTTTTAGCTCGGAGATAATGAAGGCAGGAATCAGATAATGAGTCGGAACGGCCTTGATATCAGCGGGGGCAGCAGCATTTGTGACATCGTAAAATAATCCAATGTCATTTTTGCGTACATGTTTTTCCATGAATGCGCGAAGGTCCGTCTCAAGACCTTTCAGGGCCTGCATGGCATCGATCTGTTTTGCCTGATAGGGCTTAATTGTATTTTCCCAGATTGAAGTTCCCGTCGGCATCATGACAAAGATAGAGAGAAACAAAGCGAAACCGATAAGTAACTGGTTGGGGGGCATGTTCTGCGTACCAAGGGCCTGTCGCATGAAAGATAAAACCACAACAATGCGTGTGAACGATGTGCAGAGAATGATAATCGCAGGAGCAAGTGTGAGTACGGTGAAAAGAAGGAGTACTTCGAGAGTATCAACAAGGTTTGTCCCCTGCCCGAAATTGACGGCGACACCCGGAAGGTTAGTTGCGGTTTGCGCGACGGCAGCTGACGAAGCCAGGAATACGATCAGAGGTAAAAAAAATCTCTTTAAATTCATGGCTTCCTAAAACTAATTGAACTCAATAGGGCGAAGTTTCTTCGCTTTCTTTTTGAGCTCATCAGAAAATTTAACGATATCCTGGGCGACCGCCAATTTAGCGAGACCCTTTGGCTCTTCCACGGGAGTAGATTCCATGATGTTTTCTTTGATTTTGACTGAGGGTTCATCGTCCCCTGTCGCGTTTGCCATAAAGTTCAGATTGGTATCAAAATTTGCACCCGTGATGAACTTCTCACTTTCTTTGATGATGCCGGAAGTGTCCTTCATTTCTGAGAGAAACTGGAGACCGGTTTCAGAGTTCGAGACGAGGAAAAGTTGTTTGTGAGCGCGAACAACCATGAGAGATTTTTTCGGCGCGATGTATGTTGTCGAGAGAACTTCGATCATCTTGTCGTTATTCAGGAAACCGAGCTTCCCTCTCTTGAATACGCCTTTCTTAAGAACATGAACGATCCCGTAAAAGAGACCAAGTACAAGAGCAAGAAACACAGTGAACTTGACGGCATAACCAGCGAATGAAAAGTTGCCAGTGACTTTGCTGCCCGGAACTACTGGTTTTGAAGGAGCTGCAGCGGCTTGCTGAATGCGGACTTCATCTTTGTGTTGAGGAGCAGCGGCCGGAGTTTCTTTTTTCGCTGAATTTTCTTTCATCAGCTTGTTGAGGTAATCCTCATTAAGCAATTCTTTTGAAATTTTTGTCTGAGTTTTTGTTTCAACCTTGTCGCCGGCTTTGCTGATTTCAGTTTTAGTCGTGTTAGAAACAGTTGTGACTTTCATTGCGACTGCCTCTGACTTAGCAGCAATAACCGGAGCTGTTTCCATGGCAGAGGCCGGAGCGATCGCTGCAGCTGCACTACGTGCACCACCGCGAGGGAAAGCAACTTCAATTCCGTTATTTTTCCACGAGAGATTTACTGAATCTGCATTAATGGCATAAGGGAGAACGGCTTTAATATATGCTTTGCCATTAAGCGCGTTTGCTGTGAGGACAGCACCACGAACAATCTTCGAGAATCCGTTGAAGGGTGACGCCTGACCGAGAGTGATCTCGATTGTGTTACCGTAAACACGAAGATCGGGAAGTTCCTGAGATCTTCCATCCAGCGAGATATTCACTGAACCAGTGGCCCCGTTAGTCGTAAGATCTACAGACGTCACTTTGACACCGGAGTATGCACTCAGGGACAAAAGGAGGCCGGTGAATAATGGTGCGAACTTCCTGTTCATAACGAGTTCCTTCCTGGTTTTCGTTAAAAGATCAAATCAACAGATAACTATTTCAAAGATTCAATACGTTCCAACGGGCTGATAATATCTGTGAGACGGATCCCGAATTTTTCGTTCACCACCACCACCTCGCCTCTTGCAACGAGCTTGCCATTCACAAGAACCTCAAGTGGTTCACCGGCGAGCTTATCAAGTTCAAGTACAGAACCTTGTCCGAGCTGAAGAAGATCTTTAATGATCACTTTCGCGCGTCCAAGCTCAACACTTACTTTGAGCGGAATATCGAGAATAAAATCCAGGTTCTGAACCTTGAGTTTATTAAGGGCATCATCACCGGCCTTGATCTGGTCAGCAAGTTCCCGGATAGCATCTTTGTTGTTGTCGCTCATCTCTGGTGACGCCATTGTATTTTCCTTTTTATGTGATTCTGCGTGTGATCTGCACGGCACGGTTGCCTTTGTACACACCAATCAGACATTTCATTTTTTTTGAATCTTCAATTTCAAGATCCAGCTCGCCCGATACTTCCTGAGACAAAGGAATAACATCCCCTACCTGCAGAGAGATCAGATCGCCGATGTTCATATCAGTCTCACCAAGTTTAACAATGGCAGTCGCTTCAGCACCCTGAACATGCTCCTGCATTGAACGCATCCAGATTGTGTCGACAACATCGTTGTCGGCCTGGAAGCTTGAAGAAAGTTTTTGCTTAATCGGTTCAATCGTTGAGTAAGGAATCACTACCATGATCGTTCCCGAAGCAGATTCAAACTCTACTTCGAAAGTCGTCGTGATAATGACGTCTGACGGTGGCACCACACCCACGAACTGAGGGTTAATCTCAGTTCGGGTATATTGAGCGTCGATTCTGTGAACCGGTGCCCATGCTTCTTCAAGATCGTTGATGGCCATGTCCATCACACGTCTCATGAATGAAAGCTCAATTGATGTAAATTCTTTTCCTTCAATCTTTGTGAACGGACGATCTGTTCCACCGAAATAAGAATCGATAATCGCGTAAGCGAGTTTTGATTCAAACACGATCAGAGCAGGACCACGGAGTTCATTGAAGCGCATGATACACATGCAAGAAGGAATCGGGAGCGTATTCACGAACTCTCCGAACTTCAAAAGATCGGTAGAGATCATGGAGATCGTAGAGATCTTACGGAGTGAGTTTGAGAGCGATACGCGGAACTGGCGTATAAAGCGCTCATAAATGATTTCGAGAATGGGCATTCGCCCGCGGATAACCCTGTCCTGGTTCGTGAGATCGTACGTCTGGATGTTCGCATCGGTGCCTTCCACCTCATTGAAATCATCCGAGTCGCCACCACCACCTGAAGAAGCGCCACCAGCTGATGTGTCATCATCATTGACAGCGTTTAATAGGGCGTCTACTTCGTCTTGGCTCAGTACTTGGGCCATAACTTTCCCCTCCTGGGACTGCGGCGTTTTCACGCCTAACTGTCAGCATCCTGCCGACTAGTTGATTTGGAAGCTAATGTAGTAAATATCTTCCACACTTCCATCTACCAAAAATGAATTGATAGAGGACTTAATCTCTTCTTTCAAAAAACTTTTCCCTTCTTTCTTAAGAAGGTCTTCTGCGCGCTTTGTATTCAGTATGCTGATGATAGCATCACGAATCTGCGGCTTTCTTGCTTCGAACTCAGGTGCTTTCGCTTCTTCACTCATCTTCAGGACAGCATCGAGACGCACATAACGACGTGGACCATCACCTTGTGCAAGGTTTGCTGTGAAACTATCGAGTGGAAGAAGATTTTCTTTCTTCACAACTTCAACAGGCTTCTGCTCACCAGTCGCTTCATCTGAAGCACCTGACGGGGAATTTTGTTCTTTTAAGAGTTGAGTAAGATCAGGACGCTTTGATTCCATGTCCATGAACTTGTATTGAAAGAAAGCAACTGTGCCCATCGCAACGATGTTCACAACCATAAGGAGTGTAAGAAATGGGCTATTACCACTCCCGCCGAGCGCTGGTTTGGAGGCAACCGTTCCTGGTTTGATGTCTTCGGCCATTTGAACCTTTTAAGCTAAAATCCCCTTCCTGGGGTTCCTGTCAAAATTATAACTTTAGTAGGCACATTTATCAAGGTTGCCTCAAGCTTGTGGGTAGATTTTGCCTGAAACCAGGTTTTGTGTGTTGGTGAGATGACGGGGGGAAATATTTGCCGGTAGTGGGGCCAAATTGTCCGGCTTTAAAGTGATTAAGTTTGAGGAATAGAGTTTTCAAGATGAAGTGAAGGGTGTTCAGCAATAAAACAAACCAAAACAAACCGCAAACTCCCCGCCTCTATATATTCTCCTTATTTTCCCTTCCCCTCTTTCGTTGTGAAACCTGAAAAAAACTTCGTTTTTTTCAGGTTGTCGCTTGAGGGACGGGAAAGGCAGAAAGAAAAAAATCAACGAGAGCGAATGTACACAATTTATTGTTTTGTTGTTTTCTGTTTTAGGTTTTCTCTTATTAAACAAAAAAAAAGCCCCTCCGAAGAGGGGCTCCTGAAAAAACTTAAAGAGTAACTTTTCCGCGTTTTTTGAGCTCTTCAATAATCCCATCAAAGTGAGATGTCGGGTAAGCGCCTTTCACCGGCACGCCGTTAAGAAGAAACCCTGGAGTTCCCTGAAACCCGTACTTCGCAGCCTCTGCCATATCAGCATCAATTCTAGACTGAACAGCTGGAGACTTAACATCGGTAGCAAGTTTATTCATGTCAACTTTGAGTTCTTTAGCGAGAGACTTGAGGAACGATTCGCCGTTCTGGAGTTTACGCTGATCTTTGTAGATTCTGTCGTGGAACTCCCAAGCTTTCTCAGGTGACTGAAGACGAATGGCTTCGTAGTACTGAGCAGCTGGCATTGCTTGTGGGTGGAAAGAAAGTGGAAGGTGTTTGTAAGCGAAACGGATCTTCCCTTTGTACTTGTTCATGAGTTCCATCACAGTGTTGAAACCGCGTGAACAGAATGGACATTCGAAATCTGAATATTCAACGAGAGTAAGTTGAGCATCAGCAGGACCGCGGAAAGTGTAACCATTGAGATCAGCCTGAACCGGGTTGTTGAAACTTTCTTCGAGGGCTTTCTTCTCGCCTTCTTCACGTTTCTTACCTTCGTCTTGCTGAGCAATTTTTACAGCTTCATTGAGAGCATCAATGAATTTCGAAGGGTTCGCTTTAATAGCATCCGTCATGATATCAGGATTTTCTTTGAGCAATTTCTTGAGTTCATCTTTTGATGTACAGGCAGTTAATGAAAGAGTCAGGGCGAGTACCGCCAGAATCATTCTTTTCATGAGAATCCTTTTCTATCTTGTTATGGGGCTTAATTAATAATGTCTATGGTAATGAAAGGGGCCGCGGATTTCAACCTTTGGACTTCGTTTTAGAATAATTATTCTCCATGTAATCGAGGTATTTGTTGAGCTTTCTGGTGTGTTCACGCAGGTAGGTATAGCCTACCAGATGTACCCGATTGAAGTAGTTGCCCTTCATGAAGGCCCTCATCGTCGAGAAAATGCCGAATGCAGCGCCGGAGACTTTATTATAGAGATGGAAACCAAGGGCCATGTATCCGGCTGTAATAAAGATAACTGTCAGCCACACGAGATCGTTCAAGAGAAACAACTGATCCTGAAAATAGAGGCGGACGGCCTTTGGGTTATTTAGAGTTTTGGAAGCGAGTTCGATCATCTTCTGAAAAACTAACTCCGTGTTCTCAGTGATGAACACACAACTTGCGATAGAAATAATCGTGAGTAGAAGTCCAAAGTGAAGCATAAAAACTTTATCGAGAACCGGCTGGTGAATGCGAGAGTACTGCGGTGGTATAATGTTAGGAACAAGCTCGCCTTTCTTCCGACTCTCCCGAAGATATTCAAAAAAGAATTCTGAAAATCTTGTGAACAACTTATAGGTACTGAATTCATCGACTTTATAAACGGCATGCGGATTTTCAATGATG
Source organism: Bacteriovorax stolpii (assembly GCA_945883845.1). Classification (GTDB taxonomy): domain Bacteria; phylum Bdellovibrionota; class Bacteriovoracia; order Bacteriovoracales; family Bacteriovoracaceae; genus Peredibacter. Next base: position 71,647 of record CAMCYI010000011.1, on the reverse strand, counting down.
CCTTCAGCGTAATCGCCCATCACTCTGAACGGACGGAGAATGATCCATCCGACATAAACACCTATGAAAAACAGTGAAATGTGAAACGCGAAAATAATCGGCAGGTTATCAACAGCACCGCTTGCGATGTAATCAAAAAATACGTCACCACCATCTTCGAGATTAGGAAATCCATGTGCCTTAAAAAAAGCCAGATTCACGCGCATGACTTCGAAGAGGAAAAAATATACAAAGCAAGTAATGATAAAGGATATACCTGAAACTTTAAGACCAACCCACACCATGAACTTGGTTTCGTCGCGCTTAAATAGCTGCTGATAAGTGGTATTTAGACTTGCTTGGAATTTTTTTAACATACCCATGATGATACGATAGATTTTCTAAATACCTAATACTAGGCATTTTTTAATCACATCAGGCAAATTAATGCTGACCTTTTGCCTCCGATAAAACTTTTCACTAAAGTTTGGACACCATCCTGACCGATAACAAACAAGAATCGTGTAAGACGAAGGGAGTCTTTATGAAATTGGCCAGTCAACTTATTCTAGCTTCTCTCATGCTGGTGCTATTAGCCGCCTGCGGGAAAGATAACAAGTCAGGACAAAGCAATCGCAACAATTGTGCGAACAACTACAACTGTAGCAACGTTGATATGCTCAACACTGATGACTATCAATACAACGGCGCCTCAATCAGAACTGTCATTGAGCAGAACCCATGTATCAGCGGATCACCAAGCCGCATGCAGTATCAGCAATCAGTCACTCTTCCCTATATCGTTCAGAGCCGTGACATCTTTGTAGGCGTAACTTCATATGGTGACGTTGGTATGGTTGTAGGCCGTGGTTCAAATACTGCGACTTTCATCGGATATCTTTGTCAGCGTTCAGGATCCCCAGCGGGTGCTCCTCAAAACGTTTCCCTCGGTGTTGCTACAAGATGTCGTTTCAAAACAATGTATGCAGCTAACCTTCAGTTCTCTGATGGATCCCTTGCTCTCTTCCGCTACCTTGATGGTGGTACATCACGCGGGAATCAATTCAGTCTCTGTAATTAATTTTTTAAGATTTTTTCAAATTCATAAGGGTCCACGTGGGCCCTTTTTTATTTTCCGGATTTTATGTGAGCGATAACTCCCGCGGAAATCGCGCGGGCCATGTCAGAAAGAAATCTGTCCTGATTCATTTTCTTCAATTCATTTTCATTCGAAATAAACCCAACTTCCACCAGAAGCCCCGGTCTTTTTGACAGAGCGAGAACGTAGAAAAGTCCGCGCTTCACTCCGCGATCCTGGATTTTATGTTCCTTTAAAATTGGCCTGACTTTTTCATGGACCACACTGGCGAGTTCCCGGGAATGGGAAACCGTTTGCTGGACCACAAGGTCCACAAGGATCTGATTAACGATCAGCTCTTCGCCTTTGAGGTTAAGATTTTCTGCTTTTTCAATCTTGTGCGATCCAACGTTGGAGTTGTTATCAAGATAGTAAAGTTCGAAGCCGTGGCTCTGGCGATTCGTTGAGGAATTGAAATGGATGGAAAGAAAAAGATCCGCTTTCACGAGGTCAGCAAGGTCTGCTCTTTCTTGCAGCGAAACTGTACGGTCAAGACTGCGGGTGAGATAAGAAGATGTTTCTTTCGCCAGATTATCTTTTATTTTTTTAGCGAGTCTCAGAGAAAGATCTTTCTCATGAAGCTTTCTTGTTTTCTTCGCATCCAGAAAACCTATCGCTCCAACTTCCTCTCCTCCGTGGCCCGGATCAATGAGAACGACTTTCGCCTGAGCGCTGAAGACAAAGAATGAGAGGAGAAAAAACACTGACTTCATGATCAATAGACTTTCTTCATCCGGTGACGAGGAAAGTAGAAGGAAAGAATCTGGCGATAATCATATCCGCGTTTCGCCAGTTCAAGCGCGCCGAGCTGGCAGAGTCCTACACCATGACCGTAACCATGGCCTTTGGCGAGGAACTCACCATTCTGCATGGAGATCGTAAAATTATTTGAAGGAAGCAACTGTCTGCCTGCCATATTTCTGATGTAGGATTTTTTGATGATGTGAAGTCTGTCACCGGCATAAAGTCTGATCTCAGAATTTTCCAGAGTGTCAGGCATCACTTTCAACTGACCTGCCTGGAGTTTTTCAGAATAGTATTTCTTCAAAACCTGGTCGATCATCGACGTCATTTTTTGATTATGAACTTTATAGTTCCAGTCACGCATCCCTGTCTTCTGACAGAATGTGCAGTTCACAGAACGATAGCCCTCTTCAACTCCACCCCAGACCTGATCAGGACGCAGAGTTTTTCCACCGCACTTAGAGTGGAAGAACGCCGGAGTCACGCGGCCTGATGGACCAACGAGGATTTCACCTTCAGTCTCTTTCGATGCCTGAAGTGTTTTCGCAGTTACATCAAAAAAAGTTCCGGAAACCTGGTCTTTTTCAGAAGACTCGAGATGATAAAGTTTTTCCTGCTCAAGCTGAACGTTGCCATCGTGTTTAAGACGATCGAATGCATATGTCCTTGCAGCTACCGCCTGAGCTTTGAGAGCTTCAACGGGCCACGTGCCGTTCATTTCTTTTGAAAGCAAAGTCTTGATGTAATCTTCGAGTGAAATGCGGTTCACGAGGTCGCAACGCTCTTGACCGGGATTCGTCAGAAGCTGGAGTTCTCCCTGATATTTATTTTTTCCCCATGACACGAGACCAGTGGGAGAACTCAAAGAAGCAACAAGAAGTGCATTTTTAGGAAACCGACCGGAAAACGCTTTTGAAGGAGCACAGTTGAATGAAATTTTCTTTCTTCCAACATAACTCTCAGAACGTTTTTGGGTATGAATTGTTTTGGTGAGATCGGTTCCTTCAACCACAACGTGATCAAGGGATCTGGCGATGAGGACTTTAACCGTCGGTACAGCGGCGAACGCCGGCGTCACGAGAAGCCCTGCTAAAATGTAACGTCCTGTTTTGAACACGTATTCCCTTGTCCGTGGAAATCCTGAAACTCTCAGATATTTTACTCATAAACTGAACGAAAATCATGGGAGATTTTTGATGTAGGCCATTATTTTTTGCATGTGTTCCCAGGTGCTCTTTTTCATGTTGGGATTATTCTCAAAAATCGTGGGATGAAAGAGCGGGACGATGGTGACAAGTTGACCTTCACTCAGTGTGCGCTTGAAAAACTGTCCCTGAAAAAGCTGTAGTCGATCATTATTGTTAAGTAATCCATGAGCTGCCTTCGCCCCGAGAGTAATAATGACAGAAGGCTTGAAGTAATTTGCGAGGGCCATAATATCGTCGGAGAGCAACTGTTCATCTTTCTCGATCGGATAAAGAACAACTTCCGATGGAATGAACTTCATACCGGCCACAATCTTCTCAAAGAACTCGACTGTTCTGCTCGGAAAACAGAGAGCGATTTCTTTCTGAAAGCCTGTTTTCTCTCCCTCTATCTTATGCGAACTTTCGGTGACAAAAAGTACCCTTACTTTTCCGGCCGTCTTTCCGTTTAACAGGACCCGCACGTCTTCTTCATCAAGGCTCATGAAGCCTTTGAGTTCCTCGAGGTCTGAAGCGACCGGCACATCTTTCCAGCTGTCGTCGGCCTTGATGACAATTTCGCCACCTGGAACTTCAAAAATGCCCTTCTCAGAGTCTTTTACTTTCTCCTGAGCAAAGCGTTCGAGAGATTCTATGACCTGAATTTTTTCAGAGTATTCTTCGTGGATTTTAACAACTGTCGGAGCTGGTTTTGGCATGGGGGTCAGCGACCAGAGACCTGGTTTGAGCAAGGCTTCCGCAAATGTGCGCGGAGCCGCCGGAGAGCGAAGATCTGCTAATTTTTTCTTAAAAACTTCATCCATATTCCCTCTGTTTTAGCATAAACAGGACGAACTTTCCTAGCCGTAAATTCTCTTAAACCCTTTAGATTAAGCGCCGAAAGGATAGTCAGAACCTTTAGGAGAAACTATGTCTGACATCGATTTTAAGTTTGAAAGTTTTGAAGAGTACTTTGGAGATGCATCACAGGTCAAAAAGACTATGGATGAGTGCAAAGTTTGCGGTTCAAAACTGCTTCTTTCCCACATGCCGGATTACAAGAATCTTCTCGTTCAGGAAACGGCCCGCTGCATGGACTGTGGTTGTGGAAATCGCAGGGTCATTCACGTTCTGAATTAACAACGTCACTTTTAACATCCCCATGCAGATGCGCCCAAAGTGCTTTTGCCTGGGGATTTTTTATGCCGAAATAGTTCACAAGATCATTCACAGTAAACTCTCCCAGCTCTTCTTTCGACATCGACAACTGACTCAAAATTTTTTTCTTCGTTTCTTCACCAAGACCCTTCACTTCATCAAGCCACGTAGAAAGAACTCGTTTTGATTCTGCCTTGTGATGTAACTTCCGCGAAAATCGATGTGCTTCATCTCTCATCGAAACAATAATTTTAAACAAAGGCGGACACTTTGTCAGGATGTAGGGATTTGACCTGCCCGGAATAATGAGACGTTCTTCTGAACGTACAATTTTTTCTGCACTGTAATCCCCACTCGTGAGATCTTTTGATTTTGCAATTCCCACAACACAGAGTTCGACGTTGAGTTCTTTAAGAACTGCTGTCACCGTATTCACCTGGGCAATGCCACCATCAATGACAAGTACGTCAGGAAGATCACCATTATCAAGACGTCGCGTAATCACTTCTCTCATCATCGCAAAATCGTTATTACCTTCGGGCCTGGTTTCCAGATGGTAGTAGCGATACTTGCGCTTATTCGCTTTTCCTTCTTCGAACACTACTTGTGAAGCTGTCGGCGACTGGCCCTGCCAGATGGCAACGTCATAGCACTCAAGAATCCGAGGACGCTCTCTCATGTTGAGAAGTTCCTTGAGCTTATTAAGGCCCATGTACACACTTTCAGAATTTGCGATCCGCACGCGCTGAGATTCTTCTGCGTGCTTGCGGGCCATCTGCGTGAGTGGATAATATTTTTTCGACAGGCCGCTAAGGACTTTCATGTCACCGAATGTTTTCAAAGCTTCTGTAACATCGATGATTTCATTCTCTTCGAAATCAAGAACGATCATGTCCGGAGTCATCTCTTCAGGATCTGAATAGTACTGCATAACTTTCTGGAGAATTTCTTCATCGAGTTCCTCGATAAGCTCCCCTTTCACAAAGTTGAAGTTTTTATTTCCCAGAAGCATCCCTGATCTGACCATGTAAACGGAAATATCCACTTCTTCCGGGCCGTTCCAGTACGACCAGACGTCGATGTTTTTATCGGTCTGGATACTTTCCACTTTTTGATCGTATGACTTGTTCAGAAAGTCGCCCAGAAGCTGGATGTGATCACGGATAACAGCGGCCATCTCAAATTCTTCGGCTTCAGCATATGCTTCCATGCGCTCATTTAGTTTATGGAGAGCTCTCTTGGCCTTCACCGGGCCCTGAAAAAAACCTACGGCCGTGCTGAGGTCCCCTTCGTATTCTTCCTTGTTTCTGTAGCCCACACAGGGCGCTGAGCACTGTTTCATCTGGTAAAGAAGGCAAGGTGTCTTACGGGACCGGAACTCAGTCAGCGAGCAATCCCTGAGCATGAACGACTTGGTAAGGACACGCATGATCATAGATATCTGAGAGCCTGGTGGGTAGGGACCGAAGAGTTCTTTGCCCTTCCCTTTTTTCGGCCGGCGAACGTATTCGAGACGGGGAAAATCCTCCGTCCAATCAACCTGGACATAGGGATAACTCTTATCGTCGCGAAGCCGGATGTTGTATTTCGGCGAGTGTTCTTTAATGAGATTGTTTTCGAGAACAAAGCTTTCAGCGTCAGAATGAGTGATCATAAAATCGAAATGATCGACATGACCCACCATGTACTCAGTCTTCAAGCCTTTGGCCGACTGATTGAAATAAGAAACGACCCGCGATTTGAGTTTTTTTGCTTTTCCGACGTAGATCACCCGACCATTCTTGTCCCGCATAAGGTAGCAACCGGGTTGCTGCGGAAGAGTATTGGCCTTTGATAGGAGCTCGTCGGTCTTCTTCATAGGGAGTTTGCTTTACGTTACCTGTCAGAATGGCTATAATAGGTAGGCTTCAATACCATCACAGGTCTTCACTAATATAAGTCAAAAGGATAAATATGTCTCAGTTAACGGTTGGCAAAGATGTGCTCTCGTATTGCACAAAATGCAAACTCAACCTTGGTCACACTATTGTCGCCATGAAAGACGTCAAATCTATAGCGAAAGTTAAGTGTAATACTTGTGCTACGATTCAATCTTTTAAAGATCCTTCGACGTCGTCAAAGCAAAACAAAACAAGAACAAAAAAAACCACCAGAACTCCTTCAAAAGTGATTTCTGTTTCTGATCTCTGGATGGAAAAAATGTCGAGCACAAAAAAGAAATCAACTCCGTACGCGATGGACTCAAAGTTTCATCAGGGTGACATCATTGATCACTCGAAGTTCGGCCCGGGCATCGTAGAAAAAGTTGTAGATGATAAAATCGAAGTCATCTTCCGTCACGAGATCAAAACTCTCGTGCACAACAAAACTGCTTAATTTAAAAAATTGATGTCATAAAAAAAGGGAGCTTTTCAGCTCCCTTTTTTTTTATGTCTGAGACTTAGTTTTTAGAATCCAAATCCTGAGAGACCAATTGATCCCTGCATACCGACTGAGTAAGGGTTGTAAGCAGCAGCTCCACCCATAGCACTCATCTGATACTGAGCACCTTGTTGCTGAAGATAAGCATCGCGGTTAGCTGCCTGAGCGCTGTACATCTGAGACTGGTATCCACCAGCAAATCCGCCGGCTGCATATCCGCCCTGTGCATATCCGCCCTGTGCGAAACCACCTTGAGCATATCCACCAGCTGCGTATCCGCCTTGAGCGAATCCATTGTATCCACCTTGTGCGAATCCACCTTGTGCGTAACCATTGTAGCCACCCATGTTGTATCCACCTTGAGCACCCATAGAGAAGCCCTGGATTCCACCATTGATCAGACCGCCTTGTGCGAATCCGCCTTGTGCGAATCCACCCATCTGCATACCTTGCATTCCGTTGTATCCGCCACCGTTAATGTATCCGCCGCCATTGATGTATCCACCAGCGGCCATACCGTTATATCCACCCATCGCGTATCCGCCCTGAGCATATCCGCCTGAAGCGTACCCAGGATATCCGCCAGAGATCATCCCGCCGCCGATAGAACCTTGAGCAAGAGAAATTCCGTTAATAAGTCCACCACCGATGAGTCCACCTTGAGGGTAACCACCGCCGCCAGCTACGCCGCCGATGTATCCACCGCCGCCCACTCCGCCGTATGGATTATAACCACCGTAAGGACCCATAGATCCGCCGATAAATCCAGGTGAGTAACCCTGACCCATGAGACCACCGATCCCACCGTATCCGAGACCACCGTAGGCACCGTAACCACCACCATTACAACGATTCATCCCTGTAAATTCCTGAGGTGTGACCCCTGGAAGTTCATTCGCTTGACCGTAGGCCAGGTAGTTTTGAACTCCCAGCTGACACTGCTCAACACCATACTTATAAGCATCCGCACCGATTCGTGCAGTTCTGATTGAACCGTAAGTCTGAAGTCCTGCTATACCGATCGGAGCGAGAGCGCCGATGATGCCTGCGATACCTTCAAGTGTGCTGCTACCACGACTGCTTCTGCGACGAGCACAGTCCACACAACCATCTGAGCCTGAACCGCGAATGTAAACTCCACCCTGATCAACCGGACATGATGTTGAACCAGAAGCACAAGCGAAGCGACCTTGACTTGCATACCATCTTTCACACGAAGCTCTGTTGTAGTGAGCAGTCTGACAGAAAGGAGGAAGCGTAGTTCCTGTTCCGCCCGGAGAAGTAGTGACCGTTACACCTGTGCCTGTTCCTGGACCAGTGCCACCAGGATTTCCACCGCGAATGATAGTAACACCACCAGCAACTCCACCAGTAACTCCACCAGTAACCGGACAAGTAGCGTTCACACCAACACGAGAAACCTCGCGGCCCGCTGAATCGTAACAAACTCTCATCTGAACACCTGGAATAATGCGAACACCAGCGCGGCGTCTTGTTTCATCATCAAAGTCGTAACCCTGACCAATGAGACACTCGACACATGATTTTCTTTCGAGATCCGCTTTCTTTCTTCCGAACAATCCGAGGATTGAGCGAACAGGCTTACAAGCGTTGTAACAAACATGACGTGGGCCTACAGCGAGGTCACCAGACAATGTTCTACAGATAAGATCGTCAGGACCAATCTGAGTTGAAGTTGTACTTGAAGTAATGATTGTGGCACCAGTTGTACCAGGCCCCGGAGGAATTGCTCCGCCTGCTGCCGAACCAGGATTTCCACCACCGGCTGCTGAACCAGGCTGTCCACCGCCAGCTGCTGAACCAGGCTGTCCACCGCCAGCTGCTGAACCGGGCTGTCCACCGCCAGCTGCTGAACCTTGTCTCTCACCATTCGTCGTCGATCCGATCTGGCCAACACGTCTTGCTTCTTCATCGAGCTGACGCTGACGTTCTCTGATGTCACTGATGTATTTGTCTTTTGCGAGCTGGCGAAGCCTTGCCATGTCACAGCCACTTGTCACACGCTCGTTGTCACCATCGTAGCGCCAGCCACTGTTGGCACCAGCGTATCCACATCCGTTATACTCACACACGGCGGGAGTGGTCTCTTTATACTCGATGTACATTCCCCCCTCGGCGCGGCAGTCGGCGATGATCTGCTCATTACTCTTATTCATTCGATCGGAGTTTTGATCCGCGAACGCTCCCAGAGAAAGAACGAGTCCGAAAAAGAGAGGGATAAATTTCATCATATGTCCTGCCCGATTATTAATTCCCCCATATGGGAGAAATTCCTATTTAACATCATAACAAATCATCTAAACGGCACTACGTTAGGCAAAAAAGTCCAAACGCAAGTGTCACGTCAGTTCCCTATCGGTGATAACCCCTTAAGACTTTAGCTTTTATACGACTAGAAAGTTCATTCCGCGTACTGTAATCTCAGGCTGTTATGGATATTTTTTCGAATCATTATTGGGATTGGCTCATACTGTTCACGATTGTGGCCGGTCTCTTTTATACTCTCCATATTATCGGACAAGAAAACTCAACATTCGTCGAAGACTCCTATCATGTGGAGTTTGGAGACCTAAAACTGACAATTCCAAACTGGTGGAGCATCACCGAACAAAACCTTCACTCAATAAAATTCGAACGCACCGACACTCGCTACGACTGGTTCGCGGTTTATCAATACATCGATGATCACCAGAACAAACCGCTCGATGAACTACTGAAAGAAAAATTCGATCTCGAGAAAATTGAATTTGATATGGACGTGGTTTTTGAGACCGATTCACGAGTGCTCTTCCGGGACAGTGAGATCCAGGAACATTTTCAAGAGGTGATTCGAGTCGAGGGACAAGGATCTCAGGATGTCGTTGATCGCATATACTATGACATTTATCTGATGCGCGGATTGAATGATCCGGGATATTTTATTTTTGTGAGTAGAAGTTCAGTGCTGAATGGCCTGGTCGAAGGTCCGTACTTTGAAGAAAGTTTAGCTGAGCTCAAATTCATCCATGAATCCAAACTCAGTTAAAACTATTGCGTCCAGAGGACGCATCAATAATCAGTTGCGTTTTGGAGCAAAACCGCGAATTTTATCAATAACAAAATCAATGAGCTCTTCGTCAGAGCTATACACGTCTTCTACCAGCTCGTTCGAGAGGAGGAAGTTTTTCACACGAATAGCGATGTTATGGAGAGACTCCATCAGGTAGAGTCCGCCGATATTTTCGCCATTGAATGACTTGATGATTTCTTTGCGAGCGTGGTTAAACATTTCTGTTTCAGTGATATCACCAGGAATGTCTTCGCCGAATTTTTCTTCAACTTCTTCGATCGCCTGTTCTTTGATGTTCTCATCAGTCGCGAAGCTCACACCAAATTCAGTGGCCAGCGCTTCAATGAGGTCTGCTCTCGAATCGGCCGCGAAATCGATCATCTCTGCTTGCTTGAGATGATTTATCGCATACGTGGAAAGCGCCTTGAGCGTTTCAAAATCAGTCTTCATGAACTATTCCTTAATAGGGTATTACGCTATTAGAATATCTAAAAAAGCTTCCACGTACAAGATAAAGCGTTGATATATTTTACTTTTTCTTGAACTTTTTGAGAATTTTCGAGAGCTGTGCCTCGACGACTTCTCGTTCTCCGGTGAAAAAGAGAAATCCAAAATACAAAACACCCGCTGCGGAGATTTGTGCGCACAATATGAGGCATTTACCGAGGAATGGTTGAGAGAAAAATTCAAATTTTAAGAACAATTCCACAATTACAGCACTAAAAATCGTCGCTAAACAAACTTTTAAGATACGCGGCGAGAAAAAGAAATTCAATTTCAGGTCGAGGTCCTTGCTCAGCACACAGCTCTGGAAAACAGAATTGACCAGAACTGAAAGGGTGGTTCCCAGAGCGAGAATTTTAAATCCATAGAACGGCGTCAAAGAAAGACAGAAAGCAATATTGAAGATGATAGAAAGAATCGATCCGATGACAGGAATCTTCTGGCGATCGAGGGCATAGAACGTCGGAACCCAGATTTTATATACCCCGTAGAACGGCAGGCCTAAGGCGTACATGCGCAGGGCCTCAGCTGTCATAAGAGTACTTTCCCGGGAAAAACGACCGCGTTCAAAGATCAGGTTCACGATTTCATCTGACAGGCAGTATAGGACCACAAACGCCGGCATCACAGTCAGAAAGGATAAATAGTAACTCGTCGCAAGTGACTGCTTGGCACTGGCAACGTCTTTTTTCTTCCACGCCTCCGAAAAATGCACGAGGTTTGAGTTTCCGATCGAGACAGACAAGATACCGACTGGAAGCTGAAACAAGCGGAAACTGTAATTAAGCCACGAAGTAGCACCAACAATTGTGCTGGTCGCGAGAATCGTCGTGATCAAAAGATTGACCTGAGTCGCCGCAAATCCGATCAGTCCAGGACCGATGAGACGAAGAATTTTTTTCGCGCGTGTCGTCCAGAAAACTTTTGGCCACATGGGACGAAGTCCTCTGCTCCAGATTAACGGCACCTGAACTGCGGCCTGCATGAACCCGCCCAGCATCGCCCCGATACCCAGAGAATAAATCGGATGATATCCGCGTGAAGCAATGAACGAACTCAGAGTCAGCATCGAAAGAATACTCATGATGTTGTAAAAGGCAGGTGCCAACGCAGGCATAAAGAAAACTTTGAGCGAGTTCAGTACTCCCATGAAAAGTGCTGCGATGGAAACGCAGGTGAGAAACGGCGCCATGATCCGCGTGAGATTCACCGTGAGTTCAAACTTATCCGGATCATTTACGAATGCCGGTGCAAAAATGGAGATAAGTTGAGGAGCGAAAATCATGATGCCGATACAAATAACTCCCGTCACCATCGTGAGAAGCCAGAAGAGCGACCACATCAGTTCGCGGCCAGCCTCGCGTGATTCCTGGTTCGCTTCTACGAATGTCGGAACAAACGCTGACGAGAAAGCACCTTCAGCGAAAAGATCACGCAGCAGATTCGGAATTCTATACGCGACTAAAAACGCATCCGTCACACCACTCGCGCCGAAGTACGCTGCCATGACCTGTTCGCGCACGAGCCCGAGAATTCTCGAGAAGAATGTTGCGATGGCCATCTTGATCGTCGAGCGAATGACTGACATTTATATCACCAGCTGAAGCCGAGAGCGGCACTACCAGTATTGGACGATTGAGAGCGTCCTGTTCGCATTGATGAAATCATGTGCGTGTAATCTGCTTTCACGTATCCGCGATCGCTAAAGTAGTACATAACACCCGTAGAAGCGAGATTACCTGAGTTGTAGGTGTTAAAGCGTTTAAAGTTGAGGACCTTATTCACTGTCTGCACCTGGCCCGTCACATCTTCGTGGATATAGAAGTAATTCACGTAATGGAGGAGCTTGTTGGTCCAGCGATAGCCGGAGATCACACCGACTTCAACGTGATCCATGCTGTAATTTAATTTCTTGATGTGATCAGGAGTTTTTTCATTGCTCTGAAAGAAGGCGGCCTTGTTATATCCACCGCTGTAACCACCGTAGCCCGCAGCCAGTGAAGTTGAAAAATTTCCTTTCTCGCTCTCAATTCTGGTCTTACCCAAAATTTGATACTTCAAACCAAGAATTGAAGCTGCATTAGAAAAGATGTTCGGATTAAAATAGACATCCATCTTGCGAAAGAAGGCACCGAGTTCAATATTTCCAGTTAGACCATAGACCGAAGCAGCTGGAACAAATGGTTTCTTGGTGGAGTTGTTTCCGAAGTTGGCTTGACGTCTCTGAAACGACGCGAGCCGCGCTTCGAGGCTACCGAGTCCAGGCTTTCCGTTTGCTTCAGGTGAGAGCATTCTTGCTTCCGGAGTTCTGAAACTCGAGGCACACGAAGTGAGCATCAAGACAAAAATCAGCGTTAAATTTTTCATAGCATCATCATCGCCTGAAAAAAAACTTTTGGAAAAACAATTCACTCAATTATTCAAATAATTGACGGTTCCAATTCGCCCCTATGCGCATGGGGGCAAGTGTACCAAAACTCTACGTCAGTAGACTGACATACTCATTGTGGCCCCAGAAACACTTACATCCCCTCTCAAACAGGTCAGTTGAAGTTATCAAAGAGTGCAATACAATGTGTAGGGGCGATTGGCATGATGATTGTAGCAGGATGCTTGAAGTGTCCATAAAATTCCAGGACGGAATTCAGCTCGGGACCCTTCATACACACACACATTCACACATCAGGATGATGTTTGAGCGAGACAAGGAGGCCCATCATGTTTCTAGCAATCGCAGTAGAATCCAAGCAGCATCCTAAAAGCCAGAATGACTACCGAGTGTGGTATCTGGAAATTGATGACTGCGGGCAAGTAGTTGGTTGCGGAGTCAAATCCAAAAAGGAACTGGTAGAAAATCTCTTTGAGAACTACCGCAGAACCGGGAAATCCAACTGGCGCGCCTTCAAGAAAAAAGAAGAGCGCTCAACGCCCATTGAGATTTTTGATTTTGTCGCGATGAACGTCCATGAGAACACACATTTCGGGAATCTTCCGACACTGAGTGAGTTCCAGACCGTCCTCGACACTCTCCAAAGTCGACTTGAATTACGATCTATTGCTTAAATTTTTTGCCTGCCCGATCTCCTCCCAGAGTCGTGGTATGGCCTTTTCGGGGGATTGCGGTAAAACGCAGTCCCCTTTTTGTTTATGCGCAGTAAGTTGGCCGCAAATTTCTCTCCCTTCCTGATTCTCATTCACCATCAATTCCGTTACTGTGGGCCGACACAAAACATTCATTTATTTTGAGAGGCTGTCCATGCAAACGCTCGCGATTATCGGTGCCCAATGGGGTGACGAAGGGAAGGGAAAGATCACGGACCTGCTCGCTGAAAAATGCGATCTGGTTGTGAGATATCAGGGCGGTCACAATGCTGGTCACACCATCTGGGTGAACGGCGTGAAAACTGTTCTTCATGTGATCCCATCTGGTGTTCTTCATCCACACTGTCTTTCAGTTATCGGCCACGGTGTTGTTCTTGAACCGGAAAATTTTCTCGCAGAACTCAGCAAGATTCAAAAAGTGACGAAAGTTACTCCCGATAACTTGAAACTCTCCTCTACAGCAACCGTCATCACGAGCTATCACAAGCTTCTCGATGCCGCCCGCGAAGTACAAGGTCCGGAAAAAATCGGAACCACAGGTAAAGGCATTGGCCCTGCTTACGAAGATAAAGTCAGCCGCCGAGCGATCAAGGTCAAAGACCTTCTCGACAAGGACACTCTCGTTCGCCGCCTCTCGATGGGCTATGCTGAGAAAGCGATTCTTTTCAAACATCTTTACCAGATTGATATCCCGGCCATCGAATCCGAAGTTGAGCGTCTCTACGCTTACGGACAAACGCTTAAAGACTATGTGGTCGATACATTCAGTCTCATCGATCAAAAGCTTTCTCAGGGCAAACGCGTGCTCTTTGAAGGTGCTCAGGGAATCCTTCTCGATATTGATTACGGAACTTATCCTTACGTGACGTCATCATCGACTGCTGCTTCTGGGATTTATACCGGTGCCGGCTGTCCTGGAAAAAAACTCGAGGAAGTGATCGGTGTGGCGAAAGCATACACAACCCGCGTGGGTGAAGGTCCGTTCCCGACAGAACTTTTTGACGATGTTGGTGCTTACATTCAGCAAACCGGAAAAGAAATTGGAGCAACTACCGGCCGCAAACGCCGTTGTGGCTGGCTTGATATCCCTCTTCTCAGGTACTCAGTGAAATGCTCTCAACTCACAAGTATCGCGCTCACCAAGCTAGATATCCTGAGCAATATGAATGAATTGAAAATCTGTTATGCCTACGAAGTGAATGGCAAAATCGTAGATTGCGCTTATCCGGGGATCAATCTTCACAACGCTAAGCCACTGTATAAAGACTTTAAACCGTTCAAAGACAGCTTTGATGGTGGAAAACCATCGGCCGAGCTCGACACTTATATGAGTTTCATTCAGGAAAATCTCGGGATCCCAGTGGGAATTTACGCTTACGGGCCTGATCGCAATCAAGTTGTGTTCCGCCAGGATTATCACGCGGGAAGATAATTACGCGCACTGCCCCGAACCTGCCCCTACGCAAATATTTCCTACTTCTGCCAATTGCCTGCCTTGGTCATAATGATCAAGGCAGGAGCTTTCATGACCATTTTCAAAATTTGTACTTTCATCGTTTTTTACTTCATGGTGAGAATCGCCTTTTCGCCAGCTACAATCGACCAGAATGAATCCTACGGTGAGGACAGCCGCCCTATCACTGACGCTCGTATTGCCTTCATAAGTGAGTAAAAAATCTTGATTTAGTCCAAAGAAACTGACGTTTTTCCACCAATTTGTGTTTGACATAATTCTTCAAAATCCGTAATTTGTACTCCTTCGTTTAAAAGTGGTCTCGTAGCTCAGTTGGTTAGAGCATCTCCCTTTTAAGGAGAGGGTCCTGTGTTCGAGTCACAGCGAGATCACCACTTTAAACGAAATTTTCCTTGAAATGTTATGGTCCCATCGTCTAGCCCGGTCTAGGACATCGCCTTTTCACGGCGGTAACAGGGGTTCGAATCCCCTTGGGACTACCAATTTTCGATAAAAAAAAGCCTCGCAGAAATGTGAGGCTTTTTTTTGCCTCCACTTCCGCTGGAGGAAGTGAGATTTACTTTTTCTATGCTGCATTTTTAATACTAAGATCCACGACAAGTTCGAGTGCAGAGGCCAGCCTGATTAATCGCTCAAGAGAAACACTTAAAAGACTTCCATTTAAAATTCCAGAGATAACAATTCTTGATAATCCTGAGATTTCCGCTAATTCAGCGGCCGAAAGTTCTTTTGTCTTAGCTTCTTGAATAATTCTTTTTTTGAGTTTTGTTTTCATCTTAGCGATACCGACTCTTTCTGGTGCAACTCCCAAATCCTTTCCAAGCTCGTCTATACTTTTATATCTTTTCGCTTTCATAAAAACCTCTTTATCCTTTGAATGGATAGCTCAATGTTTCTTTGAGGTGTCTTACTCGTTTTCTTTTGAAAACCGTGGAAGAGAAAAAATTCTTCCTTACTCCTGAGGCTGGAGTGAAGAACGCCGGTAGCGGTTTGTGATGATGCTCCAGATGTCGCCCGACTTGTCCTGATGGATGTCATCAAATTCAAAATCATTTTTCTCCATCATCGCATCAATCTGACTGTCAGAAGAATTCCCATTCACCGGAGACTTCTCAACGGTGAGCGTTTTGTCCAATGCCGATTTCTTTTCATCCGGGGTCGAAGTTGACTCCTGTGAAGATTCTTTCAGATCCGGCATCTCAAAATCACCGAGTTTCAGGGGTTGTGCCTGAGGCTGGTTAAATCCAGGAACCATCAAGGCCGCGTACCACTGGTAGTCTTTGTCCACGAATTCATTCTCATAAAGTTCAAGTTGCTTGCGGGTCAGGATATTTCGTCTTTCAAGTTCCAGAGTCAGGCTTTCTGCTTCAGTCTCCAGCGTGGCTATTTCTTTTTTCATCTCATCCACATTCAGATCCTGGATCGGTATGAAACCTTTTCTGAACTGGCTGACTTTCTGAAAGATATAACTCTTATTCAGCAGGTCCACTTCAGTTTTTTGCATGGCCGGAGACAGAGTTTTAAAAACGGTGTCCATCTGAGGCTCAAAGAATGGAGTGACGGCAGAACATGTATCAGCACCTAGACACATTTTGACCGGCCCGATGTTTCCCTCGGGAACAGCAGCGTGGGCCTCAGCGATAAGTTCCGAGAGAACGATGTTAAAAATCATTTCGAAATCTTTTTCGACCTGATCCGCTTTCACCGTTTGCGGCCCCATGATTTCTGCTTTCGCGTCTCTCAGGGCACCGGCCTTCACTTTGGCATTATGAATCTGATCACGAAGCTGATCAAACTCTGAGTAGATCACCCAGACGTTGTAAGTGTAGACCACGCCTCTTCCAGGTGGGCTTCGCATGAACCTGTTCACAGCTGCAATGTTCGCCTTGATGGCCGCGCGAACACCCAGGCGGATTCCGATATCGACCGCTTGATTTTTGATATCGTTGACGATTCCCTTTCCCGTATCTTTCTTCAGGCTGGCGACAATGCCTACGACCACTTCCTCAGCATAATTTGCTGAAGTAAGCGCACCCACTCCACCGGCACCTTCGTACTGCCTTCTCGTTTCGTTGGGCTGGCCGTTCCTGTCCCTGCTCGACATCGTACTTGTTCCCGACTTGACGATGTTGGCGAGAAATAGAAATGGACGAACGAACCATGGCGGAGCATCTCTTTGCGGAGGAGCTGCGGCTTCTGCGAGCCTGGCAGCATCTCCGGCAGCTGTGGTCGCTACTTCGGCAGGAACCTGTGCGGCTTCGTAGGCCGTCAGGCAAGACTGGACCGCCGCTGAGAATCCGGGATTCGCTTCGGTCAAAGCTTCCTTTGCATTGAGAATGTTAGAAGCGAGAAACATACCGAGCGCGGGATATTTAAATTTTTCCAGAACGAGTAATCTTTTGCGCGTGAACTCTTCACTCTCAATGGCGTAGTCAAAGGCCAGGGCCTGAACACTCGCCTTTTCTCCGGTTTCTTTGCTGACTTTCAAAAGATCTTTGTTAACTTTCAAGTAGCCTTTGATCTCATCCGTATGACCGGCAAAATCTTTTTTCAAATCGTTCGAGTATTTTAGACTGAGAACATGGTTGGTGATGTCGCCGGCGAGGGTGAGAAGATTTCCGACGAAGTGAAGCTTCTGCGAGGCCGTGCAGCGTGGACCGTTCATGATTTTTCTGTAAGTCATGAACTTGGCGATCGCAAAACCCGGCGTGCCCATTTTTTTCAATGCATACTTAGAAAGTGGACGGGCAATGGATCCGATTCGCTGTGCCGTTCTGTTTGGTGCAGGCGGTGGAGGAGGATCATCTGCTCTCACAGGAAGTGAATTTGCGATGAGTGTGAAAGCGAGTGTAAGAGAAATAAGACCAGACAAGTTCATTAGGTTATCTTAACAACCTTTAAAATTTCATGAAATGAGGGTAAAACGTTCCAAGGATGAAAGTCTGACAGAATCAATTAACCACAAGCGATTGATGATAACTACGGAGACCACTCCGCCCCGTACTCCATCACCAGCGTATTCGCGAGTCCACTCCACCCAACAAAGTTCTTCACCGGTTTTGATCCCAACGTAAGTCGCTTCCAGAGGTTTCCTTTCTTGCGCCAGAGCTCGACGATGTCGTAGCGCTCAGGATCGTAGAATTCAAAGATGTAGTTTTCCTGGTGATATGTTTCATAGATTCCGAGAACGACTCTGCGTGCGAGTTCACTCGCCTCTTTGTGATATCCGTAGCGTTCAACTCCGAGCACTCCGAGGTAGGCCATGTTCACCCAGACTGGGCCGCGCCACATGTCCTTACTGTAACTCGGATCGTTTTTTGCGACTGATGGAAAAGGCATGAGTGTGTTGTAGCGAAGTGGATCCATGACATGCTTCATGAGTTCTGTTGCCTGTGCTGTCGATGCAAAACCGGCCACCATCGGCGTGAGATTGGAAATGGTATTCATGCGGACAAACTGACTTGTGCTGTAATCCCAGTCGTAGTACGTGCCGTCTTCTGCATGCCAGTGTTTTTTATTCACCAGAAGCTTCAGGTCTTCGTACTCTTTGAGAAAAGCTGTTTCATCCTGGGGTTTGCCCAGAACTCTTGCCATCTTCGCCAGAGCTTCCATCGACAGACCCATGTAGCTTGCGAGATCAACGGCCGCCATTTTTTTTGTATTGGCCTTGTAGCTTTCAGAAGCGTTCGAGAAGCGCGGAGAATTATCGATGCCGGACTCGTAAGGATGAATCCAGAAGTAGAGGCCCTCAGCATTTTTTCGATTTCTGTTCATCCACTCGTGATATTTTTTGAGTTTGTCATAGCTCTGCTCAAGAAATTTCTTGTCGCCGGATTTTTCAAAGATCCTCCAGCTCGCCCACGCAAGTAATGGCGGCTGAGATTCACTATAGGGATATGGCTTCACGACGAGTTCGAGAACGGCGTGATGAATCTTGCCGTCTTTTTTCTGGAACTTCAGAACATACTTGATGAGTTCCTCTGCGATCTTTGGATCCCAGTGCATCCAGATCTGGGAGATAAAAGCTGTGTCCCAGAGATAAGCAGATTTATAGGGAGGTCCAGGATGGGCACGAAAGCCCGGAAAAAATCTTGATGGTGAACGAAGGTTTCGGCAGAGACCATCGTGAACTTCATCAAAGCCCGCTTGCCAGACATTTGAACGAAGGTGAACAGGCAATTGAGGTGGAACGTGTGAAACACCTTTACGAATGAAATCGCATTTTGAAGAAACGACACCGGCGTACAAAAGAATGGAAAACGTAAGGAATTTTAGCATGCACAAACCTTATAATAAAAAGGGCCCTTTTCAGGGCCCTTATTTTTAAAATCTGTTATGTAAGTCGCTTAGTAGAAGTAACCGAGGGCTTCGCGACACTCATATGAAGATGAGAACGAAGCTTCACGGTAGCCAGTCTGGTCGTAAAGGTCACCGCCGTCACAGAAATCCCCATAGATACGGATGTCTGAAAGGGCCTGTGAACAGTCGTAGCTTGCAAAGAAATCATGGAGATAACTTCCGTTCAAGCGAAGAGTACTTGTGTAATCACAAGTGTAGCCGAAGCCGTAAGACCAGATAACCGGGGTGCGACGGTAATCACGGTAAGTGCGGTAAGAGTGCTGACGGTGAATAACAACCGGACCGCGACGATAACCGCCACCGATCGGGCCTGTACGGTAGTCATTGCGATGATCATTCCAGTCGTTGCGGCCGCGATTATCATATCGACCGCCGCCTGGAGGATTATAACGAGGGCCAGTAACAACCGGACCGCCGCGACCACCGCCATTTCTTCTATGTTGAGCAAATGATTCAGCTGAAAGAGTAAGAGCGAGAAGGCCAAGCATGATAAATTTCATAGCGTCTCCTTTGGGGTACCGGAGGTTCTAACCTGAATTTGCGTGCAGCATTAAAATATAATCAGATGGCTGTAAATTATTCAATCTCTCAACGATAATAACGTATGCCTGATTTCACTAAAACCTATTTTGAAGCCTTCCGTAAAATCGGTGTTTCCACTGATCTTTTCCTCATGCGCATGAAAGGAGATCAGTTAATAGAAACTCATAAGTATGAGCACGCTGATTATGACGGAGTTTCATCGATTGTTGACCTCGCAAAAAAATACTCTCCAGACTTCCGGCCTCCACAACTTAAAGTACTCCCTAGGCCAACGCTGAAACTTCAGTTTAAAGAGTTACTGAAATGGTACCTGAGGTTTTATCCCTTCAAGCCATCTCATTGGATATCCGGCCCGAAGACGAAGCGAGTTTCTGCCTGGAAAAAAATCCCGGCCCCTCACGATATGACATCCTTTGATCTGAACGCAAAACTTCTCCTCTCTCTTGATGAGACTTCACGTTCGTGGCTCGTGAATACAAAATCGTTTCGTATGTGGATGGTGCCCGTCGCTCTCTATGAAAAAATTGATCTCTCCGTGACGGGAGGTAATCAGGTGTCCTTCATAGATGTGAAAATCCGGAACGGTTCCGATCTCTCAGCTGTAAAAAAAGAACTTCGCAATCAACTCAAAACCGGAAATTATTGGGGTACGATCCTCACTCTCAAACCGGCAAAATATCTCGGTGTGACTTTGTTCTCTCTTTTTCTTCGGTTCGCTCATCTCACATTTCGCAGGACAGGTACCTTAACCAACATGGGAGAATGGAAACTTCCTTCGCTTCCTGCTGATGAGTGGTGGATCTTTGGCGACGGAATGGTGGCCGTGATGAACCCAGTAGTGGCAACAGCTATGATCGTTAACGGACACCTGGGATTGAGTGTGATCATGCATGAATCCCTGGGAAAAACGGAAGCAGATGCCAGATCCTTTCTGGACCAATGGATAGAAAACCTTGAAAGTAAACAAGATTTAGTTAGCTTCTTTAAGTGATCGATTTTTCTAGCTACTCTAATAATTGTACATTTTTTTGATTAATAATTTCACCAAAAGTGTACACTGGCGTACATGTCAATCATCAGTGAAAACCTTAAACGAGCACGGCTTAAAAGCGGACTCACTCAACGTGAAGTAGAGAAGGCCCTCGAGCTTCGTGACCTCGCCATGAAGGACTATGAGACAGGGAGATTGAAATTACCTGTGGAGATGGCCGTGAAATTCGCGGAACTATTCCGGGTGGGCCTCGATGAACTGATCAATGGTGAGAGAGAAGAGCGTAAAGATGAAGCGCAGAAACAGAAACTTCGCGATCTCAACTCGCTCTTTATTAGAAATGATACTGAGCTTATGTATCTCGATCCAGTCATCAGATCTTTTCTGGAAGAATTTCAGGACAAACTTCTCGAAGAGTCATTCTTTAACATCATGACGATTAATTTCACTGAGAAAGAGAGAAAAGATTTCGGCAGGGAAATTCTCCTTTGTCTGGGTTCTCTGGTCGGTGCAGATCATAAAATCACTGACGATGAACTCCATTTCGTTCAGGAACTCATTCTGAAGTTTGGACTCGAGGACAAGGCCGGTACGATTAAAAAAAGTTTTGTCTTAAAGCATAAGCCATCACTACCGTCTTTCAAACAGCAGCCATCGGCCAAGCATTTTCTCATCTGGCTTTTATTTCTTCTCGCACGCAGTGATGGCAAAGTGGGCCCGGAGGAAGAAAAGTATATTGAAGAATGCGCAGAAGCGATCAAAGTCAATCGCACGCACTTTATATGGATCAAAAAGTTCTTTATCAGGGAGATACAATAATGGAACAGTGGCTGACCTGGGCCCTTGCTGGTGGAGTGCTCATCCTCCTGGAAATGATAGTTCCCGGGGGCATCGTTGTGTTCCTTGGTTGTTCTGCGCTCATCGTCGCTCTTGGCGTGAAGCTCCAGGTTCTGAACGACTGGTCGAGCGGACTCCTGGCGTGGTTCATCATGTCGATTGTGATGCTCGTCAGTCTCCGGAGTTTATTCATGAAGTACTTTGAAGGCGATCACACCATTCATAACGTCGACGAGGAAAAAGATATCCAGGGGAGTCTGGTAGAAGTCCGCGAAGACATCTTTCCGTACCGCGATGGACGCGTTCTCTTCCGCGGTGTGCACTGGCAGGCGCGAAGCGAATCAGAAATTCTTACCGGTGCGCAGGCCGTCGTTATCCGGTCGGAAGGTAATGTTCTCATAGTGAAGCAACTTTAGGAGACCCATACATGTTAACCACGTTTACAGTTCTTACCATCATTGTTCTTTTCGTTCTCTACAATACGATTACGATCGTATCGATGAGACACAGCTACGTCGTTGAACGCCTCGGGAAGTTCAGAAAAGTTCTGGAACCGGGAATTCATTTTCTTGTGCCATTCTTTGATCACATTACTTACAGGCATGAAATCCGCGAGCAGGTTTTCGACATTCCCTCGCAGACTTGTATTACTCAGGACAACATGCAGGTTGAGGTGGATGGACTCGTCTACCTCAAATTGACTGATCCGAAAAAAGCAAGTTACGGAATTGGTAACTACAGAAACTCAGCGATTAATCTCGCACAAACGACCATGCGTTCTGAGATCGGTAAACTTTCACTTGGACATGCATTCTCTGAGCGTCAAGTCCTTAACGAGAAAATCGTGAAGGAAATTGACCGTGCTTCAGAGTCGTGGGGTATTAAAGTCCTGAGATACGAAATTAAAAATATTAAGCCTTCTAAACACATCATTCAAACTCTTGAAAAACAGATGGAAGCTGAACGTGAAAAGCGTGCGGAGATCACTCTCGCAACAGCAGACAAGGAAAGCAAGATCAAGCTCTCTGAAGGAGACAAGATCGAGGCGATCAATATCTCTGAAGGCGAAAAACAAAAGCGCATCAACCTCGCAAAGGGTAAAGCGGCAGAGATCGAGCTTATGTCACACGCAACAGCTGAAGGGATTCGCCTCGTAGCCGAAGCGATTTCAGAGAACGGCGGAGACAAGGCGGTAAGAATGCAGCTTCTTGAACAGTTCGTTGAAGAAGTCGGTAAAGTCATGGAAGGAGCGAAGATTTCTTTTATGCCAACCGAAATGGCGACGATAAAAGCTGCTTTTGAGGGCGTCGATAAAGTCACTAACAACATGAAGGCAGAATAGTATGAGAACCGCAGATATTTTTAACTTCGTTTTCTGGGGCATTTCTTTCGCTGTCATTGTTTATAAATTCATCCGTTCGGTCCGGCTGGTTCCGACGCAGAAAGCTTTTATCGTCGAGCGACTCGGCAAATATCACAAAACTCTCGATGCCGGTTTCCATGCTCTCATTCCCTTCCTGGATCGGGTTGTTGCTGAACAGGATTTAAAAGAATACACAATTGATGTTCCTCCTCAGGATTGCTTCTCAGTAGATGAAGTGAACGTCATTGTCGACGGTGTGATGTACCTGTCGATCATTGATCCGGCCAAGGCGACATATGGTGTAACCGATTTTGCCTTTGCTTCCATCGAACTCGCCCAGACCACCACGCGGTCTATTATCGGCACACTCGATCTCGATCGCACTTTTGAAGAGCGCGACCTCATCAGTTCAAGTGTCGTTGAAGAACTGAATCTTGCCGGTGCCAACTGGGGGATCCGTGTCCTTCGCTACGAAATTAAAAACATAACTCCTCCACACACGGTTCAGAATGCTATGGAGAAACAAGTGAGTGCCGAAAGACAACGTCGCGCGATCCTCGCGAAGTCTGAAGGTGACAAGCAATCTAAGATCAACATGTCTGAAGGTAAGAAGATGGAGATGATAAACCTCTCCGAAGGCCAGATGCAGAAGATGATCAACGAGGCCCAGGGACGTGCTGAAGAAATCATCATGATCGCCAAAGCGACAGCTGATTCCATCCGTAAAATTTCTCAGACGATCACCATGAAAGGCGGCGAAGAAGCAGTGAAACTCAAGATTACAGAGAAGTACTTCCAGAAGATCGGGAACCTTGCAGATGCCAACGTTCAAGTGATTATGCCCGGTAAGCTTCAGAACTTTAATGACTGGGTGAAAAACCTCGGATTTTAGACCCTCATGACCCTGCGTTAAGCAGGGTCAACTCTTTCAATTTCCTTCTATGACTTCCCGCCTCTCTTCTAGAATGAAGCCATTCATTTTCAGGGGAAAAATCTATGAAGGCATGCCTTCTGCTCGCCGTACTTTTCATTACTACACTCGCTCAAGCAAAAGTTTTTTTTCACCCACTCACCGATCTGACGACGTCACACGAGCTGACGTGGAATTTTTCCAAGGCAGTCTCTGGATGGGGAAAAACTGATCGTGACCAGGTCTTCATTACTTGTGATGGGAATGAACTCGCAAAAGAACCGAAGGTGTACTGGAGTAATGCCCAGACTCTGAAGCTCGTTCCCGCCGCGAATTTTAATCCGGGTGCGAAATGTGAAACGCAACTGAATCTGGGAAATGAAAAACAGAAAGACACTTTCAGTGTGCCACTGGCCAAAGTCATCGATCAGAGACCCTACAGTTACGACAATCTTTCAGAAGACGCAGTCATCGTACTCGTGCTCGATGCGCAGGTGGATGAAGACTCTCTCGCTAACCAGGCCTTCATGGAAGTTGAAGGGATGCGGGAAAAAGTTGAATACGATGCCGTAAAAGGAGACCTGAAAAAGGAAATTCTGACTGCAGCTTATCTCGATAAGAATACTGCCAGCGTGGTGCTCAAGCCACGTCGCAGATATCCCTACGGTAAGAAAGTAGTTTTCTCGATTCCACAGAAATCAGTTTATGCTTTTAAACTTGAAGGTAAGGTACGTGAAGACTTTAAGCTGACGATGAATTGTGAAAGGGCCAATGCTGATGAACCATGTTCGCCAGTCTCCAGAATTCGTCTGAACTTTAATGAAGATGTGAAGGTAAAGCACTTTGATCAGATCAAACTTCGTAAGGGCAAGAAAACCTGGGACATGTCTGAGACGACGGCCAGCAACCTCTCCTATGGTGATTTTCCGACCGTGCTGGAGCCAAACTCAGAATATGTGATCGAGATCGACGGAGACATCAGGGATCTCGACGGTCGTGAACTCTCAAACAGATCGAAGTTTCCGCTGACATTCAGAACAGGTCACTACCCACCTCTGGCAAAATTCCCAGGAGCATTCGGTATTCTCGAGGCCAATGCGGATCCCATTGTTCCAGTCAGCATACGTAACGTTGAGAAAGAAGTTGTTCTACACAAGACCTCTACAGTTCTCAGTCTCAATAATCCAAAAATCTTTGCTCAATGGTTACAGTCAATCGATCGACGTCAGGACGTGGGCTACACAGAAGTTGAACTAAGGGCCGTGTCGGTGTTCAAGGGTTCCCCGATTGCGACGAAGAAAGAAGTATTAAAGTACACAGCTGGCAAGAATGACATTGAAGTCCTTGGCCTTCCGGTTAAACAAAAAGGTCTTCACCTTCTCGAGCTCAGTTCTCCGATTCTCGCGAAGTCACTTCTTAAAAACCAGAACGTTTTCTACATTTCATCAGCGATCCTTGTGACAAACATGGTTGTACACCTGAAAGTTGCTGAGAATGAAACACTGGCCTGGGTTACAACTCTTGATAAGGCAGAAGTGGTTGCTGACGCTCACGTGAGCCTCTATAACTGCAAGGCTGAACTTCTTGATTCAGGCAAAACCGGAGCAAAAGGATTCGTCATTCTGTCGAAAGCTTCAAAGAAGCATCTTAGTTGCTACGACGGACTGGAAAAACTGAACGGGAAGATTCTCGCAGTTGCGAAAACTGTTGACGATGCAACTTTCACACTGAGTTCATGGCAGGAAGGAATCGAGCCCTGGCGTTTCGGAATGCCTTACTATATGGACTCCACTGAGTTCAATAAAGCTCACACCGTCTTTGATCGCCCTCTTTATAAGGTGAAAGAGAAAGTTCATATGCTCCATCTTCTGCGTGTTCAGGGAGATGATGGGCTCATTTATTCAAAAGAAAAATACAGTCACCTTCGTGTTTATCACGAGGAAACTCAAAAAGAATGGCTTTCACCTTTGAGCTGGAAAGATTTTGGTAGTGCGGTTTCAGAATTTGTTGTGCCGGAAAATGCGCCACAGGGAAATTATACTGTCACTTTTGTAAACCTTAACGATAAGAAAGAAGTCACTGACAGCATCTGGTCCGGGCAGTTTCTCGTAAAAGATTTCCGAGTTCCCCTCATGCGCTCAGAGTTTCACCTTCAGGACCGTCAGGAATCCTATATTCAAGGCCAGTCGATGAAAGCTTTGGGGCATCTGGAATATCTGGCCGGCGGTCCCTCAGGTTCAACTCCCGTTACACTTCGGGGCGAGCTCAATTCTCTCTGGGGAACGAGCATTGAAGAGTATCCCACTCATCGTTTTGACTTTTCAGGGATTACGCGAAATGAGAATACAGAAACGACTGTTCTCGAGAAAAAGCTCACGCGAACTGACAAGAAAGGCGATTTTTCATTCGAGTTAAAAGATCTTCCCAAAAGTTCACGTGTCCAGAGTCTGTTTCTTGAAATTGAATATCTTGATCCAAACGGCGTTTATCAGACAAACTCAACTCAGACCAAAATCTATCCCTATGAAAAGCTGATCGGTATTAAAACACCTGAGTATGTGAAGTCCAAGAGAAAGGCACGCTTTGATGTCGTAGTCATCAACCATAAAAAAATCCCCCAGAAGAAAGTCGAATTCAAAGGCACTCTCTACAAACAAAACCACATCAGTACACGCAAAAAAATCATTGGAGGCTTTTATACCTATGATAGTTCAACGAAGACGGACAAGATCGGAGAAGTCTGCAGTGGTACGACCAACATCAAAGGTGAAGCTCCTTGTGAGTTTAAAGTTGATTCTTCGGGATACTATTTCCTGATTGTTGAAAGCAGCGATTCACTGGGAACAACATCGTTTAATGCTTACGGGAATGAAATGTCCTGGACACCTCAGGAGTACCATGACCGGGTAGATCTTATCCCCGGTGAAAAAGTTTATCATCCAGGTGACGTTGCAAAGATTGCCATGAATCTTCCTTTTGAAAAAGCGACAGTCCTCGTAACGAAAGAGCGCGCTGGGATCAAAGAAGCTTACTTAACACCCTACGATCGAACGAACCCATTTCTCACCATTCCTATTGAGAAAAACGATTATCCGAACTTTTTTATTTCGGCATTCGCTGTGAGAGGAAGAATCGGAACTCCAGCTCCTACAGGACTTGTCGATCTTGCCAAACCTGCCTACCGCATGGGTCTTCAGGAAATCAAAGTTGACCGCAATGACCACCATCTTAAAATCGTCATTACTCCTGAGAAAGAAAAATATCAGGTGCGTGATCAGGTTAAAGTCAAAGTGAAGGTTAGTTCACTCGATGGATCACCTCTTGGATCGGCCCGCGTAGCTTTAAGTGTTTTTGATGAAGGACTTCTTCTTCTCAACGGCCAGAGTTCTTTCGATGCGGCCCGAGCTCTTATTAAGCCTTATTCTCATGGCGTCTCTACATCAACAGCGCAGACTCATATTATCGGTAAACGCCATTTCGGATTAAAGGCACGTCCTCATGGTGGGGGTGGTGGTAAAGATCTGCGTCCACGCGAACTCTTCGATACACTTATTTACTGGAACCCTTCAGTTACCCTCGATAAAAACGGCGAAGCGATGGTGACATTCAAGCTCAATGATTCTTTAACGTCGTTTAAGATTTACGGTCTTGCTTACTCGCAGGAAAGGTTCGGAACTCAAAACAGCCGGATCATGGCAAGTCAGGACATCATGACGTTTACAGGAACTTCACCTGAAGTTCGAACAGGTGATGAATTCAGTGCCAGCTACACACTGAAAAACATAAGTGCCAATGACAAAACGGTGCGGATCGAACTTTTCAATAATCAGCAAAAGATTAAAGAGGAAACACTGACGGTGAAAGCCGGAGAATCGGCCGTTCTCTCGTATCCGATGACTCCTTTTCAAAAAGAAGGTCAGGCAGTTTACCTTTTGAATATCTATGACGGAATAAAAAAAATTGATGCCATCAAAACCTTTCAAAAGATTTCGCCTCTGATGCTTCCGCGTGTGCGGTTTTCTGATCTCAAAGAAGTTAAAGGGCCAGTGACTATCGCAGGTCTGACAACTGATAAACAACTCTTTGGAACTGAAATCCTTTTGTCTGCAGGCCTTACACCAAGTCTCAAATCTCTACAGGATTACATGAGGACATATCCGTATAGTTGCCTCGAGCAAAAACTCGCTAAGGCCACCATTATGGAAGATAAGGATCTCCTCGCAAAAGTTGACCGTGAGTTGACCAGCTACATCGATGGTCGCGGTTTCCTGAAATACTATCCGACGGGTGAATCACGCGGATCCCTACATCTTACAACTCACTTCCTGGAAGTGAACGCCTGGAATGGAGTGACGACGTCGAAAGACAAGGCCCTGCAACTTACACTCGCGAATTTTGCCAATGGATATATTAAAGACCTCACTGACTGGGAACAGAAAGATTTCAAGGCACTTAAAATCCGTGCGATGGTCGCTCTGAAACTTACAAAATACGATCAGATCGCTCCGGCGTGGATTAATGAAATCACTCCACCGGCCCCTGAAGATAATCTCATCACACTGATGGATAAGTGGGTCTTATTCTCCCCTGGTGAGAAATCGAAAGCAGCACTTGATATCATTCAAACGAAATTAAAAGTCGATGGATCGCTGGTAAGTCTTGTTGGTGAAAATTATCCATCGAACTGGTTTCTATATTCTTTTGATTCGACAGTCTTCGGGAGACTCTTACTCCTCATGAAAACTCTCCCGGCCGAAGGAGAATTCGCTGAATTTTATCATGCGAACGAAGGGAAGTTTATCCGCGGATATTTTAAGTCAAGAATCGATGGACACTTCGGTGGTACGACATCAAATACGTACGCTTACCTTCTCAGAAAGAAGTGGAGCATTCGTGAACCTGTAACAGGAGCAACATCTGTTGCCGGTCTCAAGAGTGACTGGAAAAATGCAACGGCTCCATCTCTCTTCTTAAACCGTGAGCTTGCGGAAAAAGATCAGTCACTCGAGCACAAAGGCACAGGAGCTCCCTGGGCAGATGTCAGAACGATGAGTTACCCGGATCCGAAAGCATCGACTGCACAAGGGATCGACGTGAAAGTAGAGATCAATAATCTTGAATCGCACGCAACTTTTGAGGTTCAGGATCGTGTAGAAGCTAAAATTTCACTCAAAGTGAAAAACAATGTCACGATGGGCGCGATCAATCTTGCCCTCCCGAGTGGCGTGACCGTCCTTGAATCGACATCAACAACGGGTCTGGATTTTGAAGAGCGGACGGAAAGCAAATGGCGCGGTTATATAAATGATCTTCCGAAGGGTGATTATGAAATTCGTGTTATCTTCCGCCTTAACCAGGCCGGAAAATTTGAAGTTCCTGGTGCCCGGGTCGAAGCGATGTACAGTCCTGATCTCTTCGGCGAAAGTCCATTCTGGACCATGAAGGTGAAATGATCAGAGCAGCTGCACTCTTCCTATTCATCCTGATTTCATCCTGCTCGCCGGTGATAAAACCGGCCCAGGTGAAGATAGAACATCCCTCATCATTTCGTGAAATTTTTGATCGTCATGGGGAACTGCTCCATGAAACGCGGATCAATTTCAAAAGCCACAGACGAAGCTGGACCAAACTTGAAG
This sequence comes from Bacteriovorax stolpii, assembly GCA_945883845.1. Lineage (GTDB taxonomy): Bacteria > Bdellovibrionota > Bacteriovoracia > Bacteriovoracales > Bacteriovoracaceae > Peredibacter. The sequence continues at coordinate 42,234 of CAMCYI010000011.1, read as the reverse complement.
ATATACCAATTGAAATCCAGAAAGAAATTGTTCTCCTCGAAGATCAAAGATTCTTGAATCACCCGGGTGTCGACGTTATCGCACTCTTAAATGCAGTTCAAAAATATCCACGGCGCGGAGGGAGTACGATTACCATGCAGCTCGCGGGTATTCTTGATGGCCACCGCAAACGCAGTATTGTATCTAAACTCTCCCAGATGAAAACTTCCTTGCATCTGGAAATGAACTGGTCGAAAGAAGAAATTCTTGAGGCCTGGTTGAACCTACTTTCTTTTCGCGGCGATATCGAAGGAATTCGGGCCGCGAGCCTTGGGCTCTTTAACAAAAACCTGAAGGCCTTGAATAAAACTGAGCGAGTCCTGCTCTACGCTCTGATCCCGGGGCCAAATCAGTCTCAGGAAAGAATTCTGGCCCGTGGGTGTCGCTATCTTGAAAGATTAAATTCCGAACAGCCGTGCTCAGAACTCGCTTCTGTGCTTGAAAGCTCTTATTTTAAGCACCCGCTTGTCGAGCTACAGGAACACCACGCCCCCCACCTCGCGACTAAATTCAAAAAAGAGAACGCCGAAGCGATCATGACGACGATAGATAAAAGACTCCAGATAGAAGCAAGTCAGCTCCTGCGTTCACATATTTCAAATCTTCGTGTGCAGCATGTGAATGACGGTGCTGTCCTCATCTGGGAAAGAAAGACCGGTGAAGTCAGGGCGTACGTCGGAAGCTCAGGTGATTATTCAAAGTCTTCTCTAGTGGATCACATTCAGTCACCGAGGCAGGCAGGATCAACCCTGAAACCACTGCTCTTTGCTCAGGCGATTAGTGAAAGACTCATCACCATGACAACTCCACTCCGGGATGAACCATTTTCTGTGACAAGAGAGGGCCTTACTTATCAGCCGGAGAATTATCAGAAAGGATTTACCTATCAGGATGTTCCGGCGAAAATGGCGCTGGGATCATCGCTGAACATTCCGGCCGTCAGAGTTATTGATTATGTCACGCCGGAGAAATTTTATTCACTCCTGAGTAATCTCGAGTTTCGCGATCTTCAGGAGCCTGAATACTATGGGCACTCCATGGCGCTGGGTTCAGTTGATATTACATTGTGGGATCTCACCCGCAGCTATGGAGCCTTGGCAGAGGCAGGAAATTTTATCAATCCTGTTTTCAAGAAGAACATAAAACTACAGCCTAAAAATATTCCGGAATTCTCCGAAGATGTGAGCTACATCATTTCCTCGATCCTGTCTGAAAAGAATAACCGGTCCCTCACTTTTGGCATTCAAAGTACACTCTCTACAGATTCATGGAGTGCCGTGAAGACGGGAACAAGTAAGGACATGCGAGATAACTGGTGCGTCGGATACACAGATAAGTACGTTATAGGAGTATGGGTGGGTAACAGCGGCGGAGATCCGATGTGGAACGTGACCGGTATCACTGGTGCGGCACCTATTTTCTCTCAGCTCGTCAGCTCTCTTCACGCAAAGAAATCAAGTGCACCTCCTTCAAGGCCACTGACACTTATTACTGTTGGTGAAGACCTTTACATCAAGGGAACCGAACCAAAAAACAAGATCGCTCTTTCTGACAACACTCCGGTTACCAAAATTTTGTTTCCCCAGCAGGGAGCACAGTTCGCCTTCGATCCGGAGATTCCGGAAAACAGCCAGCGCATACTTTTTCAGGCCAGTGGCCATGACCTTCGCTGGAAGATGAACGGAATAGAAATAAAGAAATCAGAAATTGAAAAAGGATTTTATCCCTCGAAGTCCGGCAAATACCGTCTGCAACTTCTCGATGAGAAGGAGCAGACTAAAGACGAAATTTCTTTTTATGTGAAGAGCGGAAAAATCTAGGAAGTTTTTCTCTCAATCAATTCGATTTTATATCCGTTCGGATCCTCGATAAAAGCAATCACTGTCGTTCCGTGTTTCATGGGACCCGGCTCACGGGAAATCTTCCCACCTTTCTTCCTGACAGCTTCGCAGGTCGCATAGATATCCGGAGTCGCCAGTGCGATATGTCCGAATGCGTCTCCTAATTGATAGTCATGTTTTCCGTAATTGTATGTGAGTTCAATACAGGGATCATCTTTCGAATCACCATAGCTCAAAAAGACGAGAGTAAATTTACCTTCAGGATAATCAGTATGCGAGAGAACTTTCATTCCAAGAACATCTGTATAGAAACGAACTGATTCTTCGAGATGATTTACCCGAAGCATTGTATGGAGATATTTCATTAATCCCAGCCGATGACCCGGTAACCTTCGTCACCGAGACATTGATTCACATATCTTCTTTTCAACTGGTCTGGAGAAAGTCCACCGACTGCAGCGCCACCGGCAGCACCGACGGCGCCACCGCGGATCAGGCTTCCACCAAGATTGCCGGTGAACAGACCTCCCACCGCACCCATTGCAGCGCCGATGGCGGCACCTGCTCCGGCCCCTTTGGCGACCTGCTTACCCTTACTACTTTTCAAGTAAGCTTCCGAATCTGCCATACACCGTTCAACATCTTCCTCAGCGTGCTCTTTTCCGACACTTTTTAGTTTCTGGTTCGGATAAAGTTGTGGCCTTGAAGCACAGCTCACAAATATGGCAAGAAGGAGAAAAGTGGAGAGAGATTTCATAAGGCCTCCTGAAGACCTTCATTATAACTCAAGCCACTAGTCAAAGTGAAATTCACAGGAGAAAATCTCTCCATAACTGACCGGGAGCCTCAATGTTTGAATTTACCAGCGCCAACCTCACAGCATTATTCACACTAACTGCTCTGGAGATCGTCCTCGGCATCGACAATATTATTTTTATCGCCATTCTGGTTGCGAAGCTTCCGCAGCATCAGCAACAAAGGATCAGAAATCTCGGGATTGGCCTGGCCCTCGTTATCAGGATCATTCTTCTCTTCTCGATCAGCTGGATCATGACTCTCACTGAGCCCATCGTGAAAGTTCTGGAATATTCATTTTCAGGACGAGATCTCATCCTTCTCGGCGGAGGTCTCTTCCTGATTGCTAAATCAACATATGAAATTCACCACAAGCTAGAAGGTGATCCTCAGGTGCACTTACCTCATGATGATAAGACACCAAGAAATTCCAAAGGTGCCTGGATCATGCTCGGTCAAATTCTGGTTCTTGATATCGTTTTCTCACTCGATTCAGTTATCACAGCAGTCGGTATGGCCAACCAGGTCTCGATCATGGTTGTTGCTATGGTTCTCTCCATGATTGTGATGCTTTTTTCTTCAGGTGGTATCGGCCGCTTTGTGGACAGACACCCTACGATTAAAGTTCTCGCTCTCTCGTTTCTTTTGATGATCGGCGTGATGTTGACTGCGGAAGGAATGGGCGCGCACATTTCGAAAGGATATATCTACTTCGCGATGACTTTCTCATTTTTAGTGGAAATGTTGAACATCAGGTTTAGAAAAAAAAATCCCGGGCTTTAACCCGGGATTCTCTTGAAAAATTCTATTGATACTCTTTTGGAAACAAATCGGCTTTGAGATGGCGCAAAACCTGAAGCACTTTGGCGAGGTGAAGATTTTCGTCTCCGCCTTCAAGTCGCTTTAAGAATGCGAGTCCTACTCCGGCAGAAGCTGCGAGCTCTTCCTGAGTGTAACCACGCTCTTTTCGTTTCTTGCGAACGAAGTAAGCGACAGCTCCGAGTTCTTTTTCAATTTCAGCATTGGTCCTACGAATAACGTCCATGTCATTCCTCCATACTTTCATTTTAGGGCCAAATGGATTTTCTGCAAGGAGGAATGATGACTAGTCTGCGAATTCTGAATTCTCAGCTGTCTCTGTTGCTTCAAGTGGACGGTCTTCCGGCTCGATGAGTGCTGAGTGATCGATCTTCTTTTCTTTCGGAATCACGCGCTTGTTATAAAAGTTTGGTTCCTTAGGGGCAATGATTGTGATTGAAGCTGGACGTCTTTCGATGAACGATTGAGCGAACGCCATGAGAGCGGCATCTTTCTTTTTAGAGAGGATAGAAAGAGCAGTAATGCCCCTACCATCTTTCGCTTTAAAGTCAGCTCCGTGTTCCTTCCAGTAACTCAAAACGGGAAGACAATCGTTCTCTGCAGCGATCGTCAAGGGTGTTGAACCGTCTTTAGCGCGAAGGTTCCAGTTAAGCTGGCCTTGTTGATGGAGAACCGGAACAACCTTGTGTGCACAGACCGCTGAAGCAATATGCAGGAGGGTCCAGTTTTTATTTCCGTAAGCAGCCGCGAGATTCGGACCTTCTTTTGCGATCACTTTAAAGAAATCCCCGTTGTTCTTATTTACAGCAAGAGTCAGGATATCAAATTCAGCTGCTGTTTTTTGTTCAACAAAAGTCACCTTCATTGTCTGAAGGTATTCTGCAAAATCTGTTCTTTCGAAATACGCCATCCCTTGAGCAACGGTGTAAACCTTGCCATCAATTTCAGGAAGACGTGCGTGAACATCTCCACCGCTTGTCACGTATTTTTGAAATCCGTGCATGTCATGCTTGATGAGTGCCAGGAGAGCATCATCAGTTGAAGCTTTTGTCTTATGGCCATAAGAGGCCCACTTTTCTTTGAAGTTAAAACAAAGTCCGCCGGCGATTACTGCCACGAGACTGAAACCAACGATGTAAATTTTCTTCTTGTCACTCACGTACTACCTCACAATACAAGTTCAACTCTTGAGCCGCTCCATCGTATCGCCATACCCAAGTGAAAGTTTGACTAAAATTGTACTATTGCCATGAAATCTAATGCTTGAATAAAGGTTGGAACATTCTCTTCATCAGAATGTGACACGAATAATTGGCAGTTCGCAGGAATAGGCTACAATGGGGACGATGGCGTATGTGCTTGTGTTGTTTTTATTTTTGCCTTTTTTCACCTGGGGCTCTCCCGCGGAGGAGATTTCGGAGCATTCCATTCCCGTCCTCGATACCATTCAGGAACTTCTTGGTCACAGAGTTAACCATCTCGCAAACGACTTCGATTCATTCTTTGCAACTGAACGAGCAGATGATGAGTTAGGACGAAGTAAGATCCGTCTCGGCCGGCGGTATACAGTTCAGGAAAGATCGCTACCCGACGACGATACGCTCATTCGCTTCAACCTTCGCTTACCCAGTCTGGAGAAAAGGTTCAAAGACATCGTTCAAACGAGGAAACCTAAAAAAGGTGAATCCGATTACGAAAGAAAAGAAAGATCCATCAAGTACATCAAGGCAACAGAGCTGGATACGCGCTGGATGTTCCGAAGTGATCTTGCCGTGAACGCTTCCGTTCATCCGAATCTCACCGCCAGAGGTCGTTTAAGAAAGAGTGCCTCGACGATGCAGTTGATTCATCGTTTCGTTCAGGAATCCACATGGAAAGCCGTCGATGAAGGATTTCGCCAGAAGACGACACTCAACACCGATTACACTTTAAATCGTGATCTGCTCTTTCGTTTTAACAATGTGGCGGATTGGAAAATTAGTCTGAAGAATTTTACGACGGGACACGGGCCGAATCTCTTTCATCGCCTGACCGAGGATGATGCTCTTGTGTATAACTACAGCATAGCTTCAACGGTCATATCCGGAACCTGGTACCTGTCGAATCACCAGGTCTCAACAACGTACAGAAGAAATCTCTATCACCAGTTTCTCTATCTTGATCTGGGAACAGGTTTGAATTTTCCCAAGGCGTACTCGTTCAGAAGAACGCCTTTTGTCTTTCTGCAAATCGAAGCTCTCTTCGGAAGCTGATTACTTGAGAATGATTTCTGCGGCCCATCCGTAATGAATTGAAACGAAGAAAAGTGCACCGAACATAAGTGATTTCATAAATCCCCCTTTAGATTACATAGTGCCCTTGTCGGATAACTTTTATAATACTTGAGCGTTTTTGAGGGAGAAATAGAAAGGCCCTCCGAAGAGGGCCTAAAGATCAGAAATTAAAGAAGAGCGATGAGAGGAGCAATCAGCAAAGAAACTACCGACATCACCTTGATCAGGATTGCGATTCCCGGACCAGATGTATCTTTGAACGGATCTCCGACCATGTCGCCAACGACAGCGGCCTTGTGAGTATCAGTTCCTTTTTTCTCTCCAGCGAGCTTTCCTTTCTCGATGTATTTTTTAGCGTTATCCCATGCTCCGCCAGCGTTTGCCATGAAGAGAGACATTGTCGCACCAACAGCGAGTGAACCAGCAAGAAGACCAGCAAGCGAAGCCGGGCCCATGAAGAATCCAACTAGAACAGGTGCAAAGATCGCGAGACATCCCGGAAGAATCATTTCGCGAAGAGCAGCTGTTGTTGCGATATCAACAATTGCTTTTGTATCCGGTTCAGCCTTGAGTTCCATAAGACCTGGAATCTCTCTGAACTGACGACCAATTTCGACGACGATCGCACCAGCTGCTTTACCAACGGCAAGCATCGTTGTTGATCCGACAAGGAATGGAAGAATTGAACCAAGAAGGATACCGATGAGGATTTTTGGATCAGTAAGGATGAGCTCTACTGCGCCGAGACCTGCCATCGAACGAACGTGGTTAATTTCAATGTTATAAGCAGAGAAGAGAGCAAGCACAGTGAGGATCGCTGAACCGATCGCGTATCCCTTACCGATGGCTGCTGTTGTGTTACCAACCATATCGAGTTCATCAGTGATCGCGCGAACATCAGGTCCGAGACCAGACATCTCAGAAATACCACCGGCATTATCTGAAATAGGCCCGTAAGCATCAACAGTCATAACAACTGCTGTTCCGCCGAGCATCCCGACAGCAGAAAGAGCGATACCATAAAGACCAAGATATTTATTTGCGAGATATGCAACTACTGCAACAACAATCATCGGAATCGCTGTCGATTCCATTCCGACTGCGAGACCTTGAATGACGTTTGTACCAGCACCAGTGCGTGCTGCTTCAGCAATACGAGCAACCGGGCCCATCGACGTATAATAATCAGTGACGAGACCGATTATAGTTCCGCCAACCGCACCGATCGTGAGGATCGCTGTTACTGACTGAGTAATATCGAGCATGCCCATGATCACATATGATGCAATCGCGAGAGCAAGAGGTGGAAGAATGAGAGCACCACGAAGAACTGTAGCTGGGTTCATGTGCTTCATGAAACGGGCGATGAAGATACAGATGATCGAAACGAGAAGTCCGACAGCTGAAAGAACAAGAGGCAATCCAATAGCAACAATTTTGTTATCCATTGAAGTTGTGAGGATCGGAAGTTCAGAAGAAGTAATCGCAATCGCCATGGCGGCAACAATCGCAGCAACCATTGATTCGTAAATATCTGCGCCCATGCCTGCTACGTCACCGACGTTATCACCAACGTTATCTGCGATAACACCTGGGTTACGGGGATCATCTTCAGGAATATTCTCGATCACTTTACCAGCAATGTCCGAACCAACGTCAGCAGCTTTTGTATAGATACCTCCACCGATACGAGCGAAGAGTGCAATTGAAGATGCACCAACAGCGAATGAGTGGAGAACAGTTGAAAGAACTTTATCTCCCGAAGCTTCGAAACAAATGTAGAGAACACCGAGTCCGATGGCACCGAGACCTGCGACGGAAAGACCCATGACCGCACCACCATCAAGGGCAGTGAGAAGAGCATTTGCTTTTGAACCTTCGCGTGCAGCTTGAGTCGTCTTAACGTTTGCGTAAGTTGCAGCTTTCATCCCGATGAAACCAGCGAGAAGTGATAGGATAGCTCCGAGGAGAAATGATCCAGCGGCCAGAGGCCCTAGTCCGTATCCGATCAGAAGTGCAACGACCACGCCATAAACGGCGAGGACTTTGTACTGACGGAAAAGGAAGGCCATCGATCCGGCGCGGATGTACCCACCAATGCGCTCCATGGTTTCGTTCCCTTTCGCAAGGCTAAGAATACGAAAGTAAAAATACGCTGCAATTACCAGACCCAAAACCCCAAAAATAATGGGCGTTTTGATCCACATCAACCAAGATTCCATCATGCTGATCTCCTCGAAAACTAAGAATAATTCTGTACAGGATTTTGTACTAAAATCGGCGGTTTTAGTAAACGAGATCATCCCGAAATTCTTCATATAATGCTTTGCATTCAGAGAATCTTGTCTTATATATCACTCATGACCCCTCAAGCGCGCCGACAAATTCTTCTCACCGAGATGGAAAACCTTGAATCCCAGGGCATGGATTGTCGTGGTTGCCAGGGTAACTGTTGTACTTTTGAGGCCAATTCGATGATGGTCACTCCCGTTGAAGCGGTTGAACTCATCACACATCTGCAGGAAAAAAATCTTCTGACTCCCGTTTTGAAAGACTCCATCACCAACACAATTACAAAGTATCGACTTGATCATCCCGCGGGCAATGGGCGTAAAAGTTTTCTGCGCAGGACTTACACTTGCCCTTTCTTCAATCATGGTGAGCTTGGCTGCCCTCTTCCGCGAGAAGTTAAGCCTTACGGATGCCTGGCATTCAATGCCCATCACTCTCAAGAGAAGGCCGGCGAACACTGTTATTCAAATCTTGCTTCTATGAAACAACAGGATGAATTTTTAAAGGATGACGGAGTTCTGAATCAGGAATTGAAAACGAAATTTAATCTGGTCTGGGATAAAACACCTCTTCCACTTGCCCTGACGGATCTCTGGCCGCATTTTCTTGCCTAATAAAAAAAAATTATTTTCTCAAATCCTTTACGACGCTGATTTTTCCAGTGCGTGGGTTCCGTTCGATCTTGCGGGATTCGAGTGAGACATTCTTTCGAAAATCATCAAAGGATAATGTGTCCTTGAGGTCTCGAGACAAACGGTAAAGAGTTTTTAGCAGTATTTCTTCATCAGTGATCTCGCCTTCAAAAGCAATCTGCATTTTTTCACGCGCCAGATTGTATTCGCGGTCTTCTGTGATGGTGATCTGAAACGTCCGGATGTCTGGGTTCACTTCACTTAGCGCCTGCTCAATATCGCTCACAAGTAATCTGCAAGACCAGACCTGAATGACGTTATCAATCCGTCCGAGAAGCTTAAAGCGACGATCAGTCCTTCCACATGTGCAGTCAGTAATCCATTCGATTTTATCCCCAGTGCGATAGTTGCGGACAGGCATGGTCGTGCGAAGAAGAGATGTGACGACGGCTTCTTCTTCAATGATTTTGAGATCGATGAGATCAGTGAAGACGTGATGCTCTCCGGGCCCGCATTCTTTACATTGATAACCAATAGCCCCGGCATCAACTGAAGCATAACCGGCCGAGCCGAATGAAGTTGTTCCCCATGACTTACGTAAATATTCCTGTCTCATTGATGAAAGAGCTTCACCGGCGTAAAAGACATTCGGGATGTTGAGTTTCTGGTTTTGAGTTTCTGCGTACTCTGCTAGTGAAACAAGAAGAGATGGAATTCCCATGACGACATCCGGAGTAAACTTCCTCAGATATTGAACGATATTATCCTGCGCACAGAGCCCGCCGACAGGAAGCTGGATGGCCCCAATTTTCTCGAGGGCCTTTTCGACGGCCATAAACGATGACCAGAGATTGCCGGCAACAAAAAGATTCGCCACTGTCATTCCTGGCTTAAGCCCCTGGGCCCTAAGATTTTCAGCAAGAAGATCAGTCGTTGCATCAAATTCCTCGTAGCTGAAGTGAACGTACTTTGGTTCGCCAGTTGTGCCACCAGAAGAGAATATATATCCCGGAGGATGTTCCGTCTGATCAAAAAATTCTTTGAGTGTTGTGGAGTTTTCAACCTGAATGACTTTTTCCCCGTAGTCCACAACACGCTTCTCATCGCCGATGAAATGAACGAGCTCGCGCAGAACAAATCGTCCGTCATGTGGTGCTCCGTCCATGCCCCAGGTTATTGTGCCTAATGGAGCAAGACGCTTGATCCCGGTGAGGGCCAGAGTCTCGAGGTATTCTGATTTTTCATCAGAGGACACGAGATATGAACATGACTGGAGAAAGTACGAAAACGGTTCCAGATGCGCGAAAAGATCAGCTGAGTCGGAAAATGTTTTGATGATCAATGAACGGTTGAGTGGCGAAGGACGAATATACTTATTTTGCTCGAGATGGAGCAGAAAAGATTCACCTCTCAGTACCTGGCCCTCTTCCATCAGTTCAGAATAAAGACCGCGGTAATATTCCTTGAGAATTTCAGTAGCTTCGTCTTCGGAAATTTCCCCACGCAGAGATGCACGAGTGAATGCCGAGCTTAAAGCAGTCATAAAGGATTTTGGTTCGATACCAGTCTGAAGAAAAAGATTCTGAGGAGAAGAACACGCGGCCTGATCCCAGGGAATCACATCAGCGACTATCTTATCGCAGACCGTATTCAAGTCTTTTCCTGAGAGCCCATTTCTTGAAACTAACTGGATTGAAATTTTTGGTCCAAACTCGAGAAACTTTACACCTTGTGGGAGATCCTTACGGTAACTCTCCATGACTTCTTCCCCACCCCAGGCAATGATCGCGTTGACTTTCTTTTTGATAAAGCTTTCAACGGATTGATCTCCACCTTTCCAGTGAAGGACAGCGAACTTATCGGCGACAATATTTTCCTTATCAAAAGATGCCAGTGCACGAGCGAACACGTCCGGGAAGAACGTATTCTGTGAACTGACTTTAAGTATGGATAAGTTTTTTGTCAGAAGTCCGGTGATAAGTGAATCGATGCTGCTCAAGAAAACGTTTCCTGCCGTCACATGGAGAATAATCCCAAGAGGTGCCGCTTTCACTTCACCCTGAAACCGCGGAATTTTTGTAAAGCGATCAAGAACACTCTCCTGAACAAACTCGCCGCGCACTCTTTTCATCAATGACTCAGCAGAAAGAAGAGTTGGCAAAATGGCCAGTGTCGATTCCACTTCAACAAGTGTTAGGCCACTCTCATTCATCAATTTCTTTTTATCATCAACGCTAAGCTTGAATTGTTTTCCGAAAGCATCAAGCAGTGTCACGATTTCCGTTAAGGGAGTGCGTGCAATTTTAAGTTTCAGCCCTGGGAGCTCCGCCCACGCCACTTCACTTTTCCAGTCTGTGATATTTTTATTAAACCAGTACATCAGGCTTTCTCCACAAGCTCGAGGGCCTTCAGAGCGCAACCTTTATGCTTATTCACTCCTGCTCTTCCTTCGAGAATCAGGATATCACCTTTACCGCATGAACACGTTTCAACGCGTCCATAGTCAGTCGTGAGAAGACTTGGTGCCGGGTAGCTAAAGTTATATGAGCATAAGAAATGCAGAAGACCGCGGTCACCTTTCTTGCGTAAAGAAAGGTCATGTGGGGAGCGAACAAACACGCGGGCATAGTTTGGAATATGAAGATTACCTTCTTCGCAATCAACGTAAGGAATCCCGTGTTCCACCATGCCAAAAAGATCTCTCTGGTTCGTCTTCGGAATTCCCAATCTCTCTTCAATGAACCGATGGAATTCTTTCTTTGGAATTTCCTTATCGGCTTTCCCTTTCCATCCACCACCGGTCTGAAGCCACGAATCTTTTCCCAGATTCAATTGAAGATTGTTTTTCTCGATGACTTCAAACAACAGGGCAGGAAATCCAAGAATACGTGTTGGAATATCCGATGCTGCAAAACGCTTGAGTGTTTCAACTGTGCCTTTCTCATTTAGCTCAAAATCTTTCTTCTCATCACTCCACTGGATCGCATAGAAAACCTCGTTTTTGCCGGTGAAGTTTGTGAGAAGTTCATCTGTGAAAGCAGTCCCCAGATCATTGGCGACTTTGGGATCATAGGTAAAGCAGAGATAGTTATATTTTCTATCACTCGCCATCCCGAGAGAGCGATGAACGTTGAGCGCAAGTTTTTTGACGTTATCAAGACTCTGCTGATCGAGAAACTGCTGCGACTTTTGTCCGCCTGTTCCTGAACTTGTGAGAGTCAGTACGAGTTCCTCTTTTTTCACAGAACAAAGCTCATGCTCTTTATAGAGATGAACCATTGTGCCGGGAATTTCAGAGAGGTCTTCTTCGATTTTCAAGTCGCGAGGATGGAAGTTGAGTTTATCCCAGAGTTTTTTTGTGAAGGGATTTGCTTCATAGTGGTAAAGAGCATTTTCCCGAAAACTTTCCAGGAAAATTTTCTTTGCTTCAACAGAGAAGTCGAATGGATCAGAGTCCAGTAGTTTATCTGTAAGAGTGCCCCGGGTTTTCATGACTCAAGGAGTTTCGGGTTAAGCGACATCCGCTTCCACGCCTTGTAGTACTCTTCAAGGTAAACCTGGTTGAGGCCTTTGAGTTTTACGTTCTGGAAATCGAAGATTTCAAACGAGCGGCTAAAAACAAGAAAGTCGTGACGTTTATTTCCGATCAACTGGAGAGCGGGGAAAAATCCACATGGAATAAATTTCGCTCGCGCGATACTTTCAACGATCTTAGGTCTGTCTGCACGGACAATGACTTCGATGTAGCGTGCACCAGCGTCTCTGAGAAGTTTATTGGCCTCAAGGAAGAGTTCTGTGAAGTTCATGGTTCCAGGCATCTTCCCGCCGACGACGACACAGTAACCGTCGACTGCAGAGAGGTGGCAAAAAAGTTCCACTGATTGATCAGGGGAAATAATCACAAGGTTTGGTTGGTGGAAGGGAAAAAATTCGAACTCGAGTTTCTTTTCCTGTTTGAGATATGAGTAGCGATAAGAAACGAACTTCGGTGATTTTACCACTTCAAGTTCCGGTGGCGAAATCAAAACCTTTGTCGGCAGCTCCGGGATAATGCTCTCGAGTGGAGGAAGTGGAACTTCTTCCGAGACAATCGAATAGAGTGAAGCCATCTCGTGATGAATTTTATAATTCGTGTTTCTTTTCTCGAGTGCAGATGGGTAGATAATCGCAGCGAGGCAATGTGTTTCGTACTCGTTCGTGCGATGGGCATTCGGAAAAATACCAAGTTTTTTAAAGCCAAGTTTTTCAGTAAGAGTTTGTGCAGCTTCGTTCACCGTACGTGTTGTGGAATAAATCACATCCACACCGGGAGTCTTCTCTCTGAGATACTGGATGCCGAATGAAAGAAGATCTTCCATGAGACCCTGGCCACGGTGTTCGACACGGACAACGGCACCAAAAGCTTTCGCTATCAGGTTTTCCTGATCATACGCTGCGAGGACAGACCCACGAACGGTGCCATCTACATCGCGTGCGATAAACCAGAAGCCCATCTCAGACTTGATGAAGTTTCTGATGAGATTGAAGTCCTTCATCAGGGGATCAGGGTACGTGCCTTGATAAACATCAAAGTAAAGTTGTGAAATCTGGAAGATGTCGTTTTCGGTCGCCAGTTCAAATTTCATCCCCGATTTCTACGCCCACATCGGATTTTTTACAAGGCTTGAGGAAGGTTTTACAGAGTGAAACGAGAGCCTTTTTCAGAGTCAAAGAGTTCTGCGATAACGGCTCTTCATGAAACCTCTCCCCAAAGGCCAGGAGCTACCTCCCGGACTTTATTATCAGTTTCCCTTCGTGGACCGCCAGGAGCGGGCCAGTATTCTTGCATGGATAGAAACCCTAACTCCCCTTTGGGAAATGCGATTTTCAGAGCACAATCCTCCTCCCGAGAACGATGAACAAAGGCCTCTTCTTCGTCCTGTCTACTGGCTCGGAAACTGGCAGTTTGCCTGCCTTGATTACTATCACCCTCCGAAAGGTACTCTCAACCGATGCGTGGAAGCAGAAGCTTATCCGGAGTTTTTACAAAAGCTCGTTGATCGCATCGAGTTCATCGCAAGAAAAAGATTTCCGAAATCTTTTTTTCCTGAGGGTTGGAAACTCAATACTTGTCTGATCAATTTTTACGGCAACAAGATGGAAGACGGAAAATGGGTTGATCGAGCGCGGGTCGGAGAGCACAAGGATTTTGAACCAGGTCCTGTAGGTTCCATGTCTTTTGGTGACCGGGCCTTCTTTCAATTTGTGAACGGTAAGTCCACATTGGGTGAGGAAAATATTGTGCTTTCACAGTGGCTCGAAGATTCGTCGCTACAGATCTTTGGCGGCGATAAATGGAAGTCAAAAACCTTTCATCGAGTCCAGCGTGTGGAAGATAAGAAGGGCACTCTTTTAGGCCCAAAGATCACGGGCTTTGAATCCCGCAGGATCAATTTCACGTTCCGGTTTGTCCCACCAAAACACATCGTTCCCTTCCAGAAATTACCTCCACATCTCAAGTCCGATATCCGTCCTTATGTCGAAACCCTAGGTCTCCATTCTCCATACTGGGCCCGCATTCTGAAGAGCTAACTGTTTGCTTTCTCAGGCATAAACCATATACCCCGACAATTTCACTCAAGAACTAACAATACCTGACGAAAAGACTCTAAACGAATTGCTAGGAGATCTCACTTTGTTAGGAAAATTATTTAGCCTTATCGGGCTATGGGCATTTAGCTTTGTGGTCATGGCCACCCCTCAGGAGCAACTTCTTGAGAACCTGAAATCACGCATGAAAATGCTTCCCAATAATAAGGGCGAATTGATTCAGAGTTATCCATCGAGTACACAAAGTTATATTTACGATCAAGCCCTCGCCATTATCGCCTTCACAAAAGCTGATGATCGTTTCTCAGCACAGTCACTTTTGCGTGCCATGGAGACATTGCAGATCCAGGATGGTTCACTTTATTTTTCCTATTATTTGAATGGTGAATCTCCTTACCCCATAGAAGGTGATAAACGATATGCTGGTGCGATTGCCTGGCTTTCGATTGCAGCAAACCATTATCAAAGTAAATTTAAGACTGATGAGTTCCTCGATTTCAACATTAAAGTACTAACCTACTTATCGGGTCAATTACAGAAAGTAGACATCAAGGGTCTTCATACTCTTGCCCTGAAATTCGGTCCAACTGATATCAAGTCAACTGCCTGGCGTGAAGATCTGACAGCAGCACTTGAGCATAACCTCGATGCCTACGCGGCCTTCAGGGATTTTAACCAACTCAATACAAAACCAAACTGGAAAAAAGAAACTGTCATGTTGAAAGGATTTATCCTCTCGCTTTGGGACAGGGAGAGATCACATTTCTGGTCGGGTATGAACGTCGCTACAGGTGAGATTAATAAGTCAGAGTTGTATCTGGATAATCAGAGCTGGAGTTTTCTTGCGCTCGATAGCGGAACAATAAAAGATCTGAATTTCAAAGAGGCTTTTGATTTGAACTGTGAATCTTTCTATGTTGAACACGAAGGGATCACAGGATTTATGGATTCCAAGCCAACTCGTCAGCCTGCCAGCACTCAGTTTGTCTGGTCAGAAGGAAGTCTTGGTCAAATCCTTGCTATGGCAAAATATGAAAAGACTTATGCGACTCCGATTCGCTGTCAGCAAAAGAAAACAGGAGACCTTCTCAAGTCAGTGATGAAGATGAAGAAAGCTGATGGTGGGATTGCCTATGCCACGACAACATCGAATAAAGATTTTTCCACAGCATCTTCTGTCGCAGGAACTGCGTGGATGTACTTTGCCCTCAACGGAATCAATCCTTTTGAACTGGATGAACGAAGAAGGCTTATTAAGTTGGTAGAAAGCGGAGCTAAGATTCCAGACCTGTAAGTTTCGATTCATAGCGATTGTAAATTTCATCATGAGTCAGTGTAGTAGCGGTCAGTTCTTCGAATGAATCATCCACCGTTTTTTTAACGACTCCCAGACGCTGACTTCTTTCCTGGATTTTTTTTGAATCACCACTGGCAGCAAGATCGATCATTTCTTTTTCAATCAACGCCTGCTCCACTTCAAGTTTCATGATATCGGACTCAAGTTTTTCCATTTTTTTCTTAAATGGAGAAATCTCTCTTCCTCTTTCAATGATGAACTCAGAACGAAGTCTCTTGGCATCCTGGCGTGAAAGTTTCGGTGTAACCTTAACTTCCTCCTCTTCGTTCTCTTCTTCTTCCCAGCCGATTTTTTTCAGGAATCCATCATAATTCTCGCGCAGGAACTCTACTTTACCCTGATGGAAAACGATAAGGGATGTCGCGATTTCACGAAGCATGCCTTCAGAGTGGGTGACGATGACAACGGCACCCGGATAGTTCTGAAGTTCCATCGTAAGGGATTCAACAGACTCCTGATCAAGGTGATTGGTCGGCTCATCGAGCAGAAGAAGATTGGTTGGTTTCGCCAGCATCTTTCCGAGGAGAACCCGCGAGCGCTCTCCGCCGGAGAGAACTTTTATTTTTTTCTTCGCAAGATCACCGGGAAACATCATCGTTCCACAGATCGACCGCACTCTCGTCATTGTTAAGGACGCATCGACGGAGCCGATCTCTTCTTCTATCGTCATCTCCAGGCTGAGTCTATTAATGTTGGTTTGCCCGAAGTGTCCGATCAGGAGATTCACGTTGCGATTGATATCACCCTGCTTTGGTGTGAGTTCGCCTGCAAGGACGTTGAGTAGTGTGGATTTTCCTTTGCCATTTTTTCCGATGATGGCGATTTTGTCGCCCTTTAGAATCGGAAAAGAAAGATTCGAGATCAGATTACTTTCGCCAAAACCAAAGGATACGTCTTTTGCCTCGAGCAGAACTTTTCCGGGACATTCTTTATGGTTGAACTCGAACTCAAGAGAAGTCATGAGTGCCAGTGCTTCCATGTCGGGAAGCTTCTCAAGAAGTTTCTTGCGTGATTGCGCCTGAGCGGCCTTACTCGCCTTGGCCTTGAACCGGGCAACAAACTCTTCAAGGTCTTTACGTTTTCGTTCCGTGTTTTGCCGGGTTTTCTCGTAGATTTCTTCCTCAAGAAGAATCTGCTCGAAATATTTTTCCGAGCTTCCCTTCGACTTCATCAGTTTTTGCCGCCAGAGACCCATCGTATGAGTCGTGACCTCATCCATGAAACCGCGGTCGTGGGTGATGAGAATCATTTCTCCGCGAAACTCGCGCAGGAAACGCGAGAGCCAGCGCATACTGACAATATCAAGATAGTTGGTAGGCTCATCGAGGAGAAGACAGTCAGGTTCAGACAAAAGTACTTTCGCAAGATTCAGACGGATCTGATAGCCGCCGGAAAAATCCGATGGTGCCCGCTCGAAATCCGAAGTCCGGAAGCCAAGACCGTGAAGCATTTTCTCCACTTTATAAATACCGTACTCAGCCTCTTCAGGTTGCAAGGCCAGAGCGCATTCGCTAAGAATATCTTTTTCGGTGAAGTGAAGATGTTGTTTGAGAGTTCCGATTTTATAATTCTTCGGAAAAATAATATCACCAGAGTCCGCTGATTCTTCACCAAGAAGTAACTTGAAAAGAGTCGATTTCCCTGAGCCGTTTCTCCCGACGAAACCGATCCGTTCACCTCGGCCGAGAGTGACTGTTATGTCTTCAAAAAGTACCTGAGTGCCATAGCCCTTGGAAAGTTTGGTCAGCTGAATCATGGTGAAGTCGGTGGTGAATTAACCGGGATGAAATTTGTTCCAGGCGTGGCAGGTGGAACAGTTCCCGATGTAGGCGCTGGCGCAGGAGATACAACCGGAGCGGCCGGACCAGCGGAAGGAATCCCTTGCACTGAAGGGGCAGGCGGCGGTACGAGCTGATTTTCTCCAGGAACAAACTGAGTGCCACTCTGAGGAGAAGCTGCCTGTATAGTGAGAATCTGGGTCTTCACAACATTCAAACAAATTGCTGTAAATGTTTTCACCGCAGGATCCAGTGTCTCTTTAAGAAGAACGGTCTGAAGGGAGGTTTCACGAACACGGAATTCATTTATTTTTTCTTCTTCAGGTACAGGCTCACCGAAAAGAGCTCCTGCTTTACAACTGACATCACGGGACTTTGAATACCTCGTCACGAAAGCCTCAGCATTTCTATCGAGAAGAAAAACAAAATTTCTTCTGATAACATCAAGATTTTCTCCCGTCAGAAGATTTTCAAGATCCATCATGAAATTAATTGTTTCCGGATGATTTTCCTGGATGAGATCGCGCCAGCTATAAATAACTGTTTCAAGAGCAAGGTCTAAAGTGGGCATGAGAAGTTTAGGGACGACCTTGATGTCTTCCATTATTTTCGCACGAACTTCTGGTTCCGGATTGAGTTTAAAACTTTCCATCAAGGCTATGACACGATCGTGTGGATTCACCTTAAGAGACGGATCTTTATCATAAGAAACAGTGTCGTTTTCGGCTTTAATCGTGGTCGTTGAAGCCGGCTCATCCATTTTTTTTTTCTGCTTTGACACCTGCGAACTCGCCTTACGGTATAAATCGAAAAGTGTGTCGATCTTGGCGACAGCAATAACAAGTGCAAAAATCAAAACATATCTCATAGGCTTAGAGGATAAACTAAAAGGTATGCCTCGTGAAACATTTGTTGAGCTGAATCATACAATTTACGACGCACACTTATTTCAATCTAAAAAGCTCGATTTCTCACGAATGTCTCTCTGCATTCAAGGTGTTTTTTCCTTTCATCGGTGCTATCTTCTTGTCATAAAAATAGCCTTCGTTTCCCCTCACAAAAGGATCGCTTGTGACCACACCTAATACTGAATCAACTTCAGCTGAAGAAAAATATCGCCTGGCCCTTGATTATCATTCTCAAGGACGCGTAGGGAAAATCGAAGTAACCCCAACTAAACCATGCCTCACCGCCCGTGACCTTAGTCTTGCCTACTCTCCGGGTGTAGCAGCTCCTTGTCTCGAAATAGCGAAAAATCCTGATGATGTTTACAAATATACTGCCAAGGGAAATCTTGTAGCTGTACTTTCAAACGGGACCGCGGTTCTTGGTCTCGGCGACATCGGTCCTCTCGCTGGTAAGCCAGTGATGGAAGGTAAAGGTGTTCTCTTCAAGCGCTTCGCTGACATCGACGTATTCGACATTGAGATCAGCTCGCGTACAGTCGAAGAAGTCGTTGCTGTTGTTAAAGCTCTTGAGCCTACATTCGGCGGGGTCAATCTCGAGGACATCAAGGCACCGGAATGTTTTGAAATCGAAAAACGACTCCAGGAAATCTGTGACATCCCTATATTTCACGATGATCAACATGGAACTGCCATCATTGGTGGAGCCGCCTTTCTCAATGCGTGCGAAATCACAGGCCGCAAACTCAGCGAAGCAAAAGTTGTTGTCTCCGGGGCCGGAGCAGCTGCGATTGCCACTGCTCTCTTTTTCCTTGAGCTTGGTGTGAAAAAAGAAAACGTCCTCATGGCAGATTCAAAAGGTGTGATCTACAAAGGGCGCACTGAGGGAATGAACAAGTATAAAGATATGTTTGCTAATGATACGAAGTGCCGAACTCTTGCGGACGCTATGGTGAATGCTGATGCCTTCGTCGGCTGTTCTGCTAAAGGTCTCGTCTCAAAAGACATGGTTAAATCCATGGCGAAAAATCCGATCATCTTCGCCATGGCCAACCCTGATCCGGAAATTACACCGGAAGAAGTAGCTGAAGTCCGCGATGACGCCATTATGGCCACAGGGCGTTCGGATTATCCAAACCAGGTGAACAACGTTCTCGGTTTCCCTTTCATCTTCCGGGGTGCTCTTGATGTCCGCGCCCGCAAGATTAATGAACAAATGAAGAAAGCGGCGGCGATGGCCCTTGCTGGTCTCGCGAAAGAAGATGTTCCTGATGACGTGAAACGCGCTTACGGAAACGAGAATTTTGCTTTCGGGAAAAACTATCTCATTCCTAAGCCATTCGATAAACGCGTTCTCACCCGCGTGGCTCCAGCCGTTGCGAAAGCAGCGATGGATTCCGGTGTCGCAAGAATTCAGATTAATGACATGAATGCCTACGCAAAGTCGCTCCAGGAGAGACTGGGTCAGACCGGAAACATCATGAGAAACATCCGTTCGCGTCTTCCGGGCTCAGATAAACCAAGAATTGTTTTCACTGAAGGAACAAACGCGCGCATTCTGAAAGCCGTTTCTATTCTTAAAGACGAAGGTCTGATTCATCCGGTTCTTTTAGGTTCGAAAAAAAATATCCAGAGAAAAATGGATGAACTTTCTCTTTCAAGCCTCAAAGATACTGAGATCGTGACTCCGGATGATTCTGAGTGGTACGAAAAATTCACTCAGGATTACTTCACGCAAAGACAACGCAAAGGTGTTTCATACAGCTTCGCCAAAGATATTATTAAACGCGGAAACTACTTCGGCAGTATGATGGTAAAAAATGGCATGGCAGACGGGATGATCACTGGTGCCACTCAGAACTATCCTGAATGTATCCGCCCGATCATGAAAGTGATCGGCCATAATCCAGGCAGAGCGAAAGTCGCCGGGATCATGATGCTCGTGTTTAAGTCACGAGTCGTCTTCCTTGCTGACTGTACAGTTCAGATCAATCCGGATGCGAGTGACCTTGCAGATATCGCGATCTCCGCGGCCCAGCTGTACAGAAACGTCATGAAGCAGGAACCGCGTGTCGCTTTCCTGTCGTACTCAAACTTCGGATCGAATCGTGATGAAAGTGCTCAGAAGATGGCCGACGCTCTCAAAATTGCAAAAACGAAAGATACCAATCTCATCGCTGATGGAGAAATGCAGGCAGATGTTGCAACGAATACAGAGATCATGAAAACTCTCTTCGAATTTACGACTCTCGATAAAGCTGCAGACGTTTTGATCTTCCCTGATCTCAATTCGGCGAACATTAGTTACAAATTACTTGCGCAGCTAGGTGGGGCAACACCGATCGGTCCGATCCTCTTGCCACTCAAGCACGCCATCAACATCGTTCAGCGCACGTCGACAGTCGATGAGATCGTGAACATGTCTCACATCACGGCCCTGATCTCTCAGGAGATCAAGGCTTACCGTCTGGAACACAAAAAGCAATAAGGAGATACTCATGTCTTTTGATAAGAAAATCATTGCTACAGATAAAGCACCAGCTGCTGTCGGAACATACTCACAAGGAGTTTTCCACAATGGCGTTTACTACTTCTCAGGGCAGATTGGCCTTGATGCCAAGACTGGTGAGATGGCCACAGGCTTTGATGGCCAGCTCGAGAACGTGATGAACAACATCGACGGTCTTCTGCAGTCACAAGACCTTACTCGTGCGAACATCATCAAGACGACAGTCTTCATGACGGACCTCGCCCAGTTCGGCAAAGTGAACGAAGCCTACACCAAATTTTTCACAGCTCCATTCCCGGCACGCTCTACTGTTCAGGTAGCAGCACTCCCTAAGGGGGCCGTGGTTGAAGTTGAGGTCATCGCAGCGAAATAAATATGTTTGGAATTGGAAGAAAATACGTTTTTGAATCTAAGACAACACGGTTTCGCCGCATTCTCATCAGTGCGGCGTTTCTGTTTGTCTTTTCATTGGCCGTCACGGCCTCGTTCATTGCCTATATCCCGATCTACGCGCGGATGCAGAAAGGCCGTGCTGCCGGTGTCTTCTACCAGAAGTCTCCTGACGCCATTGCCGTTTTCACGGGTGATAAGGGACGCATTTCCTACGCGCTCGATCTCCTCAAAAAGAATCCGTCGTCGAAGCTCCTCATTTCCGGAGTACACGCTGCCAATTCATTCCAGACTCTTATTGAAAAACAAACAGACCCTGCGACCGGTGAAGCCGTTAAGGCCATTGGTGCTCAGGTTGATCTCGATTATGAATCGAAAAATACTTTTGAAAACGTCCGCGAGACCGTGGAGTTTCTCAAGTCCAATCCGAACGTAGAGAAGATGCTCATCATCTCCAGCGACTACCACATCATGCGGATCAAAATCATCATCTCGCACTTCATGAGCGGCTCTAAGCCGCAGTTCTACTTCGACTCCGTCAACAACAGCTATAGCTCGTGGAAAGACGTCAGAAAGCTCCTGAAGGAGTCTCTCAAGATTGCCCGCACCTTCGTTCTTCTGAAGATTCTGCGGGAGAATATCGTGATTGAGGATTTGGAAAACTAGAGCCTGAGGTCATCACCGGGGTTAAGCCATGCAGCTGGACCATTTCCATCGGTAGGATCATCGGAACAATCCGCAACAGCAAATTCATAGGGAAGTGAAATAGGGACCGGCACTGTGACCACACAATACCTTGCTCCTGCATTTTCATAACCCGTGTAGGAAGTATACTCGTACCCAGCATCATTATCTGTCGTTGGGACAGTTTTATAAGTTTTAGGCGACGGAGTATCAGTATCATCGCCACTCGAGTCAGTGATTCTCGTAGAAACAATCTGGTTAAAAGTAGCAAAGTAAGCAGGGAGATTCGATTTATATAAAAACTGAGTCACCGTTTTAATTCTTGTGTCTGAAGTATTAGGGCGAAGCTCTGTTTTCTTAATCGTCGGAGGATTGTTGTTAGTGAATTCATAGTTATCAGGTTTTTTGCAAAGCTCTGTCCGGATATTGTCTATGAGAGCAGAATTCGACGATGCTGAGATTTTAATAAACGTATAGTTGTCAGTTTCGTCACCTAACTTATGTACAAAATATACTGTGGACTCAGTTACTTTCCAGACCTTCAATACATTGGTGGTAGTCGTATTTTTCAAAGCTAGTTTGTAGGAATAAGATTGCTCCCTCTCCATCTTCGCCATAGCTTCATTAGAATCTTCAGAAAAATCTTCGAACTCTTTCGCAGTGTCAGATAGGCACTGTTTCTCTTCTTTCTGACGGTAGTAAGCCTTGTCGTCTTCACTCAAACCATCGAAGCCAACGTTGTCGACTGAGTTACAAGACAATGCCAAAAGGAAGATAAAAAAATAAGAACATTTGGTTTTCAAAACTTATATCCCCCACCAACGGTATACATCACCATCGCATTATCAATTTTGTCCGAATACGTCGGCAAATTATCCTTGGCCACTGCGTTCCCATCGATCTTAGCATTCACACTCTGGTCCCTGTTCAGAACTTCGTATCGGTTGATTGTGGCCCTCATCATAAAATAAAATCCGGTCTGGGCTGTCATCATGAGGCCGGCGCCAATTCGGGCACTTGCGAGATTATCCGAAATCCTGTGACGGTAAGAATCTACACCCGTCGACTTATCATATTCGAAATTAACACGGTTAACTGCCCTGCCTGCACCAATGCCAGCTTCAACAAAAGGTTCGATCACGAGGTAGGTCATCTCATCCATGAAAGGATTTTTTGTCTTGAGATCAAACATCAAACCGATACTTTGCGAAATATCGACACCGTACATACTTCCCGTTGTTTTCGTTGTGGAAATTTTCGCGTTGGCATCCGGATTTGCCGTTCTCTCTTTCGTGAAAGCACTTCCGAGATAATAAACTTCAACCATAGACCGCGTGTTAAGACCTTTACCAATGTACCAGTCGCGACCGAAGCCAACTCTCCCACCGTAAAGTTCTGAATCAGGTTCATCAAATGATTTAGCTTTCTTCGTCGTGACAGTACTTTTGTTACTGTAAATGAATGGCGTTGGGTATTTCACTGTTTCAAAATTAATCGCAGCATTCCAGTGACTTTTATACGGCTTGAAATCATCATTATCATCAACTTCCGCTGTTATCGCAGGAGTGGTCGAATCACTCAATGTTGTCTCAGTAACTTCCGGCTCAATTTTTTCCGGTGTCGCAGGAATGGAAACATCAGGAGTCGATGTTTCTTCAATTTCATTGGCATCTACCACAGCATCTTCAACGTCTTTCATTTCATCATTAACAGGGGCAGTGGTGACTTCTTTGGTCACTGATTCTTCCGGAAACGTATCGACGATATCCGGGATATCCACTGTTTCCGACGAAACATCAGCATCTGGAACTTTCGAATTCTGTGCATACGCAGTGAGAGAAATGAGGCAGAAAAAGAAGATTAATTTATTCATACATTCATTATGACGCTCGCGCGTTTTGGATGTCAAAATAAACTCTTAGGCGCGGTTCACGCTGATGACTTCTTCCATTTGCTCGATGAGTGAGATGGTCTTCAGAAGTTCGGAGTAATCCTTCACTTCGATCTCGAAAATAAAACTACCTTTTTGGTCAGGCATGGATCTGGCGATGGCAGAGCGGATGTTGATCCCCGCTGTATTGATGGATTTGGAGATCTTCGAGAGAATTCCGGGCTTATCGTGAGTTGTCACCTTGATGTTCACCGGATGGCTGAAGCTGTAATACTTGTTCCATTCTACGAAGATCTGGCGGTTTTTTTCGATCTCAGCAATTCGCTGACAACCGATTGTGTGAACTGTAATGCCCCTACCGCGAGTAATGAGACCAGTGATCGGATCTCCCGGAATCGGATTACAACAGCGGCCCATCTTCACCTGGATATCATCAAGGCCATCAACGATGACGGCGTTATCGTTGCCGGACGTCTTCTTCGCAGTCCTTTGAACTTTCTTGTAGTAGCTGTCGGTGTCTTTTTCTTCTTCCTTGAAGTCGAGCACATCGGCTTCTGAGAAATTCACAGATGGCAGATCAATGAGGACGTCTTTGATGTGAAGCGTGCCGGAACCGATGTTCACGAACACTTCTTCGAGAGTCTTGTAATGATTTTTTTCCAGGAGTGGACGGAAATCATTTTTCTTTTCGAGGGCCTTGATCGAGGTCTCAAATTTCTTGAGGGCCTTCTCGAGGGCAGCTTCACCTTTATCACGGTGCTCGTCGCGCTCGATCTTCATCAGATACTGTTTGATCTTCGTGATCGCACGTGAAGTCTTACAGATTTTCAGCCAGTCTTTTGAAGGCGTCTGAGTTTTTGAGGTGAGGATTTCGACAGTGTCACCGGACTTGAGACGATACTTAAGTGGTACCATCTTGCCGTTCACTTTCGCGCCGACAGTTTTATTTCCGACTTCAGTGTGAACAGCGTACGCAAAATCGAGCGGGGTCGCTCCATAGCGAAGTTCTTTCACGTCACCAGTGGGAGTAAAGATGAACACACCACCGACGTCCAGATCGTTTTTAACGACGTCCATGAACTCGGATGAACTCGAAACGTTCTGGTTAAACTCCATGAGTTCTTCGACCCACGCGAGTTTGCCAGTGCCATCTGCCTTATTGCGCTCTTTGTATTTCCAGTGAGCGGCCACACCACGTTCAGCAACTTCATGCATCTCAAACGTACGAATCTGGATTTCGATGCGCTCGGCTTTCGGGCCGATCACGGTCGTGTGGAGCGACTGGTAGTTGTTGACCTTCGGAATGGCGATGTAGTCTTTGAATCGTCCAGGCACCGGTGTGAACGCGGAGTGGATGATCCCGAGACACTTGTAGCACTCAGTGATGTTGTTCACGAGAATGCGGAATGCGAGGAGATCCTGGATCTGCTCGAAGTCCACTCCCCGCTGTTGCATTTTTTTATAGATCGAGAAGAAATGCTTCGGTCGTCCGGTGACTTCACCGGTTACCGAGTACTCGAGCATCTTTTCCTGAACGTGATTCAGAGTTTCTTCGATGTAGGCCTCGCGCTCGCGCTTCTTCATCGCAATTTTTTCAGCGAGACGGTAGTAGATATCCGGGTGCAGGTAGCGAAGACACAAGTCTTCGAGATCGGCCTTCACGGAGTTGATACCGAGGCGGGAAGCAAGGGGTACGTAGATGTCGAGGGTCTCTTGCGCCTTCGCCATCTGCTTTTCTTTGGTCATGTACTGAAGGGTGCGCATGTTGTGCATGCGATCCGAGAGCTTCACGATGATC
This sequence comes from Bacteriovorax stolpii, assembly GCA_945883845.1. Classification (GTDB taxonomy): domain Bacteria; phylum Bdellovibrionota; class Bacteriovoracia; order Bacteriovoracales; family Bacteriovoracaceae; genus Peredibacter. The sequence goes on along the minus strand of CAMCYI010000011.1, from coordinate 16,642 downwards.
ACGCGCAGATCCTGCGCCATCGCGACCACCATCTTACGGAAGTTTTCCGCCTGAGATTCTTCTTTGGTCTTGAACTTGATCTTGGAGATTTTTGTACAGCCGACAACAATCTGGGCGACATTCTGGCCGAATAATTTTGCAATTTCTTCAGGAGAGACGTCGCAGTCCTCCACCGTGTCGTGCAGAAGACCGGCCATGATGGAGTCGAGATCCATTTTCAATTTAACGAGTGTAGCGGCGACGTTGAGGGGGTGAATGATATACGGCTCGCCACTTGAGCGCTTATGCGGAAGGTGCATTTTCTCCGCGAACTCATAGCACTTACGGAGAATACCAAGATCAGTATCGGGGATCATCACCTCGACGCGCTTGACGAGCTCATCTATGGTGAGTCCGGCTTCATGAGAAAAATCGATCCGTTCAGCAAACATTCCTATGCGAGTATCCTTTCGACCAGGGCCTTCAGTTCTTTGTAGGCCCTTTCTACGTCGTCATTAAGAACGACGTGATCAAAATCATTTTTACGAAGAAGTTCACGGCGGGCGTTTTTCACGCGCTCAAGAATCACTTCTTCTATATCAGTTCCGCGAGAGCGGAGACGCTTTTCTAATTCTTCAATGCTCGGTGGTTCAATGAAAATCACAACAGCACCTTCGCCGTAGATTTTCTTCATGGAATCCACACCCTGGACGTCGAGATCAAAAAGCATTTTCCAGTTCTTCTCGATGCCTTCGTTTACGAAACGTTTAGACGTTCCGTAATAGTTTGAATGAACCTGCGCCCATTCAACGAATTCCTGATCAGCGATTTGTTTTTCGAAACTTTCTTTCTTGATGAAGAAATAATCTTTGCCGTGGTCTTCACCCTTGCGGATAGGACGAGTCGTACAGGACACAGACCAGACGAGCTCTGGATGATCTTTTTTCAATCGTGTGAGTAATGTCGATTTACCCGCCCCTGAAGGCGCGCAGATCACAATCATCTTGTGAGACATGCTATTCCAAATTTAATGCTTGTTCGCGAATCTTCTCTAATTGTACTTTCATTTCAACGACATGCGATGAAATTTCAGGGTGGGCAGATTTTGATCCCATCGTGTTCGTCTCTCGTCCTAACTCCTGCAGAAGAAAATCAATCTGACGGCCGATTTCCCCGGTAGACGTGAGAACGGCCTTGAGTTTTACAAGATGGATATGGGCCCTGTTAATTTCTTCGTCGATATCAAGCTTCTCGAGGTAATAGATCACTTCCTGCATGAAGCGGGATTCATCAACTTTGAGTTCTTTGATTTTATCGTTGAGCTTCGCGGTCAGCTTTTCTCTCACCATTTCCGGGTACTCAGCCTTTCGGGCCTCAACTAGCGAGAGATTTTTTTCATAAATGGCCAGATGTTCGAGGAGCTTTTCAGTGAGTTTCTGTCCTTCACCCGCACGTGAATGTTTGAGTGCCTTAATCGCGTGAGCGAATGACTCGAGCACGAGCGGATTCATCTCTTCGCCTTTATCATCGCCTTCTTCTTTCGAAAAATCTGAACGCATGAAATCGGTTGGTGAAACTGAAAGTGGTAATCCGTGCTTTTCAAAAACAGGTTTCATCATCGCCAGGTAGGCATCGAGTTTCGGAAGATCGATCTGAAAAAGTGATTCGGCCTTGTCATTTTTTTTGTAGGAAACGCTGATGTCAAAAGTTCCGCGCTTAAATTCGTTTTCAAGTTTTGAGCGAAGTTCTATTTCAATCGGATTAAAAAGGGAGCTCATACGGAATTTGAAATCCTTGAAGCGGTTATTCACCGTCTTGATTTCTGTCGTGAGAGTGTAGTTCTTACCCTGCGCCTCTCCCTTACCAAATCCCGTCATCGAATAAACGCTCATGTCTCTTCCTTCGTCTCAATTTCGCTGGTGTCGAGAGTGATTGTTGAATTTCCCATCTGACGGAATTTTTCAAAGCGTTTTTGCATCAATACATCAACGTCTTCTTTGCCGAGAGTTTCAAGACTCGCAAGAATTGTTTCTTTTACTTTTTTCATCGCGCGTTCAGGATAGCGGTGAGCTCCACCAGCAGGTTCCTTGATCACGCCATCAATGACTTTCAGCTCGAGAGCTTTATTAGGAGAAAGTTGAAGTGCGTTTGCTGCTGTCTCGGCCATTTTCGGATCAGACCAGAGAATCGAAGCACAAGATTCCGGTGAAATCACTGAGTACACAGAGTACTCCATCATGAATACGTGATCAGCAACTGCAATCCCGAGTGCACCACCAGATCCACCTTCACCGATAACGACGGAGATGATCGGAGCTTTGATCGTAAACATATCTTCAAGGTTCTGTGCGATGGCGAGGGCCTGCCCTCTTTCTTCAGCGCCGATCCCCGGATAAGCACCTGGAGTATCAACGAATGTCACAACCGGAATCTGAAACTGCGAAGCAAGTTGCATGATCCGGATAGCTTTTCTGTATCCTTCAGGATTTGCCATCCCGAAATTGCGTTTAATTTTTTCCTGAGTCTTACGACCTTTTTCAATTCCGATCACCGCAACTTTTTTACCATCGATCATTCCGAAACCTGTCACCATAGACTGGTCATCAGAGAAACGACGGTCACCATGAACTTCATGAAAGTCAGTGATGATGTTTTCAATAAAATCGAGAGTGTGCGGACGACTTGGATGACGTGAAAGTTGAGTGCGCTGCCATGGAGTGAGCTTTAAAAAAATCTCCTCCAGCATGTGATCGACCTTGGCCTGAAGGGCGGCGATCTCGGGAGAAATATCAATGTTGGGTTTTGAACCGGCAAGTTTGAGTTCGCGGATCTGATTTTCCAGCTCGGTGACGGGACGCTCGAATTCCAGGGTAAAGTCCATTCCTACTCTCTTGATTTACGTTAATTGAGTGGGATTCAAATTACCTTGATCGAGAGGAAAAAGCACGTTTTTCCTCTCTCAAGAGAGCTTCAAGTGATGGGAATTATTCCCAGCCTCCGACCTTACCGCCTTCGAAATAGATATACTTCGTCGCGCCATTCACATTATAGGCCCAACGTTCATTCTCATAGGTGGGATTTCCGGCCACTTCCACCCGTGCGGGACGACCCCAGCTGTCCATGACATCGTTCTTTGTCATGCCCATCATCACATCCGACTGCCGAATAGCAGCGACCCGCATGCGATCAGAAAAAGCATTTTTCTGCTCTTTGATCATGCCCTTTGAAACAAGATAATCTCTGCGCTCACCTTTCGGAAGCTTCAGAAAAAAGATTTTCTCTGATGTTGAATGGAACTTATGTTTGTGAAGACTGTAGAGTTCAAGGTTTGATTCTGATTGCGAATCTTCAAGGGCAACAAGTTCACGTTCGAGAGCATAGTTGGTGCGGTCATGCTCTTTTTCTTCAGGCGTCTTATAACCTCTGCGTTCAGATTCTTCATTGAAGCCCCAGCCTCTTCCCGAGTCACCGGCCATTACTGGAAAATCATCGGCTGAAAAAAATGAGCCTTCAGAATCGTTCTCCCCAATGGATTCGGTGAGAAAATTCCTGCCCGTTCCGAAACCGGCGCAACCAGTTAGGCCCAAGGTAAAAAGAATTGAATAGATTAAGCGACGTCGCATAAAAACCTTCCTTGCTTTGAATGCGTCTGAAGTCTTATCGATCCAACGGCTCCGGAGGTTGAGGACCGGTCTAAGATGGGGAAAATGTTTCCCATACCTGACTAACCCACTCGTTTCTCAGGAAAATCCTCAAAGAGCCGAAGAGTCAGCTGATGGAATTTTTAAATAAAATTGAAGTGCACGTGAACCAGTTGCTGATGCGCTTTCAGGCGTTCTGTATTCAGCTCGTTCAAAAGCTCACACCTTCTGCTGTAAAAAAACTTATTGAAAAGTTATCTGCGTGGAAAGCATTTATTGTCGTCTGGTTGAAGACACGACCTGCGTTTATAAAAAACTGGATTGCTCTTAAACTGGCGGCACTTAAAGTTATAATCAGTACTCTTAATGTAAAAGGTAAGATCCTCGCTTCGTATCAGGCAGCTCTCGCCCGAACGAAATCAAACGATGCCGAAGTTAAAGGCAAGCTCAACTCTTTGAAGAGAATATTAATGGTACCGATTCTTATCGTGGGCCAGTGGCTTCAGGGACTATCAGCGACTCAATCTGCACTTCTTCTTGGTTTTACAGCGGCTTCATTTCTTTCTGTATTTAGTATTACCTTCTCAGGCCAGCGCCTCTTAAAAAGTTCTGACGATGGTCGGGCGCCGGCAAGTGTAGAAGAAGAAGCTTACTCTCGTCCTCTGTATTATAAGAAACAAGTTCGTCACCTTGAATTCTCTGCCGTGAGACTTCCAGTCTTCATCCCTGAAGTGAATGAACTCCGTAGTATCGACATCGATTTCATGGCCACACTTAGTAACCGTGAAGCAAGGAACTGGCTTGCAAAGCACGAATTCAAGCTTCGTGACTATCTCATTCTTCACATTGAACCCGTGAAGGCCGGCTTTCCTCTCGAGGATGAAGGAAAAGAAATCATCCGCAAGAAGATCCAGGCCGAACTCAATGAATTCCTCATTGAAAACAAAATCGTTGGCCATGTCACTGAGCTTAAACTCACCTACGTTCTCGCTAACTAATCTTCGTCACAAGTGTACGCACCGTTTTTTCGCTCAAGTGAAGTTTTCTCGCCGTAAGGGATATGTTTCCCTCGCAGATAGAAAAGGCCCGCCTGAAGTGAATGAGCTTACTTTCCTCCATCGTTATGATTTCCTTTCCGTTCTCAAGGCTCACAAGGTCCGAGCTTTGAAGCAGAAGTTCCTCATCTACCTGGTCAAAGTCCAGCTTCGTACCCCGGCATAAAACTTTCTTCTTCTCGAGATGACCGAAAAGCTGGCGAAGGTTTCCGGGCCACGCGAGGGTCTGGTAAAAGTCGATCAACTTATCTGAGATCGATACATGGTGCTTGAGACAGAAAAAGCGGCAACACTCACGAATTCGTTCCATGTCATTCCGGAGAGAATTCAACTCCACACTGTGACCGGATTTCAGGCGATAGAAGAAATCACGGCGAAAAGTTCCCTGCTCGATCAGGTTTTCAAGTTTTCTGCCTGAGGCAAAAATCATACGTGCACTTGAAGATTTCTGCGCCGTCGAACCTACGGGACGGTACTTTTTTTCATCAAGAAAAGTCAGAAGTTTTGTCTGTAAGTCAGGCGGAAGTGAATCAACTTCATCCAGAAAAAGTGTTCCCGTATCTGCAGAAGCGAAAGCGCCTTCACGATCTGAAATTGCACCAGTAAATGAACCTTTCTTGTGCCCAAAAAGTTCTGACTCGATCAACTGAGGATTGAAAGATGAAAGGTTGACAGCAACAAAATTTCCAGACCGTTTACTTTGCTCATGGATCTTTCTGGCGAGATCTGTTTTACCTGTTCCGGTTTCACCGGTGATGAGGATATTGAGATCAGAACGCATGAGATTTTCCTGCAGAAGAACCGGATGATCGAATGTCCGCCTTGTGAGTTCACCAAGATCACAAGGATCAAAGTTTACTTTGTTATCATCGAGGAAAAGCCTGTCCGATCTTTCAATGAATGCTTCCCGGGCAGCGAGCCCATTAAGCCAGAAAGCTCCTCCCTGAATTGTTTTCATCACGAAGCGCTGGCCCTGGTCGAGTTCAAGCCGGTAATGAAAATGTCCTGGTCCTGAATAAGGAAGTTCGATGAAGGCCATTGAAAGATCCTGCGGACGATAAGCGCGCGAGATGAGGTCGATGCAATGACGATTGAGAGTGAAGGATTTTTTCCGACCTTCGAATGGATAGATGCTGCAACTATCACCAAGGCGAACGCCACTTTCACTGAGTTGCGCGGCCATAATTTTCTTCTGATACATGGATGGGGCCCCTTTTTTAAAAGACGAGTGAGGGCTATTTCTGTTAGGATGGGGAAAAAGTGAACAGCACCGAGAGAAGAAAAGTATGAACATTCAGAAAGGAAAAACAGAGTTTCTGATGGGCATCGATAAAGTCGAGCAATTGCAGGAATGGCTTAACGAATATCAGTTTCTCAATGGAATCGCTTTTATTGGTCGCTCCAATGTCGGTAAATCCTCTCTCATCAATGCACTTTTCGGAAAGAAGACAGCACGTGTATCAAATACCCCGGGAAGAACGAGACAAGTGAACATTTTCAAGTTCACCGTGGAAGATCGTGAGACAAAAACAACCGCAGACTACTTTCTTTTCGATGTACCCGGATACGGTTTTGCTGAGGCCTCAAAAGAGATGACCCAGAACTGGAACACACTGATGAATTGTTTTTTCAATCTCGTCAGTGAGAAAATCCTCCTCATGTGCATCCAGGATGCCCGCCATCCCTTGCAGGATGCTGACCGTGTTTTTCAAAGTTACATCAAAACGTTCAATCTAGAGACCCTTGTTCTCTTCAATAAAATGGACAAGCTCAAAACCCAGAGCGAGCGCAGCCGATTGCAAAATCTCAAGCCCGAAATCATGAAAGAGTTTAAATGGGTCAAAGGGATTCATTACGTTTCAGCGGAAGAAGGGAAAGGTCTTCCGGAAGTTGAACAGGCGATGGTCACATATCTTCACAGGGAAGCGTCTCGTCCATTGATGTAATTTCCGCGACAAACTTTTTTAATCAAGCATAATCTCCGCCTTGACCAGCCGCCTCTGTGATAAATTATCTGGATGCTGGACACACTAAAAATCGGACTTCTCACTCCTGAAGACGATAAAAAAATCACTGAAGTTTTTTCTTCTCTTAGAGAACACTACAAAGACTACAAAGACCCATGGGGATTTAATCTTGAGCTGTGTGAGAAAACTCTCCGCAAGATGGTTCCTTTTTATCGCCAGTACTTCAAAGTGCGCGTCTTCGGTGCTGAAAATGTCAAAGACCATCCCTATATCGTGGCCAGCAATCATACGGGTCAGATTCCCATCGACGGCATGTTGATCGCCATCGCATTCGTCATGGAAGTCCAGCCACCGAAAGTTCTACGTGCGATGGTCGAAAGATTCATGGCCCAACTTCCGTTCCTCGGAGACTTCGCTGCTCAGTCGGGAGCAATCCTCGGTGACCGTGCCAACTGCGAATTCCTCATTGACCAGGGCGAATCCGTTCTCGTTTTTCCTGAAGGCGTTTCAGGAATTTCAAAGAACACTCCGGACTTTTATAAGATCAAGCCGTTCTCACAAGGTTTTTACAGAATAGCTCTCCAGAAGAAAACACCCATCCTTCCCGTGTGTGTCATTGGCGCAGAAGAAATGTTTCCGTTTGTCTTTCACGCAAAGAAGGTCGCTTCTTTTTTCAAAGTCCCTGCGATGCCACTCTCTTTGAATTTCTTCCCGCTTCCGTCGCCGATCGATATTTACATCGGCCAGGAAATTCCGATTCCTTCGCACCTCGAGCGCGAAGCTTCGGATAAAGAAGTGAAAGAAAATATTTATCACATCGAAAACTCGATCAAGCGCATGCTTATCCATGGACTCAAGAATCGCCGTCCATTCTTCGATATGATCAGAAAACCAGTTTCAAAATATGTGATCAAAGAATTCCGCGCGGCCGCTAAAGGTGCGAGATGAGCGAGACCGCGAAACAAAAAATTCTTCTCATTGGTATCGCCGGAGGCCTCGCGCAGATGACAGCAAGGCTCATCCTCAATGAACATCCCCACTGGGAAATCATCGGCATCGATTCCCGTGATGTTTCAAAAGTTCCTCCGCTCAAAGGCCTGATCTCCATGGAAGTGAAATACTCCCGTGGAAATTTTGAAAATCTTTTCCGCACTCACGATTTTGATGTCGTTTATCACCTGGGCAGAATCAGTCACGCATCAAACGCTGAAAACGTTCTCGCCAAACGCATTGACCTTTCCGTGATGGGAACCAATCGCATCCTCGAACTCTGCGAGCGCAGTGACGTAAAAAAAGTAATCATTCTTTCAACTTTTCACGTGTATGGCGCCTACCCTGACAACTCGATTTTCCTCGACGAGAACGCACCTCTGCGCGCGAGTATGAATCACCCCGAACTTCGCGACGTGGTCGAGATGGATCAGATTTGTACGAACTGGATGTGGAAGCACCAGAATGAAATTTCGACAGTCGTTCTTCGCCCGTGCAATATTGTGGGAACACAGATTCAGAACTCGATGACGAGATTTCTCGCGGGTCCGATTTCTCTGAGGCCTATCGACTATAATCCGTTCTTCCAGTTCATCCACGAATTCGACATGGCCAATATCCTCTACAAATCTCTCGAGCATTTACCAACGGGAACTTTCAACGTGGCAGGAAGTGATTTTATTTCTCTTCGCGAAGCTCTTGATGTTGTCGGCACGAAAAGTGTTCCGTTTCCGATGATGCTTGCTGGTGGTCTCAATAGTGTGCTGAAAAAAGTGAACATTGATGTACCGGCTTACCTTCTCGATTATCTCAAATTTTCATGTCTCATCTCGAATCATGAGCTCAAAAAGCACCTGGGACCTGAGCTGCTTCGATTCTCAATTAAAGAGGCGCTGGAGCTGATTAAGCTTCGCTGACAACACATCTGCCCTCTTTTTAAGGCAAATACACTTCAGACTTCATTCATAGGTAAAAATGCCAATGGTCAGCTCTTCTTCCCTCAGGTGAGTAACCTCGCAGCGAGAAAACTCGAGGCCATGCGCGCAGTGCTTGGGGCCAGCACAGGTAATTAATAAAAAATTGCAACTTGTGCTTTGCGTTTAATTGACACCCCAACAGGCGCTCATTAATATAAGCTCTTCTGTCTGTGCCCGGGTGATGAAATGGTAGACATAGGAGATTCAAAATCTCCCGACTAATCCTCGTGGGGGTTCGAGTCCCTTCCCGGGCACCATCCTCAAGCTTACTTCTGAACCAAAACCTTAAATCCGCCAACCGTCATTTGCTTCACAGAAAATGGCATCACCATATCTTTCATATTGGTCATGCGTGGATCTCTGTGAACTTTCTTATTAATCCGAACTCTGTCGGCTTTCGATTTATAAACACTGCCAATCGCTGTGCCCATTAACTTTAATTGTCTTCAACGTCTTCGCATCAATACACTCATAAGAAAATGATTGATGGGTTGTCTTCGACTCAGGCTTCTTATAATCCCTGAAAACTTTCTCCGTCATTTCGACATCACACTGCCAGTCTGTATGACCATTTACTGTGATGACGTTACCTTTGGCATCAAGGCATTCTGACTGATCTGGTCTTTGATGGTGTTGCTGAACTTTTACAGGAATTTCACGGTCGCAGAGATAATCGCTATGACCGTTGACCTTAATGACTACTCCATCGGCATCCAGACATTCAAAAGACTGAGCGAATGACGAAATAGAGAATAAGATGACGATAAGAGAGATGATGGTTTTCATAGAAACTCCTTCATTCCCCCATAATATCGGATCCAGGTCCGTGAGAAACCGCTTCAGATTTTATTACAGACAGTGTCAGATCCTTGGACGGGGACAATAAGGCACCGAAGCCAGTACTTTCAGAAGATTGTGCTTTTTCCCAATCACAGATATCATCAAATTATCAACTTAGATCAAGGAAGAACCCATGAGAAAAATTCTCTTTATCAGTGCTTTTATGCTCGTTTCGGCTGCTCACGCTCAGGACAAAAGTTCCGGATGCGGGATGGGGTGGCAGGTGACCAGATCCATGACAACTACCGGTTCCTTCACTCGCGCACTCACAAACGGAACTTTCTCTAATACTTTAGCCATGACTTCGGGGACCTCAGGTTGTGCCAGACACAATCTGGTGCTGAAGCAAAAAGAAAAAATTCACTACGTAGAAGCAAACCTCATTCCTTTGAGACGCGAAGTTGCCATGGGCGAAGGCGAAAGAATTAATGCTCTCGCAGCGATCTGGGGATGCACGAATGCAGAAGCACTCAGCCCGGGACTTAAGAAAAACTATCGCGAGCTCTTCTATAAGCAAGAAGCAAGTGATGTCGTTCAAAAACTTGATTCTATGATCCACGCTGACGCTCAAGGAATCTGTTCAACTAACGTGTGATACTTCTTTTAATTATTCTCTCATCTCTGGCCACTTGCCTGGCCGGAGATGATTTCAAGTCCAGATGGCACCAGCTTCTTCACCGGGACATTCAACAAAAAGAATTATTCTGGCTTGCTGGCAGAAAAGCTACTGACGAAAAAGAATTAGAGGCAACTCTCCAGCATTTTCGATCCAAAAAAAAATGGGACACGAACGATCATGTCCAGTGCCTCTTCCCTGCCCGAAGAATGCTGATTGAAAAGTATCTTGGGTCAGATAAATTTCCTCGCTCAAAATGTCCCGACTATGATGAATGGATAGCAAGATTAAATCCTCAGAGTGTGAGCCTCGTCTTCGCCGGAAATTATCCAGATAATCCAGGCTCTCTTTTCGGTCACACGTTTCTTAAATTTAAAGGTCCTGATTCCCGCGGGCAAAACCTTCTCGACTATGCACTTAACTATTCCGCTGAAGTCAGTGACGACATCGGTGTGCTGTATGCGATTAAAGGTCTCGTTGGCGGTTACTTCGGTGGATTCACACTCGATCCCTACTACCTCAAGGTTAACGAGTACAACGAAGGTGAAGGCCGTGACATCTGGGAGTATGATCTCGAACTCACCTCAGAAGAAGCTACTTACATCCTTGCTCACGTGTGGGAACTGAAACAGCTGGCCGAGTTCAAATATTATTTCATCAGTGATAACTGTTCATTTTTTATTTTCCGGCTTCTTGATATCGCGCGCCCTGGATGGAGGCTCGAAAGAAAGCTTCCGTGGTATGTGATTCCACTGGAAACAGTGAAGATCCTTCATCAAGAACAGGGCATGGTACGCAAAACCAGTTATCGTCCTTCAGTAAGATTGCGGGCACAGAATGCGTACAACATGCTCAGTTTGAGAGAGCAAAATGAAAGTCAGAAGATTCTTGATGGAAAAATTTCATCACAGAAAGTGAATGACAGTAAAGTTCTTAAAGTTGCAGGAATGCAGCTCGCCTCGATCCATAGCCGCAAAGATGGCTTGTTACCCAAAGATCTTGCCGTCAGAGAAGAGGAGATATTACTTCGACTGAGTGAGCTTCCGGAATCAACTATCATGAAACAAAAAGATCTCCCGTCTCCTCATGATGGACATGACATCGCTCAGGCTTCCCTGGGAACAATCTCAGACGATCAGACTGATCTTCTCCTGGGATTCAGGCCAGGAGTTCATGACCTTAATGACTACGCTACCGGCTACCTTCCCTTCTCAGAACTTTCAATCATCGATACGCAAGTTCGGGTGAACAACGATAAACTCCGATTTCATAAAGTGGATTTTTTAACCATCTCATTATTCCGTCCGTGGAGTTATCAGGAGAAGGCCTGGTCATGGAGTGCCCGGATTGCCTATGAGAACACGGCCACTATTTTTTCTGATCACGAAAAAGATGTTGTTCTTGAAGGTGCCTTAGGAGCTGCTTCGCTCTCGTTTAAATCCATCCTTTTCTCTTCTCTGATGGGTGGCTACTATCGTGGCGGAGATTTTGAGAAGTCTCAGTCTCTGGGATTGATGGGCCAGTTTCTTGCCATAGCGAGTCCGGAGAACTGGAAGAGCATTAACGGGCTGAAAATCTATCAGGACATGAATCACACTCAAGCTGAAAATGTGCAGCTGAATCCATTCAGTAACTTCGCTTATCATGCAAATTCCAACACGGATCTTCAGCTGGAAATGAACTGGCCTCTGAGAGTAAAAGGGTTCTACCGGAATAGGTTTCAGCTCGCCCTTAAGCTCGAGAGACATTTTTGATTAAAGTCTCTTAGAAACAAAGATACCGAGCCTGTTATACCTTGTTCCATTGTGATAGTCGTACCAGTGGTTGTAGAACTTCTGAATGCCCCACTTCCTGTAGGTCGTGAAGTCATACCAAGGGTCCATAAAGTATATGTATTTCGAATCCACTCCGGCGAGAACGACATAGTGTCCTCCCTCATCATCAATGTTCATGATGACGGGTTGATTTAACTTCAGAGCGTTTCTCAGATCGGTCACTGTAGCACCTTTCTTCACCACTGCTTTCAGTCCGCGGTTGTTAAGAACATTGGCGAGATTCCAGAATCTGGTTCCGGTCGCAGTCGACGTATCCATGAGTCTGGCCAAACCCATCTCACTGTTGCCCTTCCCTTTTCCAAAATAGCGAAGAACACTCATCGAACTTGCAGGCCCGCAGGTGTAGTAGGTTGTCTGCGTCTGCATCGGTACGGTAACTTTCAGCGACGGTAGAACCGTTATTGCTGAAACAGCGGTTTGAGAAATAAAGAAAGAGAGAAATGCAAAAAGAGAAAAAATTTGTGTTGTCATGCGTTTCACTCTAAAGCAAAACGCAAGATTCACTAAGAAAAAAAATCGTATCGTGTCAGATGCGGAGTTAGTCGGTTTTCACCGGGGCTTATATAACTGAAATTTCATTCTCAAATAATGAATTTAATCGGTAAAAGAAACCAACCAATTTATTTTTTAAATACCGGATAACGATTAAACACTTTATCCCATGAAGCATGTTTTTGATAAAAGAAATGGTATCTCTGCTCTGGATCCTTTGCGAACGTTTCATCTTTCAACTTCAGCTCAAACTCTTTTTTAATTTCCGGAGTCTTCAACATTTCGATCGCCACATCTTCTGCGACGTAGTTTTCCATGTATTCTTTTCGCTCAAAGAATCGATTGAACATTCCCCACGCGAGATATGAATCCACGGCCTGTGGCTCCAGCAGCTGGAGTAAGAGCCTGGCCTTTGGCTGTTTAACAGGAACGAAGAACGATCCGCTCTGAATCTCAGTTTTTTCGTTCTGCCATTTACCTTCTACGACAAGTGTCTGGTGGCCTTCAAAAGATCCATGCGAGAGAGTTGTTTTTGTTGCACGAAAGACTTCAAATTCGTCTTTGATATTTCTTTTAATCTTATGTGTTTTGATATCATGAACGACTAGTTTTTCAACGAGCCAGGATTCTGAAGCAGGAATGTAGTAACCTTCTTTAGGGGCTGTCACAACAAGAGTTGGTTTAAGTTCCTCATAGAAAGGAACTTTCCACGTTTCCTTAGCAGATGAATCATAACGAATGACGTCTCCACCAGAGATGGCAGACTTTTGAATCTTGTATTTGTAACCTTCAAAATCAATCGTGCGAAATTTATCAGTGTGTTTGAATTCAAGTTCAACCTTTGTCTCAGCGAGATTTTGTTGATCAAGGGCCGCTGCTGCTTTCCTCCACTCTCCCGCACTTTGTTGGGCGAGATAAAGGGCAGAGAGAACTGTATCGTGATGGGTTTGAACTCTCGTCGCGTAGTCTTTCCATGAATGAGTTTCAACCAGCATGCCGAGGCGATTATTGTTGTACCAATATCCGTGAGCAAATCGCGCCGTAGCAACGTAACGTGAGAACCCCGAAGTTGGAACATCATCTTCCTCGAAGCTCGGATAGAAAGGCAGAGCCTTGTGGCCTGACCGGTTCACATGATCAACGAGATAAGTCTCAAAAATCTTTCCGGCCTTATGGAGATTGCTGTTTCCAAAATAATCATTCGGCAAAACAATGACTCCAACTTCTGGCTGAAACTGGGCCCCATCCGTCACGTGAAGATCAAGACTCAAAACCGGATCCATTTTGTGCCAGAGCTTCAGGAGATGATTCATCTCCGCTGAATCTGCTTTCATAAAGTCTCGATTCATATTGTAGTTCTGTGCCGTCGTTCTCCAGCCCATTTCTTCAGGACCTATTTGATTTGGTCTGTTCCATTTTCCGATACGCTCGTGACCATCAAGATTGACGATGGGAACAAAGACGAGACACAGGCCAGTCAGTGGATTCGGAAGGATTTTATTCTGAACGATTTCGCGCACGAGAAGGAACGTAGAATCTTTTCCGTCAATTTCCCCGGCATGAATCCCGGCCTGAACCCACACGACAGGTTTTTTCGGATCACCGACAACGAGATAGTGAAGAGTTCTGTTTTCAGGAGTTGTCCCATAACTCAGGCATTTCACCTGTTTTGGAAATTCTTTCTGGAACTCACGACAGAGGCTCGCCGTCTCTTCAGCGTTACCGGTTTTTTTCCAGCCGGATTTTTCTGCGATCGTCGTTAGATTAGCAGCGTGTGAGGATGATAGAGAAAAAATAAATGCAATAAATAATGATTTCATGAAAATCATTAAATGATGGGCCCAAAACTAAGTCAATGAAGCTTAGATCTTCTCCGCGCCTTATCGATAATGATTCCCAGGCGCTCATACCTCACTCCGTCGTGAGAGTCGTACCACTGAGCTTCAAAGTGAGGAATTTCCCATTTCTGGTAGGTTGAAAACGTATACCAGGGATCCATGAAGTAAACGTGAGTGTTATCCATGCCAGCCAGCACAACGTAATGCCCGCCATCGTAATCGAAGTTAATGATGACTGCTTGGTTCTTTCTGAGCGCATTTCGGAGGTCAGCAATTGAAAGACCTGTGTACACGACAGCTGAGAGGCCTCGTTGATTTAAAACCTCAGCAAGATTCCAGAAGCGCGTTCCCGTCTCTGTGGATGTCTTCATAAGGTTAGCGAGATACATCTCATTGTTGCCCTTCCCAAGGCCAAAGTACTTCAAGACACTCATCGAACTCGCAGGTCCGCAGGTGTAATAAGTCGATTGATTGAACATGGGTACATTGATAGAGAGGCCGGGAAGATTCTGAGTTCTCGCCTGAGAAACATTAGGAACGAAATACGTCAGGAATGTGAGCATGAGGAGCAAATGTCTTGTCATGTTCCAATTTTAAAGCAGACAGGGATTTCACGCAGCTGATCAAAAATTTCCCATAGGGGCGATTGGCCGAGAAAAGCTATCGGTCTCTACTCGGCTTTTCAGAAACTTACTGTCCGAAAGAATACTGGTAGGCCTGTATTGTTACGTTACTGACTCCGCCACCGGTAAAGGTACAAGAGTTAAGAAGGGAACCTTCTCCCTGGTATGCGCCTATGTTCGGAGAATAGATACAGGTCTCGTTAGATTCGCAAAGGCCATCGTGGTCACCGGTACCATCTTTTGATTCGATAGCTGCAACCAGGAAGGTTTGTGTAGGTGCTGAGGCGTTGGTGATGGCGTTGCTACCATCGACGGCCGTTGGGCAAGGACTCGCCGGTGTGAAGGTCTCGTTTAATGATCCGGGAATACCGGAACCGCTGATCAGTGAGTGCGCGGCTCCGCTCACGTTTCTCCAGTCATAGACTTCACAGGTTGTTGTACATTTTGTCGCAGCCGCTATGTGCATGTTGGAAGTGGCGTCTGGAGACCAGTATCTGAATTCATTATCAAACATGGTATGTGAGTCAGCAGTCGTTAAAGCAGTGTTTGAAACTGGTGTAGCTGTGACTTGAGGGTTTTTAGAATCTGACGTCGCGAGACCCTTGAAAGCAGATGTCAGGGTGATCCCAATTGTTCCAGGGCAAGCACCAGTGAAAGAATTTGCCAATGCGCTACCGTTGATCGTGTTTGATCCCCCAGTTACTGTGACGGTATAACATGTGTTTCCCTGTCGCATTCCACCGGAAGTATATTTCGTGAAGATATTATTATCTGAAGACGTTAATTCAATGCTTGCTTCGGCATTGAACGTGGAGATGAGCTCAAACTGATTATTGTCAGAGGAGTATATCTCCATAGCCGAGAAAACCGAGCCAGTTCCTGAAATTAACATGTTCACGAAAGTGTTATCAGTACTTGTGGATTCCATCTTCAAACCCAAGAGATTATTTATCAGAGCAAGATTTTGAAACGTATTTTGAGTAGATGCAATCATATGGATAGAATTCCCAATATTATGCATGGCCTGGAAATTCACAATTTTATTTCTCGTCGATCCGAAGGCCAAAACGAGACCTTCAAATTGGTTAGCGTGAGATTTGCAGCCAGTCAGGATGTTATCATAAGTTTCGATCTGAATTCCTGTTCCGCCGTAAATTGTCTGGGAATCAATAATACGATTGGAGTTTGAACCATTCATTACCTTGATACCAAATCCTGTGCTTACGTTAGACTTCACAAAGGCAGAGTTAAGGACAGTATTATTTAGACTGGTATCCGTGATGATCAATCCATCTTTTGTTGAGTATGTAATCGTATCCTCAATTCGCTGATCATTACTGTTGAAAATTGTAATCCCCGTCTTAGATAGAGTCATAAGCCTCGTATTAAGAATGACATTCTTTTTCGGAGAATCGGAGATTTTAACTCCGTAAGGACTTCCCGAGAGTTCAGAGTTATTGATCATTCCGAATACAGTTTTAAGGAAGACCATGTAAAGAGTTGTACCGCCATTTCCGGTGGCTTTGACTTCAATCCATGGAAAATGAGCAGATGTTCCTCCACAGATGAATGTTGGTACGTTGACGCCTGATGCGTTTCCGGTTGAGTTGTTACAAGTATTCGTTGCTGAATTCGTTGTATTAAAAACACTCGCTCCGAGTGTTACGATAGAAATTTTCGAATTTCCGAGATGAATTGATGGAATCGTGACATTAGTACTTATTGTATAAATCCCTGAGGCTTGAATCAAATCAATATTCAGAAGAGTTGATCCGGAGTTTGTACCACT
>CAMCYI010000010.1 GCA_945883845.1 Bacteriovorax stolpii | reverse complement strand
GGCCCGGGCATTGGCATCTGATGAAATGAAATCTTGGTCGAAGTTAATTCGAGAATTCATGAGAGTAGTGGTGCTTGCCAGAGCAGTATGAAGAGGCACTAGGACTATCAGAAGAGGTAAAAAGCGCATGAAATATTCCCTTTGAAATTGAGTTCCCTGAGTATAGGTGAGAACAGATCTGGTCCAAAACGAGAATAGAGTTTAGGGGACTTGGGAGCATCGACGGAGTTCGGAAGTAGTGAATTCACCATGAAAGATGGGCAATTAGCGAAATCTCAATAAATTTTGTCTTGTCGACTTTTAGTCACTAGATAAGGGATATAAACTGCCGGACTATAATGGTGAAGAAGTTGTTAATTTTCACCTGAAGGAAATATGACAATTTGACGGTTCATCCTAAGAGCTACTTTTCGCAGCTTGTTTTTTAGAAATTGTCGGCTTCGAATCTTGTCGGATCGTAATAGCAATTCCACCTTTACCGATTTTCATATCATGATCACCTTCAATGTGAGCGGTGTTACGCATTTTATAAACTTCAATATTCCGTTCACGGTGATGTCCATTTTTGACAGAATTCAGAACAATAATCCCATCAACAACTGTCTCCTCAACTCCAAATCGACTTATTTGGCTGCTGCCGTAAGGAATATCGGTCGTGAAAAAACCAACGGCGCTGGATTTTTGAATAAGTGTAGCTAATTGAAAGGTTTTTTCCCGGGCAAGCATAGGGTTACTGATTTTATGCATAAATACAGAAATTGAATCAATGGCAACGCGTTTAGCATTCATTCGTTCGATCCTGTCATTAATCAATAAAAGATCCCTTTCCACCAGAATGTCTGTTTGAGGAATAAAAAGAATTTCAATCATTCCGCGCTTAATTTCTCGTTCCAGGTTCCAGCCAAGTCCCTTGGCCGAAGCTAGTAATCGTTCTTCTGTTTCTTCAAAAGAAACAAAAAGACCTTTTTCATTGAATTCTTTGGCGCCACGGTAAATGGCTTCCAAAACGAGAAGAGTTTTTCCAGTGCCGGCCACGCCTGAAATAATAAGACTTGAGCCAGAAGGAATCCCATTCCCGATTAATTTATCCAGATTGGTGATGCCGGTATTTATTCTGGCGCCCATGCCTTTTGCGTCTGCCTTAGCATCTCTTCTGATAGTGACTCTGGGAGAATAGATTTCAACCCCGGACTCATTGAGCACGAGTGGAAAGCTATCTCGGGCATGGTCTGTTCCCCGCATTTTTAGAATCTGAATTAATCGCTGTTGTTCACCAGATGTCTCTTGGGCCGTCATCAAAATGATACCATCAACAATGGAAGAGAGGGGGCTTTGCTGCAGTTCTTCTGCAGAGAATTCTCCCAGTAAAAAACCTGTGCACTCCCAGGCCATAAGATTGATGGCAATTTCATAGGAAAACTTTCTCAGCTCTTCCCTATTGTTAGAAAGATCATTGAAAACTTTAAAACTATCAATGACCACAATTGTTGGTCTGACCCGTTTCATGTGCTCCATTATTTTTGCAGAGGCCTGCTCAAGACCTTTTGAGCGCATGATCCCTCCGAGATCAACAAACTCTACACTTCCATTATCGAGTTTCTTCTTATCAAAGAAACTGAACTGCTTGAGATATTGTAATGTTTTTGCAGTTGGTTCTGAGAGGGTCTGGAAGTAAAGGACTTTGCATTTCGGATTGGCATTATGGAAACAAATTTGCTGGATAAGTGTCGTTTTTCCTGCGCCTGGATGGCCGCCAATGACTGATATTGAACGCAAAGGTAATCCACCATTCAAGAGAGCATCAAGATTACGTACTCCAGTATTGATACGTTCCTTGTCGGCTTTTTTCTGCTTACTCATAGTCATCCTTATATCTTTTTCTTTTTTCGCTTGGTGGTTTCAAGAGTCTTATAAAGGGTATCCGTCAGGACACCATCTGTAATGTTACTTGCGATTGTTATGAATTCAGTCATTGTTTTAGCAAAAGCAAGAATCAATTCATGTCGTTTAAAGTCTGAACTCGTTTTTCTGAATTCATCCCATTGTATTCCAGAGGGCGTAAGTTTAATTTTAAGCAGGATTTTGTGAGTGTCTGAACTCATGAAAACGGCCCTGTCCAAAATGGCAAAAAGTGTAACTTCACTAATTGTATTTCTGCTTAGTTCCCAAAGTTTATTGAATTTAGTTTCGAAGTGATTGATGAGTTCGTCGGAGTTGAGACCATCGGTAGATTCTTTGATCCAGGCGTCTACTTTACGGGAGTGTTCTGCGTATCCTCGGGGCATTCTAGGTACCTTGAGCGGGTTACAATCCGGAATAAAATAACGGAAAGTATATAAGCTATCGTTAAAGATCATTAAACAAATCACTTATAATTGAAAGTAAGATTTTCGTTTTTTGAGATTTTGATAGCCTACGAAGCAACGCAATGGCCGACCTAGGATTAGACAGTCCGGTCTGGTGACATTCTACTCACGTTCTAAAGGACGCCTTTGGATTAAGGGCAAGAGAGTGCCCGATAAGTTGTTGATGTAAACCCGCGATCACTAAAACAGCCTTTCTCGAGCGAAGCTAATTCGGGAAAAACTATTCAGCGAAATCAGACATAATCGCCAAACTTCCACACGAATCTGGTCGACTGTCTAAACTTTGGACACTTGTTGTAATCTTTGACACTCCATATCCGCGAAAGAAGATTCTGTGGTGTACTTACGATCGCAAACCAATGATTTGTCTTTAAAATTGAAATGGAGAACTTATGAGTTTCATTAAGAAGTTAGTCCTTCCCGTAGCTTTCTTATCCTGCCTGTCTACCCAGTCTGCCTTCGCTAACTGGGATTTGTGGCTAGCTCAAAAACAAGATGTCCTCATTGCTAATCCGGCGACGGCTCCTTCGGGCGCGTGCTTTGAAAGATACGATCGAATCTTTGGTGATGGAGAGCTCAATGTCACACTTGGTTTTGGATACGCCGACACCAAGCCGGGTAATTACGTCATTGATAAACTCATCATGGATGGAATCGTCCGCGCCCTAACAGCACCTTGCAGACGGGGTGTAAGTGCTTGTGGATTCAGAGGCGGACCGGCTGGTTCATTCACTCTTTTAAAAAACGTTCGTGGTCCGCGCGGGAATATGCAACCTGTGAAGATCCACTTTATTCGTGCATCAGTTTCTCACGACGATAAGAAAAACATGACTGAGTACAAGGTCGCTCAGACCAAGAAATGTCAGGCAGCAACTGATAACTTTTTCAGCAGCATTGCTCGAGGCCCTGAAGTTGTCTTTTATGCAGGTCACTCGCGAAATGGTGGCGGACCGGATTTTTGTCCCGGAGTGGCCACGGCCGATAATCACGTGAACTATGATTACTACCGGAAGTATCGTCCAGGGAAAAAGAAAATGATTGAGGCGCTCGGACAGTCAGCAGCAGTTCGAAATCCTGTTGAGGTTTTAGGTATGATTTCTTGCTCGAGTAGCTTGCACTTTAAGAATGCCTTTAGCGCTGCCTCACCAGAGACGGGAATGTTGTTAACGAATGCCAGTTTGTCTTTTCAAGAAGTTTATCAAGACCTCTATGTCTCTCTCGATTCACTTCTCGCTCAGAGATGCGGTAAGAAGTTCGAGGCTGTTCTTAGTGGCTTCACGGATTTGTCCGGGATGTTCGTTCCTTAAAGCGGACTATATTATTTGATTAAAGGATTGATCCTCTCATTCACCATCTCCGGGAAGTCCTCGCTGAGAGACTTGATTGGATAGGTCAAGTCCTAGCAAACTTTCTTGACATGGAAGTACTCTTTTTATTTTGAGCTTCCCTGAAAAGAGATCAGCTTATGACTATATTAAAATCAAAAACAGTCTTTGTTGTTGAAGATGATCCAAATATTTCACTTCTCTTGGCGGAACTTTTTGAGGGTGAAGGGTTCAAGGTTCAGGTTGCAGAAAACCAGTGTCTGCAGCCAAGTAGAGCCAGTATAATCGTATAGTTACAAGCCTGTCCGAAATGAGGACTCGAACGAATCCTAAAATAATTACGGCGACTGCTTTATAAATCGAAGAGTTGGATCTCATACGCTATAAAGAAAAAATGAAACTCATACTGGCATTTTTATTCATTAATATATTTTCTGCTCGAGCATCATCGCCCGAGTTACCTCGCTTATTTTTCTCGTATAGTTGGCTACATGACAGTGTCGTCCGCCAACTAAATCCACCGGAAGCAAAGTGGATGGATGAAATTGAGGTTCTTTTTGATCGGACAGGTTTAGGCTTCAGTCGCAAAGAAATGACTGCGTCTTTTTCAGTTTGCCCAAGAAAACCATCTTACAGTGACCCTCTTGTTTTAAATATGACTGTGTGAGAGCGCCATGAAAATGTTCAATGCCGAGCTATGCAAGAAACAAACAATTATAAACAATAGGAATGGAAGAACTTATAAGCTCATTCCTTTAGTTAAAGAATATTCTCCAAAAAATATGCTTTCAGATATTGTTGCTGTTTGTAATCAAGAACTTATTTATGATGTTCTTTTTAACTCATCTTTAAAAGGTGATCTGTACTCAAATAAAAGAGCAGAGAGCTTTGTTAAGTGGGCCCATCAAGGTTGGGAAAAAAAAAGTTACTTCGTTTTTTTAATTATGGATGAATCTGAAGAGCAAGTTTGTGGGGCCATCGATATCAAGTCAAACGAGCTAAGAAGTGGTGAAGTAGGATATTGGGCAAGTCGATATCATTCTGGAATAGCCTCTAGTGCATTAAAGAAAATGGCTGACTTGGCAAAAGAGACTGGCTACGAAGCCTTGCATGCCTTCGTGGAAGCCTCTAACGTGCGATCTGCCAATGTGTTGTTAAGAAATGGATTCAGTAAGCATCCTGATTTTTTCATTCATAACGATAATAACTGCTATTACTACAGCAAGCAGCTTGAGGAATAGTTCTATAAGCAGACTCCCATACTTTTAAATATGGGCGAGTTGCGTACTATTTTTTTAAATTCCGGCACTGCTCGATATATGAGTGCTCTTTGCTTTCGGAGATCTTTTTACAGAGAGATTGATCGTGAAGTATTTCTGCCATCTTAAGCAGGCATCGGTCTCTGCCACTGTTCTCGCTCTTTGGATATTTGTCGCAGAAACTTGCATCACGATATCTTATAGCGTGTTCATAATAACAATTCCATCTAAGTGCATATACTGATTCAGGAAGTTGATCGCAAAGACTTCTGTTTTCCGATCTTGCGGAAGATTCAAATTTTTTCAAGCAATAATACCGACCAGAAGGAGATTTGAATTTCATGCATCCTTCATCTGTTGAGAAGTTTCGGGCAAATTGGTAAAAGCAATTCGGAGGATCTTTGTTTTCGCAGCTTTTCTCATCCTCAATGGACAAAGTTCCTGTTGTCGCAGTTTTATGATCGGTCATGAGCACGTAGGGACAATCTTTTTGCTGGCCACAGTTTATGTTATAGCTTGGAGTAGGTGGCATGTAGCCGCTTCCGCAGTTGAATCCAGGGACGGCACAATTTGTTCCGGGGTTCGATCCGATCTTTACCGAAAAAACTGAATCTTTAAGTGTGATGGTGTCGCCGGAGTTGAAGACAACATTTTGAGACAATTCCACTATCTGGTTTTTGGCAAAAGAAGAGGGGATCGAAGTAATGAGAAGAAAAAAGAAGAGAGGAAATGCCATCTTTTTGCCTTTATTAGTTTGGAAGTGAAGCTGATTTTTCTATGATAGTCGGTATGAACTTTCGGTCAATTAAATCTTTCAGTTCAATGGGATGATTTAAAATGCCTGCCTCAATCGCCATATCATGAATCAGTTTTATATCCTGATCTTCGGGGGTTAATAATCGGTAGCTGACTCTGTTTTTTGGTGTCGTGAGCACGTAACGAATAAGGGATTCATCCTGGCGATAATAAGGTGCTACCATCGCAGCAGCTTGCTCTCTGTGAGTTTCGGCCCACTCGCCACTCTCAGCAATCCCTCTGACTAATTCTCTGACAATCTCTGGATTTTTATTGATCAATTCTTCACTTACAATCAGCACGCAGGAAATGAACTTAGGCCAGATATCTTTGGCATGATAGAGTACCCGCCCTACACCATTCACCTCTGATTTTGCGGCGTGAGGCTCGCCCACAAAATATGCCTGAATAGAATTTCCAGCGAGAGCACTAGGCATTTCCGGTGGAGGTAATTCCACGAACTGAATTTTCTCAGGATTCACACCCTGATCCTTCATGAGCTTTCTGATGACCAGATACTGGTTACTATAGCGGCTCGGGATGGCGAATTTTTTATTCTCTAAGTCTTTCAGGTTCTGGATGTTAGAATCTTTTCTCACCATAACAGTCGATCCGTCCCTGTGTCCAAGGTATACAATCTTCGCCTTCACACCCTGCTCACGAATTTTCATCGCCATGGGAGCGATGAAAAAAGCTGCCTGAAGTTTTCCGGCCTTGAATGCTTCGGCCATAGTGGGAAAGTCAGTAAAGCGGCTGGAGGTAAAACGATAGTTCTTATTATGACTGGTGGCGAAGTCAGTTACAGGACAAGTCAGGTGACATGTGACCGGTAAATACCCCACAGCTAATACTTGCTGCTGAGGAATTGTAGAATTTCTTTGAAATCTGAGAATGCCTATGCCAAGAAAAGTCACGGCCAGAAGTGTGACGAGAACTATGATTTTAGTTTTATTCATTTCTTATTTCCAAGTCATTCCATATTTTTTCTGTAAGTTCTTTTGGATCTCCATCATTAAAATATTCTTTAAGACGTGAGGCAGGCTGCCCCTGCATTAGATATGTTTTATGAGTAAAGGCCACTGCTTCAGGAATATCATGAGTCACCAGAAGCATGGTCATCGGATATTCTTTGAGAATTTCGGTGAGATAATTTCTTGTTTGATGACGAATCAAATAATCCAGAGACGAAAAAGGCTCATCCATAAGAAGGCCATCAGGTTTTCCGATCAGGGCACGGGCAATTTCTGTTCTCTGACCCTGACCTCCTGAAAGTTCTCTCGGATAGTTTTTCAAAACCCTTCCTAAATCCAGGATCGAGATAATCGTGTCAAAATTTAAAGTATTGGTACTATCAACGCCTCTTAAACCCAATTTGATATTCTCTTCAACAGTTAGCCAGGGAAATAATGAACTTTTTTGAAAGACTCTTCTCCATAAACCGATTTTTGTAATCGTGCCTGTTTCCGGTTTCAGATCACCCGCAATCAATTGCAGTAGCGTTGTTTTCCCAAAACCACTGGGGCCGATCAAAGAGATGATGTCGCGCTCTTTGACATCGAGGCTGAAGTTTTTCAAGACGGGAGTTGATCCGTAAGAAAAGGATACGTTCTGAATGGTGAGAATTGATTTATTGCTCAAATCCCCACCTTACTTTCGATTTTTGATTGAGCTTGAGAAGAAGAATGTCTATCTGATGTGCGATAAGTGCAATGGTAAGCATATTGAGTACTAAGAGATCCATGCGCAGGCCATTGCGTGCATCCATGATCGCAAAACCCAGGCCTTCTTTTCCGGCGAGCATTTCTGCAGGCACGAGTACAATCCATGCTAGACCGGCCATAAGACGGAGTGAACTAACCACCTGGGGAAGAATGGCCGGCAATAAGATATCAATTAAATAATCGCTTTCACTGTAAGCATAATCCTTGGCCAGTTGATCATAAACTTTGGGAACGTTTTGTACGGCCTGAATCGTACTGAAGAGAATGGGAAAGACACATCCTAAGAAAATTAAAAAGATGACGGGAGCATCACCAATTCCAAACCAGATAACGGCAAAGGGAATCCAGGCAAGAGGAGAAAGACATCTGAAAAAATTGAGGTAAGGAAGCAATAGTTTTTGAGCGAATTTATTTTTTCCGATGACAAGACCCATGGGGAGTCCAAAAATGACAGAAAGGAAAAGCCCTGCGCTCCATCTAAAAGCCGAAGCGATAAGATCATTAACGACACGTCCGCTCTTTAATTCATCACCAATAACTTTTAGGAAATCAAAAAAATAAGGAAAGACGCTAGGTGAATAACTTTGCTCATAAGATAAGTACGCCCAGAGGCCAACGACCATAACGATAAAAATAAAAGAGAGAGCATTGACCCTTTGCATTTTTCTATTAAATCTTCTCGCAAGGAGTCTGTAAATCTCAGAGGTTCATTTTCTGAGTGGAACATGGCAACGTGTCATCCTATTTCGACTTAGAAGACCATTCATGTTTTCAAAACTTGCTTATCAATTAAATTCCTAATTCTTCAAGTTGAAATCTATCGTTGATACTCTGTTAAATATTTTAGAAAAGGATGAAAACATGCCAAACAAAACTGCTGAAAGACTAAAAAAAAATATCGATAAAATCCTTACAATCTGGGAAGAAAGAGTTAACCAGGAAGTTTCGGCAGCTCAGCATCAGGAAAGAAAGGCATTAAGAGATTCACTGCCCGAATATCTCAATCAAATGGTGGACGCTTTATCAAATACGATTGACCGGACCTCTGCACGAAAGCGTAGTGATAAAGTAGATAGCACCCGAATAGGCAAGAGGCATGGGGAGGACAGGGCAGGCAGCAAAAACTATACTATGGATCAGCTCATCACTGAGTATCATATCTTACGACAAGTCTTGTGTGACGTTATGGAAGATGAAGCACCTTTGAGTGTACTTGAGCGTGAGGTGATAGTGTGTTCTATTGAGCAGGCGGTGAATGATGCTGCAACTGAGTATAGTAATGTTTTGAAAGACGTAAAAGAGCGTATGTCTAATACCCTCGCCCATGATCTGAGAAATCCATTAACTTCAACCAAGATTAGTGCGGAATTAGTTTTAAGGAAACTTCCCCCTGGGGACGCATTGATACCCAAAATGGATATGATTATTAACAACATGAACAGGCTTGATCAAATGGTCACAGGATTGCTGGATGCTAGCAGATTAGAGGCCGGACAGAGCATGCCGACAGAAATCAAGTTGTGTGATTTAGATGAAATTATCCGTCAGGTCACTGATGAACTTAGTTTGTCTTACCCGGATTGTTTTAAAGTGCAGAGCAAAGGAAAGTGCGAAGGATACTGGGATGAAAATGGGTTGCGGCGGATTATAGAAAATCTGATTAGCAATGCCATCAAATATGGTGATGAAAACACATCTACTACAATATCATTAACCCATGACAAAAACTCTGTCGAACTCAGTGTACATAATGTCGGGAAACCTATACCACCCGAGGATGTTCCCATATTGTTTGAACAATACAGACGGCTAAAATCTTCTAAGAACAAAGCAGGTTGGGGATTAGGACTTACAATGGTCAAAGGTATGGTGGATGCTCACAAAGGATCAATCGTCGTAGAAAGTGATAAAGATAAAGGGACAACGTTTAAGATTAAACTTCCCAGAGACGCACGAACAGTAGTTGAGGAAAATGTCCCACATCAGATAGCGAAGCCCAATCACGTAGAACAAGTCCCGCAGGTGCCCAAGATACATTGACCTTTTAAACGCTTTATAGCGCTTTGAATTTTGCAGAGAGAGAGCCCTGGCAGGTCCCTCCAAATGAAAACAATCAATAATACATTTAGTAAATGGTATCAGGATTCGGAATTCGCCAGTTAGGATCATTGCGATTCTCCGTTCTCATATCTCTTGGCCTCCTATTTGTGAACGCGAAGCTGATTTGAAATCTCCCTGTCGGAGGCGATTTCACGCGTGAGGCTCATGATTTTTTGAATTTCTTCTTTCTTTGCAACTGTACCTTTCAAAGTTACATCGTTGCGGCTTGTTACTATCGTAATATTTTGGGCTCGCACGGAAAGCCCATCCATGTCAGTGAGCCTGTCGCGAATTTTACGTGTGACTTCGACATTACTATCCATGTCTTTTATCTGTGAGGCCGTCGTCCGTCCTGCAGTCCGATTTTCACTATATCGGGTATCATCAATTGAATTCCTGTCTACAGGGTCAGATGATGTGACATCTTTGCCCAAATCTTTATTTATTTCTGCATATTTACTGCGGCTCGAGCAGGAAACTGCCAGCACTAGAATCGTGGCTGTCATAAAGGAAATTGAGGACTTCATGGTTTTCTCCTTGTTCACACCGCTCGTTAACAAAAAGCTTATTTGCATTGGTGTATGAAATGGAAGTTGCACAGCTGTATTTATGAGTGATTTTTTGATGCGCTTGAGCCGGATGGTGTCTTGAATCAAGAGGAATTAAGATGGTCGGTTGGTCGTTCTTTGGAATTTATTCATTTTATCCAGCGCCTCTATTGATTGTAATGTTTTGAACGAATAGGGGGAATTATGTTCCAGAATGAAGTCAGAAACATGTGTCAGTCAATGATGGCCACAGGTATTTTTCATGACAAAGGAGATGCAGAAGCAATCCTCCGTGCATCACTCTTAGCACTTCGAGATCGGTTGCCAAAACTTGAAGCTTATCGTCTTGGAACTCATCTGCCATTGGAATTAAAAGATTGGTACTTCGAAAATTGGCGCAATGATATGAGGCAATCGGAAAGTGTGAACAAAAGTGAATTTCTCGCCGAGGTCAATTATCATTTACAGGGGATAGAAGATTACAGTCTGGCGGAGCTGGTTCCGGTGGCCATGAAACGAATTTTATCAGTGCTTTCTCCAGAGGAAGCCTCACACATCAAGCAACTCATTCCGGTGTCAATGAGAGACATTTTCGATGACCGGATAGAGATGTAAAAAAAACTATCTATTGCTGAGTCTTCGCCGCTGGAAGTTTACCTTTGAAGAGTCTTGAAGGTTTCGAGCGATCATCGTCATCTGTGACAACATAAAAGCTATCAGCATCGATACAGAGTCCTTCAGGTTTATTTTTCAAATCCAATGGCTCGAGCCCGAGGACTTTCCCTTTCAGAGTCATGATCCCAAGACCTGAACCTTTGAATTCTCCGTCCAGATAAGTAGATTCGCAGTTTTCTGCGACGGCGAGAAAATAAATCTGATCATTAAAAAGTGTGGCATCAGTGAAACTTAGATTGGCACCGTTATGCTTACCCAGTTCCATATGCTTGATGTAGGAGATGGTATTTTTGCCCATGAGAAAATCTTTTAAGTTTACATCAATGGTACTGTTTTGATTCTTTTTACCATTGCCTCTCTGAAAGAGGCGAAGCCAGTCTTCTACGACAACAGCACCTTCAATATTTAACTCTGAAAAACTTTTTCGAAGTTCCGAATATAAAGATTTAAAGAAAAGCGTTTTGATTCCGGTTCCATCGGCCTTAATGAGCTTGCCCTCGTTACGGTGAAGTTCTGAACCAGAGGGAATGCAAAGAAGATCGCCGGATGGAAGCTCGACGATGGACTCAAGGTCAGGTTTCGTTTGTTTGCGAAGTTTCTTTTCTTCAGGAAGTGTTCCCGAATAAAGCTGGATCTTTTTCCCTTGTGCAGGGTCTTTCTTGTCGATCACAACAGCGTATAACTCGTCATCCGAAATGAGGTGAAATTGGTCATCCTTAAGTAGCAATCCACTTGCAGCTGAAACAAAAGGGTCGATGAAGGTATGGATGGGAGCGAGTTTAATCATGCATCCAATATAAGAGGAGTTATTTTTAATGTCATTGAAGAACTCCGGCCAAGATACAATTTCTGCGTCATATAGAGCCTTTCTGAAGCTCTTTTATTGAAATTTGAAATAATTAGCCTGGAATTTCACCATTCCGCTTAGGGAGAGAATTTATGGAACATCCTTGAAAAAAACAAAGGAGCATTTATGAAAGTTGTAATCACTGCGATTTGGCCAAATAGGCTTAAAATTTAAAAACCCCAGACAATGTTAAAAATATTGTCTGGGGTCTTTTTTGTTAAAAAAATTTCTATTGATTCGAAAGCTTCAACTCTACAAAACTCTGCGATCCAAGATTCACCTGAACCTCAGTCCCTGCTTTGGGTCTGAATGTATATTCATAATCCGTTGAAGCGACGAGAACACCGATTCTGCTTCCCGCAGCGATCTGTGCCTGCTTAGGCTCAAGATCGAAAGAGATCTGGTAGCTCTTGCCTGGAACGAGAAGTTCACCTTGAGTGATGTCGTTATGGTTCTGAGCATCCGCCCAGCCACGAGTGATGATTTTGCTTCTGCCGTTTGCATCGTATTCAACAATTGAGACCGTGATGTTAGCTGCTTTACGGTTTGAGACCGAGAAGTTGAGACTCACTCGTGAAGTGCCTGAGAGAACTGTTTTCTTGGCCATAGGAGCAGTGAGGAACACCAGACGTCCAGCTCTTGTTTCAGTTGGATTCTCAGCGAGTGATTCCATCCTTTGTGATTTACCAGAGTCAACAAATGACATCTGTTCAGTGCTTGAAGCTGATGATGTCAGGGCCGCTTGAGATCCGAGATAAAGACGTAGCCCATTTGTGTTCTCATGCGGCCATTCGTTCTGAACCATGAGGCTTCCATCAGGCATTTCAACTTCAACCTGAGGGCCGTTAGTTACATCGTTATCGATCCCTTCAACGAAGTGATCAAACCACGCCTGGAGCTTCTTTGGTACTCCATGGCTGCCTGTTGAGCCGTGCCCGCCTCTGTGGAGGAAAATGCGTCTTGGAGCTACACCTTCAAGAGCTTCCCAGAGTTCAATTGCGTGTTTCTGTTTCACGTTCCAGTCGTTCTGACCGTGAATGATAAAAGTAGCGGCCTTGATATTTTTAACTTTAGGAAGATAGTCTCGGTCCTGCCAGAATTGTGTGAAGTCTCCGTGTTCCCGTCCCATGGTTTCAGTCAATCGAGTGAGCTCCGCTTTGCAGTCACCTTTTCTCATGATGAAGAAGCCGAGTACGTCAGCATCCTCTCCGATATAGCCACCAGGGTTAACAACAAGTCCGTTGGCCCGATAATAGTTATACCAATTACTGATTGCAGCTACAGGAACAATGGCCTTAAGCCCTTCAACACCAGTTGTAGCTACCATGATCGGAAGTGTGCCGTTGTATGAAGTGCCGGTCATTCCGACATTTCCGTTGGCCCAGTCTGCTTTTGCTTCTGTGCCGTCTTCGCGGAAGGCGCGTGCGCGGCCATTTAACCAGTCAATGACGGATTTTGCGGCCAGTGTTTCGGCCATGTCACCAACAGTCGGACAGCCGGTTGATTTACCCGTGCCAACTGAGTGTGCTGAAACCTGAGCGTACTTAACAGCATCAGAGACAAAAGGTGTATCGAGGTTCTTGAATGATTTTCTGAGATTGCTGTAGAGATCTTTGACTTCAGGAGAGAAGCCTTTCATCAATTCTTCGTCCTGTGGAAGAAGATCAACGTCAACCGTATGCATAGGACCGTCATTCCCGCCTTGAGCGTAAGGAGTGATCTGGAAAATAGATGAGAGTTTCTGATCAGTCGAAGGTCTGCTGATGGAAACATAAATCCGATCGAGCTTTCCGTCACGGTTTGTGTCAGTAGGAGATTCTACGTATACAACTTCAGACACCAAGGCCTGTTCAACCAGATTTGTGGTCGCAGCTGTTGTTAGAGAGCTGGCGCAAAGGGTAATGAGGATGGCGATTTGAAATTTCATACTTTCTCCTGAAAACTTGATCCTATAGATTTATCCTTTTTAGGGTCTTCATGGCCAGAGAGTAGGGCCTGAATTTCGAATTATTCAGGTTTTGGCGGCGGATTTCCATCTTCACCATAATTCGGATCTGTGTCCCAATACATGATGGTGACGAGTATAAGCTTAAAAGCAATATAACCTCCCACCACACCCAGAAGAATTTTCATCGCAGGTGACCAGGATGTTCCTTGAGTTTGCATACTTGAAGAGTAACGTTCAACGAATTCGAGCAGTTCTTCATTGCTCATCTTGTTATGATGATAAACCTTGAGTCGCTCAGATAATTCTCTTCTAAGTTTTAAGTCAGATATCAGATCTAAACTTTCGGCCATCAGTTCAAGAGGAGATGATCCCTCTTTAAGTAATTCTCTGACACCTATTGAAAACTTACTTTCAGCTGATTTCAAAAACTCCAGATCCTTTTGATCCCATTCAACTGTGAGGGTGTAATTGTACTCTTGCACGAGTTCTTTGAAGTTACCGGTAGAAGCTAAAGCACATTGGGAGCAGAAGATGAAGGCCAGCAGGAAATGAACAAGTTTTGCAAAAAATCGTGTCATAAAATCTCCCTTTCTAATGGCAGTATGACTACCAGAGCGGGCAGGATTATAGTTCTTTTGTGTAAGGATTACTCTCGAGAGACTTAGCAGTTCAAGCTTAAGATACTCAGGCTATTTCCTGGCGTCACATATCATGAATTTAGCATTAGTTGCGATCGTCTTCGCATTCCCAAAAAGCTTTTTGAGCTTAAACTGATAGTCGAGGTGTGAATTACCAATAACTCTTATAGTGCCACCTGTCCTCAAAGCTTCATAAGCATCTTGAAACATTTGCCAGGCAATGAAGTCTCCGATCGTATTTCCCTGATGGAATGGGGGATTGCAGAGAACGAGGTCAATGTTGTTTTTTGGTTGTCCTTCAAAACAATTGGTCCAAAAGAACTCAGCTTCTTCGTTGAAATAATTTTTGTAGTTGGCCTTTGCACTTTCTATCGCCATAGAAGATTCATCGGTGAAGATGATTCGCGCCAGTGGATTCTGCATTTTTGCTTTAATACCTATAATACCATTGGCACAGCCCAGATCGAGAATCGATTCAAATTCACCTCGGGGGATATGTTCAAGAAAGAACCGCGTGCCAATATCAAGCTTGTCACGACTAAAAAGATTTGAATGATTGGTGAAAGGAACTTCAAAAGATTCGATTTTAATTTTTTGTGGAAAAGGCGAGCTGACTTTTTCATTCTCAAAATTAGCAAAAATCAGGCGAGCTTTTTTATGGGCGAGACTGGTCGTTGTTTTACCGACGAGTTTATTGAGAAGATCGAAACTTGTGGGACTCAGGTGCTTTATCATGGCGCCGCAGATCACTTTCGATTGTGGATGCATATGATGAGTCAGGTGGCAGAGGATATCTTCAAAATAGGACATATTCTTCGGAATCTGGATTATCACGAAATCAAAAAGGCCCGGCAGGCCGTTAAGACTATTGATGGGTTTAATCTTCTGACCACTATTCGACTGGATCCCCATCATGCTGACGTACGAATCTGTGTATGTGGTGCAACCAAATTCTGCCAGACCACAGCTCAGTGCCCCGAAATGATCATTAATGATAAGGATTTTTTTATTAACGAGGTCGAGACCCTTAACGTGCTCGAGGATTAATTCGTCCGCACTATCCCATCCCTGAAGAAGGTCATCTTTCCGCTCAGGATATCGTTTAATTGTTATAATGTTTGGTGCGTACGTCATGATATTATGCCTTATCATCCATGTGGCAATTGGCCGGACTTCCTAAATCAGTGTTTGCCGGTGCAGACCATCGGTTGAAGCTCAACTGAACCGTTGTTCAACATGATGTTCATAGGTTTGTTGCGGTTCTCAGCATCAAAAATTCGTGCCGGTAAAAGTGTAGACATCTCTGTATGGAAGATGGCCATGTCAATGCGGCGGTCACCGTTACTTTGCAGTCTGCTGGCCGAAGGGACCTCGTAGGTTTGTTTGCCGTAAATCTTTACTTTCGCTTTGATCGAGCTGGCAGTTGGGAAATTGAATGTTAAAACTGTATCAGGGCCATCTTCTTCAGCATGGCAGATCACTTTTGAGTTATCTGCAGCAAGAACGGAGAATGATCCGAGTAACATTAATGTCATGATAAAATGTTTCATCCTATCTCCTGTGAGCGGGGGCGGGTTTGTTAAATAAATAATGCACTCTTAGTCCCATTTCATCACGCTGTCTCGCGAAAGGTCCAACGCCATCGACTGACTGGTCGACGTAGGGAACGATGTACAGATTTCTCTCTGACTCCGGAATATCACCAGCACGGTAAAGTCGGTAAACGATTCTGGTAATGATATGGCCGGCAACTGCTCCGAGGATAACATCGCTTCCCCAATGTCCCTCGTCATGCATGCGTGACCAGGCGGTAATCGCGGCGACTCCATAAGAGATGTAAGGCACGATAGGAAACTGATCCCCATAAATTTCAGTCAGGAGAGTCGCGAGAGAGAAAGCTCCGGCAGCATGACCACTAATAAAAGATTTTCCACCGTCGACATCAAATGCGTATGCACCGGCACCTTCACGAGGACGTTGACGTTCAAACGTTACTTTGGCCATTTCAACAACCATCTGGGCAGCGAGCTGAGCACCCACAGAAATGATACCAATATCTTTTAGTTTTCCATTATCAAAGATCACACCAAGAAAGTAAGCACCAGCGACGATCGGAAGTAGTCCTTCTTTACGTCCCATCTCATAACCGAAAGCAGCGAGTTTTTTTGTGTCATCATTTTTATTCTTCTGAACGATGTCCATAAGATCGTCATCACCCTTCAGGACAATAAGCCCAAGACTGGCAGCGGCCGCTAAAGCAAGGACTGACTTGTCTGCACCTGCGAGCGAGATGTAAACGCGATTATTCTCATAGTCGCTGTACTTAGACATGAGTTCTTTAAAGCCATCTTTATCAAATGACTGGAGTTTCGAGATGTCTTTGAGTTTAAGGTTCATTTCAGGACTATCAATGACTACCGGGGAACGTTCCGCTCTTTCTTCCGGCCAGAACTTATCAGCTTCCTTTACCTCGGACAAATCCACAGTCCACTCGGGAGAGATGTGATTCTGCGCACTCGTGACGTCCATAAACAAAACGTTCAGTGCTAATAGCATGAATAGCGATTTCATAAAACTCCTAGCAATTTCCAATACCGGAAGCATACCCTGAAGGCAGTCAGGGACAGCATCCGGAAGCAAAGAGTATAGGGGGTGTCTTGGAATTAGACAGTGAAACGCAATCTATTCGTCTCTAACTTATTGATCGTTCTTGCCGTTTAGAGTCTGAGGCGGAACTTCCTGAAGAGGACCGGCATAAACTTGAAAAGAAACAAAGAGGGCGATTAGGGTAAGATTCGTCTCATAAAATTCCTTATGATCAGTTGAGTTCTTTAGCTGTCAAAACTTTGTAAATTTGCTTTTGAATAGAAGGATAAAAAGGCTTCTCAAAATGATGGAGAGTCACAGGACGCTTCAGAGTTTTAAAACCTTTAAGAATCTTTAATTTGGTATTTGATTCAACCAGATGTTTACTCATCACCGCACGCCCCAGACCTTCTTCAACACCCTGAATGATTCCGTAAACATCTCCCATGAAGGCACGTTCATAGGACGTCACCTTTTCCTGCTCGCCAAGATACCAGTTTGTAAAAGAATCTTCATGATTATGGTCGAGATAAAGACCGGTATTCGTTTTGAATCGGGAACTTTCAATGACCACATACTCTTCATCGAATAGATACGTTTCCCGGATCCCTTTCTTACTCATCGATTGATCGACTATGACAAAATCAGCGCGGGAGCTTCTGAGGACCTGATGGAGTTCTTCCATATCATAGGATAGAAAAGATATGCGGAGTAAGGGATGCTTTCTTAAAAATGGACTGAGCATGGGAATGATTTTTGAGCGCATTATGGAGGAGTATCCGGCGATCGTCAGTTGTCCTGAAAGGTCTTCACCTTTTAACTCGCTGAGGAAATCAGATTCAAGCCCTCGTGCAGATTCCGTGTATCTTAAGAGTTTTTCTCCTTCTGGTGTCAGGATTAATCCTTTCGGATCTCTGATGAACAGGGAGACTTCAAGATCAGATTCAAGCTGGGCCAGTCTTTGAGAAAGAGCAGATTGAGTCAATCCCAGACGCTGGGAGGCCTGACTCACGTTCAAAGTCTGAGAACAGGCATGGAAAGCTTCGAGCTGGAGATGAGAAAGTTTCATTAATATTAGATAAACTTATTGGTACGCGAAGACTATTGATTTTTTTAATGACGCTTATTCTTTTATCTTATCCCGGCACATC
Source organism: Bacteriovorax stolpii (assembly GCA_945883845.1). Classification (GTDB taxonomy): domain Bacteria; phylum Bdellovibrionota; class Bacteriovoracia; order Bacteriovoracales; family Bacteriovoracaceae; genus Peredibacter. Next base: position 117,783 of record CAMCYI010000010.1, on the reverse strand, counting down.
TATGTGCTCTCCGGGCCACGTGCTATTCGTTCGGATTCGAGCTTCAAGGGAAATGTAAAATCAAAAATTACAATTTCTCTGTGGAATCTCAGGATTAAATCCTATGGGAAGCTTATCGGAAGGGGAGAAAGCCGCTATCCGTGATTAAATTGACGGGTTTTAGAGGACAAGGCAGTCAGGTCTGAAGTATTTTGAAGACTATGATTAAGCTTACTCAGACAGTAAAAAAAGGCGGATGTGCCGCTAAGATTCCGGCCCTTATACTTAAGGATATTCTGGCAGGTGTCAGTTTTCCTCCTGTTCTTCCGGAGGTCCTCATCGACGGAAAAGATTTCGATGATGCTGCTATTTTTAGAATATCGGATGAACTCTCTCTTGTTCAGACACTCGACTTTTTTACGCCTATTGTGAACTCCCCCTACGATTTCGGTGCTATTGCCACGGCGAATGCCTTAAGTGATGTCTATGCAATGGGAGGTCAGCCTAAAACTTGCATGGCCATCCTGGCAGCACCTATGTCTTCGATGGAGCCTTCTGTGATCAAGGAAGTTCTTCAGGGGGCATCGGATATCATGGCCAAAGCGAACGCTTCACTTGTGGGAGGTCATTCTATTGATGACGATACTTTAAAATTCGGATTATCGGTCACCGGTCTGGTCAATACTAAGGCGATCTGGAGTAATGCCGGAGCTCTCCCGGACGATGCACTCATCCTGACGAAGCCCCTGGGGACAGGAACTATCTGTGCCGGTATCAAAAAAGATTCTTTTGATGAACAGGATTCTCTCGAAGTCAGGCAGTCTATGATGAGACTTAATAACGTCGTCGACTTTCTGAGTGCTGAGCAGAAAGAAGCGATTCATGCTGCAACAGATGTGACAGGTTTTGGTCTGGCCGGACATGGATTTCAAATGGCAAAAGCTTCAAAGGTATCTTTTAAAATTATTCATCAAAATCTTCCACTCTTTAAACTTACCCGCAAATCACTTGCAGATGGAAATCTCACCAAGGCCCATCTCTCAAATCTTGAATACACTTCACAACACATGGTCTTTCACGATCTGAATGAGATTGAGCGTAAAATTTATTTTGATCCGCAAACAAGTGGTGGACTTCTTCTCAGTGTTTCTGCGTCGATGGCAGAGTCCATTGTTCGTTCGCTTGCGACAGACTTTCCGGGTACGGCCATTATCGGCAAAGTGATTCAGCAAAAGACTCAGCACCTCTATGTTGAATGATGAGCATCTAAAGAAACTTCTCATTTCGCATACACCGTTGATCGATGTGCGGGCACCAATTGAGTTTGCCGCTGGCTCGATACCTCATTCCGTTAATTTGCCTATTATGAATGATGATGAACGTAGGCAAATTGGTATTTGCTATAAAGAGAATGGACAGGCAGCTGCTATTGCTCTTGGGCATGAACTTGTTTCCGGGACTAATAAAGATCAAAAAATAAATGCCTGGGCCGATTATTTAAAGCAACATCCGGAAGCTGAAGTCTTTTGTTTTCGTGGGGGATTGAGATCGCAAATTTCCTGTGAATGGATCCGACAATCTGGTTTTCAGAAAACACCTCTTTCAGGCGGTTACAAACGCCTTCGCCGCCTTCTATTGAATCACCTTAATGAGTCACCCTTTCCGGATATTTATCGATTAGCAGGCTTTACTGGAAGTGGAAAAACCTCTCTGCTGTCGACCATTAGTGAATCAATTGATTTAGAGAAGTATGCGTCCCACAAGGGGTCGGCATTCGGGAGTAATGGTGTTCAGCCTTCGCAAGTCACTTTTGAGAATAATGTGTCGCTTGAACTTATGAAGGCGAAGGCTTTTATTATTCTTGAAGATGAAAGTATGACCATCGGTAAACTGACGGTTCCCCGCAGATTATTTAAGGCCATGAGAGAAGCTCCGATGTTTCTTTTGACTCTGGATACTGATCAGAGAATCAGGAATATCTTTGAAGAGTATGTTCTTAATCATGACGAGGATTTTTTCGTGTCGGGGGTGCAACAGATTTCCAAAAAGCTGGGAGGGAAAATCACCAGTCAGATTTCTGATCTCATGAGAAAGGGCTTCAACGATCAGAAGATACTTGAAAACCATCGTGAATGGATTTCTCTGCTCCTTGAACACTACTATGATCCTATCTATCAAAAAGATTATCTCAGGAATCAAAAGCAGATTATTTTTAAGGGAACTGCTGCAGAAGTTTCAGACTATATTCAGTCTTTAAGAAAAAAAAGTATCCCTGTTGATGCCTTTTGAGGAACCTTGCTCTGCTGCCAGCTGTTTTGCCGTGTTCGTCGGAATTTTTTGGTTCCGTCGTATTCACTTCTGCTGCTTCATCTCTTATAGATGACTGTTTTATGCTTCGGTTCTTTTGAAGAACAATTCCAGAGCAGTGAAACAAAGAGTCTCGATATAAGAAGTCTCATCTTTCCTCCTGGACCTGGCGCGTTCTTTTTTCGAGACCAATACTATTTTCAACACCTCGATCAAGTTTCTGTCTGAAACCATTCCCTATGGTTTTAGCAATGGCTTCGTTTTTGTTAATTAAAAGAGTCTTACCGTAAGAGAATGGGATCCGCGTTGCCATTGTCTCATCTTCTTTGAGGGTCATATTTGCTATGGCCGTCAGTACTTCGATAAGCCAGTGTTTGGCCCCTTTAAAGTTTTCATTAGTTTTAATGACGTCTACACCTTTGATAAAAGGTTTTGCGTATCCATTAATAACAGGTCCTCTGGAAGCAGCTTCCGCATAGAGGTCGAGCTTGCCCCGGGTAAATGTAAGAGGAACATTTTTTTTCAGGAAACGATTGAGGGCAGTCAGATTAAAATTCAAAATTTCCGCATCAGCTGTCCACTCGGGTTTACCTTCTCCTAAACGTGCTTCACCCTCAGTTTTGATTTCTCCCGAGCCAAGGAGGAGAGCATTTAAACTGAAGGGTGTGATCGGTGTATTCTTATCCGGAGTGACATTAGTGGCACGTATATTAAGTTTTGAAATAATTATTCCCTCTTCCCGGGTCTGCGAAGGAAAAAGGTTTGTCCGCACTGAAGAGTTCTTCACATCAACTCTGCCAATTCTTAGTGTGGTCGACTTATCCTTCGGAACATTTCCATCCTCTTTAAGAGTGGAGAGATGTTTTTTCACTGCAGGCATGAGTTGATTGGTATAGATGAAGTCTACGTCTCTGATGAGGATATTAGCGAGCGGCTTACCTTTCAGAAGCTCTCGCCATGGAAGGTCTGCTTCCATTCCTTTGATTTCTACGAATGGATGCTTATGGCCTTTAATAGAACCCTTGATTCCGCTGACACCGTATCTCATTCTCAGAATGGCGAGATCGACATTATCGATATGGCCTGTCAGCGTTGGCGAGAAATCTTTCAGGTAGATATTGGCAGCAGTTTTGATGATGGTAGGTGCCAGAATACGGAGAACAACAAGGAATAACAGGACTCCTGCAAAGATAATGAGACCTTTATGATGACGTGTTTCTTTTTTTCTGCGAAATTTATTGAGTATGTTCATGCGTTCTCCAGAAGCTATTGCTAAACATACTGATGCAGACCTCGGGCCAAGGAACGGCACAGGAAATCATGCCTCAGACATATTAACTCGGGATTATAAATGAGAACTTTGGATTTAGTTGAGGCCGACCTTGATGAGCTACAACGAAGATATCTCGATGAAGAAGACGATAAAAAACAGATGGAAATTGAATTGAGGTTCTCCCTGCTTCTCGATGAGGCGACTGAAGTCGATGGAAAATTAAGGCGAGGGGCTGGAGTCAACATTCAGAATTGGACAATAATGGACGAAGAGTAATTTAGCTAATCTTAAACTTCTTCTTCAACTGAGATCCATATCCGTAATTAAGTGTGATTTCTTCTCCAGCACGTATATACTTTTTAGCCTTTATCGTTACAGTCTTTTTTCTCACGTTTAGTGTGAAGACTGCATTTGAATCATCAGCATGGTTATAAAGAGAACCGTTTCCCAGAGCAATGGCCGCATGCCCACGGTTGAAATAATAAACATATCCTTCCAGTAGTCCGTGAACGTCCTTGAGTGGAAGGATGATGAGTTCGCATTTTTCTATGATTTGTCAGCGTAGGATATTTTCTTCAGCATGAATGCCGCGGCCTTTGTGAAGATCAGTTTTGATAGAAACTTTTTTCATGATACCCGCCGGTCATAAGCTTACCACAAACTGCGATCAGCTGGATTCCAGCTGGAGGAAACAATTTTTTCCGGACTTAATCCGTCGCATTCCCCTTTTTCAATCAGATGTTGCTATGTTATGAATGAAGAACGCACCCGTAGCTCAGTTGGATAGAGTGTCACCCTCCGAAGGTGAAGGTCACTGGTTCGACTCCAGTCGGGTGCGCCATTAATCAGACTCGACGAACTATTCTTTCGAATCACAAGCAGGGCATTTGTAGTTGGGACTTTTAAAGTCCTCCTTGGATTCATAAACAGAGCGAGAAAACTCAGTGTTGATCTCTTGTTTTTTCAAAACCTGAAGTGAATCTTCTTTCAGTGTGAAAATAATAGCGGATGAAGCACATGGCGCCTTTCCACCATTCCAATTAGCAATCCCGATTTCTGGAAATCCATCATCGTTTAAGTCCTCAACAAATGTTTCTTTAACTAAGGGAATGAAATTTGCTTGATACCAAAGCTCATCATATTCATTAACGAAAGTTTTATCCCACAATATCTTGGAGGTCGTGAGATTAATGACATTTTATTTATCCAACTTTAGATTTAGATTCAACGGATAAGCGAAGATCAAGAGCATCAAGAATTTTAAAGAATGTATCCAGGCGAGGGTTTCCCCCCTCCGAAAGAACACGGTAAAGATTCTCTCGGTTTAAATCAGCTGATTCTGCAAAGTTTTTAAAACCTCTGGCCTCAGCAACAGTTCTAATCGCTGACAAGATCACCGATGGCATATCACCATTGTCTTCAAAGTTAGCTTTGATATATTCAATCTGGGCCTCTTCATCGTCACGAAGGGACTCAACCAGCTCTTCATGATAAGAAACTGCAGCCTTATTGATTTTACCCATTTTGAGTCCTTCTCAAATAATCGCTCCAATAGTCGTGAGCGGTTTTGATATCTTTATCTTGAGTGGATTTATCTCCACCTGTTAAAAGTACGACTAGTTTGCCACCATCAAGTCCATAGTAAATACGGTAGCCACTTCCAAAAACTAAACGTAGTTCCATGACTCCGTTGCCGACTGGCCTTGCATCCCCAAAGTTCCCAAGCTCAATTCTGCCGAGTCTGGCATTGATCCTAGCAATCGTAGTCTTATCTCGAAGTGAATCCAGCCATTGCTTGAAAGGCAGATTTCCGTCTTCAGTTTGGTAAATGGCGATTGTCTTCACATCTACTTCCGTTTTAGAATGTAGCACATTAGCTACACTCTGGTCAATAACCTGTATAAAGTTTGGATTTGATTGTGTGAGTAGGCATTGTCTTTGGCTACCTCTGAAGCCTGGGATTCCCTGATATGTTTCATTTGTGAAATCTGATTTGTTCCCTTTCATCCTTTATTAGATTTAGGAGCATCCAGTGTGCATGGACAGAGGAATGCCAGTCATACGAACCATCAAACGGATAGCCTGTTATATCTCCCGAAAAGGGAGCCTGCTGCTGGATTGATTCCAATGAAATTTTTGAAAGAATTTCCGCCTACCTCATCGTTCCTGTACGATTGAAATTTCCATCCGGAGAGCAAAGATCTAGTGGTTCCGAAAGTGGCAGGTCATCAGCAGACTGACAACTTACAGAAGGAGATTGGAAGTTTTGAAAAATTCCAAGAAGGCCTGGTAAAAAGTCGCTGTTGGAAAAAAAATCCTGAGATCACAAAAAAAATTATAAAAAAAAGTGCTTTCATCCTTAAAATTATCGGATTGAGACCCATGATATTGAGAGGTAAACAGTCGCTATTAAGCGAGTCCCTACTTGATAAGTCTGGTAAGCGATTCGCCTGCTTTAAAAGTGATGTTTACCATCTTTTTCCTCATGACTTTGTCGGCACAACAACTAGTCAACTTCGATAGTCTTCATAGTGTTCCCTCACTCACAAAACAGCTAAAAAATCTCCTCTCATTGTTAAGATGAAAACTTCATTTTTTAAGGAATTGAAAGTTTTCCACTGTGAATTCCCGAGGAGAAATCAATATCACTAATGCCTTAACTGTCTTTGCAGAAATCACATACTTCTTAACATTTATTTTTATCGGTGTAGTGGCAGGATGCAGACAACGAAATGATAAAACACAAACAGTTTCACCAAGGAGAATTTATGAAACTAACAACACTCGCACTTGCACTCTCTATGTCTCTCACTTCTTTCGCTTCTACAGTAATCCCGGGGAATTCAACCGGTATCAAACTTTCCTTCGTGAATGTTACGAAGGTTGCTACTGAATTTCGCGAAGTCCCTTGTACTCTTCCGGACACAGATTTTGAAAACTGCAAATGGCCAACAGCCTTCAAGCCAGTTGTTCAGGTTACAGTTGATTACTCATCAACTCAAATGAGTGAATCAGAAGAATCAATTACTCAAAATTTCGATGCATCGGAATTTTCAGTTGAAGAGCTGAACTCTCTCAAAAGCAGAAACAATTCTGTTCGAATGACTGCTGCTAGAAATCTTTTCAACGTAGAGGTTCGTTCTGAAATCAGAACTGTGACTCGTGAAGTTTGTCAGGCAGACTGGACTATTGATTGTAGAAATGGTCAGAACTCTTACACTGAGACTTACGATACAAAAGTAAAAATCGTTACGATTTCCCGCAAGTAATCTCAGTTGACTTTATCGACATTTCCCAGCTTTCATATCAGCGACCGTAAACCTTGCTCCATGTGGAGCAGGGCCGGTCATGATACACCACTGACTTAAGTACATACAGACTGGCAGGGTTTGAGAAAGGTATTTTTTGCAATCATCTTTATCAGAAGATTTGAAAATGTTTGCTTTCATGTTTTTCAAAGTTTGAGGCGCCATATGCCTTTCGTTTTCATAACTGATTAACACATTCATGATACTGCCAGATGGCTTGGCACTCATAAAATCACAACTCTTAATAATTACATTTGCCCTTTCGATATTCATGGCAGGACAACCTGAGCGGGCCGGCAAAGAAACAAAGATGATAAGAGTCGATAGAATTATATTAAGCATAAGAGATTGTAGCTCAATCTGCCCCGGTTTGCTTTTAGGAATATTTTTTAGCGGCTTAAATGCTGTTCAGTTCCTAATGGGAGTCCGGCTATCTTCTGAGATTATTGGAAAAAAGAGGCAGGATGAGTTTCCTGCCTCGTAAAATAATTTTACTTCCGAGGTTTGTTAAACGTCTTCGTATCAGTATTGATATTTCCTTTAGCGTTTGAACTGGAACCGTTAAAACCGGTTTTTTCATGTGTGTCTTTCCCGGGCTGGGCAAGATCATTTTTGAGTTTTTTAGGGCTTTTTTGAGTAACATTTTTGTTTTGGTTTTTCATAAATCCACCTTCAAGATTGTAGGACGAATTTATTAAATCATGATTTTGAGTATGAAACTTTTAAGTTATCCATAAGTAAGCTTGACCTGTTTGAAGCGATTTACTCAGCGGCTGAGATAGGCCTTGATATTCTTAACCTGCTCTGTCCAGCCACCATCATTCATTCTTAAGGCGAGGCTTCGTCTTTCTGCAGGAAGATGTTCAAAACCGGATTCGGTAATGGTCAGAACTGTTTTTTCACCGGATGATTCAAGAGCAAATTGAACTAGAGTAGGCTGCTCATTGGAATAATCAATAGTCTGATCAATCGAGTAGGGGTGCCAGGTAAATGAGAAAAGTTTCTCTTTGTCCATTTTAACAACATTACATTTCCATTCTAGGTGTTCATAGGCTTGAGAAGTGATTTTTCCTGTTACAATAACTCCTGGATAAAAAGGTCCGTTGAGTTTTACGCGAAACCACTCACCGAATTGACGATGATCTGTAAGGGCAGCCCAGACTTTTGAAAGACTGGCATCCAGTTCAATCGTCTTCTCAATTTTGTTCATCTTGTCCTCCTGTCTGATGATCATTATACTTATTTTATGATAAAATTTATTTTCTTGATGATTTTTCTGCCCCAATTGCTGCACGCTCAAATCTTTAAACCTGAAAACAAACAATTACTTCTTGTCCTCACGGAAAGCTGGGACTCAACTAATGCTCATCTCTTCCGTTACTTCCTCCAGGATGACGGCCTGTGGAAGATATCTCCGCTTGATCCTGTTCCTGCTGTAATCGGAAGAACCGGGCTTGCATGGGGAATCGGTATCCATAAAGAAGATGATGTTTCCCTTCGCACTCCGGTTAAAGAAGAAGGGGATGGGCGATCACCTGCAGGGGCCTTCAGGATCGGACAGGCCTTTGGTTACGAGATGCCACCTGCCGGTGTGAGGCTGGACAAGATTGCACTGACTCCTTCAATTGAATGCGTGGATGATTCAGAGTCTCCTTACTACAATCTTGTCGTCGACAAGAAAGCTCTCTCAGAGGCCACCTGGAAAAGTAGTGAGCTGATGCGACGGAAAGATGAGTTGTATCGCTACGGCTTTGTGATCCTTCATAACCCCGGGCCCACTCAGAAGAATAAAGGATCCTGCATATTTCTTCACGTCTGGAATGGACCGGGGTCAACTACTGCAGGTTGCACGGCACTTCATCAGCAACATGTACTCGCGACAATGAAATGGTTGGACCCGGAACTCAAGCCGGTCTTGGTTCAGCTCCCTTGGGTAGAATATCTAAGACTTAAAAAACTGTGGAAGCTTCCGGAAGTAGACAGGCTCAAAGTCCTCAGTATGTGAAAATTTCACGGTGTCTAAACTTTGGATACCTGTAGATCGTTTGTACACGTGTCATTGTGTCTAGACACTGGGTCCCCTTACGATTTGTTTATTCAATTTAACGTAAGGAATTCCAGATGAAAGGTTCAAGTTCTCTGTTTAAGTTTCTCATCCTTGGTGCCGCCATTCTCTCAATGGATTCAGTAAAAGCACAAAGAAACACTTTTGACCAAATTCTCGATGGAGAAGTTCTCAGACTTCAAGGTCTGAGAAGTGAGACGTCAGGAGACAAGTACGCTCCGGCAGCTTGTAAAAGTCGTTATAAGAAGATGTACGGCGATAAGTACATCAGCGTTTCCATTGGCTTTGGTTATGGCGATTCAGACGATGGTTCTGTAGCTCTTGATTCTATGATCTATGATGCCTTCGTAAGAAAACTGACTCGTCCTTGTCCTGTCGACGTTTCGGCTTGCGGATTTTTGCGCGATAAAAAAGATCCGTCGTTATTTCAAAGAATTGTTTTTGATCCGACTGGTGAGGTTAATTATCTCGTGAGTCTCAGGATCACGAAGCCTTCTTTGAGCTGGAATGGGAAAGACAACACGACTGTCAATCACGCCAGGCAACTCCAGTCATGTATGGCCGCTCGTGATAAATTTATGGGCGAAATTGCCCGCGGTACAGATATGGCGTTCTATATCGGCCACTCTCGTGATGGTGGTGGACCAGATTTTTGTCCGGCGATCAGGCTTCCTAATAACCACGTGAACTACCCGCTCTACCAAAGACGTAAGCAAGGAATCAACGATCTCACAAAAGCCATGTCAGACGCAGTTAAAGCTGGTAAGCCGAACCAGATCGTTGGGTCATTCTCATGCTCAAGTCAGAAACATTTCGAAGCTCGTCTTCGCGCAGCGAACCCTAAGGCCGGATATTTCTTAACCAGCAGAACGGTGAGCTTTGGTGACATTGCGGCCGAGGCCTATACTTCTCTCGATAGCGTTCTTCATCAGAGATGTGCAGATGGTTTCAATGATGTTTTTGAGTTCAGAAAATTTGGTACAAATCTTGTGAATATGTTTTAGTTTCCCTTAAGAGATAAGGGCCCTTGCGCCCTTATCTCATGTTTGACACGCGGCAAATCTCCTTTAAATCTGCCTAATTAACTAGATCATCCCCAACGGCCTTGTTACAATTTCTTCAATTAGACTTTCAATATGTAACGAGGAGTTCGTATGGGCGATGTAGCTTTATTTACACAAGAGGGATTGATCATGATCCTTCGCTGGATTCACTTCTTTGCAGGTGTAGCGTGGATCGGACACCTTTATTATTTTAACTTTGTTCAAGGTGCATTCTTCGCTGAAATCGATGCTCCAGTGAAGAACATTGCTTTCTCTAAGCTCGTTCCAAAAGCTCTCTGGTGGTTCCGCTGGGGTGCCATGGGAACTTTCATCTCTGGTCTCGTCATGCTTATGTACGAACTTCACGGACAGAAAGGTGAGTTCTTCAACGGCTCATACGGAATTTTTATCTACGCGGGTGCCTTGCTGGGAACTCTCATGTTCCTGAACGTGTGGCTCATCATCTGGCCTGCTCAGCAGATTCTTATTGCAAACGCGAACACTGTTATCGGTGGTGGAGCTGCAAATCCTGAAGCTGCTAAGGCTGCACCACGTGCCCTTCTTGCTTCTCGTACAAACGTATTATTCTCGATCCCACTTCTTTTCTTCATGGGAGCTTGTCGTCACCTGACTCTCGTTATCCCTGAGAACTTCAGCCCGGTAGGCGTACTTGCCGCTGTCACAGTTATCATCCTTGCTCTCGAAGCTAATGCGATCAAAGGCAAGCTTGGGCCACTGACAACTGTGAGAGGTGTTATTCACTGTGCTCTTGGTCTCCTCGTGGTTCTCTACGCAGTTATCGAGGTTATGGTTTAATGATTCTCAAAAATCTGGGGACCCTTGTGGTCCCCGTTTTATTTTTATTCGCATGTAACAAGTCACCTGCACCTGAAGTCGCTGCACCTGTTGAAGCTCCGTTGGAATCCGCTGTCCCTACCGTAGCTGTCACAGAAGCACATGGACCTGAGATCAATATTGAGAATGGAAAACGACTCTACATGATCAATTGTATCAGCTGCCATAACAAAGATCCGAACCTGAAAGGCTCAGTCGGTCCTGAAGTGGTTGATGCTCCTCTAGAAGTCATGATCTCAAAAATTATGACGAGTGATTATCCGAATCCACTTCCTGCTGGTTTTGTTCCGAAAAGAAAGAGCCATGCGATGAGAAAGATTCCTCGTCTCCAAAAAGATATTCCATCGATCCACGCTTGGGTCCAATCTGTTAAAAAGAAATAATATGTCTCAATTCATAGATATCATCCTTCATCTCGATCAGTATCTCGCAGCATGGATTCCGATGTTCGGCCCATGGATTTACGTTTTGATGTTTTTGGTGATTTTCTGTGAAACCGGATTAGTTGTTACACCATTCTTACCTGGAGACTCTCTTCTGTTCGCTCTCGGTGCGATGACTTCGATTGGTGGAGGACTTGACCTCTGGGTACTGCTCTTCAGTCTGACGATCGCAGGTATTCTCGGTGATACGGTAAACTATCACATTGGAAAATATCTTGGTCCAAAAGTATTTGAAAGACAAAGCCGCTTCTTCAAAAAAGATTACCTGATACAGACACAGGCCTTTTACGATCAGTGGGGAGCATTCACTATCGTGGCGGCAAGATTTGCGCCTATCGCTCGTACGTTCGCACCTTTCATTGCAGGTATCGGCGGCATGAATTACAAAAAGTTCATCTCATACAACGTGCTTGGTGCTGTTGCCTGGGTGTTCACTTTTATCCTGGCTGGACATTTTTTTGGTAATCTTCCTGTAGTAAAAAGAAACTTTCACATTGTTATCTTTGGTGTGATCTTCGTTTCTATTATTCCGATGCTGATTCCGTGGATCAAAAAGAAACTGAACCCCACCGCTTAATTCTCTCAACTCAGTATGAATTTTTTTTTAGTTTTTTAGATCTTTGATCTGCCTTAAGATCACTGAACTACCTTAACCTCAGAGAGTTTATGAAAAAACTATTCCCACTTATTGCTCTCTCTCTTCCTTTTGCTGCAAGTACAGCGACCTTGAACGGGTTCGACGTCACGGCCTACGGATTTTTGAAAGCGAGTGCCATGTACTCCACTGAAGGTCTCGCGAGTTATAACAACATCAATATGTCTGCTCCGACCCACGCAGTTCCGCAAATATCTTCCCGTCCTCAGGATAAAAGATCCCGCTTGAGTTCACAGACCCAGCAGTCGCGGATCGGGATCAATCTCAAAAAAGAGGATAACCTCACTTCAAAATTTGAATTCGATTTCATCGATTTTAATAAATCATCGCCGACGACACAGATGGTTCCTCGTGTCCGTATCGCATCTGTGACTTATACCTGGGATGATCAGAAATTTGTGATCGGTCAGGACTGGGATCTTTTCTCTCCGACTACTACCTACACTTTTGATTACGTCGGACTCTATTTCATGTCTGGTAATACAGGGTTCATGCGCCAACAAGTTCAGTATCTGAAATTGAGTGGTGACTGGGAATTTGGTGGCGCACTAGGTATGGCAGGAAACAATCCTGGTACAATTGATTCCAATCTCGAGACGGCCAAGTCTCCAACCTATGCGTTTCGCCTTTCTCATAAAGTAGGTGAGAAGGGAAGAGTCGGCCTCTCAGCGATCTATGCCCGCCTCAAATTCCAGAATGCTCCGACGGACGATAATTCAACTCATGATTCTTACGGTACAAGTGCTTTCTTTGAAAACGTCTGGGAAAAATTCGAGCTCAAGTCTGAAACCTATTACGGTCAGAACATGGCCAACATCGGTACTCTTGCCATCGGCCGCGGAGATGCAAAAAATGATGTTAAAGAATACGGTGCCACTCTCACGGGTTACTATCGCCTGATCGACAGACATAATATCTTTGGCGGAACTGGTTTCGCCCGCACTGATGGAACAACCAGCCTTCCTCCTTACGCCATCGGAACGACCAATGCGAATGTGATTTCCGCGCCGGGGATCCGTGGTAACTGGCTCGCCCGTGTAGGTTGGGACTTCCGTGTGACAGAAGACCTCTCATGGATGGCCGAAGTCAGTCGTTATGAAACTCAAAGCCGCCTCGCTGCTCACAAATTTCAGAGCAACGTCGTCTATGGCCTTGAGACAGGTGTACAACTCCGCTTTTAATGCTCTTTAGGGGGTGTATCTTGCTGAAAGGTATAACCCCTGTCTAATCTTTGAGCACCACCCTCGAAGATTTACAGTAAGCACCGATTTCACCACCGATCAATTCCCGTATGCCTTATGATTTTAAAAACAGAACCCTTGAATGATGGATGGACTATGAAATCTCTGATCATAATTTTATTCGCCCTCGTAACTACTCACGCCTTCGCACAAACAAAGTGTGATCTTAAAATCTCAGCTTCAGTGGGAGTTAAAGTTGTCGAGTTTATCTCTGGAAATGTGGTTCACTCGAAGATGGCGATAAAGGACTCAAGTGCTGATGCTCTCGCAGAAGAACTGATCAATCTTCAGGATCTTGGGGTTTGCGAACAGGAATTCATCGCGCAGAAATGTGTCCTTCGTTTTGAGAAAGCAAAGAAAATAAACTTTATCTCTATGTATCGTGGAACTGAACGCTGGCTGACGTGGAATCTTTCTTCGAAACTCAAAGCTCAGCAATATGTCGCAGGATTAAAACGATTTGGATTTTGTTCTTAATAAAAAAAAAGGCCCTTTCGGGCCTTTTTTTTATTTAATCATTCAAGAGAGCAGGAAGCTTCGCAAATAATCCGGAAAATTCTTTAACTTTCTTTTTGTTCCAGAGGAAATCTGGTCTGACCTTTGATTCCCATGAACCACCAACGATATTTCCCTGAGCATCGAGTTCGAGACGGTAGGCCAGATCAAGTTTTGATATGATCTGATCCGGAGTTCCGTAGACGACGTTCCATGTAGGATCTGATTCGTCAGTGTAGAAGAACTCAGTCTCAACTCTCATTTCTCTGACGGCAGTTCTTGCAGCACCTTTAGAGACCGGAAGATTGGCATCAATGATCTGAGTCTTGAAACCATGAGCTGGCTGGTTCCAGATTTCATTGTAGCGGTCTACGTCGACCAGAAAGCCTTCGCCTTCGAGTCCAAGTTTGTTGGCGATGATGATGTGGAAAGCACCAGCGTTCAGATCATCGCTACAACCTTTCGCTCCACCGAGCCAGCTACCGAAGTAACAACGAAGGCCTACCTGATCAGTATCCTGATCTTCAGTGTAGAAAGCATAGAAGTAACTTATGAGACCTTTGATGTCGCCAGCACCGAAAGGAATCGAAATCCCATCCGGGTTTTTTAGTGTCTTAGGAGTCGGTTCATTGTGAAGCATTGCTGCCGGTGCCCACCCGTGACAAATCCCTGCCCAGTCTTTCGCGTGTTTTGAAGCAGAAGAATAAACTTGTCTCTTGAACGAGTAATCATACTGGCCAAGAAGAAGGTCATATTTTTCAGCAGGTGAAAGAAGTTTTAATTGCTCGAGTGACATGGAAGCAATTTCCGCACGTGACGGAGAACTGTATCCAAAAGTTTCTTTGCGAGGAGAATTCCAACGATTGGCAATTCCGCCTTTGTTCGATGGCCAGTAAGTGCTTGACCAGCCTTTAGTTCCGGCCGCAATTTTACCTTCGAGTGGAAGTGCAGAAAGATTATTGGTGAAACCAGAACTCATGATCTCCGGAGATGAGAACCCTTGCCAGGCCTCATCAACATCGTCGTAAAGTTCCTGTGCAAAAGAAACGGTAGAGGCAAGAATCAATGCTGACGCAAAAAAATATTTTTTCATCGTTAATTCCTTATTGTCTTACGAGATAAGAGAGACCGCTCATGAGACCCTGGAATGAATCTACTTTCTTCATGTTCCAGATGAAGTCAGGTCTTTCATCAGATTCCCAAGCGCCACCGACAATCATTCCATTAGCATCAACTTCAACACGGTATGTGTAATCTTTCTTCTGGAATACCTGGTTCTCAGTTCCGAAATCAACATTCCATGACGGCTCATCTTCTTCTACGTACCAGATCTCAGTTGCGAAACGGAGTTCAGATACTGCGCGCGCAGCTGCACCACGTGAAGGACGTTGCCAGTCGCCGAGAACTCTTGAACGGTAACCGATGACCGGCTGGTTCCAGACTTCTTTCCAGCGATCAACATCCATAACGAATGAAGTGTGCTTGATAGCTAACATATTTGTCATGACGATGTGGAATGCGCCTGCGTTCAGATCTTCAGTACATTCGCGTTTACCGCCGGTCCACTGTCCGAAGTTGCAACGAAGACCAATTTGTGCGGAAGCAAGGTTAGCGTGATTTGCGTAGTAATAACTCAGGAGACCTTTGATATCTGCAGAACCGAAGGGAACTGTGATGCCATCACGGTTACGGAGAGACATTGGCCTTGGTTCGGGGTGATTGATTGAAGCCGGGGCCCAACCGTGACAAATTCCTTCCCACTCTTCAGCGCGAGGAGATGCTTTTGAAAGTACTTCTTGTTTTAACGGATAGTCGTACCGACCCATGAGGATATCGAACTTCTCTGCTGGAGAGAGGAGTGCGAGATCATTCTGAGACATTCTGAAAATTTCGTTCTGAGACGGAGAGTCCGTCATGTATCTTTCAGCGTAGCGTTTATCGGCCCAACGATTGTTGATTCCACCAAACTTACTAGGCCAGTAATGACCAGACCACGCGAGTGGATTGTAATAAGCAGCTCCTTCTAACGGCAGCTGATAAATATTGTGAGTGAACCCTGAAGCAAGAACGTCAGGAACTGAGAACCCGTCCCATTCTTCATCGATCAGAATAGCTGGTGCAGCTTGAGCGACTGACGACAAAAATAGACCGATCATCATCAAATTGATGAATTTCATTGAGAACCCCCTGTGATTAAGTTCGTTCTATTGGTGACACCCCGCAAAAGTACAGGTTGGAAAGGGGATGCTGAACTTTTTACACGTCTTTAAGGGGCTGAATGAACGACAAAAGGGGCAAAGAGATTTTGTCGGGTAACAGGAGACTTTTGCCTCAATTGTGAGGGGTGTGAAGAAAGTTATAATAACTGTGACGCTGGTAACCCTCAAAGGAACACCGAGATGATGAGAATTATCCTATCCGTTTCAGTCCTCACTTTATTTGTGAGCTCTGCTTTTGCAGCTCCAAAAAAAGTAGCAGTGGTGAAACTTCTTCGCGGAATTGCGAATGCGACGTCGATAGGAAAATCAGTTACGTTAAAAACAGAAGACTGGGTAGAGGATGGATCGGTTGTTAAAACTGAAGAGAAGAGTTTTGTGAAACTCGTGTTTCTGGATAAATCGACAATGAATATCGGCCCGAACTCAGAGATGAAAATTGAAAAATTTAACGGAAAAGATTCCGGAGTTATTGATCTGGTGAAAGGTAAAATCCGTTCGCAGGTCACAAAAGATTATTTGCAGATTCAGGACAAGGATAAGTCGAAGCTCTTTATTAAAACGAAAAATGCCGTCATGGGTGTTCGTGGTACGGACTTCATGATTTCTACGAACGGTATAAACACATCAACCGTTCTTTTTGAAGGGGAGGTTGTGTTTAACAATCTTCCAGATCCCGGAACGACAAACACAAGTTCACTTGAACAGACAGTTAACGCTGGTGTCCGGATGGTACCCGGAGAATTCTCTGTCGTTGATGCTCAGTCACCTCCGACGGTTCCTTCACTTCTGAACGTTCAGCAGCTTGAGAAACTCGAGAAAAATCCGAACTTTGCTTCTGATTCCCGTACTCCGGCAAGTGCATCTGAAGCTTCAAAATCTGTGGTACCACCCGGTCTCTCAGGAGCAGCTGTATCTAACACATCTGATACACTGAAAACTGAAGTCGCGGCCATCGCAGAAGCTCCGGCGCCAGTGATTGCATCGTCAGGTCCTGCCAATGGATTCGTCATCGGCGACAGTGTGAAGCCAACGAACGGGTCATTCGTCGACATCAATACGGGAGTGATTATTCCTCCGGCACCAGGAAGTGTTCTTGATAGCAACACCAACACCTACATTCCGGCCCCTGGTAGTGGAACCGTAGCGTCGGACGGAAGCTACGTACCACCAGCAGGTGTAACTATTACTCCGCAAGGTCAGCTTATGGTAACTGTAGTTGATGCGAACGGTGCTCAGTCTCAGAAAGAAGTTCCGAAACCATCTCCAGCGGGAGCTGTAGGACCAGTTGTGAACACAAGTGTGACTGCAGTCACCCCTGCGCAATCTGGTGATGCAGGAAGAGGTCCAGCTTCAACAGGACCTGCCCCTGTGAATAATTTTACGACAGCGGCTACCAACCCAGCATTGAACAATCCTGTCGGTGCACCTGTTGCGGGACCAGGTTCCATTTTCAACGCAGGTCAGGTGGGTAACACTCAGATTGCACCACCATCGGCCAGCGCCAATCCTACAAGTGAACCGGCCGTGACTTCAGGTGCAGCTGCTACTAACGGTGCGTACACCATTAATGTTAACCATTCTCCGTAGTATTCCCCTTTTAAAGTTGATTAAAATTTAGATGCTCTTTATATTTTAATGATGAAGATTTATTACATCCTTATCGTCGGCCTTGTATGGTGCTCCCTCTCTTTTTCTCAAACAGAAACTGATCTGAATGAAGTCTCTGGGAAAGCCCAGCTTGCTGTCGCCTCCAAACTTTATCTTCAGGGTAGGTACGAGTCTGCAGTAACTGAACTTGATAGAGTTCAGAAGACGATAGGCGAGAGTGATAAGCCCGATCAGAAGCTCCTGGCCCTGGTGGCGTATCTCAAAGGGATGTCCAATAACAGACTTCAGGATTATCCCGAAGCCATCATCGGTTTCTCGAGAGCTCTTGATCTCGGTTATTCTCCGAAAGATATCAACTACGAATTCGGACAGGCGCTCTACGCATCTGAGAAACACAAAGAGGCCCGTATCCAGTTCCGCGAATCGCTTCGCAAAAAATTCAAGCCAGCTGTGTCTCTCTACTACATAGCCTTCACGACAAAAGAACTTGGTGAAAAAGAGAAGGCCCTCACTTTCTTTAAATCCATGGATAAACTCCCATCGGAAGAAGTGAAACCGCTCAAGCAGGCCGTCGAATTCCAGATCGGTGACATTTATCTCGAACAAGTTGAAAAGCACAAAGATGCTTTTCGCGCCGTTGAGAAATTTGTGATTCCTCAATATGAAAAAGCACTCGATGTTGAGAAAGACTCTGCTCTTGCAGCCCAGATTAAAGAAAAGATTGTAGCTCTTCAGCGAAAATACGATCTCGTTCTGTTTAATCTTCGCAACGGCCGTCCAACCTTGATCCCTGCTTACTTCATCCGCGCTGCAGAGGAGATTGGCATTGATACGAACGTTACATTTTCACCGAACGAAACAACGGTAAAAAAATCCAAGCAGGCTTCGACGTTCTCAAAAACAGATTTCATCGGTAAATACACATTCTACCACCGTGACTACTTCAGCATTGCTCCGGAATTTCGTTTCAACAACGTCTACTACTTCAATCGTGTGAAAGAAATTTACCGGAACGACAACCAGCTTTATGCGCCTGCCCTAAGATCATCATACGAATACTCGTTGTTTAATAAGCCTGCTGCTACTCTTTTAGATTACGACTACAACCAGGCCCTGCGAGACGTGAATGCTCAGGAGAAACTTGATTTCAGTTCGCGCTCACATACTTTTATGTTAGGTGAAAGATTTAATTTCTTTCAGTCTGGCGAAACAATCTTTCGTGTGAGACATCGTACATTTAATAGTTATCTTAATTCACAGAATGCACAGACGTGGAGCCTTGTTGCTGAACAGTTCAAGTCTCTCGGTACGAGCACATTACTTTTCTACCTCAGCATGGATCGTGCCCGGGTTTCAGATGAGTTCTTCAATACAAACGCCATGACTTTCCGTACCGACTGGATCATGGGCCAGTATAAAACCTGGTTCTCACCGTCCGTGGGCTTCTCCATGACGAGAACTGATCCTATCAATAACCGTACGGCCCGAGGTCAGGAAACACAAATCAGCCCGAACCTGCGACTCTATAAGTCTTTCGGACGTATTCGCGGTGCTTTTAAATACGACTATATGAGGAATTTTTCGCGTGATGAAGCTTCGTTTGCTTACAAGAAACAAACATATGGATTAGAGCTCGAGTATATTTTCTAGGATTTCGGAAGTTCTACATTGAAAGTGGTGCCATTCTTTGCATCACTTTCGGCCCAGATTTTTCCACCATGTTTAGCGATGATGTGTTTGACGATGGAGAGTCCCAGACCCGTTCCTCTCGATGTTTCCCGTGATGTATCTACCCGGTAGAATCTCTCAAAAATTCTCTGTATATGTTCTTTCGAAATACCAGGTCCGTTATCTGATACTTGTATCAGATTCTTACCGTTGGCCTCAGAAGAAGAGAGCCTGATCTTCATATCATTGCCAGAATATTTGCAGGCATTATCAATGAGATTTGTGAGTACCTGCTCCATGAGGCGTTGATCACCATGAATGCTTTTAACTTTCAGATCAAAGGCGATGTTAATCTTCTTGTCTCGATAATTCGTTTTGATATTTTCGGCGACATGCTCGAGCATCTCTTCGAGATCGAGCTCCTCCATCTTGACCTGATTCTTAGATTCAATCACGGAGAGACTCAGGAGATCATTGAAAAGTGAAATCATTCGTTCAGCGTTGGTTACAATTTTTTCGAGGAACATTCCCATTTCAGGATCAAGTTTGTCTTTCCGGGAATTGAGAATTTGTGAATAACCTTTTATCGAAGTCAGAGGTGTGCGGATCTCATGAGAAACATTGGCCACGAAATCCACACGCATCTGCTCGGTGAGCTTGATTTCCGTCATGTCGTAGAAGACACCGAGAGCACCGCTGATCTTACCGACTGCATCTCTTAATGGAGTAATCGTCAGATCATAATATCTGTTCGGATGAATCGCCGAGATGGCAGTCATACCTTTGATCGAAATCGTATCCCCTGTCTGCAGGACGGAGCGGAAAGCTTTGATCAAATTTGCATCGTTAAACCGATGCCAGAGTTTCGGCATAATTTCGTGATCAGGACGTGACTGCTTGAAGTTTTTTTCGAAATTCGAATTGAAAAACAAGATGGTCTCAAAGAGATCGATAGCAATAATGTTATCGTAAATCGATTCCAGGATGGCCTTGATCTTTTCGTTCTCTGTCTTCGTCTGGATGATCTGGACGTTGAGCTGTTGCTCGGCTTCGTCCAGTGCCTCTTCAACTTCGGCCCATTTATCTTTCTGATACAGGAGATCCAGGGTTTTGGTAAATGGAAGATCAACTTTGAACTTTTCAACTTTAGAGAGGATAACTCCGAGAGGCACGGTCGCCTGGTGGAAGAAGTAGAGAAATATACAAAAACTGATCAAGGCGAAAGGCAGAATCCTGAAGAAGAGAATCTGGTCGAGCTTTTTCATCCCGTCTTTGAGTTCAGTAATGGGACTTACTTTTCTGAGAGAGAATTTATCGTTGATTTTCAACGTGCCGAACACCGCTTCTCCATTGAAAACATCACTGTGACGGACTGAAGTGGCATATCCCTTCGTAAACGCTACTTCGTTCTCGGCAATCTCGTTCAGCTTCTTGCCGATTTTTTCACGGCGACTGTCGCAGACAATTGTGCCATTTCTTTCGATGAGACTGTAACGGGCATCACTGACGTCAGGGAGCTGACCGCACCAGTCCATTGGATTAAGCTTTCCGTGTTCAAAAGTGTGCTTGAGAGTACGAAGATTTTCTTCAATCTGAAGATTCATCTGCTCAACGAGACCTTCCCTGTGAGTCTGTCGATACATAATGAGAATGAAGAAGAATGTCGGAAGAAAAATAAGTAAAGAAAGCCGGGCAATCCGGAAAAAATAAAACCAGGGATAAGTACTTTTATTCGACATCCCTGAATCTATACCCGATACCTCTGATAGTTTCAATCACGTTAGCAGTGTCGCCTAATTTCTTTCTGAGTCCGGCGATGTGGGTATCGATTGTACGGCCAGTTACAAAGATATTTTCGCCCTGAATGTTATTGATAAACTGTTCACGGGTAAACACATGCCCAGGTTTCTGAGCGAGAAGAAGGAGAATCTTAAATTCAGTCGACGTCAGATTGATTTCCTGACCTTCAACTGCAACTTTACACTTGGACACATGAATGGTGAGTGGACCAAAAGTTAACAGGTCATTACCAATTGCCTCTGACGAATTTTCTCTGAGCTGAACCCTGACCCGTGCCTGAAGCACATTCATATCGAAGGGCTTGGTCATATAATCATCGGCACCGGCATCAAGGCCCGCGACAATGTTTTCTGCCTGAGTCATCGCTGTGATCATAATGACAGGAGCTGAAGCGTAGGCCTTCTGTGCGCGCAGTTTTTTTGTGAATTCAAGACCACTCATAGATCCGGGAAGCATCCAGTCCACGACGAAGAGATCAATCTTCTCCCCACGCTCTATTACTGAGATGGCTTTGTCGGCGCTGTCGACAGCAATGATAGTGTAACCTTCAGATTTCAACTGAAAGCTGATGAGGTCCCGGATATCCTGTTCATCTTCTATGACGAGTATTTTGGCTGTTTTCATGTTCATGGCGTCGTTATATCAAAAACAGCTGTCTCGGGTACGTTAAGTTTTAGTTAAGAGAGCGTCATTGGAGGTTTTTCTGGGCAAAGTCCCAGTTAACCAGACCCCAAAAAGCCTCAATATAATGGGAACGTGCATTCCTGTAATCCAAATAATAGGCATGTTCCCAGACATCCAGAGTCAGAAGTGCCTTGAGTCCTTTGGTTTTAGGAGTGTCCGCATCGTGAGTTGTGATGATGTCCAGATGGCCGGGCTTATCTTCTACCAGCCATGTCCAGCCAGAGCCAAAATGTTCAGTGGCAGCTTTGGTAAATGTTTCTTTAAAACCTTCAAAGTTCTTCCAGCGGTTTTTAATCAGCTGCTCAAGCTGCCCGGTAGGTTCACCACCGCCATCTGGACTTAGGCATTGCCAGAAGAAACTATGGTTCCAATGTTGAGCGGCATTATTAAACAGAGGTCCCTGGGCCGAAAGAATAATCTCTTCCAGACTCATGTATTCATATTTAGTTCCCTTGATAAGCTCATTGAGTTTTTCGACATATATTTTGTGATGTTTCCCATGATGATTCTGCAAAGTCTCAGTCGACATACCCGGTTCAAGCGCTTTGAGAGGATAGGGTAAAGAAGGTAGTTTATGTTCCATTTTAGTCTCCGCTTTTGATCAAATAAAAACTTAGAAAGTCACGTCTCTTTGAGGCTAGGGCCATACCATGATTCAAGTCAATCACTTGGCTCCGTGTCAATGGATCAGGAATCCCACGTTGACTTTAATCCTTAACGGGTTCAAAATTTTTCCAAATGAAAAACGTACTTCTTCTGTTGCTTGCTTGCGCTTGCTCAAGCCTTCAGACAAAGCCCTCTCTTAGTGAAAATTCCAAGGAAACTCCAGCGTGGTTATATTCGCCTTACGATGAATGCCGTGAAGAAGAACACCTTTGTGCCACTGGCGAAGCCAAAACTTTAAGCGAATCCGATGCTCAGGCCAAAATTAATCTTGCGAGTATCTTTGAGGTGCAAGTGAAGTCTGAACTCAGTGTTCATTCCTCTTCTAGTCAGACATTTCCGTGGCAATCTGAAGTCCGTCAGGAAGTTCAGCAATCGATTCAGGAATCTATTAATCAGGTGCTTGAAGGAGTGCAGGTTAAAAAGCATTTCAAGAAGGCCGGACTTACTTATGCTCTTGCCTCTCTTGACCGTGCACGAGCTGCTGATCTGATCGGCGGACGTATGCAAAAAATTGATCATGAACTTGAAGCGCTTTGGGCGAAAAGACAACGGACCAACCTCAGGAAAGTTGTGAAGCTTGCTCTTGAGCGTGAAAAACTTAATGAAAGATACTCGCTAGTCGCTGGTGGAAAACGTCCGGATAAAGTTTCCTACGAAGATATCATTAAATGGCGTGAGACTCGTCCTAAAGCCGAACCTCTCGCTCTCAAGATCGGCCAGGCACCGGACTGGATGCAGGAGAAGATAAAAGAGATCCTGACTGAATCCGGTTTCCGACTCGTTAAAGGAGAGGCGAACAAAGTTCTCTCTCTCAACGTTGATTCCATTAAAGAATTTCTCAATGTGCAGGGATTCGAAAAATATACGTTCACTCTTAACATGACCAGCACCGAGGACGGAGAGAAGAAGAAGATCATTTCAACTTCTGAGACTGTGACAGGTCGCACTCAAGCCGATGCCCTTTTAAAAGTGAAAACATTTTTCGTCGCCTATATCGAACAACATTTATCTGATCTGGATTTAGACTAAAAAGGAGCTCTTATGAAGATGCTATTGTCTATTGTTATGGTTCTTACAGTTGCCTCATCTTGTTCTTCAAAAAAACCGAAGAAAGAAGTGGCCGACGTCGACAACTCTCAAACGATCAAGCGTGACTACGAAGTTCGTGATGCTTCATCTACAAGCCGTCCAGGATGGGTTGAAGATGCACAAGTATGGACTGAGCAGGAAAGCATGGACGTTGCTAAGTACCGTTACTTTGCTTACGAAACTGAGCCGAAAGTTAACCGTGAAATCGCATGTAACCTTGCCAAGGCCAACGTCCGTGTAGATATCTCTTCTGAGATCACAACGTTCATCCAGAAATCTCTCGCTTCTTCAACTGAAGGTGCAGCAGCTATCGATGCTAACAATCCTAAGACTACTGCGATGAGAGAGTTCGTTTCGAACACGATGGCAGAAAAAGTTCAGTCTTTGATCAATGGCGCAGCTGTGATCAAGACTTACTGGGAAAAACGCCAGTACATGCAGAAGATGGGAGCGAAGAAAGACTACATCGGTTTCACTTGTGCTTCTTTAATCCGTATGGAAACAACTCGTCTTCAGGCCGCTGTTGATAAAGCTTCTGAAGATATCGTTGCTAAAGTTGACGATCCTGAAACAAAAGAAAACGTTAAAAAAGCCCTCGAGAAAATTGACGAAGATTTCGTGAAGGCCCGTAAAGGCGAAATTTAAGGAGCATTCATGAAATTTTTAGCACTCGCCCTCTCACTTTCTCTTTTCTCAACTTCATGCGGTAGCTTTAAAGCGAAGCGTGTAGATGCAAACGAGTCAGATGAAAAAGGTCTTTCGATCACTGATAACTGGATGAGTGCTGATACCACTCAGGCAGTAACAGATGTCTTGAAACAGATGAAGGCTCACCCGGGCTACAACAAGATGAAGGCTAAATTCGGTACACCGAAAGTCTTTATCGCTGAAGTCCAGAATCAGACATCAGAAGCTTACTTTCCAATCGGTGACCTTAACGATGAACTCCTGAACGAGCTTTCATTGTCTGGGGATTTTGAACTTGTTGATAATCAGGCACGTGAAACTCTCCTCAAAGAAATCACGTACCAGAACGATGGTATGGTAGACCCTGCCACTGTTAAGAAAATCGGCAAGCAGACTGGTGCTGACGTCATGATCTTCGGTAACGTTTATATGAAACCGGAAAAACGCGACGGTAAAACGATCAAGGAATATTCGGTTAACATCCGTATGACCAACATCGAATCTGCCACAGAACTTCTTCGTACCCGCACCAAGGTTTTCAAGTATTCTGAGAAATCTTCGGTTGGATGGTAAGAAAATTTTCGCCATTATTTAACTTTGTCTTTTTGCTTCTCTTGGGGGCCTGTTCCTCCTTGAGAGGCGATAAGATGAAAGCTTATCGCGAAGCCTTTCTTGCTGGTGATTACAAGAAAGCGAAAGAAACTCTCGAAAAAACCAATTTAAGAAATGATGAAAAGAGCAGGCTCCTCTGGGAGCTTGAACTCGGAACGGTAGATGCCAACCTTGACGATCTCGACGGTGCCATCAGGCATTTCCAGTCCGCCATTGATCTGATTGATAATCTCTATACAACTAAACTTTCTGCGAAAGCCGCAAGCTTTCTCATTAATGATGCCTCGGATGTCTTCTATGGAGCGAGCTATGAGCGCTCATATGCCTATTACTATCTCTCCCGCACTTATTACGCTCGTTTCCTGAAGACAGGCAAAAAAGGTGATCTGCAAGGCGCACGAGCTGCGATCCTCGGATGGGACACCTATTTTACAGAGATGCAGAGATCTTCATCCTACAAATCTCTTTATCACACAGATCTGATGATGAAGATTTTTGGGGGACAGATTCACGAAGTGAGCGAAGTCCGCAATGACCAGCAGATTGCGCTTCAACTCTACAAAGATGCACTTAAAATCCTGGATATCGAAGGAGGAATTTTTTCTCTCTTTAATAAGACCAGCAATGAATACATCAAGCTTTATGAAGAAAACCTCAAGGACGGCAAAGGTCCTCCTTCAAAATCGTTTGAGAAAACTTCCGCTTACCAGGACCTTAAAGATTTTCTTGTTTTCAAGGTTCTTCGCCTTACAAAAGAAATCAGGCCAGGTGACTT
The DNA here is from genome assembly GCA_945883845.1 of Bacteriovorax stolpii. GTDB lineage: Bacteria > Bdellovibrionota > Bacteriovoracia > Bacteriovoracales > Bacteriovoracaceae > Peredibacter. Next base: position 92,311 of record CAMCYI010000010.1, on the reverse strand, counting down.
TAATCTGCAAGTCAAAACGTTGAAGGCGAATGCAGAACTCGTGAAAAAAGTGAATGAAGGTGAGAGGAATGTCGTACTGATTCTGGAAGAAGGCCTGATTCCTGCCAAAGTAGGGAAGCCTTTTAACTTCGGAATTCGTGGCGCCATGGACTCGACAGAAAGTTCGTCAGCAAAAAAGATGATCGCCACCGTTGGAGTCGAATTCATTACGGCATTTGCCATGAACCAACTGGGGATGATGCCGACCAATACGGCAGGAGCAGGTAGCTTTATTTTCGCGCACAACATGACGAGATTAGCTGTTCAGGAAGCTGCTGTTGAATTTGAATTACCAATGATTGATTCAGTCCCTCTCGTTCAGAGAATGGAAGTTTATATTCTGGATGAAAAGGGAGTTCTGGTTACTCACTCACCACTTCCAGTCATATCCGAAAACGGAGACATCGCCAGAGTCGTACTGGAAGAAGACGTCTCGGCCCGCTATGTGAAAACCGGAACGAGAGTGGCCTTGAAGCATCTAACGGCGATTATTGCTGCGCTCGCCGTCTATCAAGGCCTGAAAGCGAAAACCGGACAGAACGGCGACTTCATTGCCAAGGCCGCTGCCATGGGAACTTATGTCGCTTCCACCAAAGGAATTGCGATGCTTGAAAAAGCAGATACCCGCCATTGGACGACACTTCCTCAGGCCGTTCGGATGACGGAATTCAAATTAGCTCCGGGTAAATACCAAATTGGAATTTCCCACTATTCCGGAGATACGGTTCCTGCCACTCCTTCTAAGCTTATAGGTGATATCGTAGTTGGCAAGTCGGTTAAATCTCTTCATACAATCAATTTCTTTAATCAGTAGAAATTAGCCCTCAGCCTTTGTTCTCCTCCACCGAAGAGTTGGAGGATGAAAACAATTTCCTATCTTACGGCCGTCCTCTTTTCGTTACCTCTCTTCAGTATGGTCGAGAAAACCATTCATGTAGAATCTGCCAAAATTAATGTGAATAAAAAATGGTCTGAATATACAAACTCAGAAGAACTCAATATGAGAAAGCTCCTTGAGCTTCTCGGTCGTTCTTCTACCGGTGAAAAACTTATCAAAGAAGCGTCTTTTAAGGCGGGTCAGTCCGGTCTTACGATCATGGATGTGGTCAAGACAGGCGAGGGATCTCTTACGGATACCACTCTCGTAAGAAAGTTTAATCCTCATTCACCAGAACATGTTGTTTATGAATCCAAATCGGTTGTTTACCTCAATCGAAATCTTGCCTGGGATGATGCTATCCTTGATCTCGCTCACGAATTAACCCATTTTATTTATCGTGAGAGTTTCAATCCCTATTCTGATAATTTCAATGCGAAGGATTTCATCAAAGGGACTATTGAAGGTTCAGGGGGAGAGGTTCATGCCTTCATGACTGAATGTCAGGTTCTTGATGAACTTTTTAGTCGTTTGGTTCAATCGAGATCCCATTGCAGAGACATAAGGGACGAAAACGGTCAGGCATCTTTCACAAAAGCCGTTTCGCTTTTCTATCAGATCGGAAATTACTACGACTCTTTTAGTAAGAAACTCGCCTCACGTTCCATGAATAATGTCTTTTCAGAGCTAAAAGGTGAGAAAATAAATTTTGTTTCTTCAGCTTATGGGGTGCCTTATCCTGTCGCGGCCCTTATGGAGTACGATTTAGTCGTTAATAAAGTCTGTGAGAACGATCGCAAGCGTCTCGCCTACATGCAGCAAGGAGAGGGACGAGCTCCTGCCTCGGAAGGCGCAGGTAAAGATAAATTCGCGGCCAGTTTTAGTGCCCGTTGTTCTGGAAAATAGTTTTTTCAGACTAGACTAAAAACCTTCCAAATTTTTCTCTGACCACTCGAAAATTCTTCGAAATATCAAGCACTTTCATTGACGAAAATGCCCTCTCCAAGGTAAAACTTTAGGGAGTCATTTTTATTTGAGTTTAACCGGAGTTCTCCATGCAAGATGGTGTTGTTCTCACGACCCTTGATGATTTTCTTAACTGGGGTAGAAAAAATTCTTTATGGCCGATGACCTTTGGTCTCGCTTGTTGCGCGATCGAAATGATGGCCACTGGTGCTTCTAAATACGATCTTGAAAGATTCGGTTGTGGTGCCTTTATGGCAACTCCACGTCGCTCTGATCTCATGATTGTAGCTGGTACAGTGACTCTCAAAATGGCGACTCGTGTTCAGCTTCTTTATGAGCAAATGGCAGAACCAAAATACGTTATCTCGATGGGCTCATGTGCAAACAAGGGTGGACCATATTGGCAGTACGGCTATCACGTTCTTAAAGGCGTTGATGAGGTAGTACCTGTTGATGTTTACGTACCTGGTTGTCCTCCACGTCCGGAAGCTCTTATTGAAGGTGTGATGACACTTCAAAAGAAGATCGCTAACGAGCGTCTTCTCCGTAACAAATGGGTGAAACATGCTTAACGAACTCGCCAACCTCATTAATAAGAATGTTCCCTCTGCGAAAGCTGTTGTGAATGTTGCTGCCGAAGCAAAAGCTGATTCAAGTATCACTGTTGATGCTTCTTCAATTCATGCCGTTGCTAAATTCCTCCGTAATAACTCTGAGATGCCATTCAATGCTCTTCAATGTGTGAGTGGGGTTGATTATGTTGAGTGGATGGAAGTGTGCTACATGCTGGCAAACTTCGATGTGAATGCTCCTCATGAACTCATCCTTAAAGTGAAACTCACTGATCGTGTGAATCCAACCGTCGATTCTATCGTTGATGTTTACGCTGCTGCCAATTTTCAGGAGCGTGAAGTGTACGACATGTTCGGAGTAACTTTTAAAAATCATCCAGATCATCGCCGAATTCTTTGCCCTGATGACTGGGAAGGTTTTCCGCTTCGTAAAGATTACGTCTATCCGAAAAACTATAACGGCATGGAAGTATTTCCTGATAACAAGATGAACTTCGAAGATCGTGAGTTCATCGTTCGTCAGGACATGATTAAGAAAGCTCAAGAAGCTTCTTCGACTAAGCAATAAACAGGACTGAATATATGCAAACACGCTGGGATGTTGGTGAACCTGAAAAGCCGACCATTAACAAAGACACTGAGCAACTGAAGTCAGAGCTTCTGCGCTTGAACATGGGCCCGCAGCATCCTGCGACCCACGGAGTTCTTCGCATTGAAATCTGGACCGATTCTGAGATCGTCGCTCACGCGATTCCTCACCTTGGTTACCTTCACCGCTGCATGGAAAAACATTCGGAAAATCTCGATTACCGTGGTGTGATTCCTTTCGTTGACCGTCTCGATTATCTTGCTTCCATGAACATGGAGTGGGGATATGCGATGGCGATCGAGAAAATGCTCGGCACGGAAGTTCCACGTCGCGCTGAACTCCTTCGCATTCTCACCGCTGAACTTCAACGTATCGCTTCTCACTTAATGGCCTTCGGAACATACGCTCTCGATCTCGGGGCCTTCACTCCGTTTCTCTACGCTTTCGAAGAACGTGAAAAGATTCTCAGACTCTTCGAAGAAGTTTCTGGTGCCCGTCTTCTTTATAATTACATCTGGATCGGTGGTCTCTGGAACGACTGGACGGACGATCAGATCGCTCGCGTGTCTCAGTTCTGTGACAACATGGAAGAAGAAGCAAAAAAATATCACGATCTCGTATCGATGAACAAAATCTTCGTTCAACGTACGGCCAATGTCGGAATCATGTCTGTTCAGGACTGTTTTGATTACGGAGCTACAGGCCCGATCCTTCGCGGTGCCGGTTACAAATGGGATCTTCGTAAGAACAAGCCTTACTCACTTTATAATGAATTTGATTTCGACGTTCCGGTTGGAACGGGCGAAGTTGGTGTTCCGGGCGACTGCTGGAACCGCTACATTGTTCGTATGAAAGAAGTGATTGAAAGTATCAAGATCATTCGTCAGGTTATTGAGAAGCTCGAGCCGGGATCAATCATGGGCAAAGTACCTAAGATCATCAAGCTTCCGGAAGGCGAAATCTACTCACGTTCTGAATGTCCACGCGGAGAACTTGGGTTCCACCTTGTTTCTAAAGCAGACGGCAAAACTCCTTATAGATTAAAAGTGAAGTCTCCTTGTTTCACTCACACATCGATGCTCCCTCACGTGGCCCCAGGCCAGATGATTGCAGACTTTGTGGCCACTGTTGGTTCAATTGATATCGTACTTGGAGAGGTAGACCGATGAATACATCTGTTCATGAAACATCTTCCGTGAAGGAATACTTCGCTTCACTCGCGAACGGAATCACCACAACTGTTAAGGGTATGTGGATTACTTTCCGATACGTCTGGGGAGTAAAATCTGTTTCTATCGAGTACCCTGAAGTCCGCGAAGTTCTTCCTGAAAGAGCGCGCATGCGTCTCTTCAACGACGCTCAGAATTGCATCAGCTGTACTCAATGTGCAATGGCCTGTCCGGTTGACTGTATCTATATTGCCTCTGAGAAGAAGCCTGAAGGTAGCGAGATTAAGAAAACTTCCAATGGTCAGCCGATTCGTTTAACTCTCACTCAGTTTGTGATTGATACGGCCTTGTGTTGTTACTGTGGGCTTTGTACGACTGTGTGTCCGACGGAGTGTCTGACGCATTCTCATGATTATGAGTTTTCGCAGTATACGATTGATAATATGAAATATGATTATCTTGCGCCGGATGTGATTGCGTGGAGAGATAGGATTGTTAAAAGTTAAATTTAAAAAATAGAAGGCTCCGAAAGGGGCCTTTTTTTTTGTTCAGATTATTTCAGAGTCGCTCGCGCCTCAATATGAAATTGCTTCTGCCTTTATTGTCTATCGTTTGAGGAAAGGGGATGGAGAAAGGGGGGAAGGTTGAAACGAAGTTTTCGGATTTTGGTTTTTTGATTCTGGGGCCGTACTTAATTCGTCTTCATTGCTTCCAGCACGATCTGCCCACCACTTATATCACCCTTGAACTTCACATTCCCCTGATACCCCAAAGGTTTAGCAGAAATAAATTCAAGAGCAGAATACGAACTATACATACTGACAGCGTACTGATTACCACCGTAAATAATACTATCCTGCCCTGCCCCTGAAGTTTTGCGCATGAGAACGCCGATTTTATCTACGGTAACAGTCCCGGCATTCGTAATGTTCGAAAAACTTTCGAGCTTACTGTCATCAACCTTGGTCATGTTGCCGCAAGAAGTGAGGAGAATGAATGTGAAGAGCCAAATTTGAGTTTTAATCTGCATCACCTATTGTGTCGTCGATTATTAGTTTTCCATCTTTTTTGATAACGATATACTCGGTGTGACCTTTGTCTTTCTTGCCATTTTTCATTTCTTCGCGGCGGGCGAGGATGCGATCAGTGACTGCACCTTTCTTCCACGATACCGACATATCTTTTAATTTTTTCTCATCAGCTTTGGGTTTTTCCTTAATGCTTGCTTCGAAGTCCTTGAGGCCGCCTTTGTCCTGGATGTATCGTTTGGAAAAAACCTGCTCGATGAGTTCGGTCTGATGAAGATGGATGATTTTCTCATGCTTCTCGAACAACGCTTTTACGTCGCTGTCCAGGCCTGCCATTGCAGGCCCTGATAGGAGAGCGAGACATATCAGAAGGAATGTTCCAATCCGTATCATGGATTAATCCTTGTACTGATTTTAATATGTCCCGGTATGCTCGAAAAATTACAACCATATGATTGTGCTTTTTGAACAATATAGCTGAGGTTTGACGCTTTCCCGAGATTTCCCGGACAGTCGGTTGGATGATAGTTATTGTGTACTCTAAGATTCACCATGTTCGGATTTTCTTTCTGAAGCCGGCAGATAAGTTTTGCGATCATATCAAGAGTGTTAGAAGTGGGCTGAAATCTCGGTGCGTTTCCAAAGTACTGTCCGATCACTGAAACACCAATTGTTGTCACGTTGGCCTTCATGTATTCGACTCTCTGCCCGCCCACAATTTTTGTTCTTATGAGTTCTGCAGAATCTGGAGAAAACTGGCCACCTTCGACTCCGCATAAAATTTGACCTGCGTTCCAGGCATCTTTGTCTTTCGGTCGCATTGGCACATAAGCGTCAGTACCCGCATGAGCTCCGACAAGTTCTGGTGGTCGACCTTCCGTTACAACTGATGCCGGAGTGCTTTCTCCACGGTAAGGAGAATTCACAAGATAGGTATAGCCACCCATGTACCAGCCACGATCAAGGTGGTAGGAATTTATTCTCTGCGGAGAGTTCTGCGAAGAAGATTCTGAATGATGAAGAACGATCGTGTCGACCAGATCTATTGGCCGCTTACAATGTTTCACTGAACTTCTTCTTTGATAGGACACTTTTTTAATATCAATGAGGCTCGGTAAAACTTCCGGCAGAGTGACTGTCGGGAGAGGAACCGAACTTAGAGGGGGACAGTTTACGCAGTCAATCTGACCTACGGCCAGAGTCGACGAGAGCGAAAATATGAAAACCAGAAATTTCATGTGAATCCTCAGTAACTCGTATCGGTCAATTGCAACGAGAGCTTGAGTTTTTTGATAGGGTATCATGGCAACGAAAACTCTTGAGGAATTCCATACTTACGCTATATGATAAAAGAAACGGAGCATTCTATGGAATATAAAAGCTTTAAGGATTTCTATCCATTCTATCTTGGGGAACATAGCAATATGACCTCACGCAAGCTTCATTTCGTTGGTACTTGCGGAGTTATTTCCCTGATGATTCTCTTCTTCTTTACCGGTAACCCACTGATCCTCTGGGCCCTTCCTGTTGTCGGTTACGGCTTTGCGTGGGTTGGGCATTTTATCTTTGAGAAAAACAGACCGGCGACTTTCAAGTATCCGTTCTACAGCCTCTTGGGAGATTTCAGAATGTTTTGGGATATACTTACGGGTAAAGTAAAAGCTTTCTAACTGCTTGCACTCGAATAGTTTTCCAGCCCTTTTTTCCAGACCAAACTCAAAAGTAACCAGAAACTTCCTGTAACTAATGCAGTAATCAGAATGTCCTTACCCTCGAGACCTTCAAGAAAAATCTTAGCAGGGTACGATGCAATCAATGCAAACGGCAGAATCGTAGAAAAAATAATTCTGAGCCAGCCCCGGTAAATTCTGTGAGGTCTTTCCATCGCCAGACCCATCGAATAAAAAAGATCCACGAATCCCCGGGAACTCTGGGTCCAGAAAACCGGAAGGATCATGATCATCTGAATTGTCACATGCAGAATGGCGCCGTTAAAAAGCAACGCAGAGTACAGCATGACATTCCAGAATTGAAGAGGGCCTTCAAGTTGTAGAATCGTATAAATGAAGAACGCTGCCGTCATGAGAAAGTTAATGAAAGAGTTAACAGAAAATTCCCTGAGAGAAATAAAAAACAACGGTGAAACTGGTCTGATCAGATAGTAATCCAGATCACCTTTGTTAATGAGAAACGGCAGATACCACATGTTGGTAGAAAATAGCGTCATGTTGATCGCATCGACCATCAAGTAGCCGGCCACAAAAACCATCATCTGATCTTCATTCCAGCCAGCCAGAAGGGGGGTATGAAGATAAATCACTTTGAAGAACATGATGTTCACGAAATAATAAATCGTGTCCATGAGAATACGAAATGTGAAATCCATCCTGAATTCGAGAGATTTCGAGAAAGAGAAGCGTACAAAATAGAGATACAGGCTCAGGTAGCGTTTCACTGTCCTACCCCTGTATATCTTTTCTGACCAGAACGCCAGATGAAATGAACGCTGACTCTGAAGATCACCCACCAGACACCCATGACGAGAATACATTTCATGACTTCGGCACCCGAGACATCACCCATGATTGTTCTGATCGGAGTACTTACGAGGTAAGGAAACGGTGTGAGATACATGATCCTTCGCGCCCATTCAGGATAGAAACTCATGGGAATGAATCCGCCTCCGAGGAAAGCCGTGAAAAATCTCAGCATCACCATCAGCGACCACACGTTATCGGCCCAGAGTGAAATCAATTCAACTGCCATGCCCAGGCTCAGATAAACAACCGCACCGATAAAGAACAGGGCCATACCGGCCATAAGGTTCAAAAACATGGTCGGCTCAAACGCCGCCTTCATAAAGAACATGCGGTAAAGCATGACTATGATAAAAAGCTGAAGAACGTAAAATAAACTGTTCGTGAGATAAGTCAGAGTCTTGTACTGAACAAATGACAATGGATAGAGAAGGTACTTTGTGAAAGTTCCATCATAAATTTCCCGTGAAATAAATCCAAAGCTCTCGCCGAGCAGAATTCGTGTTCCTACAGGAGCGATGAGATAATAGAGAGTCATCGTTTCGAGGTTGAAACCTTGCATGGAAACCACACCTTGAGATTCAAAGACGCTGCTCCAGAGAGCACGTGCTATCACCAGCTGAATCGCAGTCTGACCCACGAAGGTTACCCAGAAGTCAGAACGGTAAGAAAGAATTTTTTTTATCTCCTGCGAGATAATTGATGTCCACCATTTCACGAGCGTTTCATCCCATGTCTCATGATACTTTCAATGATGTCTTCGACGGATGGATCCATAATGTTTAGGTCTAGAACTTCGTCCTTCTCAAAAATTTCCTGAGTCTTGCGGGCGAGCTCCAGCCTCGGTACGTTCACTTTAAATGTTTTCTCTGCAGTCGTAACGCTGAGAACTTTTTCGTCCCCAAGGAGTTTTTGAATGTCTGAGAGAGCACCATCATAAACGAACTCACCTTCTTTAATGATCACAACACGAGGGCAGAGCTCTTTAATGTCTTCCATGTAATGTGAGGTAAGGATCGTCATCGGCTGCCATTCTTTCTGGTAATCCCGAAGAAATTTTCGAACAGCTTTCTGTGCAGAAATATCAAGCCCAATCGTCGGCTCGTCGAGAAAAATTACTTTTGGCCTGTGAAGAAGAGCTGCCATTAACTCAATTTTCATTCTTTCGCCAAGGGAGAGTTTTCTCACCTGGGTTTTTAGCTGGTCTTTTACCATCAATGTGTCAGCGAGAAATTCAATACTCTGCTTATAGGTAGCATCATCAATCTGATATATTTCTTTCAGCAAAAGAAAACTGTCCAGAGCAGGAAGATCCCACCACACCTGGTTTTTCTGTCCCATAATGAGAGACATCTGCTTTCGGTACCCATTATCCCGTTCCCATGGCCTGTAGCCAAGAACAGAAACGTCACCAGCTGTAGGGTGCACAATACCTGCGAGAATTTTTACAAGTGTAGTTTTCCCGGCACCGTTGGCACCTATGAGTCCCACGATTTCACCCTGATCAATTTTCAAGGTCACCGATTTCAGGGCCTCTTTTATTTTCTTTTCTCTTTTCACCAGCGCTTTCAGTGAACCCTTTAGTCCTGGTTCTTTCACATGGGATGAAAATGATTTACTGAGATTTGTAACCTGAATCATACTTTTTCCAGGACGATGCCCTTGAGGTAATTTCCTTCAGGAAATCCTTTGAGCGTCGGACAATCCTGGGACAGTCCAAGACGGGAGTGAAATTTATAATTGAGCCTGAGCTCGGCCAATGCATCCTGGATGGCCTTTTCAAATTTCGGAGAGGACACCTGATGCGTGTTCAGAAAGATCACCAGCTTTCCGCCGCTCGCAAGGACGACATCCATTTTTTTCATCAGGTCTTTATAGCTTTTCAGCGCAGAGGTTCGCTTTTCTCCATCGGAAGATGAAGAAGGTGGGTCGCAGATGATGAGATCGAATGTCCGCCCGGCATCTTTCAATTTCGCCAATGCTTCATCTGTACTCATCGTCAGACTTTCATGACGTGTACTTTCAAGATCCGGATTGAGACCGAGATTCTGCTGAAGCCATTCGATATACTTCGGCGATAGATCAACTGAGACAACTTCTGAAGCACCTTGCTTCATAGACCAGAGTGAGAACGCACCAGTGTAGCTGAAAAGGTTTAGCACTCTCATCTCTGGCTTCATAATTTTATTAAGAGTGAAACGAACTGAACTCATATCAGTATAGAGACCATGATCGTATGAGCTTCCAAGTCGGATCAGGTATTGAATACCAAATTCCTGAAGGTGAAATTCATCCCGTCTTTCCGGATCATGAGCGTTCTGCGGAAGCTTCTGGAGTTCTCTAGTTTCCCCACGAAGCTGGATCCAGACATTCTCGTCTTTGATCTCAGGAAATACTTCCTGCACAGTCGTCTGGATGATGGATTTATATCTGTTCCAGAAGCTTGTGTAGAATTGAATCAACACACGATCTTTAAGGCGAAGAATGAATAGACCTGGCAGATGATCAGCTTCACCAAAACAAAGATAAAAATTCTCGCGATCTTTTAGTTCTTTAAGTTGAATGCGTTTTTCAAAGGCCTGATCTAGTCGCGCCTGAATGCTTGCCGTGAAATGCTGTGCCTCTCGCTCATAAGGGGGTTTTGTACTCCAGAGACGGGCCTTGATGTTCTTATGATTCGGATCATGCATGAGAAGAGCGACACCGCGGCGTCTGTCATCGGTCGCGATGATGAACTCCGACTGGCGCGGAAACTTATTTGAAAAATTGTCCGAGGTAATCCACGGGTGTCCGCTCCTGATCAGTTTGAGTGATACCGGATGGATCAGGCATTCAGGAATTTTATTCATGCTATTGCTTTAGTTTGTTCAGTCTCTCTTCAGTCTTGTCCAGAAGTCTCAGAAGAATGTTGGTTGCGAGGTACGGATTGCGCAGGTGTTCTGCCACCCCCAGACTCGTCATGATGTCCTGGCATTCTTTCGGGACGACTGTTTCAAAGGGATCAAAGTGAAGCCCCAGGAACTGAAGTTTTTTCATTAAGAGTTCAATTTCTGCCAGGTCATTTGTGTTTTGAAGGTGAGCTTCAAAAGATCGAACGTAGTCTTCGTGACCTTGTTCTCCCTGGGACGTAATAGGCTGTTTCAGAAATGAATTCATATTCTCGAAATTATGTCAGTGAGTTGCATGCTGTCAACGAATGGGAGAAGAATGGAGGCCAAATCCTGCGGAGATAATCGATGAATTTTCTATTTTACCTGACGCTCATTTGTTTTCTTATTTACTGGCTGGAATCTCCCCAGTTTTTAAATACTAACCTATTGATTGTACGAAAAAACCAGGCCGAGGCCCTGGAGGAGTGGTTGAAGCGATTTAACTGGAATCAGCGCTCCCAGATTGGACCTGAAACCAGGCTTCCCATCTACAAATTCTATACCGGCGTGGTGGAACTTCTGCTCTCACTCTCACGAAAAATGGGCGGTCACTATCAGGACTCACTTTTATATCTCAGGCAGGGACTCGCTCAGGACAGGCAGTTTGAGAAAAAGCTCAAAGAAATTATCAATGGAACCTGGTTTCAGATGGGGGCGATGATGTCCCTCACCTGGGGATTTATTTTTACTTCTCTTGCTCTGGTAGAAGTGGAAGTTTCTTCGTTTTCATTGATCTGCATTTTTCTCTGGCAGAGCATCGGATTGAGTTCACTTCCGTTACTGATTAAGCGGTACCGGAGAATTTTCTTCGGAGACATTGGTGTGCTCTGGCGAATTTTGTATGTCCTCAACTCACTTTCTAAAGTTCCTCTTTCGCGAAGTGAAGTTTTGACCCACGCCGGGGTAGGGGAGCTCAAAACCATACAACAAAAAAGTCTTATCCCGCTGGTTGAAAAACTCAAAGACACATGTCAGCGCACCTTAAAACTTGGGCAGAGTTACGAGGAAGATGTGAAATCTCTGATGGAAGAGCTTCGCTTTCAGGAGAAGTGGCATTTTGAGTTATTTGAGAAGCGTCTGGCGGTTATTAAACTTCTTTTGCTGGCCGTCTTTTTCCTTCCATCCTATCTCGCATTTATCTTCGTTTTATTAAATGACCTGATGACTCTGATGTAGAGCAACATCTTTTACATCAGAACTCTTTTCTGCTTTAATGGGGCTTCTAAAAATTCAAAGGATCTCCCATGGCCGTCGTTGATGACAAAAAAATCATTTTTGGTATGCACAAAGTTGGAAAAATCTATCCACCGAAGAGACAAGTTCTCAAGGATATTTCGCTTTCATTCTTTCTTGGCGCCAAGATCGGTGTTCTCGGTCTCAATGGTTCGGGTAAATCATCTCTCCTGAGAATTATTGCCGGCGTTGATAAAGATTTTCTGGGAACAGTGACAGCGAATAAAGGAATTACTTTCGGCTACCTCGAGCAGGATCCAAAACTTGACGGCACGAAGACTGTGAAACAGATCGTGGAAGAGGGTCTTCAGGCCCAGGTTAACGTCGTTAAAGAATACGAAGAAGTGAATAATAAGTTCGGCGAAGAAATGTCAGATGCCGATATGGATAAACTCGTTGCCCGTCAGGCAGAACTTCAGGACATGATGGATCACCAGAATCTCTGGGACCTTGATTCACGCCTTGAACTGGCGATGGAAGCTCTCCGTTGTCCTCCGAGTGATCAGCTATGTGGCGTTCTCTCCGGTGGTGAAAAACGCCGTGTCGCTCTTTGCCGCCTTCTCCTCTCTGAACCAGATGTTCTTCTCCTCGATGAGCCTACCAACCATCTAGATGCTGAAACTGTATTCTGGCTTGAGCGTCACCTACATGCTTACAAAGGTACGGTCATCGCGATCACCCACGATCGTTATTTTCTTGATAACGTTGCCGGATGGATTCTTGAGCTTGACCGCGGTCATGGAATTCCATGGGAAGGAAATTATTCTTCTTGGCTTGAGCAGAAATCAAATCGTCTCGCTCAGGAAGAAAAAACTGAATCTAAACGTCAGAAGAAAATGCGCGAAGAGCTTGAGTGGATTCGCATGTCTCCTAAAGCGCGCCAGGCAAAATCTAAAGCACGCATTCAGAACTACGAACAAATGCAGACTGAAGCCACTACCGAAGCACGTAATGAAACAAATGAACTTTTCATACCTGCAGGCCCTCGTCTTGGTAACATTGTTATTGAAGCGAATGAAATTGCAAAAGCATTCGGCGATAAACTTCTTTATGAAAATCTTACCTTCAAACTTCCTCCGGGAGGAATTGTCGGCATCATCGGACCGAACGGAGCTGGTAAAACAACTCTCTTCAATCTCATTACAGATAAAATCAAGGCTGATGCTGGAACATTCAAAGTCGGGGAGACGGTGAAGCTTGCTTACATCGATCAGTCCCGCGAGATGGATGGCGAAGCGTCGATCATGCAGGAAATTGCTGGTGGACTTGATCTGATGAAGATCGCCAATAAAGATATCAACTCACGCGCTTATATCTCCAAGTTCAACTTCTCGGGTGAAGACCAGAGTAAGAGGATCAAGGAACTTTCCGGTGGAGAGAAAAACCGCGTCCATTTGGCGAAAATGCTCAAGGAAGAAGGTAACGTTCTTCTTCTCGATGAGCCCACCAACGATCTCGATGTGAATACACTCCAGGCGCTTGAAAGAGCTCTTTTAGATTTCGCAGGTTGTGCTGTGGTTATTTCCCATGATCGCTACTTTCTCGACAGAATTTGTACCCACATGCTCGCGTTCGAAGGGGATTCGAAAGTGACGTGGTTCGAAGGAAACTTCCAGGACTATCACGAAGATCTTCGTCGTCGTCTTGGCGATAAGGCCGATGTGCCTCAGCGCCTGACGTATAAAAAACTGACCCGTTAAATTTTTGGAATAAATCCGGTGAGGTTATCATTGCCCTGAGCTTTGATAACCACATCGTCTTCAAGTCGTACGCCGCCAACCGGTAACCATTTCATCGCTTCTTCCCAGTTCACAGCATCCTTATATTTCGCTCTTGTTTCCTGATCAGTGAGTAAGGCCTCAATGAAGTAGAGTCCAGGCTCAAAGGTCATGAGGTAGCCTTCTTTCATTTCCATATCTACGCGCACGCGGGCACCTGCATAGCTTTTTGGATATGGATTGTATGGGCCTCCTACGTCGCGGACTTTGAGACCCACCATGTGGCCGACTCCGTGTGGAAAGAAAACCGAAACTGCACCTGAAGCGACACTCTCTTCTGCCGAAGTCCTGAGGATACCAAGGTCTTTCAAACCTTGAGCAATCGCACGGGCAGAAGCGAGGTGAGCATTATGCCACTGCTCGCCGGGCTTACACATGGCAATTGAATCAGTCTGAGCTTTTAGAACAATGTCGAAAATATTTTTCTGTTGCTGCGAGAAGCCTTTGCCGGTGTGGAAGACACGTGTGATGTCGACACAGTAGTCACCAATGTCAGCACCTCCATCGACGAGCACGAGATCACCTTCTTTGACGATTCGACTGGTCGGCATGGCATGAAGGACAGCTGCGTTTGTGCCGGCGCCAACAATCGTGTCGTAAGGCATTTTCTCTGAACCAGCTTTGAGCACGGCACCTTCATAAGCGAGTTGAATCTCTCTCTCAGTCACTCCAGGACGAATAAAATCTTTAAGGACGGTGTAACCGGCTCCAGCGATGTGAGCAAGTTTTCTCACAAGCTCAATTTCCTCGTGGTCTTTTACACGACGGATAGAATTAAATGTCTCAAGAACATTCAGTTCGTCTTTCAGTGGATTCATCCAGTGAGATTCTGAGTGCTGGCCCAATCGGTGTGTTCGGCTGAATTTTTTTTCTGCAAACCAGGCATCGAAGGCTGAGAGATCGGATCCTTCAGTTGCAACCCCGCCGCCTTCCCAGATTTTTTCTTCACGAGTGATAGGTTGAACGAAATCAACCCAACCAGTTCTTTTTGAATAGGCCGAAACTCCTGAGGGGCGTCTTACACCAGTGAGCCAGTAGTAATCAGGATGTGGGTGGAAATAATAAGTCTGGTCATGTCCACCTGGCTTCTGAACCGGTGTGCCGGAGTGGACGAGAACCACTTCGTCCTCTTCAAGGATCTTTTCCAGGGACTTTGCTGTTTGCTCTTTTCTTGTCTTAATCGTTTCTTGAGAAAAAATCATAACACCCTCTTTTTGCGGTCATTATATCAAGATTGCCGGAAAATCGCCCCGGTAATTGTTACAAAATGGTTAGGAAAGATGACTCGCCTGTTTTAAAAATCTCCTATGAAATACTTCTTTTTTGTCCTTCTGGTGACTTCACACCTGGCCCATGCTCGTTTTACGCAGACCGATCTGCAAAAACTTGTCGCCCAATCAGAATTTCGTGATTCTGATGCATTGTTTGTTTGGCAAAACGGCGTGCTGGTCCACCAGTTCGACCGGTATCCGGAGCAGCAATATTCGATTCAATCGATTACAAAAAGTATGACGTCACTGACGTTAGCTTGTCTCGCCAAGACTAATCCTGGCCTCTACGATATAAATAATCTTTTTCCGGAATGGATTAATACTCCGAAGGCAGAGATTACTGTCCGCATGCTTCTTCAGATGAGTTCAGGAATTCAGGATTCACCAGATTTCTGGAAACACAACGAGTACTACGATTATTCAACGACTCTTCCGATGGTCACAACACCTGGATGGGTTTTCTCTTACGCCAACGCTTCAACAATGCTTTTAGGAAAATGGATCCAGGACTCAACGGGAAAACCTCTGTCGACACATATGAAATCTTGTTTCTTTGATCCGATGGGGATTAAAGACTGGAAGATAAGCAAGGATTCGAATGGTCACGATGTTGCTTCTGGCGGCCTTTATCTCAAGGCACAGGACTTGATGAAGATCGGAATCATGCTCGCTCAAGGGGGAATGTTTGAGAATCAGACTTACCTTTATAGAAATCAGGTCATGGATCTTCGGACCGATCATTTGAAGGATGGAAATGGTTACGGAATGGGATTCTGGACCTGGGGTAAGAAGATTTATTACGGTGAAGGTTTTCTCGGGCAGTTTCTGATGATTGTTCCTCGTGAAGGTCTCGTCGTACTTCGTCTTCGCAATCCTCCCGGCATGCAATGGTCACCGGAAAACGATCTGAACTGGATGCATGAGATGCCATGGTTCCTCGAGAATCTCCTTTAGAAAAATTCTTTCGTTTCCTGAATCAGGCTTTCAAAAAATGGTACACCGTTTTCTGATCCCAGAATGCGGATGATGTCTTTTACTTTTTTATTTTCCATAAACACCACATACTCAAGGTTTCTGCAGATCAGTTCCATCACCTTGTTGTAATCGAGATTCGCTTCACCACCATACAAGCTGAAAAGCAAGGCCACGCGATTAAGAGCATCAGGCGCGCTTGAAGCATGCAGTGTACCCATGAGCCCTTTATGACCTGTGTTCATCGCCATGACGAAAGGGACGACTTCGTGAGAGCGCATTTCACCAAGGATGATTCGGTCTGGACTCAGGCGCAAACTATACGAAAGATAGGCCTTGAGTGACGTGGCAGGTGTATCTCCGGAGAGAAGACGTGTCTGGTGGGGATGCCGGGAGAGGATTTCGTATGTGTCTTCCAGTACTACGAGGTGTTCTTCCGGATTAACGAGATCGATAAGACTCGTTAACAGTGATGTTTTGCCGGAGCCGGTAGATCCAGCGATGAGTGTATTCTTTTTCTGAAGAATAAGATCTGCCAGTTTCTCTGTATCTCCGAATGAATGCAGTGGATGGGAGACACTGGCGAGACTTCTGATCATAAGCTTGGATTTTCCCAGCGGGGATGTTGATCCATGAATGAGGCTCAGGCGATACTTTTTACCAAAAAGTTCAGCATAGAAGCTTGAGAATGGAACCTGCACGTTCCAGTTTTGATGAAAACGCAGTGACACGATTTCCAGCCAGAGCTGCCAGTCGTCTTCGTTCAGTCCTACATTGATAGACTTTTTTTCGCCCGAGAGTCTGAGCAGCTGGGAATCCGTTGGTGAATGAAAGAAAAATTCGGTAGCATCCTGCGCCAGAATGTCGCGAAGGAAATCCCATTCTGTAAGAGTGGTGAAAGCATCTTTGATTTCCTGAAGACCCTCAGCTGTGTCGAGGGTAGGAAGCTCAAGAAATAGATCTTCCCACAGCGGGATGATTCCTTTGTTCAGGTATTGAATGAAAAGACGACGGAAGCAGGCCATTGCCGGTACAGAGGCCATCGGTGTTTCAGCATCCCTAAAAAGACTCAGCATTTATTTAACCTCTTCAAGGACAACGTAACCATAAATCTGCTTGTAGGTCTTCTGATCAGACTTTGACTCAAAGAGATGTTTCAGAAGGGGAATGTCGGAGAGGAGGGGAATTCCCTGACGGCCTTTTGTTGTCGTCTGAAAGCCGATCTGGAAAATTTTCATCGGCACACCCAGCTCCAGCAGGGCCGAAGATATTTCCTTACTCCCTGTGATGGCCTGTTCGACGGGACGTGAGAATTCTGTTTCATAATCAAGAAGCAATTTTCCATAAGACTCTGAGATTTTTGTCTTAATTTTTAAACCAGCGAACCTCCAGTCGATAGGCGCAATAACCGCGGCACCTTGCTGAGCAATGTTCTGATAGGGAATCTGAGATCCGATCTCAATGAGTTGAGGTGTATTCAGGTTCACAACAATTTCCGGCTCCGCGAGTGAAGAGAGATCCATATGAGTTTTTGAGAGGTAGATCATATTGTTATCGATAAGTGTTCTGATTCCGTTCTCGAAGAGATCTTTGATAGAAGTTTGAATCTTATCCATGCCGAGATGAATTTCACGGCCATCGAGACGCTCGAGTTGAACCAGTTTGAGTTTAAGCATGTAGTTGCGGTGCTTGAGTCGCGAATCCTGTTGAATGAAAGAAACGCGATAGAAAGAGGCAAGTTGCTTGAGGAGATTAGGATTATCGTTACCCTCGTAGAAACACATGATATCGAGAAAATCGACCTGGCAGCTCACTGATGAGAATCCATTCGCGTAAAGTTTTTTATATATCTGGCCTACTATATGGTTTCTGAGTTTTGCTTCCAGGTTGATTTTGAAAAAAACCTGATCCTGAAATTGTCCTTTAATCTTTTGAAGGTAGAGAAAATCTGAGAATTCACTCAACAAACCGGACGCCGTCATGACCGGGCCTTTGATGTCGATCGAGAGATCCATGTTTTTCAGAGCGTCGGCGAGCTGAAAGGTTTTAAGAAATTTTTGTTTTGAGAGGACGTAGATACTGATCGTTTCTTTTCCGGCACCGGTCCAGACGACAAGATCGGTGTATCCGACCTTCTTTCCCTTGATAAGGAGCTTGCCGGATTTCGCCTGAAATTTATAAGAAATGATGTCTCCATTCCCGACGGAGAAGTTTTTTAGCCCCTGAAACGTGAGTTCTTTTTGCTCGCCCCGAGCGAGAACGATGTCTGAAGGAGACATCTGGGCATATGACGCAGAGGGTACAAGAAGGAACATTTTGACAAAGACAAGGCTTCTCGTTAAATTGAGGAGCTTTAAAACCGTCATATCATAAGCTTTTAATCGGGAGATACCTATGGCCTCTAGAACCGCAGTTACTGAAAATCGTCGTAAAGCTAAGCACAGAGCTATGGGTGCAAAACGAAAGGCCGCTGATCGTAACAAAGGAACTACTCCTAAGTTTGCAATCCACGAAGATGGCGCTCCTAAAGCTACAAAAGCTGCTGCTCCAAAAGCAAAAGCCGCTCCAAAAGCTAAAGCCGCTCCAAAAGCTAAAGCTGCTACAAAAGCATAAGTCATAAGGTGCTCCTAGGGTGCCTGAAAGATTTTAAGCGACTCATTTACGAATCCACGATCAACGGAGACCACTATAAGGTCTCCGTTGTTTTTTAAGCACAAATCAAACTTCCCGCGCTCCTTCAGATTTTCACAAACTCCAATTTCTTTTATCGCGATCAGGTCTTCAGGAATTGAGTATTGATTGAGAAGAATATCTCTCACAATGTGCGCGCGGCTTGGCTCTTCTTCATAGAACACCTGAATAGGTGCTGCGAAGACATTCATCGTGAGGAAAAAACTAATAGCGTATTTCATATGATTCTCCTTGGGCGATTTGACGAAATTTAAAATCTTTGAGGTATGGGAGAATCTCCCAGCCTTCCTGTGATAAAAGAGTTACGGCATCTTTTTCCTGAACAGCAACTGTCGTTGATGTCTCTGCCTGAGCATTCAAAATTCCTTCTACCCGTGCGCGCGCATGACGGTTAACGAGCAGGACCTTCTTCCCGGATGTGAAGGGAGTAAGAAGGCTGGCGTTTAGTTGAACTTCAACTAAACCTGCCTGGGAATTAATTTCCTGAACAGGATCACTTCCACCGCCAAAAAGAGCGAAGAAGAAAACGTTTGAGAGAACGAGGCTGGCCGCAAGCTTGAACCACCAGACTTTAGTCTTTGTATTTTTTTTCAAGAGCGTTCCAACGAATTTCGAAATCATGGAGGGTCTCCTTAGTAGCTTTTTCAAAAGTGAAATTGAGCCAGAACAATGCCATGAAAAGAGCACTCATCAGGCTCAGTGAGAGAGCGAGAGGAAGCGTGACATCACCTCGTTCTCCGTAGTTCTGATCCTGAAACGAGGTTTGACGGAATTGAGGCCCTCGTCTGTGAACGACATGCTCAGCATGTACGGACGGTCGATGAATAAGTATTCCCATCTTTTTTTCCTCAATCTGGCCAGACCTTCGCTGTCGCGCTGATAGCCTGTTAGTCCAAGTTCGAATGGAGTTATAAGCATACGGGGATCAATGGGGCAGGCTTTTCGCTTGAGCGAACTAAGAGTTTTCAGATATGAAGCGAGCGTGAAATTTTGATAGGACTGGAGATATTTCTTCACTTTATCAGCACTTGAAGAAACTCCCTGAAGGCCTGGAATCAACATGGTGATCATGGCCACTCGGGAAGCGTTTTTGATTCCCCAGTTCGTGCGCCCCATGAAAACGAGATAGCGGTTATGTTCACCTTGCGTTTCTTTGGCACAGAGGAAGAGGTTTTTTCGTTTTTTAAGCAGGTTGAGAGAGGTGCGGAGTTCAAGGGAAAGCAGGATCATTAATCCAGACATGGCGAATACGCAGAAAACGAAAAGAAGATTGACCTCACCTTTCTGGTTCATAGTTTTCCCCGAAGTGTGAGATTGAAAAGGTTCTGCTTGGGAGATGGCAGATGCTGCCAGCTTACTTTTTCGATTCTTCTGAGAACTGAGATTTTGCAGGCAGGGATAGCCGAGAGATCGAAGGAATTTGAAGTCGTCAGAAGTGAGTTCGTCTTAAGCTCAAAGGATCTTGTCCAGGCCAGTTGCCGGCAGCGGGTGTCCAGGTGGAATCGGACTGCCCCTGCCAGCAGGAGTATCATCGTCGTAACAGTGAGGACGATGACGGCGATCTTCACTTCCGGATTCCGTTTCTCGTATCAATACCTTTGGTGACCTGAGTTTTCATGTAATCAATTCGTTTATTGATCTCGGTACCGAACTCTTTGACAGCAACCAGACAAAAAATGCCGATCAGGCTGGAGATGATGACGTACTCCATGATTCCCTGGCCCTTCTGATTCTTAACAAACTTTTTCATGTGTGCTCCTTTGGTAGGATAGGAATAGGGCAAGTGAATGGTGATGGACAGGTTGAGGGGCTATTCCTGAGTGGAATGTTCGGAAATGAAAAAAGCTTGGCGCAAAAAGGGTTAAGCCCTTAAAATAGTGTCATGGACGAAAATAATAAAGTTATCATCTTTGAGAAGAAAGAAATCATCCTCATCATTTTGCTGGTGCTGATTCTTCTTGTGACCTCGTTTACTCTGGGAATTCGTCTTGGCAAAAAGCTTTCATTCAGCGAAGCAGGGATTACTCAAGAAGATGTAAAATCAGTAGAACTGAAATCTTCTGTTGAAGAAGACGCTGAGAAAACTGTTTCTGAAGATTCAAAACTCACTGACGATGAAAAACTTAAAAAATTAATGGAAGAGTCGAAGACAAGACTCTCAAACGAGCTTGAAAAATTCTCAGGTGATGAAGCTGCGACTGCTCCTGTGACTTCAACGAATCCGGATACTGCAAGTGATGCTTCAGCTACAGGAACTATCGGCGCACCTAATTCATCCAACGGCCGCTACACGATTCAACTTGGTTCATATAATACAGTGGAAGAAGCGAAGCAATTTGCTGAAGGATTCACTGTACGTGGCTATAATCCAATCATTAATGAAGTGAAAATTGACGGCAAAGGTAACTGGTATCGTGTGAGTCTTGGACTTTTTAAAACAGTGGAAGAGGCGAAGACTTATATCAGAAATGAGCAGAGTCTTTTTTCAGGCCAGGATCACATCATCACCGAAATTCGCTGATTTTTTTCCGTAAATCTTTTTTGATATCTTCCGGCAGAAAACTTTTCTCCAGCGCCCATTTATTCATCTGAACGAACTCTGGACCTGTGAATCCCAGCTTCGTGGCCGCAACTTCGTATTCGTGGTTTAGATTGATATTCATGATGTGAGGGTCGTCGGAATTAAGAGTCACTTTCACGCCTTGGTTGTAAAGAGCTCGAAGTGGATGATCCTCGATCTTCTTAACGATGTTTGTGAGCCAGTTTGAAGTGGGACATACTTCGAGACAAACATCCTGCTGTTTTACAAGTTTCATCACTTCCGGGTCTTTGATGATCTGTACGCCATGGCCAATCCGTGTGGCGTGGAAAGTTTCGAGTGTACGCTTGACGTGAGCAGCACTGGAATCTTCACCTGAGTGAATCGTGACTCCCATGCCCTGGGATTTGGCGTGAGCGATTGAAGGGGCATAATCAGTAAATGATTCTTCCGTTTCAAGATCAGCAAGATCAATGCCCACGATACGGTCGGCATTCTTGTGGCCCGACTTTCTGTAGCGAAGAATATCGGTCGTCGACTGAAGATTTTTCTGGAGATCTAAAGAGCGGGGCATGATGTGGAGAAGGCCGATCTGGACCGGATATTTTTCCATGCCTTCAGTGATGCCGTCGATAACTCCTTCAATGATTTCATCGAAGCCGAGGTTTTTCCCTTTCTGGATAAAGAGAGGAGCAAAACGCAGTTCAATGAGATGAATGCCTTCGCGAAAAGCATCTTCTACATTTTCAAAGGCAACGCGCTTGATGGCCTCGTAGTTTGCGAGAACTTTTTGCTGAGACCAGAAGGCGTTAAGTACAGTTTCGAGACTGTTCATAGGCTCGGAGATCACGAGGTCTTTGCGGAGCTCGGATTTTAGCGTGATATTGTTTTTATGGGCGAGTTCCAGAATGGTATCGAAACGAATACTGGCGTCGAGGTGACGATGGAGTTCAACTTTAGGAAGTTTTATCCAGTTCAAAAGAAAAATCCAAGTTCAAAAGCTGCTGTCATCCAGCCAAGAGAAAGAGAACGATCTGTTTTCTTTTCAGCATCTATCGCCGGACGAGTTACCGAGGCGACGTTGTAGGAAAGTTTAAAACCATAGAAATAGCTTGCACTGGTACGTTTGTGGATTCCGTAGTTTGTGGTGAGTCCGTATCCTGTGTACTGCTTGTTAATGAAGGATTCATCAAGGCGAATATAGTTCACGAAAACGTCGACAGTTTCAAACCAGTCTTCTGTACGGAGGAAATCCAGGAAGAACTTAAAGCGGTATCCGGCACCGAGACCACCGGCGAGAATCGTATTTTTAGTATCACCAGGACGATTCGTTTGAGCTTCAGAATTTTTACTTGTGCTCTCAGCGCGTGAATTACGTGTGATCGCCTTAAACTGAGCGCTGTGAGAGAAAACCTGGGCCCCGAACCATGCCTGATGGTATCGCGTACTTCGTCTCATGTAGCTTGCTTCACCACCGAGAATATAATTCGGGTGTTCGTAGCCACTGTTGACGTGACCTGCGACTGCAAGACGATTGAGGTCACTGCCGGTATAGTGACGTTGGTCGCGAATGCCGAGATCAGTATTGAGATTGTAGATCATGCTCTCGTCGCGGAGATATTTTTCAGGTTTCTTGATGAGAACTTCCTGACCGTCCGGATTGAGCTCTTCCTCGGTCATGTCGAGGTTGTCTGCTTTTGAAACAAGAGGGAAGAGAATAAGAAGAAGCCAGATTGTTTTCATTATCTCACCGCCAGTGCTTCAAAGTTTTCACCCGGGAAGTCCTCTAGACCCATGAAGTCCGAGAGTTCGAGTTTCTTTAAAAGATGATCGTATTTTACATTCTCTGAATTGATGTGTGCGATAACAAGGTTGTCGACGGCAAACTTGATATCAGAATACTGTGCGCGGCCGGCGATATAGTTATCGAGAACTGAATCGTAGTTACTCTGGGCATTCTTATACTGGAAAACAGCGATGTCGACCTTCTGTTCAAGAAACTTCAACGTCTTGTAGATTGTCTTGATTTTCACTTCGAGTGCACGACGCGTGTTGAAAAAATTGATTTCAGTAATTCGTTTGTCGAGGAAAGCGCGTTGGTTATCACGGCTGTTGAAGAAACCACCTTCACCCATGATCGTCCAGCGCATATCAATGGCCGCTACGACTTCAATGTTTCTGTTACCTGGGGTCGTCTGATAATTCCACGAAGTTGCGTCCGGTCCCCAGTTCTGCTGATACGTACCGAGGTTCACGGAGAACTTAGGGAGAGGAAGGTTATCTTTCAGGGTTTTCTCGTAGAATCTGCTCGCGTTGTCGTAAGCGAGTTTTGCATTTCTATATTCAACACTCTGATCCTGGGCAAGTCTGAGTGACTCTTCCATAGACGTATTGACCGGGACATATCGAAGTTGCTCCTGTGAACGGTAGGCACCACGATAGTCGTCAGCGATGAGATTGGACATGAACTCTTCTTCAAGACCCACATCAAATCCGGCCTGCTGGTAATCAGTCTGCGCTTTCAGATAATCAGAACGAGTCTGGTAGTACTCCTGAGTTTTTACTTTGCGGAGCTGGAGTTTTTCGCGGGCGAGGCGATGAATGAACGAAGTTTGTCTCAACTGCTCCTGACGAATTTTAAGAATTTCTTTCGTACGAATCAAGTTGAAGTACTGACCGATAAGAGAAAATTTTAAACGACGACGGCCTTCAAGCAGTTGCTGGTTAGCACGGTTCAAAGTTTGTTTCTCGTTGAGATAGAGAAGATAGTCTCTGCCCCAGTTAAAAATTGTGTATTCGTCAATCACGATTCCTACGCGGCCATCGGGAGCTTCCTGAGCGCCCATACCCGCCGTGTTCTGTGATGAACGTTTGATGCGGTCAATGCGGTGATTGGATGTCTGAAGATCGAGAGAAACTGTAGGTAACCAGAAGCGTTGGAAGAGATCTGTTTTTGCGAGTTCAATCTGTTCTTTCTGCTGGCCACGAATCTGTTGAAGAGCATTTCTTCTGAAGCCCTCTTCGATGATGGAACGAAGGTCTAGATTTCGGGCGTCTTCTTCAACTTTAGTTTCGCGGCCGGAGTTCCAGCGCATGCGAGGAGCAGGTTCATCAGTCAGAACTGGATCTGTGTTGATTGCTTTTTCAAGGGCCGAAAGATCTTCATCTTGAGCGTATACAGAAAATGCCAGCAAAATTGATAATAAAATATATGGCGAGAACAATGCTCTTCCCCTCAAAACCTGTAAATATGGTGCGGAGAAAGTGTAGCATCAAGAAATCCGAGAAGTAAAATCAGTTATTGGAGAGATAGACCCGGGCAGCCAGAGCGAATAATGTTCTCTTCCATGGCCTCAATTTGCAAATTGGCCAAATGGAGTTCATTTTTAACTCTCACCTGGTTGGATTTTAAGCGGGCGACAAGGGTGTTTTTTTCTGTCGGAGTTTTTTTGAGAAGAGATTGGTTTCTTTGTAAGAGTGCGTTCAAGCGTTGTTGAATCAGAATTTTTTCTGAGCGATCCTTGAAGAGCTCTTTACAGCGCAAACTAAGAGCGGGTTTTGTAATAGCATCTTGCATTAAAGCCTCATCCTGAGCGCTTGCCAGAAAAGAAAATGCCAAAACTATGACAGTGATTCGTAGGAACATAATCAGATTCTAGCATGGTCAGGAATTAACGCAAAGATGAAATACACTCTCAGAAGTTGTCGTGTGGGTATCGTCTAGAGTAGGATGAGGGGTCAATCAATTTCAGGAATCAAACTTTTTATGTCGGTGATTATCCTCATTCCGGCCCGCTACCAATCCTCGCGCTTTCCCGCAAAACCTCTCGCCAAAATCAAGGGCATTTCCATGATTGAACGGGTGTATAAAAATTGCGAGACCTCGGGCTTTGAAACGGCAGTCGTCACTGATCATGATGAGATCGAAGCTCATGTCAAAAGCTTCGGCGGGAAAGTTATTCGTGTTGATGATGATGTTCCATCTGGCTCAGAAAGAATTGCTCTCGCATTTGAGAGATCCTTCCAGAATAAAAATCCCAAGCTTGTTATCAACGTTCAGGGTGATGAACCTTTGCTGAAAGGGAGTGTCCTTAAAGAACTCGCAGAGTTTCACATGAACTCTGATTACGCGATCACCACTCTCGTGAGAGAGCGTTCTTCAAACGAAGAAGATTTTAAAAATCCTAACGTCGTAAAGGCTTTGTTTGTTCCGAAAACGGGAGAGTGTCTTTATTTTTCACGTCAGTCGATTCCCTTTGATCGCGATGGTGGAAGAGATTTTTCCTGGTATCAACACATCGGTGTTTATAGTTATAAACCAGAAGCACTCTTGAAATTTGTGAAACTTCCCATGTCCAGACTTGAAGACCTCGAGAAATTAGAGCAGCTGCGAGCGATGGAAAATAAAATGAAAATCGGCGCAGTCCTTACGACTCAGAAACTGATCGGTGTTGATGTTCCCGAAGATGTAAAAAAAGTAGAGGGAGTTCTATGAATAAGCATGTAAAAAAATACATCTTCATTACAGGTGGAGTGACGAGCTCACTGGGTAAAGGTCTGGCCGCTGCCAGTATCGGATGCCTTCTCGAAAGAAGAGGAATCAAGATCAATATGCTGAAGATGGATCCTTATATCAACGTCGATCCAGGGACGATGAGCCCGACTCAGCACGGAGAAGTTTTCGTGACTGATGATGGGGCCGAGACTGATCTCGATCTTGGTCACTACGAGCGTTTCACATCTCTCAATCTTTCAAAGCAGAATAATTTTACGACAGGAAAAGTTTATCTTCAGGTGATTGAGAATGAACGTGAAGGGAAGTACCTTGGTAAAACTGTTCAGGTCGTTCCCCATATCACAGACGAAATTAAACGCCGGATCCATCTTGCGAGCGAGTCTTGTGATCTGTTGATCGGCGAGATCGGCGGGACTGTAGGGGATATCGAGTCGTTGCCATTTATGGAATCGATCCGTCAGTTTGCTCTTGATGTCGGAACTGAGAACGTTATTTTTATCCATCTTGTCCTGGTTCCCTACCTTGGAGCTGCCGGAGAGTTGAAATCAAAACCTGCTCAGCACTCAGTGAAAGAACTTCGCTCGATCGGACTTTTTCCGCAGATTATTATCTGTCGTGCCGATCGTCCAATTGATCAGTCTATTCTTGAAAAAATTTCTCTCTTCTGTAACGTCTCAAAGCAGAACGTGTTCCAGTCGATCGATCTCGATTCTATCTATAAAGTTCCGCTCGCGTTTCATCAGCAAGGTCTTGATCGCAGGATCACTGAACTTCTTGGGATCTGGGCGACTGAACCACGCATGGATGAAATCAACAGGGTGATCTACAACATAGAGAACCCGATGAAGACGGTGAACATCGGTGTTGTCGGTAAATACACTGAACTGATCGAGTCCTATAAGTCTCTCGATGAAGCTTTAAAACACGCAGCGATTGCGAATCAGGTAAAACTCAATCTCACGTATATCGATGCTGAAGATCTGGAGAAAGGCATCAAGACAGATCTTCTCGATAAAGTAGAGGGGATTCTTGTTCCGGGTGGATTCGGATCCCGCGGAACGGAAGGGAAGATCAAGGCGATTCAATATGCACGCGAAAAGAAGAAACCTTTCTTCGGTATTTGTCTCGGCCTTCAGCTCGCCATTATTGAATACGCACGTAACGTCGCGGGCATAAAAAATGCCACTAGTATGGAGTTCGCTGATAACGGTGATTTCGTCGTTCACTATATGCACGGACAAAGCAAGGATGGAGCGAAGGGCGGCAGTATGCGCCTGGGAGCTTATGATTGTCAGCTTAAAGAAGGCACACTTGCTTCTCAGGTTTACGATGCCACAAAAATTTCTGAGAGACATCGCCATCGTCTCGAAGTGAATAATGAATATGTAAAACTTTTAACGGATAAAGGACTCGTTGTCTCCGGCACGAATCCTGATCTGAATCTTGTGGAAGTGATTGAGCTGAAGGACCATCCATACTTCATCGCCTGTCAGTATCACCCTGAATTTAAATCCCGTCCGTTCAAGCCGCATCCTCTCTTCGCTTCATTCGTGAAGGCGAGCGGAAAACTTTAAGGAGTAAATATGAGAAAGATGGATTTCTATATCGGGCCTTGCGTGATCGAAAGTGCTGATCTCGCCCGCCAGATTGCCGAGAGACTTTTAAAAGATCTCGAACCATTTAAAAATGAAATCACTCTGCACTTTAAAGGCAGTTACGATAAGGCGAATCGTTCGTCGTTCACGAGCTACCGAGGACCAGGCATTGATGAAGGTCTGAAAATTCTTGAGATGATTAACAAAGAGTACGGTCTTCCGACTCTCACTGATTTTCATACTCCAGAGCAAGCCGAGCCGGTAGCTAAAGCAGTCAACGTTTTGCAGGTGCCTGCATTCCTCTGTCGTCAGACAGATATGATTTTCGCCGGTGCTGAAGCTTGCAAAAAATATAATCGCGAGCTGAAAGTGAAGAAGGGCCAGTTCCTTTCACCAGAAGAGACGAAGAATATTGTCGATAAAGCTTCTCATTTCCTTTCGAAAGATAAAATCATTCTCACGGAACGTGGCTCTTCATTTGGATACAATAACCTTGTCGTTGATATGGCCTCGTTCCAGATAATGAAGTCGTTTGGTGTTCGAGCTGTGCACGATGCCACTCACTGTGTTCAACGTCCGGGCGGTCTCGGAACAGCGACTGGCGGGAAACGTGAGCAGATTGTCGTTCTCGCGAAAGCTGCAGTGGCAGCTGGTGCAGACGGTATCTTCATGGAGTGCCACCCGAATCCAGAGAAGGCTCTCTCGGACGCAGCGACGGCCCTTCCACTTGATTCCGTAAAAGGTATCGTGGAGAAACTTCTTAAAATCAGAAAAGCGGTGGAAGAATGAATTTGAGAGAAATAGCAAAAAAGCACGAAACGAAACTCAAAAAGATCAAGGTTCTCGCTTTTGACCTCGACGGTATCCTTACGAACGCTCACGTATGGTGGGCGAGTGAAGAAGTAGGCTTCAATCGCACATTCAATATTTATGACGGCTATGGATTGAAGTTACTCATGAAAGCAGGTCTTAAAGTTGGTGTGATCACGGGTGGAAACAGCGTCTCCGTACAAAAGCGAACGGAGCAGTTGGGAGTGAACTTTTGTTACGCCGGTAACGAAGATAAAAGATCTGCATTCCTCGACCTGTTAAAAAAATACAATGTCGAAGCTGACGAAGTTCTCTACATGGGTGATGAACTCTTCGATATTCCTCTGCTCAAGAAAGCCGGGTTCTCTGCGACTGTACCGAATACCTGCGATGAAGTTCTCGAGTGCGTTGATTACGTCACCAAACGCAGAAGTGGCGACGGCTGCGCCCGCGAAGTCATCGACCTCGTGAGATACGCTCAGGGAATTGAACCAGAACAGGAAAATTTTTGATGCTCGGGAAAAAGCTCTACAAGACGTCCATGCTCTGGGCATTCAAGTTCGTTGTCCTGGCGCTCGTCCTTTTCTTCCTGAATGATTTTTATCTCGATACGATCACTGATGATCGCTTCGCAAAGATGGTCACAGAAGGTGGAAGTAGAGGCCGTCGCTTTCTCGATTTCTTTGAGTTCATTCTCAAGTATCCAGGGGACGCCATTTCATTCGGCCTCATGATTCTTTTGCCTGCCATTTATTTCGCTTTCATCCGTGGCGTGCGCTTCTTTGAGAAGGCGGTTGTTGTGAATCGCGGAATTCCGTTCTTCAATCAGACGATTCCATACGATCAGGTGAAGACATTCAAGCTTCTTCATCCAAAGCTCGCGATCTCTATGCACACTAAGAGTGGTGATGCCTTTGTCATTGCTGATGAGCATGTAGAGCGCGCGATTGCGATCCTTGATCAGCATAATATCCAGGGTGATCTCGGACAGAGTGACTTAATGAAGATTTTTGCGAACTATAAAAAGTTCGTCGTCTTTATTGCGTCGTTTGTGATCTTGTTGTTTCTGGTGAGAAAGCTCGGACTCTATTTCTTCTATTCGTAAGACATGGTCAGAGGGCAAGAGTTTTGGCCTTCTGAAGACGGTTCCAAATTCCTAACCAAGCCTCAGAATTGTGAGCGGGGAGCTTACTGGTTAAAATAATGTCAAAGCCCTCGAGATCGAACTTACGAAGGGATTCGTAGAGCTCGCGACTGGCCAGGAGAGGGTCCTCGCTTTGGACCCATATTTTCGGGTTGCTGAAGGAAAGATGGAGCTGATCCTCGATCAGGTTTTTGTCGAGGTTCCAGTTAAAGTCCTGAGGAACAATGACCAGGGGAATGCGAGGCATGTAGTGATGCTTGAGCTGACCGGGAGCTACAGGACTTTCAGCATAAGTAACTTTCAGGTTGAAGCCTTGATGGACAAGGACTTCTTCCAGCATCGAAGCCGTGATAAATCCCGGACGATAAATTTCAATTTTTTTTCCCCCATCCAAAATTCCGACAACAGTAGATTCAATGCCAACTTCAGAAGCTCCGCCGTCGAGGATGGAAATAGTATTACCGAATTCTTCGAAAACATGAGTCGCAGTCGTCGGTGACGTCTTACCGAATTTATTTGCTGAAGGAGCAGCGATTCCGCCTTCAATTTTTGAGAGGAGTTGAAGGGTCAAAGTATGATTCGGGCAACGGACACCGACTGAATCAAGCCCTGAAGTAATTAAGGGATGAACGCTGGTATTTTTTTTTGTAATCAGAGTCAGGGGGCCTGGCCAGAATTTTTGAGCAAGGAGTTCATGCACATCGGTCCATTCAGAACTTAAAGCACGCGCTTTAGGAGTAGAATCGACATGAACGATCAGAGGGTCGAAGAAAGGACGCTCTTTAACGGAGAATATCTTTTTTAGACCTTGTTCAGAATGGATCCAGCCACCAAGACCATAGACAGTCTCAGTAGGGAGGGCGACAACGTCACCCCCCTCGAGAATTTTTTTAGCGGTTAAAACGTCGACAGATTTCAAGCCATCTCACTTCCGGCTGGCCGATGTTTGAGTTGCTGCCAGCATGTAATCATCAATAACCCCTGAACCCTGATATTGTCCATTGGAAAAGGTCTGTACGAAGTTTGATCCGACCGGGCTCGTCGCCTGGATTTTGCCCATTAGGTA
Source organism: Bacteriovorax stolpii (assembly GCA_945883845.1). Taxonomy (GTDB): domain Bacteria; phylum Bdellovibrionota; class Bacteriovoracia; order Bacteriovoracales; family Bacteriovoracaceae; genus Peredibacter. The sequence continues at coordinate 61,989 of CAMCYI010000010.1, read as the reverse complement.
AGTGTTTCTTGCCCCAAAGATCTCTACGATGTCGTTAACATTCTCAGTCATCTTGTAATAGGCCTTGAGGAACTTAGCGAACTTGGCGATCGACGGCTTGAAGAAGTTGGCCTGATAGTCAGTGTGGAAATCCATGACGTCATTACCCATGCTCTGAACGCATTTCTCGTTACCGGACTGTTTGGCCTTGAGCATCTGAGGGCGTTTGTCGTCAGAAATCCAGTCAGCGGATTTTTTTGAGCCGCAGACGCGGGCGAGAACTCCAAAGAACTCACTCATAGGACGGGCAATGAAATATTTGAAACCAGAGTTTCCAACTTTCAAGGTTGACTCAACTTTCACAGGACCAGAAAGTTCATTCTTCTCAAAAGCGGTAATCAGATTTTTTGGAAGAGTCGTGAACTCATCGATGAACCACATGACATCTGCTTTGTACTGCTTCTGTGATTTCTTCGAAGTGCCACTTGCTTCGTAACTCTGGTTTAGGTCGAAAGAAAATTCTTCTGAACTGTTTAGGCGGATGATCTCCGGGTCTGCGGCCTGAGGATGTGTCACTTCATACTCCATTACGATTTCTTTTTCGTAAATCGCTGTGTTTTGAACACCGATGGGAAGTTTCAGGAGAGAGTAGAAGACTGCTGAATAAAGGCGGCTCAGGAGATTCTGAACGTATTTGATCGAGCGGGTATAATTTTTGTGAAAGAGTCTTACGTTTCCGTTTTTGATAGTACGGACAATTTCTGTTCCTGTCTTTTTGGTTCTTCCCCAGAGAAGGATGCTTCCGTGAGTTTCGAGATTTTGTTCCTCGCGTTCATCAAGAAGAACTGTGTAGGGCTCGAGGAGTTTAACAGTGCCGAACCCCGTGAGGATTTTATTGAACTCAGCTCTCTCTTCAGAGTTACCAGCAATTTTCTGATACTGAGCGCCCGAAACTCCGAGAGCGTATTCTTTACCTGATGAATACGTGTAGCTCAGGTCAAAGCGCATGAGAGTCAATTGAATCAGTTTGAAGAAGTCGAGTTGAAGACTTGCTGTTGCTCCAGCAGTGACAGCTTTTTTACTGAGAACACCGACGCTGAACTTGCGTTCGTTTGGATTATTTGAAGCTGAACGGCCGATGGAAACTGACTGAGCAAGGTCCGCAGATGCGAGAACTCCACCTGATACTGAAAAACCATACATCGGAGGTGAAGAAATAATGGCACCAGCTTTCGCCGTCCACAAATCTTCTTTCTTCATCACTTCATTGGCCGCCATGTTATTCATGCCGTTCTGATTGAACATCAGGAAAGGAAGAAAGAGTTTTCCGTAATCTGAAGCGAGACCTTCGTTATAAGAATTCGCAAAGTGATCATAAGTATAAACGCGCTGAAAAGTGATTCCGGCAAAAGCGCCGATCTCAACTCCTGACATTGTTGTAACTCCTGCTTCTTTCATTTTTTCCAGGAAAGTTGTCGCTTTCACTGTCACAGTGAATGTATCGCGAATCATCCATTCATCAACAAGTGCTGGAGGTGTCACCTGACGGTCAACGTGAATGTCGACGGCACCGAAAGGCTTCTGCCATGTGAAACCGGAGAAGTTTTGAGAACCGAGATTGAATTGTTGATTGAGATGGTTGAGGTTTGTAACCTGTTCAGCACCGAGGCCCTGGTGTGAGAGCTCGAGTTGCTGACGGATTTCTTCCAGGAGAGGAGACTCTTCGCCATCCACTGGAGGTGTCAGAGAAGACATATCTTTCGAGACGTCAGCACCAAGAAGTTTCGATCTGATCATCAGGTTGAAACTCTGATTGGAAGTCACAGTTTTTGGGCGGCCTTTTGCCGATCTCATCAGAGTGTTAAGTTCTTTAGTTGCCGTTGGAGAAGCGACACCGACTTTTAATGAATTTTCAAATTCAGGAGTAAGCTTGATGTGGGTGAAGTCAGAGGCGGCGGACTGTAGCGAAAATACCGCGAGTACCAGCATCCATACTGTTTTCATAGGTTCCCCCTAGGGCATTCATTTGCCATTGATATGGGAGGATCGGCACTCGGAGAGAAAAAAATTAACCCTGGAATTAAAAGTAAATGACTGAATTCACTGAATGAGGCTATGATAACAGAACGTTAGAAACAAAAATTTATTGAGTAACTTATGGTTGATAAGGAAAAGTTTCGGGAATTACTGGATCAGAGTTATCAGTGGCCCGACTATTACGACTTCAAATTCATTGTGAAGATCGAAGAAAAAGCGGAGCTTCTGAGCAAACTCAAAGGCTTCACAATCTCTGAGAATCCGTCCAAAAACGGCAACTATGTGGCGATCACTGCGCGTAAGCTGATTAATATCACTCAAGAAGTTCTCGATGTTTACGAAGTGGTAAGTACTGTTAAAGGAATCATGAGTCTTTGAGGTACCCGATGAAGAATCAAACCGCCCTGGTCCTGGCCGGCGGAGCTTTCGGAACATCTATCGCATTTGTATTGTCTCATAATTTTGAGCGCGTGATTATTCTCGTGCGCTCTGAAGAAATTTATAAAGAAATCAATTCTGGCGAAAACACGACCTACCTTCCGGGTCAGAAGCTTCCTTCAACCATCAAGGCAGCTCTCTCGTGGGATGAAGTTGATAAGATCAAACAGGGAGAAGTGCGGTTGATTATCTCGGGACTACCTATGTCTGCGATCGATGATTTCTGTGCAAAAAACAAGAAACAACTTGAAGGCTATTTCGAAAAAAAAATTCCAATGATCAGTCTTGCTAAAGGTATCGATCACGAAACCTTGAAACTTCCTGATGAATTGTTTCGCACTCACTTTGAAAAATACAATAATTTCCTGATGTATCTCTCGGGTCCTTCCTTTGCTAAAGAGATTCTCGATAAACAGATCACGATTGTATCTCTTGCTGGAAATTGTCGTGACACTCTTATCTGCGGTTGCGAGATGCTTGGAACAGATTTTTTCAAGGCCATGCCGACGACCGATGTGAAGGGAGTCCTTCTTGGTGGAGCTCTCAAAAATGTCATCGCGATTGCTGGCGGTATCATGGAAGGCCTGGGCGGTAACCATAACACCCGGGCGGCCTTGATCACTCGCGGGATCACTGAGATGCTCCGCTTCGGAAAGCACTTTGGTGCGCGCCCTGAGACTTTCTACGGGCCATCCGGAATGGGGGATCTCATTCTCACTACGACCGGTGAACTTTCGAGAAATAAATCATTTGGGATTGAGATCGCTAAAGGCAGAAAAGCAGAAGACATCATTAAATCTTCTAAGTCAGTGGTTGAAGGATACAGGACAACGAAAGCAGCTTTCCTTCTTGCTGAAGAGAAGGGGATTCGTGCCAGGATTTTTGCGGGATTGTACGCTGTCCTTTATCAGAACAGTGATCCTAAAGAAGTCATTCAGGGGCTGATGAGTTTGCCCCCGAAATTTGATGACGAAATCTGATTACTTTAAATTCTCTTCGATCTTAGAAATTGAAATGGTTTCACCCAAAGAAATAATTTTCCCATCTGGTTTCTGTACAAAGTAAGCAGGAACTCCAACAACTCCATAACTTTTCAGGAACTGGGTGATGTGATCGTCGCGTTTAGTCCAGTCTGCTCTTAGAGTTTCAAAGCCATACTTCGTTTTCAATGCTCTGAAATCATCAGTGTCGAGGACGAGGCGTTTGTTCACTTTGCAAGTCAGGCACCACGCGGCCGTGAAATCGATGAAGAGTGTCTTGCCGAGTGATTCATCCATCGCTTTTTGTGACCACTGGCCCCATTCATTTTGAGTTGATGACAACGATAGACTTTCCTCAGAGCGGGGAACGATGTGCTGAACAAACAACAATGTAAAACAAAGAGGAATCGTAAAGAAGAAAAATTGCCATCCTCGTTTCTGCGAAATTTTACGTGCAAAGAAAAATGCAAAGAACCAGAGTGCTAGTAGACCATTTAAACGGATGCCCATGATTTCGTAATCTACAAGATTCATGAATACGTCATAAAGCCAGATCACCGTAGCAAGCAAAGACAGGCCGAGGAAGAACTTTAGTTTTTCCATCCAAGCACCTGGCTTCGGAAATAGAAACAAACTGTGGGGAAAAAGACCTGTAAGAATGAATGGAAAAGCGAGCCCGAGGCCAATTGAGAAAAACATCACAAAGATTGTAATGGTCGATGCTGAAAATGCAAACGTAAGTGCAGTACCCAGAAAAGGGGCCGAGCAAGGAGTTGAGAGAACCGTAGTAAGAATTCCTGAGAGAAAATCTCCCGTGACTCCTTCCTGAAGTTCAACACCTCCGAATTTTGCTCCACCAGGTGTTGAGAATTCGAAAAGGCCAAAGAGGTTCAGACTCAGGATAAAAAGACCAAGAACCATGACAAAGATAAATGTGGGAGATTGCAACTGGAAGCCCCAGCCAATTTCTTCACCCGTTGCTTTAATCGCCACGATGACTCCGGCGAGGGCCATGAATGTCGAAATCACTCCTGCCGTGTAACTCAGGTTATGCTTAAGAAGTTTACTGCGTGGAGTATTCTTATGCTTAATGAGGCCGAAAAGTTTCAGTGAGATCACCGGCAAAACACACGGCATGAGATTAAGAATTAACCCACCGAGAAAAGCGAAGAGGAGATACTCAAAGAGTGAGCGTGTATCGGCCGTTTCATTTGCCGCGAGGGTTCCCGCGGCCTGGGACTTTCCCATCGGTGGCAACTTTTGATAAAAGTCATTGAGAGTCGGAGATGAGTTCGAAAAATTTTCCAGCTTCAAAGTTACAACATCCACTTTGCTGAGTGTCGGTGAGTTTATAAGAAAGCGCAGTTCGTAGGACTTTGTGAATTCGCCGTTATCTTTTAGAGGAACCGGTGGTTCCTGATATTCACCGTCCCACTCGATATCCATCTTCCCATAAAGCATGTCACCTTTTTGATAAAGCGTTTCGCGCTTGAAACCAAAAGGCGGTTGCGGAAATCCTGTGAGAAAATTTAACTCATGAGGAAGACGTGATGTCTTCACTCCTTTCAATGAATAGTGAAGAGTCAGAAAATTTGTGCCCTTGTTGCGGGTCAGGTAATATTCAATGCCAGCGGGAGGAGCTGTGTCTTTCGGGAGAGCAGCGAAAGCTGAATTCAATTCATCGTCTGAGTACATTTTTCCCTGCGAACGATTGGCCACAAAGTTTGCGTTCTCCGGAAGTGTCAGCTTTGCTTCACCAGGAATACAAATGTCCTTACAGATCAGTACAACAATGTGGGCAGCAAGTTCGCCTTGTTTATCGTCAAAGAAAAAATGCTTCACACCTTCATAGCCGATCGTGAGGATGTCACCGACTTCAATATGTTTGGTTGGAACCGGCCATTCGTAGGCCTTAAGCTCAGTTGGTTTTCCAGCAGCTGTAAATTTGAATGTCGAAGCAAGTCCGGAATCCCCCGGATTTTTCCAGTAAGTATGCCAGCCTTGTTCGTGATTCACAGAGACGACCAGTTTGCCTTTATGTCGCTGGAGAGAAATTGTTGCATGATCGTCTGCGGCCCACAGTTGTGTGGCCAGTATAAGAAGAGCAATGACTTTCAACATGAAATTCCTTTATGATCGAAACGGGGATCAAAGATGTCTTTTCCAGCTAAAATTATATGCCTCACCGAAGAAACAGTCGAGACTTTGCACCTGCTGGGTCGTTCTGACCTCATTGCAGGGGTTAGTCAGTATGCGGAAAGACCTGCTGAGGCAAAAAATCACCCTGTGGTTAGTCAATTCATTCGCTCTGACATTGAACGCATTGTAGAAATAAGGCCCGATCTAGTTATCGGCTTTTCTGATATCCAAAAAGACATAGCCAAAGAGCTTGTTGGCCGGGGGCTCAATGTCCTGATCACGAATCAAAGGAGCCTGAAAGAAATTTTGGAGCACATCTTGCTGCTCGGAAGAATTGTAGGTGAAGAATCGAAGGCAAAAATACTCGTGCAGCAATTTGAAGATAAAATGAGTGATATTCGCTCAAAGGCGAAGTCATTTTCAAGAACACCGAATGTTTATTTTGAAGAATGGGATCAACCGAGATTGTCCTGTATCCGCTGGGTTTCTGAACTGATTGAAGTCGCTGGCGGGAAAAATATTTTTGGTGACCGCGTCGGCAGTCTTGCAAGGGATAGAGAAGTCATTGACGAAGAAATTGTCAGTCGCTGTCCTGACATTATCCTGGCCTCATGGTGTGGCAAGAAAGTAAAACTGGATTCCTTTGCACGAAGACAGGGCTACGGCGCTTTAAAGGCCATTCAGACTGATCATATTCATGAAATTTCATCCACCATCATCCTTCAGCCGGGCCCGGCACTTTTTGTTGACGGTCTTGATCAGCTATTCGAGATTTTTAAGAAATTTTCCGGCCCTTGACGTCAGAAATTTCAGAATTATATTAGCGATATGAAAAGAATGTATGTCGTTCTCGGTGTCATTTTTCTTCTCTCTCTCTGGATGCTTCAGGCCCTCGGCCAGAAGGTCATGGGCCCTCATCATCATGCTCAGGATGATCAGACTATTAAACGCATGCAGATGCGTGAAGAGATGCATAAGCGTATTCGCGACAAACTCCTGTACGGCATTGGCAAAGACGATGATCTCTTCCAGGGAATTGATCAGATGATGGATGAGTCTGTTGCTGATTCTTTCATGAGCATTGATTCGATTGATAGTTCAGGAAGTTCTCTCAAGATGGACTGGTCTGAAAATAAAACCGGCCGCTCACTTATCATCACTCCCACTGATCCCCAGCAAAAAATCAATATGGATGTGAATCAGAACGTGGTGACTGTATCAGGTGAAATCAAAAAGGAGTCTCAGACCGGTGTATCAGTAAGAAATTTTTCGAATAGTTTTCCGGTTCCTCATGACTGTGATGGAAGTAAAGTGAAGATGTCTCAGAAAGATGGAAAAATCGTGATGGATTTTCCATTTAAAGTTAATACTCCCAAGACAGCAATACCGTTGCCAAAACCAGAGCCGCAATCTGACGGAAGAATCCCGCTGCCACCCACTGGCAATGAAGTAACAATTTAATTTATTTTTAGAGAATGAGAGAGTGTGACCGGTGAACTATCGGTGAAATTTCTTTCTGCATGATGAAGCAAAAGCTTTGGTCAAAATTATTGGCCAGTGAAAGCAAATTGAATCATGAGAAATGCCAATGAAGTAAAGACGAGGAGTTCGCGCCACATACCCAATTTCCTTGTTGAGATAATACGGGCGGGACTTTATCAAACGCCGAATCCACGGGGGAAAATTGGCCATCTCCCTGTAAAAATGACAGCCCAAACCTTAGGAATTACTAATCAAAACCGCATAAGGCAATTTTTTCCTCATCTTTCGGGTCAAAAACCCGATGAGTTAGTTACGAGCTAACCCATTCTGGAGGCCCTTATGGTCAAGACTATGACATTGTTTTTCGTTCTCGGACTTATGGTGAGCTGTGCTTCATATCACGGTGACCGCGGTATTTCTTCTGTCGACAAGCATGAGCAAGAAGCTGGTTTCAGACACAATTTTGAACGTTTTAATCGCTAAGATTAGACCCTAAAAACCAGTCTGGTATCGTTAGCACATCGTTTAAAGACACATTAAAAAGAGGATCGAATGATCCTCTTTTTTTTTGCCTCCGGCCTCATTACAATAGAGGAAATCCGGAGGATTCATGAATGCTTTTCTTATTGCCATCAGTGCAGCGTTTTTGTCAGTGGCCAGCGCTGCAGTCGTCCACCTTCCTTCAAAGAGCATCGAATTCAACCTTAATCGCGATACAGACATGCGTGAGATTGCTTTGAACGTCTTTTGTTCCCGCGAATGCACACTCCTTGAAAAGCCTCAGTGCCTCACAACGATGAACACGCATGCGTGCGATAACTTCTCGGTGAATGGTGTGAAGATCACCGGCTATTTCGCCAACGTTCCTTTGGTCAAGACTGGTAAGAGTTCTTACAAATTTACGGGCGCTCATATCGAGTATAAGGAAAAAAACAAAGCTACGATCTGCTTGAGAGTTCCGACGAACATCAATGCCTCGGATCTCGTTAACGAAAATGACAGTCAGTCGATTGCTTCATATTGTTCGACAGATTTATCTTATTGGGAAACTAAACCTGATAGCATGTACTACGTGATCTATAACAATCACCGCTCACCATCTCTGGAAGATTTCCTGAGAGTTCTTGAGAGTCCGCTCGAAGTTATTTTGAAGTAATCAGGATTTTTTAGACCAGTCGGGGAGTTCTGAAACTTCTTCGAGGACGCGCTTGTATGAATCGAGGCGCGAAAGAATCAATTGAGTTTCCCTCAGAGCCGGGTCAAGCTTCTGAAAGAAACATCCCTTACTATTCGGCTCGTGAGTGCAGTTCGAACTGAACTGACACTTTGACGACCATTCGTTCACGTCACTGAAACAATAAAGAAGATCCTGCTTCGTCAGATCTGACAAACTCATCGAGCGAACACCCGGAGAATCAATCAGTGTAAAAATCTGAGCATCAATGACTTCTGCCCAGGTTGTGGTGTGAGCACCTTTCCCTTCACTGCCAAGGTCGCCACTGAGTAGGTTCACGAGTCCGTCACTGAGAGCTGTAATGAGTTTGCTTTTACCCACTCCGGAGTGCCCAAGAGTGATCGCTGTCTTTCCTTTCAGCGCAGTCTTCAGCTCATCAAATCCATCCGGCAAATATCGTGGAGTATATTTTTTTGATTCCGAAGAAACTTCAAAGCAACGGGCGTTCAACCATTTCAAACGTTCCGCTTCAAAAATCAGATCAAAATCTCCGTCGTTAAAGAGATCCATCTTATTGAAGATCACAAAAGCGGGCACTTCCCAGAAATCTGATCGCACGAGATAGCGATCAATCAACCCACGTTTGAAGGCCGGCATTCCTGCACTCACTACGATCAGGATGACATCTACATTAGCTGCGATGACTTTCTTTTTTTGTTCACGAGGCAGATTCCGAAAAATAGCACTCGATCTTGGGACTACGTTTTCAATCTTCCATTCCTCACCACCCTGAGGCGGAGGTGATATATCGATCCAGTCACCCACGACGATGTGATCTTCTTTAAGCTGAGCAGCGAGGGCGGTTGCCGTCACAATTTCCTTCGTCTCTTCGATCCGACATTCAAAATGCCGTTTAGAAGATCGAAAAATGCGCGCGCGTATGGTCATATCACCCAAACTATCACAAAAGACTTGGGTCCTGCATTGACAAGAATGGCCGATTTCCTTAAAGTTCTAGGTTATTGTCCCCTCTGCACAGCGCACCGGTAGCTCAGTTGGATAGAGCAACCGATTTCTAATCGGTAGGTCACAGGTTCGACTCCTGTCCAGTGCGCCATTTTAAACCTCAAACGCATGCAAAGCTTATCACCTTCGAGGGTCCATTCTCGAGATATAGGTAACACTTTTTTTTAAGTCACAATTATTTGAAATCACTTTGTATAACTGTAGTCGCAGTTAGCTTGTACTCTTTGGCTGTATTCGACTCGGCTGATTTCTTCGGACAGGCCTATAAAAGGTGTGACATAAAAAAATCATCAGCCACACTGAGAGGGAGAAATTATAAAAGGGCACATCACTAAGAAAATTTTAAAAGATAACACTTTAGAACTGGAGCAACGAGCGACGATTGATCTCGATTTTCTACTGCTGATTGTGTTCGCTGCTGCAATTTGCGCTCTAGGTTTTAAGATGAACAATTCCTCTGCGATTGTTGGTGCTATGATTATTTCGCCTCTCATGTATTCAATATTGAGTGCAAGTATTGCTACTTATAATCGAGATTGGAAATCTTTTAAAAAGTCGATACTCACTTTTTCGGTAGGAACATTCGTTGCAATTATAACAGCTATCTTTGTTGGTTTATATTATTCGACCTCAATTAGATCAGAGATCTCAGGAAGAATAGCGGAATCACCTCTGGATTACTTTTTGATTGCGATATTTTGCGGTCTTGGCGGCACTTATGCTTTTTTCTCTCCTAAAACCCATCAGGCGGTAGGTGGTGTTGCGATTTCTGTTGCTCTACTTCCACCAATTGTCATGTCAGGGATTGGACTTGGTATTGGTATCACAGAGCAAAATATCGACCTTGTTGCTTCAAGCAGTGAAATTGTCCTAAGCAATCTATTGGGTATTTATCTTGGTTCATTAGTCATGATTATTTTTTTAAATCGAATTTCAAAAGATTAAAAAGTATGATTGACCAGTATGGAGGTTGGAGAAGAGCTCATACGCATTTACTGAGAAAAGAGTGGCAAGGTTGCAATGTTATCAAGTGTATTGAACTCAGAAAGGGCTATTCTTATAAACATTTTTACGAAAAAAGAAGATTGGTCTTAAATAAACAAACTTGATGTGCCACATTGGCACATCAAGTTTGAAACTTTTTAATTCCAGTTCTTATTTAGGCATTAAAACTGAATCAATAACATGTATAACACCATTCTTTACAAATATCGTCTCTTCGACTTTCGAATTGTTCACATAAACATACGTAACTTTCCCTGAGATTTTTTCTTTGATCGACACTCTTTGACCTTGAACAGTTTTTACCGCTCTTCTTTCAAGTAATTCTTCTGCTGAATATTCACCTGCTACCACATGATAAGTGAGGATTTTTGTGAGTAGAGGAATGTTATTCAGAAGTGCTTCGACAGTCCCCGCAGGTAATTTGGCAAAAGCAGAGTCTGTTGGTGCAAAGACAGTAAAGGGACCTGGACTTTTCAAAGTTTCGACAAGATTTGCAGCCGTTACAGCAGTGACAAGTGTTTTAAAATCACCTGCACCAACGGCTGTTTGTACGATGTCCGTAGATAGCCGAGACTGTGCGATAGCAGTGGACATGAAGATTGTAAGGAAAAGGCTTAAAACTGTTTTCAAGGGAACTCCTTTTTTTGAGTTAATTCTCAGAAGAAAACCTACTTTGAAGGCAGTCCGCAAAGTGACTTAATTTTTTCTTAATACAGGTCTTGTTGATTTAGATTCCGTAAACTTAAGAAATGACAATTTGAACATGCGGTTCGAAAGTCATCCACGAGGGTGCGCCATCTTCTACTAGAAAGCCACCATCTATATCCTTAATCTCGTCATTTGTTCGTCACTCACCAGCGCGCTCCAGTAGATTGTTTACATAGAGATAATATTTCAGGAAGATTAAATTCTATTTCAAAAACTTTGCGAGAAACTATGAAATTACAGCGCCGTGACTTTTTTCGACTGTCATCACTTTTACCTGCTTTGATGACAATAAAATCTGGAAAACTTTGGGCAAAAAAAAACCAAGAAGAAGTTATCCATACACGACTAAGTCAGAGGGCGAACAAGACAATTGATCTGGAAGGAAGCTGGGAACTTTCCGATATCGAAGGCAAGCTCCCCGACGCGCTTACCGGTTCATTCTATAAAATTGGCCCGGGCACGAAAGAGATCTTTGGACAAAAACTGAAGCACTATTTTGACGGTGATGGGTACGTTGCTAAGATAAGCATTACGGACGGGAAAGCCGAACTCGTAAGTCGATTTATACAGACTCCGCAACGGATGAAAGAGCAATCTTCCGGCCAGATGCTCTTCGATGAATTTGGCACCGCCGCTCCCAAGGCAACCAGAGAGGGAAGAAAGAACCAGCCCAACATTAGTATTTTTCCCTGGGGAAGCGATATCCTCGCTTTGTCGGAGGGCGGACATCCTGCCGTTATTGATCCCCTGACACTGGAATTCAAGGAACTCACAAATTTCAAAGGCTCGCTCCCAAAAAACGTTTCGTTTTCGGCTCATCCGAAGATCGATCCCAAGACGGGAGATGCCTTCGCATTTGGGATTCAACAAGGAATAAGTCGTGCTCTGAAAGTCTATCGCATGAATGCGATTGATGGAAAATGCGAAGAGCTCTACTCGCTCAATCAGAATCATGTCTTCATGATTCACGACATGGCGATGACGGAAGATCATCTTGTTTTTTTAATTCCTCCCGTTTATTTCAAAATTACAGACATCATTTTTGCTAAGGGATCGCTGGCCGATGCTCTTGAGTTTGATCCGAAACTCGGTTCCAAACTTTTGGTGCTGGATAAAAAAGGGATAAAGAAACCGATTGAAATGAAGCTTCCTTCTTGTCTGACTTTTCACCACGCCAATGCAGTCTTAAATGGTGACGTACTCACGCTTCACACTTTCACTTCGAGTGACACGACGATTTTGGATGTCATCTCTGACTGGAATGGACCTGTGAGAGCAGGGATGACTTATCCGGATCTGAGAGAAATGAAAATAGACCTTAAAAACAAAAAATTATTGCAGGATAAAGTTCTGTGTACTGAGCATGACTTTCCCGTTTTTAATGAAAAGCGAACAGGAAGTCCCTACCAGTATCTCTACATGACCGGCATGGGCCCGGAGCATGATCCGTTTGCATTAAATCGAATTACAAAAATGGACCTTCTTAATAATAAAGTCCAGAGCCTAGGGATGCCGGATCAACGAGTTTGTGGCGAGGCGTTTTTCATAGAGAGAAAAAATGCCCAAACCGAAGACGACGGTTGGCTTGCTTTCATGGGATATGATGGTAACAGAGACGAGAGTTTCCTTGAGATTCGAGACGCCAGAACTCTGGGCTTTGAAGCGCGAGTCTGGACGGGAATCTACTTACCACTTGGCTTTCATGGCAAGTTCATAAGCTAAGGTGACTTTAGCTTAGAAATTTCTCTCAACCAAATCATTGAAACCTTCAATGCCTTTGTTGGTGGCCTCTCTTCCAAAGAGATAGCGCTCATCAAGGGCACCACCGACTAACCACTTCCAACTTCCAAAGTAATGAAAGCTACTTTCAGGGCCACCGCCCACGGCAGATTTCTTTGTGAGTGACCAGAAATGATTGGCGTCGAGATTCGTGGTTGTCCGACCCGTATAGCTCTGTAAGATGATGAGTTGTTCTCGCTGACTGTGAACACTTTCCAGCATCTCTCTGGCGACTTTCAGCTTAACGATTGTGTCGCGATCAGAATGCACGACAGTCAGATTTGTTGCGGGAGAAATATCCGAGAGTGTTTCAAACTGCCCGAGTACTGGATTGAACAGGATCAGGCTTTGGGCCCTTACGGAAAGTTTTTCTTTTTCAGAAACACCGGCGGCAACCGCGGCAACATAGGCGCCTTTAGAATGACCACTGAAAATGATCTCCTCAGAATTTATCTGGGGAAATTCCCGGAGGGCGCAGGCGACAAGAAGGACATAGTCTCTACCCATGCGCTTCCAGTCCTGATCGAAAAAACCTTTATCGTAGGTAACGTAAATTCCTGCCACTCCCTTACCGGCCAGGTGTCTGAGTGTTTGTTCGTAGTGAGAAACACCCAGGGCCTGACCATGGCCGAAGACAACGGCCGGTATGGATTTAGCGTCCCGGGGAAGATAAACGAAAACGTCCCTGTCCTGGCAAATGAGCTTTTTCAACTCTACTTCAAAGGGATAAATTTTACTCCCCGGATGCGAAGGATCCTTTGGAGCTGAGGGAAGGTCTGGCAACGCCCAGAGGTTTGTTGCCAGAATTAAAAAAAAGAAAATGAGCTTCATTAATTCGCCGGATATTCGCAGTCTTTTTGCACAGTCAACTCAAGCTTAGAGAGGTCAACCTGTCTGTCCGCTTTTTCGATGGCCTCTTCGTAAAGCTCAGCCGAAAGCTCTGGAGTTTTTGAAAGGATATACAGAGAGATTAAGCTCGGATCACTTACGACGGCGTATTCGTAATTCTCACCAAGACCAATGATCCAGTACTGGCCTGTGCGGGGAAGGCCGAAGTCGACAGTGAACTGAGCATTCGTTCTAGGATCATTATTAGTGGCAACACCAGAGATAGAACGCAGTTCGCGAGTAACAGGCTCAGTGCAAGTGTTATAAACCCCAACTCGTCCGTCTTCGAGTGGGCTAAGAATCTGGCGAGAGCAAACACACTTTCCTTCAAAGATAAGTGGCTTGTGAGCAATCTGATACCAGGTCCCTGCATATTTAGAAAGTTCTACATACGGAACGGTTTGTAACTGCGCCTGTGCATGATTAGAAAGATAGAAACCAAAGATCAAGAAACTCAGAAGCTTTAACGAACGCATGATAACCCCTTTATATGAATTGATAGCTTTTAAGAATGATTTCTTTCATGCCAACATATTTCAAGACACAATGAGTCTTCTAAAACAAGCTTTTACTCGGAGATGATGATAAAAAAAGGATGTTTATGATTTATCTAATGTCAGTCTCATCTCATTCCAGCAGCGCAAAAAATTTCACGTAAGGATTAAGACCTCGGTGCTGGTATACATGGCGGATGTATATTTGTGCTGACATAGATCAGTTCGAGAGAGCCGTGGAGAATAGCGAGCTCAAAATATATCCGATTTCCTAGTGAAAACGACAATGACCAGATGAGCATTCCGATCACTGAAATAACAATGGTCAGTACTAAGGTTTTAGCACCAAGATCGTTCTTTAAATTCTGAGCGATCATCCGAAATGAATTTGGATGAGCGAACTTACTGTGGGTTTCAGGAATAGCCTTGAGCCAGACAAAGTAATGAATCGAGAGTCCGAATGTGTAGAGGACCAGGAGACGATACCAGGTAATACTTTCCGAGGTCCACGAAGCCAGATACCAACCGGTGTTCTGAGTTGCGCCGTCAAAGGCGATCACACCTTCCTTCATCGGAATCCAGGAATCGAGAAAACCTGCATAAACCAGAATATGAATCATGAGAAAGAGAAGTGTCGAAAGCCAGGCAGTCTTCTTTTCTGGTTTTGAATTTGCTGATTTGATCCAGTAGATGAAAGACACCCAGTTGTGGAGAATGAGAACACCTCCGACGTACATCACAGGCTCGGTCCAGGCGAGGCTGATGCAGGTGATACAGATCAGGGAAGCCAGACTTACATTTTTTAAAGTCATGGATTTTGACAAATACTCCGCAACTAAGAATGTTCCGGATGCGACAACAATTTGCCACACCCCAAAAGGCAGCTGATCGAAAGAGAGAAATCCAGCGTTTGTAAGATGGAGTACGATCGCAATGAATGTAGCGATCATGAAAAGACGAAACATTTGAGGCCGAGCAGTGAAGCGATAACTGGCCAACAGGTGAGGGTATCCGAAGATAAAAGGACCAAAGGCAAGTAGCAATTCAGGCCAGCGAAAAGCAATTGGAAGATAGAACATGGCTGAGAAGAGCATTCCGGCCGCTAGTCTGTAGTGAGTTTGACTATAAAGTCGACGAATAAAATGGATTTTGAGAGTGGCGCGAAGGATCGCTGCACGGAACGAGTCAATGGCCCGGACGATTGAATCCAATGACATGAACTTTTCATTCTTAAGAATTTCCATGCGCATTTAATCCCATTGACCTCGGTCTGAACTGTTTTTAGTATAGAATGATCGATATACGTGGGCAATCTTTTGCCATGGGAGTTCTTGTGTTCAAATGTTGGATGATCACTTTGTCTGTACTGGGTTTCAATGCTTACGCTGACTCGAACAATGCCGTGGCCGATAAAGCTGGCCTCGCTGCTGATGCATCGGAGTCCAGGATGAAGATGGCATCTCTCCACACGCTGAGTACCAGCAGCCTGAGATCTCATCTTGATGGCGTAAAAAAGAAGAGAGCACTCACTGACGTCGAGATGAAGTTTAACGAACTCCTTTCTTTCGCCGAGCTTTTAAAAGTGGAGAAGGTCCTGTCTCATCACTTGGGACCGGAATCTCTGGACTCTCTGGCCCTCAAAGCAGCAGTGACAAGAAAAATCTATGAGGATCCAGAGTGGAAACAGACTTTAGCTGTGACTGATATGCAAAAGTTAAAGGGCTT
The DNA here is from genome assembly GCA_945883845.1 of Bacteriovorax stolpii. GTDB lineage: Bacteria > Bdellovibrionota > Bacteriovoracia > Bacteriovoracales > Bacteriovoracaceae > Peredibacter. The sequence goes on along the minus strand of CAMCYI010000010.1, from coordinate 46,135 downwards.
TTCAAATTCATTGAAAGAGAGCTTCGATGAGAAGTCTTACGTTGGGGCATGGATTTTGAAACAGAACGGGGACCAGGCGAAAGCAAAAACGATCCTCAGCGATCTTTACAACAAAGGAGCTGATGAACTTTTAAAAATACAGAGACTCAATTCCGGTGAAAATCCGATGGTGGGTCTTGGGTTCATTCAACGGGCGCTGATTCCAATGTCCACAACTGCTGAGCAGGAGCAGATTAACGGGAAAATGCAGAAACTGAAAAATCACGTTAGCAATCTGCCTGACCTCATGATTATGACCTGAGAATCAGAACAAACTCAGTTGGTCGCTGCTGGTATCGTATCCAAGAGGTACTTTCGTTATTCCCCCTATGGAATTCGCAACTTTCTGGAGCAGTCCGAGACACATCTCTGGCTGCTCATACAAAAATAAATACGAGTCTTTGATTCCCATTGCCCCGAACTCATTCATTCGATAAACCCAGAGAGCAAGTCTCTGGTCATCGCTCTCGAGCTTTGAGCGACCTATAAAACGCACACCCAGGTTGTCACCAGTCACAAAACGCTCAAACCTTTTTTCCAGACCGATATCATCTGTGATCAGCACACCAATATTTTTTTGCATGAGTTCAGCGAAGGCATTTTTCTGCAGGAACCAGTGCTTGTGACGGAAGTCGATCATAAGGCGAAGTTCCAGAGGCCACTGAGCAAGGAAATTTTTAAGAAGTGGCATGGATGTGGGAGAGAATGTTTCCGGCAGCTGAAGAATGCATGAACCGAGGTGCAGATCAAAGCCTTCGAGAGCGTAAAGAAAGTTCGTGAGGTGCTTTGTTTCTGTGCTGAGATTCGTTTCGTGACTGATAATACGTGGAACGACCGGACAGAAGCGAAAGTTTGGATTCACTTTCTCGACTTTTCGTTTCAGGCGATCGGTATCGTAAGGAGTCGGTGGATCACGGAAGGTGTCGTGCACTTCAACGGCGTCATACTGAGAGGCATAGAGCCCTAGATAATCCCCCGGCAGGGTGCGCTCATCGTAAATCGTGCCGCGAAGAAGATCGTTGTCCCAGGTCTTCATCCCCAGGCGAATGGAAGCAGCATCGTTTTGATGCTGAAAGCGCTGGAGCTTCGCGAAGTTCCACTGCTTGAGTTGGATCTTTTCATTTTCGCTCTTCATAATTCAACCTTCATCAGATCGTTCCAGTCCGTGGTGTAGTGGTGGGACTTGTAGTCGTGGATGGTTTTCCAGGGCTGACCGATTCCGCAGGCCGCACTCTTGATGGTCTGAGGGCCGTACTTTTTGTTGATCATGTCGATCACCTTGTTCACTTCATTGTTGTCGGTCGGGTCTTCGCAGAAAAGATCGACCTGTGCTTGATTCGCGGGCACGATGTGGCTGAGAAGAACTCCGCCTTTTTTGTAGCCGTAGCCAGTACGGTAAATGTTCTCGAGGACTTCGTGGGCGCCGGCGATGATCTTGATCACGTCTGAGGTCGCCGAGCTGAAACGCACGTGATCTTCACCGAAGTACTGCGGGCCCGGCTTGAAGGGATTGGTGTGAATGTAGGCGGAGAGCCCGTAGCACACACTGTTTTGTGAGCGAAGCTTTGCTGCGGAGTTAGTCGCGAACTGTGCCAGGGCCTCACGAAGTTCGCGTTTCGTGCGTACGTCGTAGCCGAAGCTTCTTGAGTTGCCGGTATTCTTTTTGTCTTCGACATTTTCCATGTTGAGGCAGTGAATCCCTCTGAGTTCATCCTGAATCTCGCGGCCGACCTTGGTGAGGACCTTTTGGATGAGCTTGTCGTCCTTGAAATTTTTCATCTCGAGGGCGGTCTTGATGTTGATGAGATGGAGCTTGCTCGCACTCCTGCTGCCGATGCCCCAGATGTCCCTCGTGGGAAATTCCCTCAGGGCATCGTCGATGTCTTTTTCGGTGACTAGCACCTTCACACCGTTGTGTTTCTTGGAGAGCTTGTTCGCCACTTTGCAAAGGACTTTTGTTTTTGAAATCCCGACACCGACGGGCATGCCTACCTGTCGCATGATCTCTGAGCGCATTCTTCTTCCGATCGGTTCCAGCTGGGAAATATCATCGACTTCGATTTCGACGAAGGCCTCATCGACGGAGTAGACTTCGACGTTCGGAGAAAAGGCGCGCAGGACATTCATCACGCGCTTTGAGATGTCGTCGTAGAAAGCGTAGTTTGACGAGAAGACAGCGACGTTGTGCTGCTTCACCTTATCTTTTAACTTGAAGTAGGCCTCGCACATCTGACCGAAGCCCACGGCCTTGGCTTCTTTCGTGAAGGCGATGGCGGCACCGTCGTTGTTCGAAAGAACGATCACGGGTTTGTTTCTCAGGTCAGGTCGAAAAATTTTTTCGCACGAACAGTAGAACGAGTTGCAGTCGACGAGGGCCATGTACTTCATTCGAGCTCCCTGATGATAGTTTGGATCATCCCCCAGATGAAATTTCCGGATTCCGGTTCATGGGCGTCTAAAAATTCCTGACTGACTAACTGGACTTCAAACTCTCCTTTAATGACGACGAGGGCCAGCTTCTCGATCTGAAAGGGCAGGGCGCGATTGACGATCATTTTGTCTCCCGGTTTCAGTCCAAGTCGCTGTTTTTTGCCTGTGAGGCGCATGATAAAGACGCTGTTGCGGTCGTGGAGGAAAAGCTGGTCTAAAGAGATGGCCTCGTTCATCTTTCTAACGTATACGTGTTTCGTACGGAAAACAATACCCGGTTGATTTTTCCGTAAATTTTACGTATTGTCTGAGTATGCGGATCTACCAAACGGCAACGATTGTAGAAGAGAGATTAACGGGGTTCCAGAGTCCGTGCTCTGAATTTGCGGAAAAACCTCTTTCCCTTGATGAAAAATTCGGCCTCGGAAACCCATCGCTGTTTTTTGTTCAGGTGGAAAATGATTTTCCTCAACTAGGTATTCAAAAGAGAGACTGGCTTCTGATTGATCTTGCACGCAAGCCGCGCAAGATGAGTCTTGTTGTGACCATTGCAGAAGATGAAGTGAAGGTGTTTAAAGGACTTGTTGAAATTCCGGAACTCGAAGACGTCCGTGTGGGTGTCGTGACCACCATCATCCGCGACTATCGTTAAAAAAAGAAATTGTTGCGGAAGATACTTCAGTGCCTTTCCGAAATATGTGCGAAGTCCCCCGAGTCCTATTCTCTCTTCGCTTTCTGGCTATGACCTTCAAGAGGTAAACCAAAGCGGACGAGGCCTGTCCATTTCTTAAGGCCGCCCGTGAAGAGGGACGTCGTGAGCCCTTTAAAGAGTTCGTATTTTTTCGGAGAGTACGGATACCAGTTGGCCTCGATCTTCTTCGAGTCTGCATCCACCATCACAGATTTTACATTACAGAAATTGCGAAGGCCCATAACTCCTTTATAGCGGCCAATGCCGGAATCTTTAACGCCACCAAATGGAAGGTGGTGATTGCCTTCAGAAACCATCACGTTATTGATTGAGATGTTACCGGTTACTATCTGGCGCGCGACTCTTTCTGCGCGAGCCTTGTCTTTTGACCAGATACTTGCTGAGAGTCCGAAATCAGAATCGTTGGCGAGATTAATCGCTTCTTCTTCATCTCTGAATTTCATGATCGGAAGGACCGGCCCGAAAATTTCTTCCTTGTTGATACGCATGCTGTGAGTTGTGCCTTCGAGAACGATTGGTGGAATTTGGGAAGATTTAAAATCCCACGATGAACCCGTGAGCATCTTCGCACCCTGAGAGACTGCATCTTTTACCAGATCCGCTACGATCTGGACTTGTTTTGGAGAAATCATGTGTCCCATATCACCGTCACCGTCGCGGTCGACGGCCACTTTAATACGTGAAGCCTCGCCAACAACAGCATCTCGAAATTGATTGTAGATTTTCTCCTGAACATAAAGTCTCTCGACTGACGTACAGGACTGGCCGGTGTTTGTCATCGCTCCCCAGACAGCACCTTTCACAGCACGCGCAAGATTGGCATCTTCAAAAACAATCATCGGGTCTTTGCCACCGAGTTCAAGTTCAACCGGAATGAGAAATTGTGATGCCTGGGACATGATCTTTTTTCCAGTGCCGACGGAGCCTGTGAAAAATATTTTCTGTGGACGTTCTGAAATGAGATCAGCAGCAGTCTTTCCGTCACCGTAAGCTATCTGAACCCATTCCGGCTTGAAGCCCGCCGCAAAGAGGACTGATTCAACGAGGCCTTTAAGAGGGGTTATCTCAGAAGGTTTATAGATCGTCGCGTTTCCGGTCACGAATGAACAAGTGATCGGTGCGATCGCCTGATAGAAAGGGTAGTTCCATGGAGATATGACCAGAACGGTTCCCATTGATTCATACCAGATCTTTGAGGCCTTACCCATCATTGCAATCGGTGTCGCGACTTTCTCTTCCTTGAGTGCTTCAAGAGTCTTGTGCTCGAGGAATTCGAGGTGTTCAAAGATCGGAAAGAATTCTGACGTCATGATATCTGTGCGGGCCTTGTTTGTTTCTTTCTGGATGATATCCGTGATTTCTTCCTGTCTTTCAAGCAACACCAGGCGAAGGCGTGTAATGAAGGCAACACGCTCTTTCAGACTCAGCGCTGAGATGTCCAGATGCGCCTGACGTGACTTTAGCATCATCTCTTTTGGATTCAGAGGAGCATAATTTTCGAGCGGATGATTTTGTTTCATGAGATTTTCCAATTCGATGTCCTGATCAACAGGAGTATTGATAGCCGTCGAGTAATTAAGTTTTTGCAGAATGGCGTCGCCCTGTTCACCTATACCAGAGTAGTACATCGTAAGGATGACACCTTTCATGCCGAGATTGATCTGCCTGAGAATGGCACCAATGAAATCAGGAAACTTCTGATGATGAGAAGCCACTTTTAAAATAAAAAGAATCACAACCGATGGCATGAATGCCATCAACGTCATGAGGAGTTTAAACCCTGACCTATCTGCTGGGTCCATGAATTCGGAGATCCGATCAAATTCGCGAATGAAAGTAGTCTGAGAAAATCGTGGCATTGTTGTGTCACCTGGAATAATGACATCACCTGCTTTCAGGATGCCTTTGACAGCAAGAGAATTAAATCCGTGTTTCAAAGGCCCTCCTTGATCATCTGATCAGCGGCCATCTTGGAGAGTGCCATAATTGTCAGCGAAGGATTAATGCCGGGGGCATTCGGAAAAATGGAAGAGTCTGCGATGACAATGCGACGATGTCCATGGAGTGTGAAGTCAGGTGCTGTGACAAACTTTTTCTCGTCAGCTCCAAGGGAGCACCCACCCATGAGGTGAAGTCCAATACCGAGATCTCCCCGGATCACTTCACGTGCACCTGTGGAAGCAAAGATTGCATGAATAGCATCCATGCCGGCCCTCTTTCTTTTTTCATCTTCCTCGTTGAGTTCTTTTTCTATGATGGGTCGGCCTTGATTATTAATTTTGATTTTTCCAGGATTCGTATCACGGACTGCGACTTCGATACATGCCATCTTGGTAATCTCTTTCATCTTCGCCATGTGCTTTTTTCCAAGCTGGGGAAGGAGCATGCTGATGGCGACCGGAGGAGCGAAGACGTTTTCGAGCTTGAACCCTTTCGCGCGAAAATGGGGGTCCTGAGATTTGTATGATTGAAGCGGACCCTTATGAGCGTTGATTTCGTGATCATACATCGCGATAACCATGTACTGTGGGTGGGTATAGAATTTTTCCCCCAATGCCGGGAGTGATTTTTTGAAATCGTTTTGAAGAAGCAGTCGGGAGTTACCGATCGCTCCTGCAGCGAGAATTACTTTGCGTGCCGAGAAAAGATACTGGCCTCCGTTTTTCCATTTTCCACCAACGAGAGTATGATCTTTTTTATCTTCGATCTTCTGCACTTCGAATTCACTAATAAGCTGGCAGCCGGCCTTGAGAGCTTTCTTTAGAGTTGTAACGGGCGTGCTTTGCTTTGAATCTATCGGACAGCCTGAAAGACAGCGGATGCAATCATTGCCATCTTCAAAACGACAATCCTTTTGCGCCCGTGTGAGAGGAGCGCAAATAAAGCCGTTCGCTTTAAAGCCGTCAGCGAAAATTTTGGCGTTCCCATTCCGGTACTGTTCAGAAACTTTCTGGATGGAGAGTTCGTTCTCAGCTTTTTGATACCATGGTGAGAGAACTTCGGAGTTAAAGAAATTAACCTGTGATTCCTGTTTCCATGAATCAAGAGCTATGTCGTCAAAGCGATCCATCAGGGCCTGATTCACGATGGATCCGCCACCCACAACTTTCGGACGTAGGAGAGCGAGTGAAGCAGAAGTGTTGAGCTCAACCCCGCCACCCCAATAGAGTTGTGAATTGGAATCGATCTCTAAGGCAGGATAAGTTGTCCGTGTAAATGATCGGCCTGCTTCAAGCACGAGTGTGCGCCAACCCGCAGCCGCGAGTTCCTGGGCCATAAATGATCCACTGACACCACCGCCAACGATGATGGCATCATAGGAAGAATGAATCTGCATAAAGTCTGTTTCCTTGGGAAAAATGATACTCGTCCCGCGGAGTTCATGTCAAAATAAACACAAGGAGATCCTCATGGCGATTAAGGGTGCAATATTTGATATGGATGGCGTGGTTGTGGATAACCACCGATATCATTTTCAGGCGTGGATGGAATTTGCGCAGAAGCATAAATTTGAACTTAATGATCAGATATACCGTGACAAGTTCAACGGTAAAACAAATGCCGACCTGTTCCAGATGATTTTTGGAAAGATTACCCCTGAACAGGAGCAGAAGCTTGCTCTTGAAAAAGAAAGTCTTTATCAGAAACTTTATGAACCGCACATGACCGCACTCAAAGGTCTCTATCAGTTTCTTGATAACCTCAAAAGACAACGCATCAAAGTGGCCCTTGGGACTTCAGCTCCGCCCATGAATGTGGGATTCGTGATTGATAAACTTAAGATCCGTGCAAACTTCGATGTCATCATCGATGGATCTATGGTGAAGAAAGGGAAACCAGATCCCGAAGTTTACAGTACATGCTGCAACCATCTTGGGCTCGCTCCCTATGAATGTGTTGTGTTTGAAGATTCTCTCGCAGGTCTCGAGTCAGGGAAAAGAGCAGGTTGTGAAATTGTGGGCGTGGCGACTTCGCACAAACCATGGGAACTCAGGTCTCACACGGACGATATCATTCTCGATTTCACGGATAAGATAAAACACTTTAGATAATTATTAATTCAAATTCTTTTTGTATTCAAGAAGGCGAAGTTCGACTTTCGGAAGACCAAATGCAGGATCCTCCGGGAATTTTTCCCAAAGCCCGGTTGGTGCGTAACCTCTGCGTTCGTAATATGCAATGAGTTCCGGACGATTGTGGAGCACAGTGAGCTTTACTGAATTGAGACCGAACATCATCGCTCTTGTTTCCACTGACTTTATGATTTGCGAACCCCAGCCTCTGGCCTGAATGAGTGGCTCCACCGTCAGCATGCCGAAGTAAAGGCTTTCGCCATCTTTTTTCATCTGCACACAGGCGTGAAAATCTGCGGGATCTTTTTCAAAGAAAACTTCTATCCACTGGTCTGGCTGTTTGATGAGTTCCTTCAGGAGATTTTCATCTGTTCTCTGTCCATCCAGGAAATGAGCTTCTGTGGTCCAGCCTTTTTTGGAGTGTTCTCCGCGATACCCGGAATTAATGAGTGCAGAGAGTCTTTGGAGATCGTCTGAAGTTGCTTTTCGTGATTTAAGCATGATTAAAAGATGACCTGATTCGAAGGTAAATATCTTTTACCGGCAATGGTTCACCGGTTTTTTCTAGAGCTGAATAAAGAGTCACGAGATACATGCCAAGGTACATAAAATCCACATTCATTTGGCGTTTCTTCTGAAGAATGAAATGAAACGTTTTCGTCATGGACTGATTGAATTTATCAAGAGTGAATAGAACTTCTTTCGTATTGGCATCGCCAAATTGTTCCTTGAAAAGATCACCAAGTTTCTTCTTATCATCATCTGACCACTCGGGATCCATCAATCCGACATCAACAAGGCCTTCGTAATAAAGTTTCTCATCACCAAGGTAAAAACCATCATAAACTTTTAGAAGTCCCAGACGGAATGGTTCAGCAAACCTGGACCATAAACCCGACGGGTGCCAGAGAAGTGGAACCTGTTGTGGATCAAAATGCTGAGGACGTAGATCGAGAAAAATTCCATGGGGTGAATAAATTTGGGCAAAATAAATTTCAAGCCAATTGATACCGGCATCCCTGGAAATTCTATTTTGTTTCTCGTGAAGGGCCACGCTACTCCATGCAATATTCAGAGGACTGAGAAATTCTTTTTGAACCTTAAGAAAATCAACATAGCCTTCTTTTTGCAGAAGCTTTTTCGTGAGGCGCGGAACTTCGGAGGCTATTTCACCCCAATCCACGAGCTGGAAAAATACGGTAGGAACATGTGTGGCAAGTTCCTTCAAAACGCCTGGAAGTATTTTCAGCAGGATCATGCATTCATTATGCTCTTCGGAAGAAACTAATTGAAGTGATATTTCCCTTGAACAACGTCGTTGCGTCCGGCGTTAAGAGTCGCTATGTCGCTGGCTCAATGGTATAGTTTTGGAGTTTACCTGGTGGTTTAGGAATGAAGAAAATATTGATTGCAGGAGCGAGTGGGTTCATTGGAAGTGCACTCATCGAAAAACTGTTGGAGTCACCCGATGTTCAGATCGTCGGCCTCTCGCGTAGCCAGCGCAATTCCCACCATTCAAGGCTGACCTGGAAAAAGTGCGATCTTTTTTCTTTGAAAGATATTGCTGAGGCCATGGTCGGTTGCGAAGAGGCCTACTATCTCGTGCACTCCATGCTTCCTTCAGCATCTCTCTCTCAAGGTACTTTTTACGACTTCGATCTCATCATGGCGGACAACTTTGTCCGTGCAGCTCGTGCCGAAAAGATTCATCACATTGTTTACCTGGGTGGCCTCATACCGGCCGACGGTGAACTTTCCTGGCATCTTCGCAGCAGGCTGGAAGTTGAAACGGTCATTCGTGATTCAGGAATAAAAAGTACTGTCTTTCGTGCTGGTCTGATTATCGGTCCCGGCGGCTCATCCTTCGCGATTTTAAAAAAACTTGTAGAACGCCTTCCCATTATGATCGCGCCTTCATGGACGAATTCAAAATCTCAGCCAGTTGCTTTGAAGGATGTGATCAAGGTTTTGGTGGCAACATCTCAAAAAGAGTCTGTGCAGGGAAAAGTTTATGATCTCAGCGGACCTGAAACTCTCACTTACAATGAATTGATTCGCCGGACGTCGGCCAAAATCAAAAAGAATAACAAGATTATCTCCCTGAACCTCATTCCCATTTCTCTTTCAAGATGGTGGGTGACTCTCATCACAGGTTTACCGAAGAATCTAATCTACCCGTTGGTCTTGAGCCTCCGTCATGAAATGCTCGCCAGTGACAACCATCGCTGGCCTCATCCTGAAGATCTCAATACGACACTGAATGAGGCTCTCGATATTGCTCTCAATAATCACGAGCCCAAAAGAGAGTTCTCAGGTTTCGTTCCGGTTGAAAAAGATGTTCGCTCCGTTCAACGTCTTGTCCTTCCTGCACACAGAGATGCTGCATGGGTGGCGCAGGAATATTTCGACTGGCTTCCCACATTCTTTTCCACTTTGATCCGCGTTCAGGTTGAAGGGGATATTTGTACATTTTATCTCGTTGATCCCGCGATCAAAATATTGATTCTTAAAAAAAGTCAGGAGCGGTCGACAAGTGATCGACAACTTCTCTATGTGATCGGTGGTCTTTTGTCCGGAAAACAGGACAGAGGAAGATTGGAGTTTCGTGAAATTCTTCAAAAGCGGTATGTGATGGCAGCCTTGCATGAGTTCCGGCCAGCCTTGCCCTGGTATATTTACAAGTGGACACAGGCAATCTTCCATATCATCGTCATGCGCTCGTTCGGTGAACATCTTAAATGGTTTGTGATTTCGGAGAAAAGGTAAAGTATGAAAGTTCTCGTAACAGGGGCGAACGGTTTTGTAGGAAATGCACTCATTCCTGAATTGATTGCTGAAGGGCATGAAGTCTTTGCGCTTACCCGTACACCACATAAAAACAAAAAAACGGAGAAGGTGCACTGGCTTACAGGCAATCTCCTTGAACCTCAGGCATTGCCTGATCTGCCGAAGATTGATTTTACTTATTACCTTGTACACGGAATGAAAGGGGAAGATGCACGCTTCGAGTACGAAGAGGCATCTGCCGCAGTTAATTTTATAAACTGGATACGCCCGACGGGTACTTCCATTATTTACCTCGGTGGTCTCGGAGATCCTTCGGCTAAACTTTCACCACACTTGCGAAGTCGTCATCTGACAGGGGCCATTTTCGGTTCAAGTGGGCTCCCTGTAACTGAGTTCAGGGCGAGCATTGTTCTCGGCGAAGGTTCTTTGTCTTTTGAAATGATTAAGGCGATTGCAGAGAGAATTCCCTTCCGTCCTGAGCTCTCTCTCCTGAATCAACTTTGCCAGCCACTGGCTTTGCAGGATTTACTTCACTATCTCGTCGAAGCTTTGGATTTAAAAAAGAATGGCCATGAGATCATAGAGATCGGTGGACCGGATGCAGTTCCTTATGGAGATCTGATTGATATGTATTCAGAACTCGCTGGCCTCAAAAGAAAACGTATAAAAATCCCGGAAGTGGAGTCACGTGTTCTTCTCAAGGCGTTGGATTATGCCATTCCTGAGCACTCACAGATCGGGAGAAAACTCACAGAGAGCTTGATCTTTCCGACTGTTGTGAAAAGTGATACAGCAGCTAAGTTTTTCCCGGATATTAAGCCTCTGGATGCAAGAGTTGCGATGGACATGGCAAGATCGAGTTCGAAAACTCATTACGCACCACTTTGGGAAAAAGATTTTCTCAAAACACTCCTTTCCGATAAGATTTTGACTCAGTCTGGACTTCTTTCTCCGGATCTTTTGAAAAACCTTGAGAGAGTGGGTAAGCTGAAAGATATTTTATCCCGGAAAAGCTGATGAAAAAAGCCATTGGAATATTTGACTCGGGCCTTGGTGGCCTGACTGTTTTAAAAGTTCTTGCTCAGAAATTTCCTGAAGAATCATTTCATTACCTTGGTGATATTGCCCGATTGCCTTATGGAAACAAATCACCGGAAACAATCCGAAGGTACGGTGAACAAATTCTGACATTTCTTAAAGCTCAGAATGTAAAAGCGCTGATCATTGCCTGCAACTCGGCTTCAACTGTTTTTCTTGGCGAAGATTCTTTTGAAGGAACCCCGTTATTGAACGTCATTGAACCCGGGGCCATTGCGGCCGTGAAACTCGCCGCCGATAAAAAAATTGGTGTCCTCGGTACATCAGCTACCATTCGTTCACATGCTTATAAAAAAACCATTAACAATCTGGATTCTTCGATCGAAATTACTGAACAGGCCTGTCCGCTTTTCGTTCCTTTGGTTGAAGAAGGGCTTCAGGGGGATCCGATTACTGAGCTCGTCGTGAAGAAATATGTCTTTGAGCTTCAGCAGAAAAAGATTAAAACCGTGATCTTGGGATGCACCCATTACCCGATGATCAAAGGTGATCTCTCTAAAATCCTCGGTCCGGATGTCGCCCTTATAGAATCGGGAAGTGTTTTAGCGGAGAAATTATCCGACCTGTTTACTCGGGCTGTTCTTGAGCGGGGTACGGGAAAGCGGGACCTTAAAATCAGCATCACTGATATTACAGACCAGTTTGAGCAACTCGCCCGAAAACTCATGGCCCCGGAAGTTCTGAGTGAGCTGGAGAAAGTCGTTCTCTGATAGATGTACTCCGGATTTAAAAGAAATTTTTTCCCCCATCTGATTTTCATCAGGATTCTCTTCATTCCTTCCGATTAGAAATAAGTCTGGAGGGAACCATGTCTGATGATAAAAAAGTTGTAGATTTTAACACTCGTAGAAAAGAATCCATCGAGCAAAAGCGTCGTACGTTTGAGCGCGTGGTATTTTCAGAATTTCTGGGAGTCGACGCTGTCGTTGACGATCAGGGATCTGGATTTCCTATCAAGCTTGTCGATATTTCAGGCGATGGAGTTCAGTTTCAAATTCCTTTTACTCTGAAAGCGAAGAACCAATTTAAACTCGGCTCAGAGACAACTCTCAAGCTGTTTTTCACGAAAGGAACTTACCTTCCTGCCGTTGTAACAGTTCGACACGCCTCTGAATATATCGATAAAGACGGAAGCGCATGGCTCCGTTTAGGTGGGACTTTCGACACGTCTCTCCCTAGTTTCAAGGCCGTCGCGAGCTTTATTGATTTCATTTATCAATATGCTGAATTCTCATGCCTGGATAAAGGCGAGAGCAAGGTCTACTTCCTTTAATTCATAGCTGCTTTAGAAGTAATTTGTTAGTCTAAGGGCCTCTATCGGAGGCCCTTTTTCTTATGAAAATTGCCATACTTGGTTCAAGTCCCTTATGCCTGGAAGCTGTCCTGCGCTTTCATTCGCATGATGCTGCTGTGACGTGGTTCAGCGACCGTGATGAAGAAATTTTTCCTCCACATTTTACGCGCTCAGAATGGTCGACTACGACTTCTGAACTGGGCTGGGCCTTACTGAGTAAAAAACAAACGGGAGCGTTCAGTGATGAAGCCTGGTATTCGCAATACCTGAATCCGCTGACTGATGTTCTAAAATCGACTCAGGAAATTAAGCCCTATAAAGTGCTCTCAATCACAAAACGTTTTCTGATTCCGGATGAAGTTCCTCAGAACTCTTCACGCTTCTATGATCTTTTCCGGATCATCTACCAGCTTAATCCTTCTCAGTTCGTTGAAAAACATAAAGAAAGTGATCCTGAGATGTATACAAGGCTTTCCACAGAAATGATGGAGAGTCTCCAGTCTACGCTCGAAATGTATGATGATTTTGATCTCGTTCTTGATCTCAGGCGTCCCCGTGAACCTCTGTCGATCAATGAAACCGGAAGAGCAATGGGAGAAAGCAGAGTCTCCCGTGAGCAAGTCTCTAAAGGCCTCTCTATCCTTAGCGAGCTTCCGTCACTGATGCAAAATAAAGAAATCCGCGAAATGATTCTTATCGGGTCAACAGAGCTTGCTATCGAAGTGATGGTTGGCCTTCGCGACTGGATTCATAATCCGGCGAATAGGTTATTTGTTGCGACCACTGAATCCATTCCTTTTGAAAAAATTCTTCCGGCACTTAACCCAACACTTCGTGAAGCATTTGAGAATCTCATGGCTGAAATCCAGGAAAATTGGGAAGCGGAAACAGAGATCTTTCATACGAAGCTTCGCGAATGGCAGGCACTTGATGATTTCGTTCAGGCCAAAATTCCCAAACCAGTTGAACCCATCCCTCAAGTGAACTTCTTTTCCGGGCACAATGTGAGCGCCATTGATCAATTGATTGATCGGAAGAGACTTTTTCTGACTTTGGAGAAGCCGGAATTCAGGGAAGGAAAATGGCATCCGGAAAATAATATCCTCGGACTGAAAACACTTGGTGTTGACCATGTCCTCGTGGCGACCAGATTGATAAAGCCGTCCATTGAACTTCTGGACTCTGAAGAGAAAGGGTATTTCTCCCTTATTCCTTCGAGTTCTAACTTCAAAGACGGGTGGAAGAAAGACTCGGAAATCCTTAAAGGCATAGAGAATGAAATTTTTAAACTTTTTAGTCCTGCTGCTTCTTCTTAGTTGCGGAAGTTCTGGTATCAAACGCGAGATCGATGATCAGGGTTACCAGACCTCAGGTATCGAACAATATTTTCTTCCGGAAATTCCGGCATGGGCGAATTATTCCGCTGCCGGAATGTGTTTTAAATCCAGTTCATTCACTTATTTTGATTTTAAAAAACTCATAGAGTCTTTTCAACTTTCTTATGACGAAATGATTGAGCTTCAGGGGCAATATAATTCCCGGGTCGAGAATTACTATCGGTCGACGGCGACAAAGTTTCTCAAGCCAGTGGAGCAGGCAAGTTTTTTCTCCAACACTCTTGAGCAGGTCAGAGGCGGAGTGCGCTCTTTCAAGATTCCAAGAGTCGATGCCGTTGACATTATCTGGCTTGATTCTTTCATCCATGACAAAAAAATCGGTGACCTCAAATTGATGCTTAAAAATGGAAAGTTTGATGAAAGGCTTCCGATTCTTTTCTCAAGCTGCTTTTCCCGTGGTGCTATCGCTCAATGGATCACTGAAAATGATCTCGAAGATGCCGGCTTTTACACACTGGGTGCTGAGTGGCTCGCTCCCTTCAGTGTTGAGGGTAAGCCAGCACCCTCTCTGCGGATTGACCTCGGCAAAATGCTGCCAGCTGGAACAAAAATTAATTTCATCACTTCAGGCCCTCATTCAGTACTTTCAGAAGTTGTTAAATCACCATAAAAGGAGTTCATATGTTCAGTGCCATGAAACAGGAAAAAATAGATTATAAAGAAAACGTCGACAAGCTGAGTGCTGTTTTTAAAACAACAATGGGAGAGTTCGAAATTGAACTTTACCCGAAAGAAGCTCCGGAGACTGTCTGGAACTTTATCAACCTTGCAGAAGGAAGACAGAAAACAAATAAAGAAGGCCCATTTTACGACGGGCTTGTTTTTCACCGTGTGATTCGTGGATTTATGATTCAAGGTGGATGTCCTGAAGGCTCAGGTCGCGGAGGCCCGGGATACAGATTCAAGGATGAGTTCAGTGCCAACCGCAAGCATGACTCAGAAGGTGTTCTCTCTATGGCGAACGCCGGCCCTGGAACAAATGGATCTCAGTTCTTCATCACACTCGGCCCGACACCACACCTGAACAATGCCCACACTGTGTTCGGTAAAGTTGTTCGAGGTTTAGATGTTGTGAAAAAAATCGGCGAAGCTCCGACAGCTATGGGCGATCGTCCAAAGACTGATATCAAAATTGAGCACTTAGAAATTAAACGCGGTTAAATCTGGCCCGGAATGAGACGACTGACCATAAGTTGGATCGTCTCATTCCCCTGGAACCTGTTGATTCCCAGAGTAAATTCGACGATAAGCCCGGCCTTCTGTTGTTCAAAGATTTCTTCCGGTGTTGGCTCATTCCATTTACCAAGATAATTGAAACTCATTCCCTGAACAGTAACCTTTTTGTCGCCTACACCTGCAAATGTCCAGCGCACATGAGCATCTTTGAGAATTCGGTATGACTGAATCACGGCATTTTTCATTCTGAACACAGGTCTCTCATGACCAGGGCCGAAGGGTTCGAGTTTTTCGAGGTCGCGAACAAGCTGTGCATTGATTTCTTCGATGCCAATTTCAACATCGAAGCTTTTTCCTTTCGTGCGAAGAGGAGCAGGAATCACACTAACAAGCTGACTCATCTGTTTGCGGAAAGCATGAAAGTTTTCTTTGCGCATGGAAAGTCCCGCAGCCGCTTTGTGCCCCCCGAATTTGATGAAATGATCTTTGCACGACTCAAGAAGTTCAAAAATATTCAGTTCACCTGCAGTTCTGCAACTCGCCTTAATGACTCCTTGTTCTTCCGCATCGGTAAAGACGATAGCAGGAACATCAAACGTTTCTACAAGTTTTGAGGCAACAATTCCAATTACCCCTTCATGCCAGTGTGGACGATAAACGATGTTGATCGCCAGATCTTCGCGTGAAATGTCTTTGATAACTTCAAGTTTCGCTTCGTCGAAGACTTCTTTCTGAATCAGACGTCTGTCACGGTTAGCAACTTCGAGATGTGTAAAATGCTCGCGTGTCATCTGTTGGTCGTCGGAGATAAGAAGTCTGAGAGCTCGATCCGGATGATCAAGTCTGCCTTTGGAATTAATATGGGGGCCGACGTGAAAAGCAATCCTTTCACTCGAGATCATCGCTGATTTCATTTCTTCGGGTGCCAGGAACGCACGGATTCCAGCATACACGGTTGAAGGCATTTGCTTCAGGCCATGACGGGTCAACCGGAGATTAAGTGGAGTCATGCGTGCAAGATCAGAAATAGTTCCAATCGCAACGAACTGGAGTAGGGGATAGAGAGAGGGAATCTCCTGTCCACGAAGAGCGAGATCATTTTTAATTTGTAAGGCGAGAGCGAAAGCAACACCAACACCGGCCAGAGCTTTCAGCGGCGAATTCTCAGGCTCATCACGACGGTTCGGATTCACAACGGCATACGCGCGTGGAATGTGTGGGGCTGCATCTCTATGGTGATCTGTGATGATAAGGTCTACGCCTTTTTCTGTGGCGTAGTCGGCAGTGGCCGTGTTGCTGATTCCGCAGTCAACACTCATCAGAACTTTCACACCATCTGTTAGTGCCTGATCGATGGATGATGGATGAATTCCATATCCTTCAACAAAGCGGCTTGGTTGATATACTTCGATTTCAATATCGAGCATTTTGAAGAAGTGCCAGAGAAGAGCACAAGACGTCGTTCCATCAACATCGTAGTCTCCGAAAACACCGATCTTTTCGCCATCCTTAACTGCACGGATCAGTCTCTCTGAAGCCTTCTGAAGGTCGATCATGTTGGTGAGTTCGGGAAGATCTTTCAGGTTCCAGGAAAGCATGTCCTGAACATCCGTGGGTGCTAAACCGCGTTTTTTAAAAAGACGAACGAGAACGGCGTGGAGATCCTGAGGAGGTGCTGTTTGTGTCTGCATGGGTGAAAAATATCACAGAGACTTCAGGCTTTACCACAAAACAAAAAGGCCCTTGATCAAATCTTCTTCCTCTAACTCTTCAGAGGGAGAAAAATGTGAGCCCCACTTCTGGTTTTTGCTCTTATGGATTTTTTCGAAATATCGGAGAGGTAGAAATGATTTGCCACAGTGCGCACAGCGCTCAAGCTCCACAGAAGATTCACTGACCTTGTGACAACAGTGACATAGGCGCATGAGAGATTTCGTATTCGATTTTTGTTCGAGGCTATTCATGTTTTCCTTGCAGGTTAGGACACATGAAAGTCTCTTCGGGACTAGAGTTTAATTCTTAAGGAAATAAATGCTCGCCTAACTCAGACTAGGCGAGCAGATCGCTCGGTTATATGCGGAGAAATGAAGTAGCTGGTGGAGTAGCGGCCTGGGGAGTAAATGGAATTTGTTGCTCAGACGGTTGCATCATCATGGGTGCTAGCTGAAATCCTTGTGGGATGACAGGCATGAAGCTCGTCGACATATCCATTCCAAAGTTCCCGAGGAGAGAACCATCCATGGGACCAAACTGTGAAGGCATGATGTTTTGCATGACTGACATGCGTGGATCTGAAAGTTGTAGTCCCGGATCCTGGCGAAGAGACCACGAGCCTGAAGCAGCGGCACTCTGGTTTACATTTCCGTTCACGTTCTGAACCTGATTCAAGAGCGGACTGTAAGTGATCGCCGGCATTTCACCGAAAATTGATGTCGATGCCTGAAAATTAGTAGGTTGATACTGCCAATTACCATTCTGGTTCTGAGGATAAAATTGATAGAGGTTTCTCGCCTGCTCAATTTGTTGCTGAGATTGCTGATACGACATGAAGTTTTGCATCATCGTCATCATACTTTGCATGATGGTCTGATTATCAGTCATGAGTTTCTGGATTGATTCATTCATGGCCTTGTTCTGATCACGAAGGTCGCAGAGAATTTTATCAAGATCAGTTTCTTCTTTTGTAGGTGTTGAACCATCTTCGACAGGCGCAGGTCCCGCAGCGGGTATCTCCGCAACCACAGGAGTCGCAGCGACATCACTCTGAGCGATGACTTGTGGAGACGCTGCGGCAGCTTTATCTTCTTCAGCGACAACTTTCTCACGGTCTTCAACTTTTTTCAGAAGGTCTTCGAGCTTGAGTTTCGTGGCGTTGATAAGATCAGATGGTTTCTTCTCATCATTCTCTGCGACGAGGTTTCTGGCCTTGAGATCAACAAGGTCAGCTTCATATTGAGTGAGAGCATGAACTTCGCCTTCAACGCGAAGACGGGCATCTTTCAGAAGAGTTCTGTCACCGAGTTCGTTATCAATCGTATTTTTTTCCTGATCAACAAGACTCACAATACTTTCAAGGTTACGGATGTAAACTTCGCGGGTGAGCTCTGCGTTCGCCTGATGAGGGTTTGCTTTGGTCGCTTTTTCGGAAACAGCATTATATCTCAGAAGCGGATTGACGGCTTCAGCAGCGTTTTCAGCAACGCCTTCTACGACCACTTGTTCGACGGAAGCTGATTGGTGGTTACCAAGAAGGAATCGTTTTCTTGCGGCCATATCCTGGGGTGTCGTTGCAGGCTCTGCTGCCAGGCTTCTCGAAGGTGCTTTACTCATATCAGATGGTGAAACCATCATGAGAGAAAGAACTGGCAAAAGCCCCCAGCGATAAAGATTTTTCCGTGACATGTGAGACCCCCGTTTAAATGACGTAATGGCCTTTATCTTCCAATTCCCGTGCCACTTTAATGCTCCAAGTTGTACTTTTGTGGACCTGGCAGGCAATCCTAACAATTCAAAGGGGTTAATTTCCTTGTCAAGGACACACCTGCTTTTTAAACTGAGGTGACAGGTGAATAAGAATTACTCACATCAAGTCAGGGTGTCTAAGTTTTAGACAAAGAGTGAAGAAATGCGCAAAAGACGAGCGGCCTCACGGTCACCGAAAAAAATCAATTTCAATGTGGATCCCACACATTTCTTGAATCGCGATTTATCGTGGCTTCACTTTAATCGCAGAGTTCTCGCTGAGGCATCAGACAAACGTAACCCTCTTCTTGAGCGACTCCGCTTTCTCGTGATTTTTTCGAACAACCTCGATGAATTTGTCATGAAGCGAATTGGTTATCTCAAGCACCAGATCGTCTCTGGTATAGCTCACAAATCCGTAGATGGACTTTCAACCATTGATCAGCTTGCGAACATCCGCGTTCATATTAACGAAGATCTCGTGAAACAAAGAACGATCTTCCAGAATCTCGTAGCTGAGCTCCAACGAAACGATATTTTTATCTACGAGTATCAGGACCTTAATATTGAAGAGCAGGATCACTGCAACAGTTACTTCAGAAGTAAGATCTTCCCTGTGCTCACTCCACTCAGTGTGGATCCGGGGCATCCGTTTCCCTTTATCTCTAACCTTTCGTTCTCTCTCGGTTTGATCCTGAAAAATCCGCAGACAGAAACTGTACTCTTTTCCCGGGTTAAAATTCCTGAGTTCATTCCGGGACTGATTCCTATCCCGCGCGTAGAGGGGGAGAAGAGGAACAGGTTCGTCATCACAACAACCATCGTTCGCTCAAACCTTCATCTTCTGTATCCTGGTATGGAAATCCAGCAGACAGTACCTTTCCGCGTTTCTCGAAACGCCGATGTGGATCACCGTGAAGATGAGGCCCAGGATCTCCTGATCCTGGTTGAAGAAGGAATTAAGGAGCGTCGTCTCGCTGAATGTGTCCGCCTTGAAATTCAGAAGGGAACAGATCCTTCTATTACATCATTTCTGAAAGATTCTCTTGAGATTCTTGATGAAGATATTTATGAAATGGATTTCCCGATCGATTTCTCGATTTTAAAAACGATTGTTGATCTCGATTTACCGGATCTAAAATTCAGGGTCTGGCTCCCGATTATTCCCAAAGCATTTGCGGAAAACAGTAACGTTTTCTCACTTATTAAACAGGGAGATATTCTCCTCCATCATCCGTATGAGAGTTTCTCCGGAACTGTGGAAAAGTTTGTCGCTTCTGCTGCTGATGATCCACATGTCCTCACCATCAAGATGACTCTCTACCGAACGGGGGATAATTCTCCTTTCATCCGCAACCTCATCAAGGCCGCCGAAAAAGGAAAGCAGGTTGTTGCTCTCGTGGAGCTCAAGGCTCGTTTTGATGAACAAAGAAATATTGTATGGGCGCAAAAACTTGAAGATGCCGGAGTTCACGTCGTGTACGGCATTCTTGGTCTTAAGACACATACAAAAACAACTCTCGTTATCCGACAGGAGTCTGATGGTGAGATTATGAGTTACGTTCATATTGGAACCGGTAACTATCACTCACAGACTTCCAACCTTTACACAGATCTCGGGCTCCTTACCTGTAACAAGGCGATCAGTTCTGAAGTGATAGAAGTTTTTAACTATCTCACTGGTAGTTCACTCAAAACTGATTACTCTGAAATTCTCGTCGCTCCGATCAACATGAAGTCGACTTTCATGAACCGCATTCACCAGGAAATTAAAAACGCAAAGGAAGGGAAATATGCCCGGATCATTGCGAAGATGAATTCACTGGAAGATGAAGTGATTTCTGAGGCCCTTTACGAAGCAAGTAAGGTCGGAGTGAAAGTCACTCTTATCGTTCGAGGTTTCTGTTGTCTTAAACCAGGTGTACAGGGTCTCTCAGAGAATATTGAAGTCATCTCAATCATTGGTCGCTTCCTCGAACACTCGCGGGTCTTTTATTTTGCCGCCGGCAGTACTGATCCGGTCGGTGGAGAGTACTACGTTGGTTCTGCAGACTGGATGCACAGAAATCTTCACAACCGTGTGGAGTTGATCACACCAATCGCAGACCTCAAGCTCAAGGAAAAACTTTGGGAATTTCTGGATATCATGTTGCGGGATAATCGCCAGGTCTGGACTCTGCTTCCAGACGGATCTTATGTCCAGAAGAAGCCGAATGAAGGAGAACCTGAAAGAGGTACTCACGACATTCTCATGCACAAAACAATTCAAAGAGAAAAGGCCTTCATTTCATGAAACTCATCTTTCTTCGTCACGGACTTGCTGAAGGCCAATTTTCATTCGATCAGGACACGGATTTCCAGCGGGAACTTACCGCAGAAGGAATGGCGAAACTCCATAAGACGATTCAACTTTTTAAATCCACGCAGCCAAACATTGATGTGATTTTTTCCTCTCCGCTGGCGCGGGCGGTCCAGAGTGCGGAAATTTTCTGGGAGCATTTTCAAAAATCAGACCTGGAAATGATGGCCGATCTTGATATCCTCGATGACCCACTCCATTTGATTGAATACATTTCTTTTCTGCCTAACGACGGTACTTATGCCTTCGTGGGACATGATCCCCATCTCACGAAAGTTATCGCTAGTCTGCTCGCACTTCATCCTGAACACGATTTTATGAAAATCAAAAAAGGTGGAATTTGCGTTGTGGAAGGCAGTATGTGGGAAGGATTCACCCTGGAACTTCTTATCAGCCCGAAGTTCCTGAGCAAAATATCAGAAGTGGTTTAGTTTTCGCCAACTGAATCGTCTGTGTCCTCTTCAGATTCTTCTTCGGACGATTCATCTTCCTTGCCAATAATTTTGTCTTTGATCTTTTCCAGGAATGCGAGTGACTCTTTGACGACGATATCCAGGCCCTCTTTCATATTATCTTTGATCTCGGCACGAACTTCATCATTCAAACGATTCTCTGAAGTGCATGGATCATTAAGTTGAGTTTTTAGAGCATCACAGTGATTCACGGCCGCACAAACATGCGATTCAACTTTAAGCCCCTTTTTAATGAGACATAAAGGACCCTTGCACTTGATCATCTTTTTAAGATTCGCCTGAGCACGGTAGAGATGCCACGTCGTTCTCATAGGGTGCTGACACTTATAACTGACCTCTGCAAATGCACCAACAGAGAAGAGAAATGTCAGAGCGAGAAGTAATGCTTTCATAGATCGTCCCGTGTTTAAGGTGGGAGCATCATAGGCCGGTCCGGGATGGAAATGATAAAAAGTTAACGAGAGTGAAATATCTTCAAGGTCAGGGGGTCACCATAGATAGGATGATCCCTTCCTTCAGTCCTACTTTCGGGAGGTTTATCTTATCCACCTTAAGTTTCTGCATGAGATGGTGGGTCAGCATGATAGCAGGAAGAATGACGTCGGCCCTGTTTTGATCAAGTTCGAGGCTGCGGATACGATCCACGTAGGACATTGAAAGGATGGCCTCTTCCATGTGATGAATCTCATTAAACATGGCAATTTCTGCTGAGTCTCTTCTGAGAATCTTCCTGCGAATCTTTCCGATGCGGCGAAGGTTTCCGCCAGTACCAATAAAGAGGTCAGGCTTTTTCGGAATCTTTGTTTTGATGAACACCATGATTTCATTGACCGCAGTGCTGATTTTCTTTTCAAGTTCTTCCTGGTTTTTATAACCCAGAAGCCTCACCGTGCCGATGTTAAAGCTTTTGATACCAAGGATGACCCCGTTGTTCACGAGGATGATTTCCGTACTTCCTCCACCCACGTCCATGATGACAGCAGTTTTCTTGTCGAAGTTGATTCTCTTCTTCACTGCTTCAAAAATCAGAAGCGCTTCTTCAGAGCCGTCTATGGTTTCGATGTGAATACCAGTCGTATGAAGGATTTTTTTTGCCAGCTCTGGACCATTTTTCGAATCTCTCATGGCAGAAGTTGCAACAGCTTTCACATCTGAGACATTATGGGCTCCGAAGATATGCAGAAGTTTGATGAACGCGTCTTCCGTATGAAGCATTTTTTTCGTCGAGATCGAGCCAGTGGCGAAGACATCTTCACCAAGTCTCAAAGCTTCACGGAAGTTTTTAATCACATGGAGTTTGTTGCCCTGACGTCGGACGATAATTGCGCGGAGGGCGTTCGAACCCAGATCGATCGCTGCGATGGTTTCCTGATGTAAAATTCTTTGTAAATAAAAGGGCATATAAAAAAAGGGCCCTCCGGGAGGGCCCTTACTCTTTACTTGAGACGTTTCTGGAGATTCTGATTAATAGCTTCGAGGAAAAGTTCTGTCGTAAGGTACTTGTCCGCAGTTACTTTTTCACCATGAATACAGGCAGCTAGATCTTTGGTCATTTTGCCTTCTTCAACTGTTGCAATACAAACTTGTTCCAGAGTTTCACAGAAAGTCTGGAGCTCTTTGTTACCATCGAGTTTTCCACGGTGGTGAAGTCCACGTGTCCACGCGAAGATCGATGCCATCGGGTTAGTTGACGTAGGTTTACCTTGCTGGTGCATACGGAAGTGACGAGTCACTGTTCCGTGAGCAGCTTCAGCTTCGATTGTTTTTCCATCCGGAGTCATGAGCACAGAAGTCATGAGGCCGAGAGAGCCGAAGCCCTGGGCCACAGTATCTGACTGAACGTCACCGTCGTAGTTCTTACATGCCCAGACGAAACCGCCTGACCATTTCATACAAGCAGCAACCATGTCATCGATGAGGCGGTGTTCGTACACGATGCCTTTAGCTTCGAACTTTTTCTTGTAATCTTTTTCATAGATTTCGTTGAAGATATCTTTGAATCGGCCATCGTATTTTTTGAGGATTGTATTTTTTGTTGAAAGATAAAGAGGCCAGCCTTTCACGAGTGCCATATTGAAACATGACTCAGCAAAACCGCGAATGGATTCATCTGTGTTGTACATACAAAGAGCAACACCGTCGCCTTTGAAGTTATAAACTTCCCACTCCTGAGACTTCCCGTCTTCGCCGGTGAAGCTCATTTTGAGAGTTCCTTTCCCCTTGATGACTGTGTCCGTTGCTTTGTACTGATCTCCGAAAGCATGACGACCGATAACAATAGGCTTCGTCCAGCCTGGAACCAGACGTGGAATGTTCTGAATGATAATCGGCTCACGGAAAACAGTTCCATCGAGAATGTTTCTGATTGTACCGTTGGGAGATTTCCACATTTGTTTTAGGTTGAATTCAGTGACGCGATTTTCATCCGGAGTGATAGTCGCGCACTTGATACCAACGTTGTATTTCTTGATAGCTTCTGCAGCTTCGACAGTTACCTTGTCATCAGTCTTGTCTCGATTTTCCATGCCGAGATCGAAATATTTAATTTCCAGATCAAGATAAGGATTAATGAGTTTGTCTTTGATGAAGGTCCAGATAATGCGGGTCATTTCGTCGCCATCGAGCTCAACGACCGGATTTTGCACTTTGATCTTTTGCATAAGTTCTCCAGATAAATTTTCTGATTTAAGTGTTCTTATTTTCGGGAAAAAGAGGGGGCTTGTCGATGTGAAAGGGGCCACACTTGATCAAAAAATGCGCTGCATCTCAGAGCGTTTTGGTGTTTCTTTCGGCCCGGTGAGTTGGGGCAATCCTCCTCGGCAACTAAGTCAGGATATCCTCCTCACTAAAATATCTCTTGAGGCTCCGGATGTGATTATCCACACCTGAGCAGGAGTTCTATTGGCCTGAAGATTGCTCAAGAATTACCGACCACAGGGAGTCAATATGCCAACGAAAAAGACAAATCAACTCATGATGAAAGATATCGATGTTGTCGATCTCATCCTTTTGGATCACCAATACCTCAAAGAATGCATCGAGATTCTTACCAAAGAAAACTCTGAAAAACGGAAGAAACTTTCGACGGCGCGGGACTTTCTTGACGCTCTTGCAAAGCATTCGTTGGCCGAAAAAAAATCCATCTACACTCCGCTTGAAAGTCACCCCGAACTTCATTTCAACATCCTTGAAGCTCAGGTTGAGCATGGAATTGTGGACAAAAAAGTCCGGCTTATTAAAAGACGTCTTGCCCATGCGCGGATCCTTCATGATGAGGTTGAAGCCGAGCTCAAGGTTCTTGCTGAAATCGTTAGACATCACTTGAAAGAAGAAGAGAGCGAATTTCTACCAAAACTTCGTGAAGAAATTGAAGACGAGGCGCTCAGAACCATGGGTGCGCGCTTTATGAGACTGAGGAAATTTGAAAAAGGTGAACTTTCACAAATGCCTCATCTGGAAGAGGAACTTATCCAATGGAAGGATTCTGTTCAAAAAATCTCCAGCCTTTTTTTGAAGAAGATGGATAGATACGTTGAGAATCTGAAGCACTAGACATACAGGAAGGTAATATATGTCCACCATTTTACATCCAAGGAATACCTCCTCAATGATATCCCGTCGAACGGGCATGCAGAGAATTTGCATTCTCCTCGGTGTTTTTTTTGTGGCACTCGCCCTGATTGGCATGAGTCAGCCAGAATTTCTAAGATTGAGCCTGAGTGTTGCTCATCATTTTATTCAGCTTATGACGGGCTCGCTTTGTCTCTGGAGCGGATTCTCAGATGAGCCCAAAAAGAGCTACCTGTTGGGATGGTCTCTGGGAACATTTTATGCGTTGATGGGACTCTGCGGATTTGTTTTTGGCAATCTCGGATTTACCGGCTTAGGAGATGGGCATTCAGATCCTTACCTTTGGAGGCCGATTCCGAATTTCTTTGAACCCATTTCGACGGACCATATCTTTCATCTAATAATCGGATTCATCTTTCTTGCCGGAGCTTTCTTCTGGAAACTCAAAGTGGACTCCATCGCGCGTTCCATTGTCGAGATCCAGAGAAGAGACGAGTGAATAATATGGAATACTCAGGCCTGGAATATCAAAAAATTGAAGTTGTGCTTGACCGGTTTCTTCGCGTAAGAGAGACAACAGAAAAACTTTGCGAGCCATTAATTGCAGAAGATTTGATGTTATCTGCCACTCAGGACACGAGTCCTCCGAAGTGGCATCTGGCCCATACCACCTGGTTTCTGGAAAATTTCATCCTGCTTAAATATAAAAAAGACTATCGGTCACATCATCCTTCATTTCATTTCCTCTTCAACTCATATTACAAAAGCCTGGGTGAGATTCTTCCTAAATCAAGCCGGCGGATGCTTTCACGTCCTTCGACAGAAGATATTCTGGAATACCGTCAGGAAATTACTTTCGAGGTTATGGACAGTCTCGCCATTCTCGAGCCGGAAATGCTCAGTGAGGCCTTAGAAGTCCTCGAAATCGGCATCCAGCATGAGCAACAGCATCAGGAACTTCTCCTGATGGATATTAAAAGAAACTTTTTTGAAAATCCCCTTCGTCCTGCCTATCAAAATATTTCAATCGAAACGGGAGTGATGGATGCACTTCCAGAGTGGAAGCACGTTCCCGGTGGACTTTGCGAAATCGGCGTTTCATTGAATGAAAAAAGTTTTGCCTACGATAACGAGAGAGATTCCCATACCCAATGGATTGATGGCTTCATGCTTTCATCACATCTCGTGACGAATGGAGATTTCATCCAGTTCATTGACGATAAAGGTTATGAGAATTCACTTCTCTGGCTATCTGATGGATGGGACACGAAAGTGGCACAGAACTGGTCTCATCCACTTTATTGGGAAAAAATTGAAGGCCAGTGGTGGACATTCTCTCTCTCAGGAATGATACCGTTGGATCCGGCGGCACCAGTCTGTCATATCAGTTATTACGAAGCTCAGGCATTTGTGAAATGGAAAGGATGTAGGCTTCCCACAGAGTTTGAGTGGGAAATAGCTGCGAAGATGGAAACGCAAATTACCGGACATTTTCTCGAAGACTCTCGATTTACACCACAGTCTCCTGATGAATCACAGGAAGTGTTTTCACAAATCCATGGCTCCCTCTGGGAATGGACCCAAAGCTCTTACAGGCCTTATCCCCGTTACGAAGGTCTCGCTCACGGACTGAATGAATACAACGAAATATTCATGGCCAATCAAATGGTTTTAAGAGGAGGGGCCTGTGTCACTCCTCAGAAGCATTACCGGCCCACCTACAGAAATTTTTATTATCCCCATCAGCGCTGGCAATTCGCAGGACTGAGACTTGCCAAGGATTTGGTGTAAATGGAAAACTGTAACGCTGAACTTTATGATTTTGAACCACGGGCAAGTTCTGTCCTGAGAGAAGTTCTGGCTGGACTCTCGCAGAATCCGAAAACTCTTTCCCCTAAATTCCTCTACGATAAAAGGGGCTCAGAGATTTTCGAAGAGATCTGCAAGCTTGAGGAGTACTACCCGACCAGGGCCGAAGAAGAAATCCTGAAAGATTACGCGAGTGAAATATCTTCATTGATTAGTGAGGACGCCCTTATCATTGAACCCGGCAGCGGTAGCGGGGAAAAAATTCGTTTTCTCATTCCTCATCTTAAAAAACCTACGGGATATGTTCCTGTCGAAATATCAAAATCAATTCTCCTTCGCATGACTGAAGAATTACATCAGCAATTTCCAGAGCTGAATGTCCATCCGGTATGCATGGATTTCACAAAAGACTTTGATATTCCGGATGCCCTCAAGTCAGCTAAGCACAAAGTCGTTTTCTTCCCTGGATCAACAATCGGAAACTTTACTCCTGAAGAATCGATGTCACTCCTGAGAGGCTTTGGTCGTGTGCTTACTAAAGGAGATGGTCTTCTGATAGGAGTTGACCTTAAAAAGGATGCCGAAATTCTTGAGCATGCCTATGATGACCGTGAAGGGGTAACTGCCGGGTTCAATCTCAATCTTCTTAACCGACTAAACCGAGAAATCTCTGCCGAATTTAACATCTGTAATTTTCAGCACCAGGCCCGATACAACAAAGAATTGGGCCGTGTGGAAATGCATCTTGTCAGTAAGCTTTCCCAAATTGTTCGTGTCCATGAAACTATTTTTCGCTTTCAGGAAGGGGAGACTATTCACACTGAAAATTCCTACAAGTACTCAGAAAATGAATTTATAACTCTCGCAGGCCGTGCCCGTTATAAATTTCGTCAGTTATGGAAAAATCGCAAGAAACAGTTTTGTGTTTATTACTTTGAAAAAGATTAATTTTTTAAGAGGTGCTATGAAATTTATACCGTTCTTGTTTCTATCCATGTTCATTTTCTCTAGCTGCACCAGTAAGCCTACAATGAAGAAGACGAATCAGCACACAGTGAGTGAAGCATCCAAGAGACTAGCAGCAGAAGAAGAGTCTTCCCTTTTCACTGAACTCTCTTTTACGAGGGGCCATACCACTATGTCTAAAAGGGCGCAGGAAGACCTTCGCCGACTTTACGAAGTGGCCCGTCAAAAAGGTAAGATTGACGAAGTTAAAGTTATTACGTGGGCAGACACTGAATATCCATCGACCGATCTCATACGCCTTCCAAAATCCGATCGCAGACTTGTGAACAGACGCAACGATGCCATCGAGGATTACATTGATGGTCTTGATAAGACGATTGATGTGGATCGCTTCAGCATGGCCGAGCGCCCGAGCACTTATGAGATACTTTTCTCTACAGAGGATGCACGGGTTAAACGTACTCTCGTGAAAGCAGGAATACCTGATTCTGGATCCGCCTCGAAGGTGCCAAGGAAGGCCTCTAAATCGATAGTGATTTTTGTCATGGATGATAAACCGTAAGGTTCGTGGGTCTTCTTCGGAAGGCCCACTTTTAATACAGGAGATATTATGCTGGAAGAAATTAAATCATCGAGTCTCGCACCTTATAAGATTCCCGGATACCGTTCGAGTTCTGAAAGTCAGATCACGCGCAGTAAGAGAATTCTTATCGTCGATGATAATGTTGACGTCCGTTTGAGTCTTGCAGACATTCTCATCAATGAAGGTTTTAAAGTTGGAACAGCAAAAAATGGACTGGAAGGAATTAACTATCTTTCCCGTCATGATCTGCCTGATCTTATTCTTCTCGATTTAAGTATGCCTATTATGGATGGTTACGATCTCATGGAAAAAATTCGTGAACGGTCTGATCTTCGAAAAATTCCGGTGATTATCATCTCCGGTGAAGTCGACGAAGCTCGCATCAAAGAGCTCGCCATGGATAAACTTGAACTTCTGGAGAAGCCTGTGGATTTTAAAAAGTTTGTCGATGTCGTAGATAAGGCCACTTTCTAAAACTTTTCCGTATCTTTCATTCATAAAAATTTGATAAATGAGGTTCACGATGGCTTCATTTTCGCAGCGTGTGAAATAATAAGTTATCTTTAAAGATTACACTTGTAATCCATTTCGACATCTCTTAAATTCGAATAAAAATTCGGTTTAGAATAAGGGACCAAGAAATGGTCGATATGGATCAAAATAAAGATACCAGGAAGAGAATCATCGATGCCAGCATTCACCTTTTTGGGATCAAAGGCTTCACTGGAGCATCGACTCGTGAAATCGCAAAAATCGCCAAAGTGAATATAGCGTCTCTCAACTACCATTTCCGAAGTAAGCAAAATCTTCTCCAGGAAGTCTCTGCATTCGTTCTCGAAGAGTTCGAACAGCGTTGTATTCGCTTACTTGACGGCCCTGCCAAAAATTCTGCGGACTATGCTGTCCTTCTCTTTGACTCTCTCATTGAGAATGAATTGAAATGCCTTAACCATTTTAAACTCTATCTCGATGCTGAAAATTGTCCCCGTGAACTCAGTGCACGACCAATTGGTTTCGACCAGTTCAATACATTTTTTGAGCACGAGCTAAATGCTTCTGTTCCAATGGAAGAGAAAATGTGGATGACGAACGTCATTCTGGCTTATCTCAGTCATATGG
Source organism: Bacteriovorax stolpii (assembly GCA_945883845.1). Lineage (GTDB taxonomy): Bacteria > Bdellovibrionota > Bacteriovoracia > Bacteriovoracales > Bacteriovoracaceae > Peredibacter. Next base: position 16,788 of record CAMCYI010000010.1, on the reverse strand, counting down.
CCGTCATGAACTCAAGTTCTCTGGGCAAAAAGCATATTGAGAAATACATGGTCGATAAGCACAAGACCGTAGGCAACTATCTCCATCGTCTAGTTCAGACCATGATCCGTGACCTCAATCTGCGTTATAGCCTATAGGGGCAGGAACTTGCTTCATCTCTGATTTCTGATACCATTTCCCTATGAAGCACAAGCCGCTCATCTTCAAAATTCTTTCAGTCTTTTTTATCGTTGAGCCGTTGATCAAGATTCTTTATTTTAAGGCCCTTACTCATTTTGATTTCTCTCAGATTTTTAGCAATCTCATGGCGAGACATTCTGCGCGTGAAGTTTTCGATTTCTGGCTGGTGTTCCCTTTGGCAGGTCTCATGCTTATCAAAGTCCGGAAGTGGAGTTACTTCGGTTTCCTGGCCCTTCTCGGATATTTATTTTTTAGTATCATGACTTATGAAAGATTCACGTGGCCCTACAACAGTTCGTCACCGCTTCTTTACCACTATCTTGTCGTGTTCTTCTCGATCGCCATCTTCACATACTTTCTAGTTCCTCAAGTGCGCGAGCCTTTTTTCAATCGCCGTGTACGCTGGTGGGAGACTAAGCCTCGTTACAAAACTCTTATTCCCGGAAAAGTCAGTGGTTCAAAGCTGACTTTTGAAACAGAGATTCTGGATATCTCAGTCACAGGTGCATTCCTGAAAGATTCAGATCTTCTGGTTCTCGGAGAAAGATACAATCTCGAATGCGAGTACATGGGGATGAATCTTCAGATTCCATTCGAAGTGATCAGTAAACATCTCATAGCCAAGCAAGTTGGTTACGGTATTCACTTCAGGCCTTCGTCTATTTTTCAAAAAATTCGTCTTCATAAGCTCGTGCAAAGACTTAGAAAAAACGACTAATCGACTCAACTCCAACAATCAGTCTTCTTAGGGAAAACTTCATTACGAGGTAAATGGATCACTTGTTAGAATAAATCCAGCAAGGAGATATCTATGGCACAAATTCTTTCCGGACCTTTCAAGAATCAGACTGGCGAAACAAATTCAAGTAGCGAGACACTGTATAACCCGGTCAATACCGTCACTCTCGATATTGGTTTTGTGATGGTCATTCTCGCGTTCTGCGGACTCTTTATGGAAAATTTTCTGGGTCTTAACCTCTCATCTATGCACTGCTGGGTACTGGCGGCCAGTGGTTGTATCGGAATCTATAACGGTCTTTCAACAGATCGTGAGCTCTCGATGAAGCTTAACTTTGCTGTAGGGATATTTTTTATTCTGAATGCCGTTCTGGGCTTTGCTGTAGGCGAACCCGGTATCGACAGGGGAGTGATGAACGTACCTGATGAGATGGTCCTGAACGTTGCCCCGGGCTTCCTGGAGCTTTCTACGAAGGATCACATTCTCCATGCTGTCATCGGGGTTTTATTCCTGATTGAAGCCTTCGCTTTCATGTATAAGATCCGGCATAAACGAAACGAAATTCTTTAAATTTAAACCCCGCTTAGGCGGGGTTTTTTTATGCCACAAGACAGGGTATAGTTTCAGCATGGATCATCAACGTCAGGAAAAAACTCACAGAATACGCACACTCAGTGTGCTTCTTGATAGCAAGTACGAAGGTCCTTTTGGAATAAAATTTGGTCTCGATGCTTTGCTGGGGCTTCTGCCTGTCATCGGGGACTCCGTCACAACTGTTCTTTCCGGATATATTATTCTTGAAGCGGCCCTCTTGGGATGTCCGTTTCCGATTCTTGCGAAGATGGTCTTTAATGTTCTCCTTGAAACGATTGTCGATTTTGTTCCTTTCCTCGGAAACCTTTTTGATTTTCTATGGAAATCTAACCGGAAAAACATGGCACTCCTTGATGCCTACATTGTCGAGCCCCGGAAAACGACAGTTCAGACTTATATTTTTATCGGTCTGATTCTGATTATATTTCTGAGTCTTGTGGCACTCCTCGCTTTCAGCGGATACCGTTTCATTTTATTTATAAGCGACTGGATCTCATCCTATGGTCGATGATAAAGAAGTCGAAGTCCTTGGTGACTTTGCCGCGACTCTCTCTCTGATAGAAGTCGGGCTCGGTTCATTTCTTCATGGATTCCATGTGCCTTTCGCTGGTGTTTTTCTTTCTCTGAATCAGGGCTATCTTCTTGTACGAGCTTCCACGGACGATAGGGTGCCTCCCAGAAGCTGGATTCCATATCAGATCTCCAATGTGGCCGCTGTTTTAAAATCATTCTCTCCTGCAGGAAAAAAACTGGGCCCCATGCTGAGCCTTTCCATGCAGGGTTTACTTTTTAACATCGGGACTTTTATTTTTGGCGAAACTCTATTCGGACTTTCTGTTGGAATGGTCTTGCTTTCTTTTTGGGGTTTTTGCCAGCCTGTACTGACGTACTATTTATTTTTTGGTGCTGATCTCTTCAGGGCACTGGAATACATGCTGGAAAAATCGCTGCCTTATCATCATCTGTCTGTGCATGATCTGACCTTGCTTCTTATCGGTCTTATCATTATTAAGGCCTTGCTTGGAGTGCTCCTCGTATTCTTTGCACGCAACCGGAAAGGCATCGCATTTCAGAAAAGACTGGAAGAGATCGGCCTGGGCAAGCTTCAGCAGGGAACTCATATCCGGGGGCCGCTTTTCGTTCTTGTTCTTCGCGATCTTTTCCGTCCATTGTTTCTGGCATCTCTCCTAATGACAGGACTCTTTCTGTATTTTACAGAAAGTGAAAAGGCAGAAATATTCTGGATGATGATGAGGCCGGTGGGAATAGCTTTTATTTTCTTCTATTTCTCAAGGACGGTGACTCTCGAGCGCTGGCTATCTCATCTGGAGGGCGGGCGAGGCAGATCATTCGCACTCGCTGCTAAAAAGGCCCTAAGCAAAATCAAAAGATCTGAGTAACTTTTTTCACATCCATCCCACAGGAGAAATCTTCCCGGATTTTTTGTTTGAAAATCCCTGATGATATCGTTTCTCTTCTTTTCAATTTTTTTCCAATGAAGAAACTGGTGACGTATACGCTTCAATGACTGAAGCCTTCTCCCGCTTTTAAAGATGTTCTTCGAATCTTTTTGCAGGGATCGTAAGAATGCAGTCGTTGATGGTTTTTTTATTTCAATCAGAACCGGTGAATAGGGGAATACAAGATGGTGAACTTTTCCGAGGTGACCCTCAAGAATCCAACGGTCATGCTGAGCAATTTTCTCCATGCTCGAGAGGAATTGTTCACTGGAAACTTCTTTTCCGTTTTTCCAGAAAAAAATATCAGTTTCAAAATGTGGAATTGTGAGGTCATGGGAAAGACGATGGCCAAGAGTGGTTTTGCCGGAGCCAGGGGCGCCGGCGATGAAAATTCTCAATGAAGCCGCTTATGGTACGGGATTTTCTTTAATGCCACTGGAGAGTTGACGGTACTTAGGAACTGCACCATTTGAACATGGTACTTGTTCAAGCGAACGCGCGATTGTCTGGCCAGGAATAGTGACGTGCTGAATGACCCGGGCAACGTGGCGTTGAACAACACAGCTCTTGTACCAAAGCTGGGACATGAGAGTCTGATTTTGTCCTACGTAGTAAAGTCGTGTGGATCCTTCCTTCACTTTTCCACCCCAATGAAGGGCCTCAATGAGGTCAAGTGGAGAAAGGCTAGGGAAAACATTGTTCTGAACCTGGTAGTAATGCTCAACGAGTTGGGTCTGGCGAGGACCGGCATTGTACGAAGCAACTGCGATCAACCATCCCGTGTGAAGCGGGTAGTACTTTGATGGGTACGGTGTCGAGCAACGGCGGTTAAAAGTCCGACCTGCAGTATAGACTTCATTGTTCTTAATCGGTGCAGGAACAAAATTATTAAACAGTCCTCTTAACGTATGTGCCTTGAATGGAATTGAAAGGGCATCACTCTGACAGTGTTTTAAAAAAGATGTAATGGCCTTAAAACGAAGACCTTGAAGATATTCTGAACCAGCAGGGAAAGATCGCACAACCTGATCTTGGGTAATGCCACTGAAGTCAGATGATGTAATCTGATAATCAGGACGATTGCCGAGTCTCGTACTCGCGATCGCATAGAATGGTTCTACAATTGTCGTTGGAAGATTGTCGCATGTGATTGATGACGGCCATCCCAGACGCTCTTTTTCTACAGTTGAAAGAAGGCCAATGCTGTTACACCACTCCTGGATATTAAGCTGAGCGATACCACATGAGTAGTTACCCCCATCCGGAGAAATTCCCAGACCTGCCATCAGGGACTCTTGTTTGAGAGCTCCGATCAGGACGTGTGGTGGAATCTGATATTTCTGAGAAGAAGAAAGAATGCTTTGAAGTTTTTCAGGAGCATTTTTTCCACCTTCAACAATCATCCAGCCGATTTGAATTTGAAGGGGAGTGAAAGAACCTGGATACATTTCTTCGCGACGAAGAACTTCTTTGTTCTGACAAAGTTTAAGATCGGAAGTGCGGTTTCTAGTCCATTCAATTCTTTCCTGCTCACTCATATTGACCGGAAGATCTGTATATGGGTTTTTTACCAGAGTAAGATCTGGGCAAGCGAATCCGCGAGGGAGAATTTCTTCAGGGCACAAGACTGCGGGATTATCCCAGCCGGCCACTGCTGAAAAAGAGAGAAGAGACAAAGCGATGAGAATGAGTGTTTTCATGTCTAAAAAGTATGATATTTAAAGCACTTTTAAAACCTAAATTCTTCTCAATGTCCCCAGCCCACGTACCAGAGGGCCATGGAATAAACGAAGGTAAAACCGACAACCATCAAGTCACTGAGGCTACCAAGGAGGCCTTGCTCCTTGTATCTTTGCGGAAAGAGATCGAGAACTTTGTTCTTGGCAAAGAGGCCTAGGATAATCGCTGCGAAAAATCCAAGAAGACCTAAAGTTGAGAACGCAATCCACCAATTAAAACTGTTACGGAAGTCAAGATCTTGGCGTGCAGCAAATACCTGCCGCGGCTGTGGATCGCCCTTACTTTCACCAATTTTGATGGCAACCACAGGAACATCCCGACTTGGACCGTAAACCTCAGCGAACTTCTCCTGAGTGATTTCTCCCCGTTTGAGTCTTTCCTTACCGCGCGTAAAGCTCGTGACAGGGATATAATGTTTACTTCCAGGTGTAAGAGAGTTGAGTGGCTGGAATTGGAGATTCCCCCTGACTTTAATCACATCACCAACGAGATATTTATTATCGGCGAGTGTCTTGTTCCAGGTCAGACCCAATTCTTTTCTGTTCAACGTAAATTCAAAAGAGGCGAAACGGTTCTCATAACCCCAGGAATCTTTTTGATTTGAACTCAGTTTAAAGTTCACTGTCAGTGGATGCCTGTTCCCTTTGAGGATCAACATACCTTTTGTCATAAAACTTTGCCCCGCAAGGGGAGTGACACTGGTAGAAACAAAGGAAATTTCTGGAAATCGTTTAACATTCAAGAAGTCCGGCGCTTTTAGATGGCCGTCACGCAGACGATTCTCTGTGTTGAGTGAATCGGGAAGAATGAAAAGCTCAAGCTGCTGAATCTTTCCGCTCTCTTCATCTATTTCAACTGCCCCTTTGAAATCTGCAAAGCGGCCGGTGACTTCTGAAACATTGAGATAAGGAACAGAGAAAAAGATCTCTGAGTGATCACGATTCACAATCCATTCAGCGGCATTTGTTGGGTTCGAAAAAAGGAAAAGACAAAAGAAGAGAGGAATAATCAGTTTCATAAAGTGCCCTTTGAGCATCATTCTATAATTTCCTTAACCAATCATCAACCTAACGCTGACCTTATCTTAACAGGCCAAGTTCTCCTCGCACCGTGAAAATATACGTAAGACTTATCAGGGAGACACTATGATCAATGATCTCGTTGCCGACACCCAATTTGCCTTTCTGCGACTGCCCGATTACCTGCGCATTCGCAAGGTTTCTTTGATCCGGCCATTCTGCGAATTTTCATTTGTCTCCGGGCATTACGAAGTGAAGACAGCAAACACTATGGCCGAAATTCAGCAGGTCTTAAGACTGCGCTTTGAAGTCTTTTACAGGGAGTTTTCAAGTCGGCGCATTCGTTTTCCCTTTCTGCCATATGACGTCGATGGCTTTGATCTTCTCTGTGATCACCTCATTATTAAAGATACCCGTAATGACAAAGTCATCGCTGCTTATCGTCTCCTTCATTCAGAAGTTGCGAAAGAAGAATTCTACTCAGAAGGTGAATTCTCGTTCGATGGACTTCTAAGTACGCCTGATTCGAAACTTGAACTGGGCCGCGCTTGTGTTCATCGTGACTATAGGCAGGGAACTGTGATGGGTCTTTTATGGAAAGGATTGTTGAAGTATTCACGCCTGACGAATACAAGATATCTTTTTGGTTGCTCAAGCGTGCAGAGAAAAGATTTTGGTGCATTCAATAAGATGATAGAAACTCTTCGCAAAAAGAATGCCTTACTCGATGAAAAACTTGTGCAACCCAAGCGGCTTTTTCATCTGGATCAGTACCCCGAGATCAGAAAAGAATTGGATCAAGTTGATGGCGAAGGTGAAATGAACTCCCTTATGCACATGTATATTCTCGCAGGTGCACGTATGTCTTCAGAAGGCGCCTACGATGAAGAGATGGATTGTGTGGATCTTCTTACTTGGATTGACTTAAAAGAATTGCCACCTTCATTTGAGCGAAGGTTTGCATGCTAGAAGCCGTCTTCATTCGACCTATGGTGTTTTCGTTCAGTTGGATTCGGGGAATCATTAAGTTCACATTCTTTTTTCTCACGGTTCTGGAGTACATTCTTCATCACGAACTGGTGAAACTTATTATCCGCGATGAAAATAACCTCTATCGTTACTACCTGAAAAGTGTACGACGTCACGCCCGGTTTGGTTTATGGCTTTTAAACATTAAAGTAGAAGATCATGCTCAGGTAGAAAACATAAATGGCCTGTTAATATCAAATCATCTTTCCTATCTCGATGTCCTCGTTCTCTTTTCGAAGTATCCGTCTTTGTTCATCACGTCCCGGGAAATCCGGGACGTTTTTCTTCTTGGCCGGATGACTAAGCTCGCGGGTTGTTTTCATGTTGAAAGAAGAAAGCATCTCCGGACTGAATTAATAGTCCGGCAAGAGATGGATTCAATGAAGGAAAAACTTATTTCGGGTTTCAGTCTTTTCCTTTTCCCCGAAGGAACAAGTTCCGACGGCTCGTCAGTTCTACCGTTCAAGGCACATTTCTTTCAGACGGTCATCGATCTCAATATGCCCGTTCATGCTTTTTGCCTTAAGTACCATTGGAAAAACAGTTCAGACGAAGTGTGCTGGTATGGTGACATGACATTTGCTCCACATCTCTTCAACGTTTGTTGCCAAAAACAAATCAGCGCCGACCTTCAGGCCATAAAGTATGAAAGAGGTGAGGAAAGCGACCGGTTTAAAATTGCCTCTGACTTGCATCTCAGGATCAAGGAAATGTATGAAGAACATTAAAGTTCTCGGCTGTCCTTTTTCTTTCGGACAACCACATAAAGGTGTTGAAAAAACGCCGCCCATGCTCCGCGAGCTAAAGCTCCTGGAACATTTAAATCAGATTGCCTCGGTGATAGATCTTGGCGATCTCGATTTTTCTCTTTGTCAGAAGTATAGTCCTTTTGAATCTATAAAAAACAGTGTTCAGAACTCACTCGCAAATGAGCTGCTCAGTTCATGTATTGAAAGTGAGGATCTGAGCGCAAGTTTTCTTCTGAACCTAGGTGGTGATCACGGCATGGGACTCGGATCAGTTCATGGATTATTGACCAAAAATCCTGATACGGTAGTCGTCTGGGCAGATGCCCACGGAGACATGAATACACCAGAGTGTTCTCCTACAGGCAATTTCCATGGAATGCCTCTCGCGTTTCTCATGCAAATCGCACGTGACCCGATTCTTTTTCCGTGGATCAAGAGAACACTTCTTCCATCAAAACTGATTATGGTCGGTCCGCGTGATCTTGATCCGGTTGAGAAGAACATCATAGAAGATCTTCAGATCGTTTATTTTTCTTCGGAAGAAATGAATAAGTTTGGTGCAAGACACCTGCTGAAGAAGGCCCTGAATCAGGTTGACCCGGAAGGGCGATGCCCGATTCACCTAAGCTTTGATGTAGATCTTTTTGATTCGATGGACATCATTTCAACCGGAACACGGGTTGAGAGCGGGCCTTATATGCCGGAGATTTTCTCACTGGGGAAAATACTCGGATCAACGGGAAGATTGCGGTCGATGGATCTGGTGGAACTTAATCCGGGTCTTGGGATGGAAAATGAGATGCTTAGGACTTTCTATCTTGCGATTGAGTTTACTGGATTTGTTATCAGGCATGCCATGGGCAAAGTTGAAAAGGTTGAGTCAGCAGATCTTCAAGCTGGATTATAGAAATAAAAAAAGGCCGTCCCTGGCCTTCGTCTATTATTGCTTTTGAATTCTTCCGAGACCATCAATGCTGATTTCATCAGTCGCATCGATATTAGTGAGAACAGAGCGCGCGTTGAAATGAATCGCCATGTGAGCACCGGCAACTGGATTCTCACGAGTCCCTTTGTTGGTAATCCCGAGGAGTTTCATTGAAGCGTTTACATCCCATCCGTAGATCGCCCAGATCGAAACCGGGATGATCATAGCATTCTGGATGAAGCGGCCCTTACCGTTGTAAGAAGCTCCGTAAGAGAACATGAGTTTGTACTTGAATTCTACGAGTGTGCCGCCAAGAATGTTCTTAACAAGCATAACGTACTGGCGTCTTACAGGGTCTGAAGAACGCTCGAGGTCCATTGGATCTACTGGCTGGCGAGTCGTTGCGTCTTTAGGAACCACGTTGATCGGAGAAAAATCCGTCGTAACATTTGGTTTACCTTTCTGAACCAGAGTATAGATGCTTTCACCGAGAGCTACGAGCTCCTTACCAATTGCGATTATTTCGCCAATACCCTGAACGTTTAAATCGTTCACCTTGTTGTGAGAAACAGCTTCTTCTTCAAAGGGAACTTCATAGGTCTCGATTGTGTAGTCTGCCGCTGCGAAACTGAGATTCGCGAATAAAAGCGTAGAGATCATTAGAGTGATGACTTTCATGAATAAACCCTCCCGTTAATGTGCCTTGAGCCGCTTAAGTAACAAGCTCGTGATAAGAGGGCAAGTGATGCAATTAAATGTTAGGTCCACACCTAAGCCTGACATAAAACCGGGTAATACCTTCACGGCATCCCAAATTTACGGGTCCTCTTTACCCCTTGAAACAACATGGTCTGAATGGAAAATACACAGGAGTTCCCTTTGAAATACGTGGCGATAGCAGCTTTGGTACTCGTCTCAAAAGTGTCCCGCGAATATGGATCAGGTACTCAATTGTAAGGCCGCGACTCAGGGGGGTGACCAGATTCTGGCCATCAATTTCATGGATGAAGCCGTGATTTGTCATGGTCAGAATGGATTAGAGATTCTTCTCGCTACCCACGGAATAAAAGCTCCTGACTTGATTGCCGCGAAAGAGATCATCCATGTGGGTGCGACTTCCTATCGCTGACTTTGCTTTGATGAGAGCTTCGCGATCACTCTCTTGTAACGATTTTATTCTGATCAGAGTCTTTTTCAATGTAGTCCTCCAAACCTTGCGAGAGTGTGGAGGATTTTCTTTTTTTCGACATTACAAAAAATTTTAAGAAGTTAACCACCTTCCGCCGGAATGTGTTGCCCGGATTCGTAACAAAAATGCTTTGTGGCAACATGTTTTTATCCAAATTAAAAGCGATCAATGAAGTTCGCTTACTCACCAAGGAAGGATCATGAAATACAAAATGATGGCGATGATGCTGACTCTATCGCTCTTATCAGTGTCATGTGACAAGTCGGGTGGTTCATCTTCTGAAGAATCAACTGAAAGTACAACCACAGTAACCGGAGACACGGGCCCTGATACTGGCAACGGAACAACAGATTCAGGTTCCGGCCCGGGAGGAACAACAACAGTTCCGCCTCCAACATCCACAGTTCCACAACTAGCTCTGAGTTTAGGAGGGAACATCACACTTTATTCGTTCACTACTGCTCAGACAGAGAAGTACAACGATGCCGTCGCGATCGTGAAAAAAGTGGTTGCGACTGAAGAGTTCCGATCCAGAGTATTGAACTACACTTACAGTGGGGCAAAGCAGTTCGCTAATAACAATGGCCGGACGAACGCTCAGGTTTATCAGAGTATTCTGGACGCTGCGGAAACTTTAAAACCTGCCAAAAACAATATCATCGATATCGGAGTGAAGCTGTACTACGAGGCGAATTCTGTCGTTGGCTGGACTAATGGTTCCATCACATACATCAATGTGAATACTAAGTTCTTCAACTCTTTCGATGCTAATGAAGTCGCAGGAAATCTGTTTCACGAATGGCTGCACAAGCTTGGCTACGGTCATGATTCTGCGGCGACAGCAAAGAGACCGTACTCTGTTCCATATGCCATTGGTTACATGATCAGAGATATTGGTTCGGATTTTCTTTAAATTTAAAAACACGGAGTTGATATGAAAGACTTTTTTATGTTCCTGGGATTTGTTATTGCTCTTAATTCTTACGCCGACATCGAGTATGTACCGACTGAAAGAAAAGTTACAAGTGCTGCCATGGTTGAATCTAATCGCGGTTGCTTTAAGGAACTTAATGCTCAGGGGTGTGGCGATCCTGGTGAAGACATACAACACTTTCGATCGTGCATGAATAATGCCTATGATGGTCTGTCTGATACTTGCCAGAAGATGATGACAAAGCTTTACGGAAAACGCTGATCTTTAAACGGCTGGAAGTAATTCCAGCCGCATTTTTTTTCAACTGCTAATCTCTAGCCCTTAATAAGAGCAATCCAATACACACCATCTTCTGGATAAGCGCATTTCCCCGGAAGTAATCGTGAATGTCCGGGCACAAGATAGACTTTCGTCCAGATGAAACCTTCATTCTTAGGGCGATGCTCAGAGCGGGGATCAACATAGACCACATCTTTTTCCTGAAGCTGTCCGCATGCAACTCCTGTTGAGTTCGAAACGGTACGGATATTACGAGCACTTCCCATCACGATGCGGGTATAGGTTTTTTCAATTTCAGGAGTGAGGGAAGAGATAAATTCACCAACAGTGTTAATGAGGGCCGTCCCTTCCGGTTTCCCATAAAACTGGACCTTGTCCATTGGAGGCATGGGCGTAAATCTTTCAAGATGAGCAACGGATCCATAAAGTTTACTGTCGCTCTTATCACCAGGGTTCAGCCATCCGAATTTCACAAAGTGATCCAGTCGACTGAAACGATCTTTGGCAATGTCGTCTGCGTACATATCACCATGACAGCCCAGACAATTTTTGTTCACAAGATTAGTCTGAACATTCGTGTAAAGTCGTTCCACTGTGGGATTGGATTTTACAAAATGTCTCCAAGCGAGAAATTCTATTTTAGGATCGCTCGAAAGGGGAGTATCAACGGCAGCGTCTCCTTCACAAGGGTCCTGCCTCTTGGTCGAATCTGCGCTTAAGCGAACAACGGTGAGATTTTTGTCATCCACGATCCAGATTGAGCCATCATCTGCTGTCGTGAACGCAACCGGGGCACCCTTAGGCCTAACCCCTTTGATGTCATTCCATCCGCCAATCACTTCCTGATAAGGAGCAACAGCTTCTACTCCACCATGCGGCCTGAACTTTCTTTTAACGGCACATCCGCCTTTCTGATTGAAACCGAAAGAGCCTTCCGGATTCAGAAGTGGACGACCACGGTCATCAATGTTGTAAGCAACAATTCTTTGTCCCGTCGGTTGATAACCATGCCAAGCCATGATGAGTTTATTCTTGAGCGTGGGGAACATGTTCCCTTGATAGTAATCCATATGCAAAGGAGCTGCGTGCGGAGGAACGAGAGCGTATGGTGGTTTGTAATCGCCGGCTTCAATTCCGCCTTCGCTCATACAATCAACTGGTTTACGAAACTGTTTATGGGTCGGAAGATTTTTATTCTCGGGGAATGCCCACTCAGGTGAAGTCGCATGGAAGTTATAGCAGTATGGCCATCCATAATGATTTCCGCGAATGTCATTGAGATCCATCGTGTTAATTTCTTCGTAAGGTTCTTCAAGTTCGGAGAAATCGCGACTGTTTTCACCCTGGATCAGCATTCCTGAAGAATGGACAACCATTGCCATGGAGTTGCGAAGACCTTCTGCTGAGATTTCAAAAAACTTCACTCCACCTGCCGGAATATTTTTAAGCATGAACGCCGGGATGCGAAGGATCTGGCCACTACCGAGCTTCTCATCTTCATCACAATACTTGAAATTTGTCTTTCCACTAAGTGAGCAGTGATCAGACATGGAACCTGAATTCAAAAAAAGATCTCCTGATCTCGGATCAAACACGATCTGAGAGAGAGGATGCATGTATCCTTCTTTCTTTGTCAGTCCACCGACAACAAGCTGCCAGTTGATGATCGCTCCATTGGCGAAATTAAAGCGGCTCACCTGAGCTTTCTCTGCGAGATAAAACATTCCATCCGGGCCAACGCGGAATCCGTGAGGAAGATCGAGGCCTTTCCTGATGAGTTTTACGGTATAGCCAGAGGTTCCAGGTGAGAGAAGGAAGAGACGGCCATTGTTACTGGCCCATCCACCCATGTCGACAAGAAGAAATGATTTAGTACCCGGAACCTGAAGAATGGTTCTCGGTTTTACAAAACCAAGTTTACTGACGGGATCAACAGATTTTGATTTTGGGATCACAAGACCAAGACAGCTTCCAGACATTGTTCCGACGTTGATCCTGGGAAATCCTCCGCAGGAAATGTCTTTTGGATCGTAAAGATATCCGGATGTATCGAGGGTCTGACCGGCGAGAGATCTTTCTGCGGTAGAATTGATCACAGGCTTATGTGAACATCCCCACCAGAAGAGCGTGGCCATTGTAAGAGCAATAATAAGCTGGAACTTCATGAGACCCTCCGGTCCTTATTCTACGTGAACTCTTAGGTGAGTTCCTATGAGGCAGGGGTTTCCCTTCGGTTCAGGCGGGATAGCAAAAAACTAGCTGCCGCTGCCGTAAAAAACATAATTATCGAGTAGATAGCTGATGGGATAGCAAGCTCAAACGACATCAGCACTGACATGGCGATGTAGAGTGCCAGTGTCCCGTTGTGAACCCCGACTTCCATTGTGATAGCTGTTGCTTCAGATGTTTTCAGTCGTCCTAGACGGGACATGCTGTAACCCACGGCCATGCTGAGCACATTGAAAACAAGCATGGCGAGTCCGATGGTTCCGAACGAAGTAGCAAGCCTCTCTTTTTCTTTCAGAACAGCTGCGATAATAATAACGGCGAGAACGACCATGGAGAAAATCCGAACGGGGCGATCCATCTTATCAGAAAATACTGGTTTAAATTTCCGGATGAGCATTCCAATAGAAACTGGAATCAGAACGATCAGAAAAACTTCAACCGTCTTTTGAAACTGAAGACCGATTACACTTTCGCTCACCTTAAAGTAGGCCAGGGATAGATTCACGATCAAAGGTAAAGTAAACGCGGCCAGCACACAGTTGATAGCTGTCAATGTCAGGTTGAGTGCGACATCTCCGTGAGCAAGGTGAGAAAAGAGATTCGCAGCAACTCCACCGGGGCTGGCAGCAAGAATCATCAGGCCCACAGAGAGTTCCGGTGAAAAATCAAATACGTAACAAATTCCGAGTGCGAGTGCCGGAAGAATTAGCATCTGACAAAAAAGACCGATCAAAACCGGACGCGGATATTTCATCACCCGCTTGAAATCATCCGGCGTGAGTGAGAGACCGAACCCCAGCATAATAATCGCCAGAGACAGAGGTAGTAGTGTCGTTACAAGAAATTGAGAATTGCCCATGATTAATTAAACGATCACAGAGATGAAAAAGCTAGCGAACTTCTTGTAGAAAGCTCTTCTCTGCGATTGCGGATAAGTAGCGGAACTGCATTAATTTGCGTGATTCGCCACTGAGTTCAATAATCGTGCGGCGGGCGAATTTCTCCTCGAAATTTCTCAAATCCCGGAAGAATTCCTCCATGGAAGGCTGACTGAGTTGAAAGAACTGCAGATTTTCCCTAAGGCCCTCACCTCCAGACCTTGAAGTTTCGAGAATTTCGCGAACCCATTCTGCATGAAGCTGTTCCATGATGACTGATTTGCGGGGAAGGAAAGATGCTTGCGCAGAAATCGCGATAAAGATAGCTACGAGGAGAAGATTTTTCATGAGACGGCTTTTTTATTTGGTAAATTGGATTCGAAGAATTCATCCACAAAAAGTGGAGCGGGTGATTGCATAAGGCTAAGTTATTAATATTAGTTTGATTCTTGAGAGCTGGAAAGCAGTTGGCAAGCGCCTGATAGTCCCTGTTACAATGTGAACACTTTTAGGAGTATTGTGGTATTATTGTAACATGAGAAAAACGGATCAAAAGAAAGCCTTGTCTAAGATAAAAAAAGAAAAAGTAATGGCCCTGTCTGAACTGATAGAGCTTTTTGGTAATCGAATGGAAGTATCTCGAAAGGCCGGCGAGGGAATACTTCAAGCGCTTGGTAACGGTTTTTATGCGACTCCAGGGCTGGATCCATTTCTTGCTGCATTGGTCACTGTGGCCAAGTACTACCCTCAAGTTGTCATTTCTGGCCGGACAGCCCTCCATATTCATGGCCTAGCACAGGACTATATTGAAAGACTCGATGTTGATATCGAGCGCGAGAAATCTCTTCGAAATAAAATGCTCAACGTCCATCGTGTAGATCTTAAAAGACTTATTGGAATCACCAAAGTAATTCATCATGGAGTTAACTTAAAAATTTATGACATTGAACGGACTCTTGCAGAAGCTTATAAACTAGATCCCGCTGGGCCAGATTTTTATAAGGCTCTCAAAAAATACATCAAAAAAGGGAGTATAAAGGCAGATCGCATTGCCTATTATGATAAATGTCTTAAGACCAAAGTCATGATCCATCTCCAACAGGAGCTGGCCAATGACTAAAAAACAGAATCTATTGGCACTGGCTAAGAAGTGGGCGGTAAAAAATAAACTCTCTGGCCCCCAAGCTTTTTTACGATACGTTATGTTTCATTTTGTCGAAAAGTTAAGTGAAATCCGGTATTAGATGGTTATTTCATAAAAAGAAATTGGCGTCAGGTAAGCTCAAAAGGGAAGCAACTTGGGAAGAGGGAATTGCTGAATACAAAGCCTACTCGAAAGAAATGATCTCAGGAAAACACATGAGAGAGAAAGGTATGATCGTTATATATGATTTGTATAAGCGGCTTCAGAAATGAATTTCCGATTCTGTTTTGCTTTAATCTTGTCTTTTAACTTTTGTTGGCCATCTTCCTCCAATGCCAAAGAAAACGCCGCATGGATCAAAAGCACTTCTTTTAGAGGCCGTGACCCGATTACTAAAAAGATCCATACCCCGAAGGATGTCGAAGACCTTGCCCTAAGATTAAAGACTAATCATATCCGCTACGCTTACATTTTTGCTGGGCCTTATGGAAACGATGGACATTTACCTGACTATGCTTTTTCACAAAAAGCAAAGGAAAGTATTGCACTCTTAAAACAGAAATATCCCGAAATAAAAATTTTACCTTGGATAGGTGGTGTTCAGAATAAGACTGTTCATCTGGAACGTACCGAGTGGATAAAGAATGCAATTGCAGATACGACAAAGCTCATTAAAGTGATGTCTGTAGATGGTGTGCATCTGGATGTTGAATATATTCTTTATCCAGAAAATAAATTTAATCATGAAAAGCTAAATGCAAACGACTATAGCGGGCATTGGGTTAAATTTCATAAGCAATTGAGACTTGCTTTGCCGGAGGCATTTATTTCTAGTGTCGTTGTCTCCACCGCAACCAACACGAAACCTTGGAAGCATAAACATACGCTGAGTGAAATAAAGGAGCTTTCACCTGTAATAGACCAAATGTCATTCATGTTTTACGAAACAAGTTTGATGGAGTTGAAAGTTTATAAAGGCTCGTTGAAGGAACAGGTTCAGCAGATTAAAGATCTAAAAAGCTTCGCCTCAAACCGATCAAAATTTCTGATTGGATTAGGTATTTTTAGTGAAGAGAAAAGATTGCAAAGTTATCGTGACTTAGGCTTTAAGAATCTTCCTCTGACTTTAAAACTTCTACAAGAGGCCGAGCAAGAGATTGGACAAAATAAATCTGTTATCGATGGACTTGCAATTTATTGTGAGTGGATGACCACTGATCTTGAGTGGGGCCAGCTGAGGAATCATTTAAGATAGTCCTGATTTTTAAGCACGAGATTAGATCCGTAAAAAATTTCACCCGGATTAGTGAGGCTGCATTTACATTATGTGTTTGTAAGAAGCGAAGATTCTAGGAAATAAAAAAGCCCCCATTCATGGAGGCTTTCTAATTTGGTGACTAATTTGGAGCTTTCAGCTCCATCGTTAAAACGATGGAGCGGCTGATCAGATTCGAACTGACGACCTTCTGCATGGCAAGCAGACGCTCTACCAACTGAGCTACAACCGCATGAAAAACAAGTGCTCCCGATAATAGAGCAGTCTCAATTTCTCTGTCAACGCGAATTTACTGAAATTTCTGTTCTAAGGTCTTAATAATCTTCTGATAGCTGGGCTTGCTGAATCGCGAATAGAGGATCGGAAGGATCTCTTTCTTGGTCGATGGAAGCGCCGGATTAAGGAGAATCTTTACGAAACAATC
>CAMCYI010000009.1:0-137196 GCA_945883845.1 Bacteriovorax stolpii | reverse complement strand
TTTTGCCAGCGTGCGGGTGCGTTCATGAACAAAAGCATGAAGGATGTCATCTGTTGTGACGATTCCCACCGGGTGATCTGCGCGGTCAAGGATCACAACGGAGGATATTCTTTGCTCCAGCATGATGCGCGCTGCCTGATCCAGAGATGTAGTGGCCGAAACCGTGCACACAGGCCATGTCATGTAGTCACTCACGAGCTTATCCGAGGTGATCGACTGGACCTGTTCCAACTTCGACACCTGAGTCTGCTCGATCGAACGCTGAATGTCCCTGTCGCTGAGAATACCTTTGAGCTTTCCATTCATATCCAGAATGAGAAGATGCCTGATGCTCCGATTGCTCATAATTTGAGAAGCTTCGAGCATTGAAGCCGATTCCCGAAGGGAAATTGGTGGAATTCGTAAATAGTTTTGCAGCGTATTCATATGATCTCCTTGCAATATTGTCGAATCTTTCAGGCATTTCTTCCTTGATATGGATCATATTTCAGGATGATATTTGTCTGGGATTGTGCAATATGGCGAAAAGTAATTTCATATTCGTAGTCTTATCTGCATGAGCATTTCAGGCGATACTTTCTTTAAGACAGTAACCAAAATGAGAGGTCTTTATGACAAGTCTTTATCAAATCGATTCAACACACAGTTCAGCAAATTTTTCAGTCAAGCATATGATGATCGCTAAAGTTCACGGTAGTTTTGAAAAGCTCAGTGGAAAGTTTATATACGACCCTCAGAATCTTTCAAAAAGTAGGGTTGAGGCCGCCATAGAGACAGCTTCTATCAGTACGCGAGAAGGGCAGCGGGACAACCATTTAAAAAGTGCGGACTTCCTTAATGTCGAAAAATTTCCAGTCATGACTTTTGTGGGATCTGATTTTAAGAAAAAAGGGGATGAGATTGAAGTGAGAGGTAAACTCACTATTAAAGACATTACAAAAGATGTTACGTTGATGATGGAAGAGCCTTCAGCGGAAATAAAAGATCCAAGGGGAAATCTCAAGATTGGTCTGTCTGCAAAGACAAAGATTAACCGCAAGGATTTCGGCCTTTCATGGAACGGCGCTCTTGAAATAGGAGGCGTTTTAGTCGGAGAAGAAGTTTCTATTGCGCTGGATATCCAGTTTATTAAGAGTGTTGAGTAGAATAGGAGATTCAGATGAATTCCAGAAGATCATTCTTATGGGGAAGCCTGACCATGATAGTTTCACCGGGCATAGGCTCGTGAAATTCAACAAGGAGAATTTTATGTTTATCAGAAAATCAGAAGACAGAGGCCATGCCAATCACGGATGGCTGCAATCCCAACATACGTTTTCTTTCGCAGACTACTATGATCCGCGTTTTATGGGGTTTGGAAGTCTGAGAGTGATTAACGAGGATTATATCGATGCCGCAAATGGATTCGGAGCTCATCCTCACCAGAACATGGAAATAATCACTTACGTTGTGGCGGGTTCACTCACTCACAAGGATTCCATGGGCAACGAAGCTGTGGTGAAACCTGGTGAAGTGCAAAGAATGAGCGCGGGAACAGGTGTCGTCCACTCTGAGAAAAATGGAAGTGAGACAGAGAATGTTCATCTCTTCCAGATCTGGATTCTGCCGGAGAAGCAGGGAATTAACCCCTCTTATGGGCAGAAAGATTTCTCAAAAGCACTTGCAGAGAATAAATTAACTCTGGTGGTTTCAAAAGACGGAAGAGACGGTTCGATCAGTATGAATCAGGATGGTGACATGTTCGTCGCCCGTCTGAAATCAAAAGAAGATTTGAGTTTTGCCGTCAAACCAGGACGTGATGTATGGGTACAAGTCGTGAAAGGTGAACTGGAGACCCCGGCCGGCGTGATCAGAAAAGGTGACGCTCTGGCGGTTGACGACACCACTACCGTTAATCTGAAAAGTCATTCAGAGACTGAATTAATTATTTTCGATTTGAAAAAATAAGGATCATGATGACCACGACAACAGCAGGCTACATCTCTGGAAAGATGAGGCACGAATTGAAAGCGGGACTTCACACTGTGATGGGAGATGTTTCTGCAGATGAAGGAGGGGAGGATTCAGGTCTTTCTCCTCACGATCTACTGGCGTTGTCTCTCGCCGCATGCACGTCGATGACTTTGCGGATGTATGCGAAGAGAAAAGGCTGGCATCTTGAGAATGCTCAGACAACTGTGGAAGTTACCGTTAGTGCTGAAAAGACTCTCTTCAAAAGAATCATTCATCTTATTGGTGCCCTTGATCTGGCCCAGTCTGAGCAACTTCTGAAAATCGCGGATCGCTGTCCGATTCATAAAATCCTCGTTGGTAAGATAGAAATTGTTTCAGAGCTCTCAGGAGTCTTATGAAAGCAGAGATCGCCATCGTTATCCAGCCACGCCAGAGTGATCTCGGTGGAGGACTTAAAGTTCGCCGTGCACTTCCCTTTGCTAAAAAACGCATGGTCGGTCCATTTATTTTTCTCGATCACATGGGCCCCGTTGAACTTGCGAAAGACCAGGAAATGAAAGTGCGCGCACATCCGCATATTGGTCTCTCGACACTCACTTATCTTTTTCAAGGCGAACTTCTCCATCGCGATACTCTGGGAACTGAGCAGATGATCAGACCACGCGAAGTAAACTGGATGACGGCCGGTAAGGGGATTGCTCATTCAGAAACAGCGAGAGATGAAAAGTCTTCGCTGATTCTTGAGGGTTTGCAGGCCTGGATTGCGCTGCCACTTTCTCATGAAGACGCAGAACCGAGCTTTGTCCATGTTGATGCCTCAGACATTCCGGAAATCATGAAAGGCAAAGCGAAGTATCATCTTGTTGCGGGCTCTGCTTTTGGAAAATCGTCTCCGGTGCCGGTGCACTCGCCACTCTTTTATCTTTGTGGAGAGTCACTCACAGATGATCCGTTTTCTTTGGAAGTTCCTTCAGGACAGGAAGGTGGGGTATATGTTTCCAAAGGACAAATTCGTGTGAACGGAGAAACATATGATGAAGGAAGTTTGATTGTTTATACTCCAGGAACACCTGTCATCTTTGAGAGTCTATCGGGATCCCGTGTCGCCGTGATCGGAGGAGAAATCTTTCCAGAGAAAAGAATTATCTGGTGGAACTTTGTTTCGAGTTCTCAAGAGAAGATTGAAAACGCTAAGAAGAGATGGCAGGAAGATGGCTTCGGGCACGTCATTCACGAAACAGAAAGAATTCCACTTCCAGCTATCTGATTTTGTCGTTGTCATTCTGCCCGAAAATCATGATTGCTATAACCACTACCGCCATGGGTATGTAATAGACTCCGCCCATTTCCAGAACTTTGAGCCACATTCCTTTTGACATGAAGGTCATCATAAAGATGGTGACTCCAAGTAAACAGATGATCATGAAGGCGCGCTCTTTTTTGACAGCGATTTGACCGGCCTCTGCTTCTGCTTTCATCTGTTTTCGTTCAAGGTCTCTGGCTTCACCTTGCTTTTTTTCTATGTTTTTAATGACACGGAGACGGTTTGAATTTCTGGAATTCAGAACTGAGGATTCTTCATCTAGTTTTTTTAGGGCCTCATTAAACTCTGACTCTTTGCTCATGCCCTTATTTTAAGACCGATCAGGAAAGGCCCCCGATTTATTTACAGTCGCTATACTCGTAGTTCCTGATTTCACAGCGAACAGCAACTGTACGGGACTTTCCGGCCTTATCTTTATAAGTCAGCTTACCGCCAGTATTTCCTGTCGAATTCGCGAAAGTGAGTTTCATGGTCTTAAATGAATAGATATCAAGATCATCAGTGAATGAACGCTCTCCTGTGGCCATCCCGCGGCTAAAAGAGGTGCTTTGATTCACAGTCATGCCTGCAACACTTTTTTCTTTGCAACCATCAAAGTCAGAATAATAAGTGAATTTGATATTTGAACGATCATGAAGATTTCCCTTACAGGTTCCCTCAAGATTCATATTCGTTTTGGCATTAACCATCATTGAGGTGGTGAGTGAAACTAACAGAACATACATAAACTTCATCATGAAGGGCCTCCTGCTTATTTGGGCACTCACATAATTTAGCGCACAAGATCGCAATTTCGATTTAACTCTGGCCAAAGATCGCCTGAGTAAAATTTTTTGATCTCCGTGTAACGACAAATACTATGCATACGAGGAATAAAGCATCCAGATAAAATGCGCCGGGAATGCCCCATTTGTAGTGCCCGAGGATCGCTCCACCCACCATCATGATCGTCGAGATGATTTTTGTTTTTGGTCGAATGACTTTGTGGTCTTCCCAGTCACGCACTGGTAGGCCGAGATGTTTGTGATGACGGATCCATATATGTAAATGATCGCTCCCTTTCGAGAAGAAATAGGCAGCGATAATCGCAAAGGGGATTTGCGGGAGAACTGGAATAAAAAGGCTCGCAAGGGCAATCGCTAAAGAAATTCCTCCAGCGATAATGTAAATGCGCTCCTGGGTCTTTTTGAATTTCCATTCGGTTTTGAGAACTTTTAAGGATGGTGTCATGGCTTCTCCTTATTGAACTCTATTTTAGAATACTCCGTGTGCCAAGTTGCTTAAGAAAGACTCAATTTCCTCGCAGGTTATGGTGTGTTCTATATTTTCGTGTATATGATGGGGTAACCGTTCAAGGAGAAAATATGCCTGCACGAAAACCGACGACAAAACCCGCCCCTCGTAAAACCCGCTCTGAGAGATTGAAGACCCCTCAAGGAGAATCAGCAGCGACTGAACGATTGAACCTAAAAGCCGCCGTGAAAGGCAAAGCAGTTAAACCTGAGAAAATGATAAGCAAAGGTTCATTCCTCTGGGTTGAAGCAATTCCTAAAACGGTTGCGGCGGCCAGACGCCTCGCTGATAAAGGCAGGAAGCTCCTGGCAAAATATTCACGTTCGCATTTTTCCCGTTCGAAGACTGCATAACCAATGTTACGAACCTATCTCATGTCAAACAAACTTAAATCCGGTGCTCTTCTCAGGGCATCCGGACTTATAAATGATCAGAGGTTTTTGCCTTTGATGGCAACACTTACGATGTTGGGCGCACTCTTGTGGGTGCTTCAGCAGATTATTTAGTTGTTCACGAGAGATCGATCAACGATATCGAGTTCCTCGAGGACTTTAGTATTCGACATTCTCAAAGAGCAGTCTCTGTCGAAACGTGATGAAGAAGCTGCTGGAATTTCATTCGATTTATAGCTCAATAAAACATCATAAAATAACTGTTTAGAATTCTTTTTACCTTTCACGATCGTCTCAGAGACGTTGCCGTAAAGTTCTGTGATCTTTGCGTCTTTTGGCAAGGACGTGAGGGCTATCTCTTTTGCTTCAGAGTCCGAACACAAACCCATTTTAATTTTAACTGGAAATTTGCGGCCAGAAATCTCGAATTCAGGTTTCATTTCTTTCAGGTCTCCCAGAAGTGAAGCGCAGTCTTTTTTAAAGGGATTAAATCGTGGTTCAAAATTTGTGGTAGGTCCGGCCTTTCTATTTGTCAGGGAAAGAATAATTGCGCCTGTCATCGCATTTAATTTCAGGTCAACGGAACAGGCCTTGGCAAAAGCTGAGACGCTGGTGAATGCGAAGAGGACTGCGAGCAGGATTTTCATGTGGGCTCCTAAAAGAAATATGTACTCATTCTACCCAACCTCAGGTCCTGTTATATGCTATCGGTAAGAACGTAAGTGGAGTGTTAGCATTTTAGACAGCGAAGAATTCAATCTTCTCCCGTTTACACCACCTTAGCAGGTGTGTAATAGAAGGATTCGGGTTTTTCATCCCATCCGTTTCTGATAGAAGTCTCCTACCTGATTTATTTTTGTACTGGAGTTACGTCATGAACGATAGCGCTCGTCGCTTTATTCAAAACCCGCTCTTGAGACCAGCGGATCTGCGCCCGTCGCATCCTGGTCTTGAGATCACCTGCTTATTGAATCCCGGAGTGTTCCGTTTTCAGGATAAAACCTGGCTCATCATCCGTGTGGCAGAGAGACCAAAACAAAAAGACGATGTGATTTCATTTCCTGTTCTGACGGCAGAAGGAAAAACAGAAATCATGGAGATTAATAAAAATGATCCAGATCTTAAGGCGACTGATCCCCGCGTGATCAACTATAAAGGCAATGACTACCTCACAACACTTTCTCATCTGCGTCTTGTGAACAGCGAAGACGGCATTCATTTCAAGGAAGCTGATGGTTTTCCTCTTCTCACTGGTATGGGCCCGCAGGAAACTTTTGGAATCGAGGATTGCCGGGTTGCTCAGATCGGAGAGACTTATTATCTAACGTTCACTTCGGTATCAGATCGTGGAGTTGCTGTCGGCATGCGTACAACTCGAGACTGGAAAGCTTTTGAGAATCACGGATTAATTTTACCTGCACACAATAAAGACTGCGCGATTTTCGATGAGAAGATTAACGGCAAGTACTATGCACTTCACCGTCCAAGTTCAGTGGATCTTGGTGGGAACTATATTTGGATCGCAGAATCACCGGATACGATTCACTGGGGTAACCATAAGTGCATTCAGAAAACTCGCCCTGGTAAATGGGACTCGAAGAGAGTGGGTGCAGGTGCTGCGCCTATCAGGACGCCTCTGGGATGGCTTGAAATTTACCACGGGGCCAATGACAAACATCAGTACGCTCTTGGTGCTTCTCTGCTTGATCTTACCGATCCTTCGAAAGTGATCGCGATGACTGATGGGCCGATCATGAGGCCACTCACAGATTATGAAATGAACGGATTTTTTGGGGAAGTTGTTTTTACCAACGGCCATGTCGTCGGCACGGACGGTGACACTCTCACAATGTATTACGGCGCTGCTGATGAATTCGTCTGTGCTGCGACATTCTCGATCAGAGACATTCTTTCTCAACTGGTAAAGGTATAAAATAATGATTTCTAAAATCCGCAAAGAGTTCGGTCATTTCCAGACTCAGTCACATAACTTCCGGATCCTGGTGCTAACGAACCTCGTATATGCCTTCGTCCTTCCGGTGATTGATATCTTTGTTGCTGCCTACATCATGCGAAGCTCGAACGATCCATCTAAGGTTGTGATCTATCAGCTCACGATTTACACAGGAATTCCCCTGACATTCCTCGTGAACGGCTACCTTCTCAATCATTTTAAAGTAAAGAACCTATATGCTCTGGGAATGCTCCTTTCCGGTGTGTCGATGGCGATCATGATGTCTCTCAAGGAGCTTGATCTTTTTGGGATCGGTATCGCTGGTCTGACGATGGGACTTTCGTTTGGTTTTTATTGGGCGAATCGAGATTATCTTTCTTTGGCGAACACCTCTGATGAAAATCGTAATTACTATTATGGCCTGGAAACTTTTCTTTACACAATCATTGCGGTGATCGTTCCGATCTGTCTCGGATGGTTTATTGAAAGCAGCACAGGAGCAGATGGAGCTCGATGGGCGTATCAGATGATCACCGGTGCCGTTTTTATTACGACGATTGTTGCTTCGTTTGTCTGCTTTAAGGGGACATTCGCGGATCCGGAGAAAAAACCTTTTGTGTACTTTAAGTTTGATCCACTCTGGAATAAGTTTCTCGTTCTCGCATCTATGAAAGGAATGGTTCAGGGCTTTCTTGTAACAGCTCCTGCCATGCTCGTGATGATGCTTCTCGGGAGAGAGGGTGCTCTTGGTACTGCACAAAGTGTCGGTGCTATTGTTGCTGCTGTTGTGATGTATCTCATCGGTCGTTATTCGAAACCTGAACACCGTCTCAACATTCTGGGGGCCGGTCTTGTCCTCTTCACACTCGCAGCTCTTTCAAATGGTATTCTTTATAATGAAACAGGCGTTGTCCTTTTCATGATGTTTCTTCTCCTTGCCCGGCCCCTGATGGACCTGGCCTACTTTCCGATCCAATATAATGTGATCAACAAGCTCGTCGAAAAAGAAAAGAGAAGTGAATACTCGTACATCCTCAACCATGAATCTGGTCTGTATGTCGGCCGTCTTTTTGGTGCAGGTACATTCCTGATCCTCGCTTACATGGTTTCTACGGAAGTCGCTCTCCGCTACGCCATTCTGATCATCGCGATCATCCAACTGAGTTCCATATGGATAGCCAAGTCAGTCATTAAAAGTTGTGAAGGACTTCAACATGCTTAATGTTGTTTTCTGTCTCCTCATTGTTTTCAGTACTTCTGCCATGTCGAAAGAACATCGTTCAAAAAAAATGAGCGGCACACTTGCGCGTGTCGACCAAATGGCAAATCTTCCGCGACCTTTAAAGATTATCGACTATAAAAATCTTGCTCTTGATTTTGACCGGATCGTTTTTGATGAAAAGCAAACCGGAGAATTCTGGCCTCTGGTATGGGTTGATCAGAACCGTAATAACTACAACCAGGACGTGATCGGAATCTTCACGACTCTGGGAGATATCCGTCAGGGGACAAACAATAAAGGTGCTTTTCACGAGGCCCTGACCAGCATGGGTGCCATTCTGGGAGCTAGTCTCGTTGGGATTGATAAAACGAAGCAGCAGCATAATTATGTTTCCATGCTTAAGAACTATTTTAACCGCGACACTGGCTGGAACATCATGCAGAACAACGTTTCACCAGAAGCCGGGGCAAACGGTGGTGGTTACGGCAGAGACTGGTGGTATGATGTTTTCCCGAATCTTCTTTTCTGGGCAATTTATGAAAAGTACCCACAGGAAAAAGACTTTGATCTCATGGCGAAAACCATTGCGGATAAATTTTATGAAGCTGATAAAATCCTGAACGGAAATTATAATTTCTCGTATTTTGATTACGGAAAAATGCAGCCTCAGATCAACTGGATTTGTGCGCAGCCTGACGTCGCGGCTGGACACTCTTATGTTCTCTATTCGGCCTACAAGAAATTTGGTGAACAGAAGTATCTCGAAGGTGCGAAGAGTTCTCTCAAGGCCCTCGCCAGCAACCGGATAAATCCTTCTTACGAAGTACTCATGCCTTTCGGTGCTCTGATGGCGGCACGGCTTAATGCTGAAGAAGGTGAGAGCTTTAATGTACGCGAAATGCTCGACTGGTCGTTTGACGGAACAGCAGTCTGTCGCCAGGGATGGGGTGTTCTTGCTGATCGTTGGAATGGAATTGATGTTTCTGGCCTGATGGGAAGTACTGTTGACCATGGCGGGTACGGTTTCGTGATGAACACATATGACCTTGCATGGCCGATTGTTCCTCTGGTCCGCTATGACCAAAGTTTTGCCGTTTCAATTGGTAAGTGGATGCTCAATGCTGCAAACGCAGTCCGGTTTGCCTATCCCGATCATACGGCCCCTGAACATCAGACGATACCTGAGCTTGCTCACCTCGCGAAAGGCGTCATTGCTTATGAAGGCATTGTGAGGAAAACGACTCACCCTGAATATCGTTACACTGCGAGAGCTCCGATCGCCCAGGGTGATGGTCCTTTGTGGGTGAAAGGTAATCCTGCGGCCACACAGTTCAGTGTTTACGGAAGTGCGCATGCGGGAATCTTCGGAAGTATTATCGAAGAAACAAATGTTGAAGGGATCCTGAAACTGGATACACTGGCGACTGATTTCTACCGTCAGGAAGCTTATCCCACTTATCTTTATTACAATCCATACCCGACAATAAAAACGATTACGGTTAAGGCCGTCAGAGGCCCTGTGGATTTATATGATCTTGTTTCAGGCAAATTTATCGCCATGAATGTTCTGGCTGAAACGAATGTTGATTTGAATTCACTGAGTGCAATGATTCTTGTTCACGTTCCGGTGAATGGATTTGTGGAGCAGTTGGGATCAAAACTATTGGTGAATAAAGTTGTCGTGGATTTTCACGCTACTTCACAAAAATAAATTCTTTCGAAGATGTGCTCGATCCCTGTTTTACTTCATAAGTTGCAAGATCAATAAACCAGCCTTCGCCATGGGATTCATTCAGGTAACACTGAAAATCAGAGTGACTGAGAAGAAGACCTTTCTTCAAAACGTTCAGGACATTTTTTTGCATCAAGAAATCCGGCGTGAAGCTTGAGACTTTCATTCCTTTTTCAAGGTGCAGTTCGCGGCTTGTCCTTCCCCAATCCCAGAGTCGATAAGTTATGCCCGAAGCCTGCTGAGCTTCCATCAAAGTCACACCACCTCCTATCGCATGAATTGTCCCGGCAGGAACAGCGACGAAGTCACCTCGCTCTACCGGAAAAAACTGAAGGAGTGATTCGACACCGGAATTTTTTTCGATGGCAGATCTCAAAACTTTCTCTGTAACACCTGGTTTGAGTCCGGCATATATACCGGCCCCGGGTGTGACATTGAGAATGAGCCAGCACTCCGTCTTGCCCCGGGAGTTCTCAAGCTTCTTCGCCCATTCATCATCTGGATGAACCTGGACTGAAAGATTTTCTTTTGCATCGATGACTTTAACTAAGTAGGGAAGCAGCAGTCCGAGTTTTTTTGATAACGGCATTCCATCCACAGTCGACTCACCTTCAGGTAATGTCGAAAGCAGCCATGCCTCTCCGATATTTTTTTTATCGGATTGATAAAACTTCTGGAGGTAGTCTCCGGCCCAGGGCTTGATGGAAAAGTAGGGTTCAATTTTCATAACATGATTTTAGACCTGATCCGGGCCTTTGGTAAACCGTGACATTTGGCACGTTGCTCTGGTAAAGAATTCCCTATGAAGACTTACACCATTGGCCTTGATATCGGCGGCACAAGCTCCAAGTTCGGCATCGTCGATTCCCAGGGAAATATTCTTGAGCAAGGGAGAATGGAGACTTGCCGGAATGCTGATCCTTTGGATTTTGTCCAAAGGATCGCACAGGTTCTGTTGCCTCTCATTGAGCGTTATGGAAGAAAAGACTTCAAAGGCATCGGCATAGGTGCTCCCAACGGAAATTTTTATTCTGGTTGCATTGAGCTGGCCCCTAACCTTCAGTGGAAGGGAATCGTCCCCATGCAGAAGATGTTAGCGGAGGCACTTTCACTTCCTGCCATCCTTACCAATGATGCCAACGCAGCTGCTATGGGAGAAATGATCTTTGGAGGTGCAAAGGGAATGAAGGATTTTATCAT
This sequence comes from Bacteriovorax stolpii, assembly GCA_945883845.1. Lineage (GTDB taxonomy): Bacteria > Bdellovibrionota > Bacteriovoracia > Bacteriovoracales > Bacteriovoracaceae > Peredibacter. Next base: position 126,126 of record CAMCYI010000009.1, on the reverse strand, counting down.
CATCACACTGGGCACGGGCCTTGGAAGTGGAATTGTTGTTGATGGAAAAATTTTGTATGGCAAATCGGGCATAGCTGCTGAAATGGGACAGTTAATCGTTGAAAAAGATGGACGACTTTGCGGTTGTGGAAGAAGGGGATGCCTTGAAACTTATGCCTCGGCCACAGGGATTGTGAAAACTGTTTCTCTAGCTTTAGAGAAAGGTGAGAAAAGTTCACTCGCAGGAGTCAGTCCGCTGACGTCTGCACAAATTACTATCGCAGCTGAAGCCGGCGATAAACTTGCTCTTCGCTCGTTTGAAGAAACGGGAGAAATCCTGGGGCTTGCTCTTGCGAATGCCGTTGCTTTCTCAAGTCCGGAAGCCATATTTCTTTTCGGTGGGCTCGCTCACGCAGGAGAATTCATCATTGGTCCTACGAGAAAGGCGTTTGAAGAGAATCTGCATAACATTTACCAGGGAACCGTTCGTCTCCTACCATCTTCTCTTGTCGACGCTGATGCCGCTATCCTTGGAGCGAGCGCTTTGTTATACTGAATTAAATATTCAAGGATGAATCTATGTTTAGATATCTGATCTTCACACTACTTGTTTCCTGTGCCACGCCTGAAAAAATAAAATTCTATGAAACTCTCGAGATTACTCAGAATCATCCGGATGGAACGACAGCTCTCGCTGATGATACCCTCAAAAAATTAGTTCTCAAATATGATCTGAGTTCATTTTTTTATACGAAAAAGATTGTTCTGGATTCTCAGGCCGAGTCGATCTCACATCCGGTGCTGACGTTAAACACGAAGTACGCTGCCTATTCACCCATTTTCCTCTCAAACCTACTTCACGAACAACTGCACTGGTGGATGGAGCTGAACAATGACAAAGTCTCAGTAGCCCTTCCTGATCTAAAAAAGCAATTTCGTAATAGTCCCGAAATCAAGGGTGCCAAAGATCCGGATGCGACCTATCGCCACCTTCTCATCTGCTGGATGGAATATATGGCCGTCACAAAATACATGGGCGAAGATATTGCGGTCAGCAACCTCAAGCATTTCATCCACGTTGATAAAAAATTTCCATGGATCTATACGCAGGTTCTGGATCATTCAAAAGAGATCTGGGATATCGTGGGTAAACATAATTTTATACCCGATCATCTCTTTCAGCAGATCAACATTCTCCGATAACTAGATTTTCGTACATTTTGAATCGAGAATGAACTCTCTGGTCCAGATGGAAAGCTGGATTTTCTCTCCGGTATTTTTCAGTGTTCCAGTCGCATAGCTGCGAGACGGATCCATCAAGTTCAGAACCTGAAGTTCAATTTCATCAAGACCTGTAGAACTCAGAATGACTTGAAACATGCCATACTCCTGAACGACTTTATTTTTTTGCTGATCCTGAAGGACAACCTGTACGGTGTCGACAAGCTCAAGATTATGGTAAAGGCCGCAGGAGAGCTCTACCTTAGAGGCGAAGGCACTAACTGAAAGGAGAGCGAAAGTCATGAGAGATACAAATTTCATAAATCACCCTTGTTAATAAAAATATTTTCCTTCAATAGAGCTCAAAACGAAAAGAATAAAAGAGGTTTAGTCAGGGAATGCCCTTTTGCCCATATTTATGGCAATCAGTACTGACCGATATGGCACCGGAAAAAGGCGATACGACTTGTCGGGTACTTGCATGGGTTTTTGATTCCAATAAAAAAGAAGAACCTGGATTCAAATTATCCCTTAAGATATTAGTAATTACTTATTAAACCTTGGAAAAGGCATTTTCATGAAGAACCTGGTGTTCGCTAATCTCTTTCAGTCACAAGACTCACGGTACACGCTCAAAACTGCTTTTCTTGTTCTAATGGTGCCTGTGCTTATGCTGGCCATGATTATTTATTCAATCTGGCTTTTGGTAGTGTTTAACCACTCTTACTTCATTGCCAACGGGATGACTGTCCTTGAGCATTCACGCGAAGATTTCATGTTCTTCATCATGCAGTCTCAAATGGAATACCTGCCTTATGTTTTCCTTTTCTTTATCATCGTTTTCTTTCTCGGAATGTTTCTTGCTTACGTAGTTCTGCGACCTTTTAACCAGATTCAGTATATGTGTGATGGTCTTCTGGCCTTCTCTGATACTCCAGTCAAAGTAGATGGTTTAAATCGTCAGAAAATCATTATCAAGCTTGGCCAGTTTCTTTACGACTATCACAACGCTAAGAAAGAAAACAAAGGTCAGGCTGTTCTTCCGAAAGACCTTGAAGACATCAAAGGTCCTGCACTTGATAAAGTTTTTTACTTTCAATTCATTTGTATCATCCTGATTCTCACAGCAGTTACTTTGTTCTCAGTAACTCTCTTCACTGGTCAGCTATATAATTCGATTGTTGAGACAGCAATTGTTATGCTGAAAGCCCCGAAAGGGATGGCACTTTTCCTTTCTTCTCAGAAAGAAATCATCGAACTTATCATTTACGTTCCGTGTGTTGTTTCGTGCATCCTCTACGGTCTTATCAGTCACCTGATCATTGCCCGAATTCAAGGCGTGACTTATGCTTACGTTCGCGACATTAAAGATGTTTCGAAAGGAAACACATCACGTCGTGTATTCTCAAGAGTTGATGATCCTGGACACCAGGCAGCTGAGGCGATCAATAAAGTTCTGGATTATTTGCATCCTGAAACTGTGAAAAAGAAATCTGATCCTTTGAGCGAGGCCCCATCGATGGGCCATCCTCGTCCGGGTATGATTCCATAATTCCTCCAAGGCTGCCTTCGGGCAGCCTTTTTTTTTTGAAATTTACAAAATCTGTGAAACCCTGATTTCTTCGACTTTTTCCGGATAAAACGCGACTCTTCCTGTGAGGTCCAGGAACTCATCGAAGGGACGATCAAATGAAAATGCAGAATCATGAAATTCTTCGCCACCCTGGATGATGGAATAGAGCTCGGCGTGTCCCTTGTACGGACACATGTAATCATCGAATTTTCTCAGGTCGATATTCATCAAATCGTTCTTCGGTATGTAAATCACAGGATCGTGTCCTGATTCGATCAGGCGAATGGCATTTCTGGTTGAGGCTATCTGTTCCCCGGCGAGGAAAACCTCTACCTGACCGGAAATACGCTCTGTCTGAAGCTTATGTTCAGGATGCTTCTTTAAACCTGGAGACATCATATGGACCTCCTAATTATGGGCACCCCGATTCTCTCAAAAAAGTTACTCAGGCCAACTAAAGAAATTCTGAAGTTCACTGTACTACTCTTGAATATTATCTGCACAACGTTGATCATAAAGTTTAGACCGAAGATGAGTGTTCGGTTAAACAGGGAGTGCCTATGAACCACAAAGAAACACGCGGCAGCCATGCCGGTCCAGCAAGACAAAATTCGACCATTCAAAAATTCGCTGACCAAAGAATTCAGGAAGCGTGCAGTGAGGCGATCTTTCGCTGTCAGGAAGTCGACTCAACAGAAGTCGTGATTACAGTCGAAGACGGTGTAGCGCACTTATCAGGAATCGTGCATGATGAAAAATCTCGTGCAGTCACTGAAAAATGCCTGAAAGATATTCCTGAACTTCTCGATATAGTGAATGAGCTGAAAGTTATTCCTGTCGACCGTTTTAAGCTGAGTTAAGACCGATCTGAAGTTATTCTTTAGGTCATGAATAGCTTCCTTCAACAATCACTTCTTTTTATCGGGGGCGCGATTTTACTCGTGCCCCTTTTCCAAAGACGGGGACTGGGTTCCATCTGATGGTGTCAAACCACGTAAGCTCTGGCACAGGCGGAAAAAACTCATAGGTCTCGGTGGACTACAGGTTTAACCTGTTCCGCCCAGGTGTTGAAAGAAGAGGGCCTGGTCTCTTATATAAGCGGGCCGGGAGAGAAATAATCAGGTCTTATTTTTAGGATCGAAGGTAGGCGCTTCATGAATGAGCTGCCCGTCTTTTTTTATTTCGATAGTGCCGCCCGTTTTATGACTAAAAATCATTGAGCCTTCCACTTTTACTTCGGTCTCACGAAAACACTCTTCACATTCGGTAAGTTTACCTGGCCGGCCTTTGCGGGCCTCCATATCGTAAAGCTCACCACAGACTTCGCATTTCACTATCTCGGCTTTGTGTTGTGAGGGTGGTTTTACCTCCACACGTTTCTTATCAAGACTCTTCGTTTGATTCAAGGACCGGCTTCCGGTTGAACCACTCATGAAGGGCATAGAAATTTTTGGACGTTTGACTTCGGGTGCTGGAGCTTCTGGCTTAATCACTTCAAGTTCGCTGACCATGATATTCGCGCGTGTTCCATCCTCGAGAAAGACCGCAGCTTTTTTTCTGCCTGACTCATCGAGACTGACGTTGGTGACTCTGACTGTTTGTCCTGTGTAGCGGCCGCTGATAACTCGCGCTTTGATAACTTCACTCATGGACCTATCTTGAACCCTGACCGGGTAAAAATCAACGAAGTGAAACAGGTGGAATTGTATGTTCCTAAATTCACTCCAGAACAATCGTAGTGTGGGGGATAATTCTTTTAAGACTTAAGCGTAAATAATCGCACATCATCATCCGTCTTATCATACTTAATTGTCCCCATATCCTTGAACCCAAGCTTCAAAAGCAATTTTTGAGATGCCGGGTTATCGAGCGATGTGAACGCATGCAAAATTTTAAAGCTCTTAACTTCTTTACTCAGCATGAATGCTGATACAGCTTCAAAGCCAAAACCACGGTTATGAAATTCCTCAAGGAAAGCAAAACCAATATCGGGTTCTCTGAGAAATGCCCTTTTTATAAGGCCCACCATGCCGATGGGTTTGCCCGTGTCACGAAAAGCGACAACGTGATAGCCGAAGCCAAGGTCCTTGATAGGCTGGAAGATTTTTTCTTCGATGTATTTTTTAGCGTCATCAATGGTGCGCACATTATTATCACGGATATTTTTGATGTACTGAGGTTCGTTCAGAAGACGCAATACGAATTCGGCATCACTCAGTGTGAAGTCACGAATCACAATCATTTGCGTCTTTGCAACCATACTTAAAAAATAATATCCATGAAGTTAACGATGTTATCAAAAAACGGATTAAAGTTCTCGCGGGTGATCATGCGCTCTTCGCGTTTCCAGTGGTGCAGAGTTGCTGCTGTCCAGAGTGAACCGAAGCTGTAGCTGGTGATATCCGATCGCCAGTCAAACAGTCGCGCAGTCGGGTAGCGTGAGTGTGATTTTGTAATGACGTTCACCCGGGTCTGAGCTTCCATTCGGAAAGACTCAGCAGCTTTAAGTGCGAGAGCGCGGTCACTCGATTTCTTTTTGAATCTCATCGATTTCCGGACTTCGAGAGCGTGATGCAGGCGAAGGTTAGTGACTTCGAGAAGGAGACGGAGTTCTTCGTTCTTCACTCCAGACACATCCGGTGATTGTGCAATGGCCGCCTCTAAGCGCTGAATTTCATCTTCGCGGATAAGTGACGAGCGGAAAACTTCTTTTAGCGTATTTCGGTGGTGGATGCGGTGTTTGGAAATTTCATCCTGAAGATTTGAGAAGCTGATGATGGAGATGAGGGATTTTTCTTTAAAGTGCTCATTCTGATAATCAAGAATAGACTCCCAGAGATTAAGGTCTTCACCGAGAAGTTTGAGGGCAGAAAGGGGGCTGAATTCCATATCAAGATCGGCATTCAGAGCAACGTTCCAGTCGAAAAGCCAGTAACCCATTTCCTGACCGCTGGTAAAGTTGAAGTGACCTTCGATCTTTTCCGGATAGAGGCCTTCCATGTCTTTTGCGCGGACTTTCAGATAATCAGTGAGAAGCAGTGGCGCATCCTGATCCATGAATACCCAATAACTTGTTTCCGGGTAATACCAGATATCGCGCTTGTCGTTCTCTTCCTGGATGAACTTGAGCATATGCGCGAAGTTTTTGTTTCCGTACATCGGCGCATTTTCATCGTAGAGACCGTAGAACATGACGGTGTGGGGGAGAAGACCCACATCCTGAGATGCATAACGTGGAAGCAAATTGAAGTTACCCCATTTTTTGGAAACCTGGTTCGTTGATACGTGGTTTTTCGTGAAAAGTTTTTTGCCTTCTTTGCTCAGTTCTGCTGCCGTGATGTTCATCCAGTTAAGGGATTTTTCGTAGTCAGTTGATGTGAATTCACTCGTGCCGATTTCCATCGTCATGAAATCGTAGTCGAGGTTGTCGTTGAGTTTCTTAATGTTTTTTCTCAGGTGCTTCTCATCGCCAATGCCGGAAACCGCAGAGAAGAGAGGTATGAGACGGAAACTATTCTGCTGCTGAAGAGCTGCGCCCAAAGAAACTCCGCGAGAAATACCAAGGGCCTTGGCGAGAGCGAATGGTGCCTTGAGAGAGGCCATCTGGCCTTCCCACTTAGGACGCATGATACTTACGTCCACAATGTTCTGGCGATTACGTGCGAGCCAGCGGACGTAATCCATGGCGATGTCTGTCTGCCCCTCAAGAAATCCCTGCACCCATTCATTCGGATGAAGAGTGTGAAGATGAAATCCACGATAAGGAAATGCCGGGCGCCACGTGAACGTTTTTCCACAGGCGAGTTGCGCTTTATCAAGAGAAGGCGAGATCTGCCATCGCGGATGTGGAAAGAGAAACCCGAGCTGGAAAAGTCCGTGATAAAGAGTTGATGTTTTTTCGTGAGGTACAGAGGTAACCTGAAGTTTAAAGTTCAGTCCTTCGCAATTGATTGTGACAGTGTTTTCTTCTGCTCGCGCATATTCAAACGAAAGTGTTCGCGGGGCCCACTTCGCGTGTTTCTCGATCCGCTGAAAATCTTCGTTAAGGATAGCCTCGAGGCCCTCCCAGCGTCGAACTTCAGTTGCAAACGCGCTGGAGAAAAGGAAAAAGAAAGGCAGGATAAACTTCATGTTAAGTTCCATAAAATGTATTGGTGAATATTTTATAAGAGTAACAGGTCACCGGGGAAATCCACAATTGACTTAAAGTGGAGCGTTTTGCTTCTGGATGTGTTGTCAGAAAATATGAGATCGCATTCCTGTAATTGAAATTAGGCTTCGCCAATGTCATCATCATCATCTATGAAATACCTTAAAAATCTCTACCTGCAGGTCCTGCTGGGCATTGGCCTCGGTATTATTTTTGGTCTGGTGCTTCCTGAGCAAGCAGTGAAGATGAAAATTCTCGGAGACTCCTTCATTAACCTGCTTAAGATGTTGATTGCCCCTATCATTTTCACGACGGTAGTTCTCGGAATTTCAAATTCCGGCGATATGAAAAAAGTCGGCCGCGTCGGAGGAAAATCACTCCTATATTTCGAAACTGTTTCCAACGTGGCCCTGGCGATCGGACTGGTTACCGTCAACGTTTTCAAACCAGGTAAGGGGTTTAATGTCGACCCCGCCAGTCTCGATACAACGGCCGTGGAAAAATACACTGTGCAGGCAAAAGATACAGGGATGCTGGATTTTATCATCAACATCATCCCAAAAACTTTCATTGAAGCATTCACGAGTTCCGGAAATCTGCTTCAGGTTTTGTTCCTCGCTATTCTTTTCGGTTATGCGCTTAGTCATTCAGGTGCGAAAGGAAAAGTCGTTCACGAGTTTTTCTCCGGTATATCGGTGATCTTCTTTAAGATCGTTCATCTCCTCATGCTCTTCGCTCCCATCGGTGCGTTTGGTGCGATGTCTTATACGATTGGGGCCCATGGTACGAAATCTTTCGGTCCGCTCCTGGCACTCATGGGAACATTCTATCTGACCTGTCTCATTTTTATTTTTGGAGTGCTGGGTCTAATTGCTAAATATAACGGTTTCTCGATCTGGAAATTCATCAAGTACATCCGGACTGATCTTTTTACCGTTCTTGGAACATCATCATCTGAATCAGTCCTCTTATCGATGATGGAAAAACTAGAGAAGCTGGGCTGTTCCAAATCAGTCGTTGGCCTCGTCGTTCCCACTGGCTATTCCTTTAACCTTGATGGAACAAACATTTATCTCACCATGGCCGCCGTGTTCATTGCCCAGGCACTGAATATTGATCTCTCGATAGGACAACAGCTGAGTCTCTTGCTTGTGGCCACCCTCACTTCTCAAGGGGCGAGCGGAGTGACGGGAGCAGGATTTATCTGTCTCGCAGCAACTCTCGCGGTAGTACCGGAAGTTCCAGTGGCGGGACTTGCATTGATATTTGGTATCGACCGCTTTATGTCCGAGGCCCGTGCCCTGACCAATACGATTGGTAATGGTGTCGCTGCAATTGTTATTTCCCGTTGGGAAAATGAACTTGATAAAGATCAACTTAAACGTGAACTCGAAGGTGCTATATGAATGTTAATAAAAAACTGATCTCTCTTTCCCTGATCTTCTCTTTGAGTGCTTCTGCAACTTCATTAAAAGTTGTTTCAGAAAAGTATGATGGCAGTGAGCTTCCGGAATTTCAATCCATTATGGAGACTTTAAAACCGTATGGGGCCTTTGCCGTGAAAACGACTGATCCCGAACCCTTGAAGAAAGATATTTTGGTAAAAGATAAAGAAATGAGCCAGGGTCAGCGCATGGTTGAAGAGGCCAAGGCCCGTAACCGAGCGATCCTTGCCGGAATGAAAGAAGACGATAAAAAAATAATGGATCAGAAAGCAACAGGTGACATGGACGAGATGAAGAACTTGCGTGAAGAAACTAAACGTGTTCACGAAGGGTGGAAAAAAGAAATCCTTGAAACCCGTGCGCAGTGGAAACGTGAACAGGATGTGTTCCTTGGACGCATCAAAGTCTACAAGCAGAATACGTTTGTTATTCCTGCTCCGAAAGAAGTCATCGTCGAGAAAAAAGAAATTCCTGCCATACCTGAGGTCCACATAGTCAACGCTGGTTTTACCCCGCCGGTCCGCGATCAGAAAGACCGTCCGACGTGTTCTGCCTTCGCCGGGATCCGCGTGATGGAAATTCTGCTTGCTCAGAACAAAATGGAAAGAGATCTCTCTGAGCAGTATTTCTATTGGGCAAGTAAGCCATCTTGCCAGTCGAGTCCCTGCACTGAAAAAGGTTCGTGGATTATTTATGGACTGAATTATTCACGTGACCAGAGGATGGCGGACATTCCTACGGAATCGAACTGTACTTATAAAGATGAACCACTTCCTCAGAACGAAACGCAACTGCCTATGACTTCTTCTTGCCGTCAAGGTGTGACAAAAGTGGAGCAGTATGAGCTCGTGAAAACTCTCTCAGATGTGATCACAAAGATAAAGCAGGATACGCCAGTCATTCTCTCGGCAAAACTCACTCCGAACTTCTATCTGAATAAAGGCCTGATTACCCTTGCTGACGAAAATAAAGGCCGCGACCAGATGGATGGACATTCTTTGGGACATGCATTCATTGCGATGGGAGTGATTGAGCTTCCGGAAAAATTACAGGCCTCTGAAGGTAGATACTGTCTGGTTGTCACCAATAGCTGGGGTAAGGGTTGGGGTGCCGGTGGATATTCCTGCATTACGGAGAACTGGCTTCTTAAAAACCGTTCGCAGAACTCATTTGTAGCAGTGACAAAAATCGCTGTTAACTAGCCCGGGAACGGATGGGATCTTTTTTTGACTTCACTCGGGATTCGGCTTCCACTCCAAACTCCTCTTTGCTGAGGAGTTTGTCTTTGGCGTAATTTGATTTCGAGAGAAGTTCGCCTTTGTCGGTGAAGTATTTACTTTCCCCGTCACGGTTTCCGCTTTCATCGAAGTGTTCTTCGCTCTTGAGAATTCCATTTTTAAAATAGTTTTTGATAAGACCTGCAGGTATATCCCATTCCCATTGTCCGCCGCCTGAGAAAAGACCTTCTCGGGCAAGAATTCCATTTTCATAAAAATCTTTTTTTCGGATCAGGGTTCTTCCGGCCTTGGTTTCAAAGTTAACTTCTGTACGGAGCTTTTCTTTCATGGAGGTGATCGCCTTTCAAGACTCTTCGGGGGAAATTGTTAAGAAAATGAGAAATATTTAAACGAGCGTTCACAAATATAACATTTGTTCAAACCGGACAGATTTCCTGAGGAGTTGGCCCGGCTTTGGTGGGTTTTTCACTCAAAATTTCACCATCTTTAAACAATAAAAGTGTACCTGGGGCATGAGTGGTCCATTGCTCGTTCTCTGTCAGGGGGTTGGTCGCAATCACGGCCACACGGTCATTCTGGGTCGTCACAGAGCTGAAATCCACCGTCACTTCACGATCTTTAAGATGAGCGACAGTAAACGGTGCTTTCCTTACAATGCTCGCTAGTTTTGTCGAGCAATGGGCGTACATCAATTCACCATTAGAAAGCAGAAAATTAAAAATGCCGAAGCCGGCAAGCTCAAGAGTTAGTTTATGAATCAGCTCAAAAAGTTTTGAATCTTCCGGTTTCGTTTCACCAAACTTTTTCTGCATCTCCTGAAGGATAAAGCAAAATGCAGTTTCAGAATCAGTGTTACCTACAGGGCGATAGCGACCATCAAGCTCAGGGGAGAAATTTTTAAGATCTCCATTGTGAGCAAACGACCAGTATAGACCCCACATTTCTCTGACGAAGGGATGCGTATTCTCAAGTTTAATTTCCCCTTGAGTTGCCTTCCGGATATGAGCAATGACGTTCATCGATTTGATGGGATAGGTACGGACAAAGTCTGCAATCGGAGAGTGAGAAGAAGGAGAGGGATCCAGAAACTGACGGACACCTTTGCCTTCAAAAAAAGTTATACCCCATCCATCTTTATGGTCATCAGTAAGGCCACCTCTCGCCTGAAAACCAGTAAAGGAAAAACAAATGTCCGTAGGTACATTGCAATTCATTCCAAGAAGCTGGCACATATTATTTCCCTTAGCGCAATTCCTGCATGAGAGCGTCGAGCATCAGAATCTCGCCGACTACCCAGATTGTGTCATTTATTTTAAGTTCAAACTCTGTATCTGGATTGATCGTACGTGCATGTTCACGCTCTATACCGACAACCATAGCATGATATTTTTCTCGGATGCCCGATTCACGGATTGTTTTACCCAGAAGAGGTGACTCACCACCCAGTCGAATCTGACGGAGTCTATAGTTAGCACTTGCCGGATAAACGGCAGAGACTTCCACAGGTATTTCAAGCTCTGGTCTGAGTTCATCAAGCTGGATGTCAGTGCCCAGAACGACAAGCGTGTCTTTCGGAAGAATAATTTCATCTGGCTTGGGTGCGACGATGGTCTGTATTCCACGTTGAATGGCCACAACGTTCACTCCGAAACGACTCCGAAGATGTGCCTCCATCAACTTCTTCCCGACGAGAAGTGCATTGGGATGAACATCAATATTCACCAAATGGGAATCCCAGGGTGAAAGCTTTTTGATTTCCTGACCAGATTTCATGTGAAGATCTTGCTTCTCGAAAGTTTCAAGAAAAAGTTTTTCAATCCAGCGGTAATAGGATTCAAGTTTTCGGTAAAGGAAGAAATAAATCACGGCGAGGATAAGTCCCATGACTGCCAGAATGGATTTCAACGGGAAGTATTGAGCCGAGAGTACGCTTACCCAGATGCTGGTGAGAAAAGGAAAAGAGAGAACGAGAATGGCCTTGCCAAAACTTCTTTCTTTTCTGATGCGAAGGTAATTTCTCTTTGAAGTGAAGACCATGGCCCAGATGAATGGTGAAGCGATGGCCACCGTGATCAGCCAGGAAATAGTTTTCGAAAGCTGGTCATTTAACTGAAGTTCGATTCCCAGAAGGTGAGTTATTTTTCTTACACTAAAGTTAAAGATAAAAGTAACAATGACACCGTTGGCGAGCCACCGGAAAATAATCAGAAGAGTGTCTTTGTTTTTCGTTGCCTGCATCTGCCTGCGCTCAGACCAGATAACGTATTTTTCATGTGAGTTCTTGAACCACCATGGAAGTCGTTTCTCAAGAGCTTCGGCTGTGGGTCCGGAATATTTAATCAAATAGGGAGTTGTAAAAGTTGTTACGAGGGAAACAGCAACCGCAATCGGATAGAGCTGAGGACTGACAACTTTAAGAGTCACACCGAGACTGGCGATGATGAAAGAGAATTCTCCAATCTGGGCAAGGCCCATGCCGACCTGAATGGAATTACGGAATGATTGCCCTGACAACATGGATCCAGCCGAAGCACTGAGAATCTTCCCGAACACAGTCACGATGCAAAGAACGAAAATGACTTCCTTGTACTGAAGCATGATAGACGGATCAATCAACATCCCGATAGAAACAAAGAATATCGCACCAAAGAGATCTTTGAGGGGCGCCATCAGGCCTTCAATCCTGTGGATAATTTCAGTCTCAGCGAGAATTGATCCCATGATGAAAGCACCGAGAGCGGGTGAATAATCGAAGTGAGTGGCCACGACAACAAGCCCCAGACAAAGCGCGATCGAGACAAGGGTTAGCATCTCATTGTTGCCCTTTTTTCCGACGTAACTCATGATCCTTGGAACAAGGAAATAACCTGTGATGAACCAACTTCCCACAACGAGGACAAGATTCAACGCGGTTTCAGCGAGGGATAAAACTGAAACAGTTTCTGAAGTAGAAATGGCCGTCAGGACAACGAGGAGAAGAATCGCAAAAAGATCTTCTACGATAAGGATACCAAAAATAAGTTGAGAGAACCTGCGGTTTCTGAGCTTCAGTTCATCCAGGGCCTTGATGATAATCGTTGTTGATGAAATGGAGAGCATGGCACCGAGGAACATCGAATCAATGTCTGTCCATCCGAAAGCTTTCCCGATAAAAAATCCTACGATCAAAAAGAAGACAACTTCAAAGGTGGCAGCAAGAAAAGCAGTGACACCAACGCTGAGTAGTTTTCGGAAACTGAATTCGAGGCCGAGCGTAAACATCAGAAAAATAACACCGAGTTCTGCCCATGTCTGTATGCCGGCTACGTCTGTGATGAGCTGAATCGGAGGAGTGTAGGGACCAACGATCACACCCGCAAGAATATACCCAAGCACTACTGGTTGTTTGATTTTGTTAAAGATGAAACTCATGATACCGGCGACAGCGAGAATGATGGCGAGATCAACAATGATAGGAGGTAAATGCATACCGGAATATTGTACGGAAATTTACCTCAAAAGTCGGAGAAGAAACGACGTGGTCAGGTATTTTCTTCGGGTGAAAATTCCTGATCTGGAAGGATCTCAACTTGCTCCTCTGAAACTACTTCCCAGACTTCATGTGAGCGAATGCAATGTCTCATGGCCGCGAAGTAAGTCATCGCTCCTGGAACTCCGAGCGCGAATCCCACGGCATGAGCGCTATAACTTACCTGAGGCTCAATCACCTGCGGAAAGAAAAAAATCAAGGAGAGTGCTGTGCTATTCATCATGCGTCTCATCACACTCAATCTTCGCTCTGTAAAAACATAAAGTGTCAGCCAGAATGCGGCCATAAAATACACGACTCCGGAAATCCCCACCAGAGATACATGAGCAGGATAAGTTTTAAGAACGATCAGATTGATCACTCCACCGATGATTACAGAGACGACCGGAAAAATAAATGAACCGTAATAGGCGTGAAGAAGAAGGGCGAGAATCGAGAAGAATGCAGAATTCATCATCAAGTGCTGATAGTCTGCGTGAACAAAAGTTGTGGTGAAGGCCCTCCAGTATTGCTGGTCTTGAAATACCTGCTTGGAGCTGGCCGACATGAGATCTGAAGGAAGGATTTGTGTGAAGTTGAGTTGATAAACCAGGGCGAGAATCATAAAACTAATTAGTCCAACAGCGACGCTGGCGCTTCCTGGTTTCTTGGAGAGTAGTGTTCTAACGAGTTTGAGCTGCATGTCGGCCTCCATTAAAAGATAAGATGGGACCACTCTCGCTGATGTCAAGATTCACCAAAAAATGTTAGGCTAACGACTATGAAAGAAATTCACTGTACTGATGCCATCGAATGGCTGACATCAAGAAATCAGGAGGCCGGCGACTCTATGTTTGCTTCCATGCCTGATATTTCCGAATTTAATTTATCTCTTCCAGAATGGAAGAGTTGGTTTACGCAAACGGCAGAACTGATACTGACTAAAACTGCAGATGACGGCGTCGCTATTTTTTATCAATCCGATATCAAGATTGAAGGTGCATGGGTAGACAAGAGTTTTCTCTGTCAGACTGCTGCTGAAAAAACAGGTCACATACTCCTTTGGCATAAAATTATCTGCCGTGCTCCTGCAGGTGCCGTCACCATGGGCCGGCCTTCATACTCTCACATTCTTTGCTTCTCAAAAAATCTCCGTCTTGACCCGGGTAAGTCTTCGGCCGATGTGCTGCCTGAGATCGGAGAGAAAAACTGGGAGCGTGGAGTGGGTAAAAATGCTGCCTTAATGATAGCTAAATTTCTCAAAGATCAGACTTCAACCAAAGTGTTAATTAACCCATTCTGTGGTCAGGGAATGGTTCTCGCAGCGGTCGATGCCCTCGGAATAGACTGTATCGGCATTGAAAGAAGTCCCAAACGTGCCGAAAAAGCGCGGGAGCTTTCGATAAAGTAAGAATTGATTAGATTTTCGGTCTCCTTCTGGCCCTAGACAGGACAAAATGCCCTCGCTAATTGTCGGCCATCAAGGAGATCTTCATGAAAAAGCTCATTCCGGCCTTACTACTAGTGTCCTCGCTTTCCTACGCTTACGAAATTCCGCAAATCCGCGCTTCGAAGGTGACTTGTGCTGCCCTCAATGAAGCACTCGCCACTAACGGTGAGATCATCGTGACGAAAATGATTTTGCTCTTCAAGAAAAAAGTCAAAGTGGAAGTCGCTGCAGATTGTTCCGGTTCTAATGAGTACCTTCGTAAACCGATTTTTAAAACACGCGACGTGAAGGACTGTCAGGTTGGACAATTCTGTGAGTACATCGCTCCGTATTCCGCACCTGATTATTCCGGCGGAAGTTACAGTGGTGGCGGCAGCTCTGACTGGGGCGGCGGTAGCAGCGGCGGATCCAGTGGTGGTTCGAGCTACGATCCACCCGATCGCGGAGACCGAGGCTCAAGTTACGATCCACCTGATCGCAGTGACCGTGGATCAAGTTACGATCCACCAGATTCCGGAGATCGCGGAAGTCGTTACTGTCCAGGATGTTAATTCTTTAATTTTCAAGAAAAGCGGGGGAGAAATCCCCCGCTTTTTTATTTCTTCTTCGAATGTTTCACGTACTCGATATCATTAACTGCATAGCCCATCTTTTCCAGCACACTTAAAATTTCATCAGTCTTTGCTTTTGTCATATGTGGATTTCGCGACATGATCCAAAGATATTTTTCATTGGGAACACCGATCGCGGTCCACTCATAATTAGGATCGAGAGCA
The DNA here is from genome assembly GCA_945883845.1 of Bacteriovorax stolpii. Classification (GTDB taxonomy): domain Bacteria; phylum Bdellovibrionota; class Bacteriovoracia; order Bacteriovoracales; family Bacteriovoracaceae; genus Peredibacter. The sequence continues at coordinate 110,786 of CAMCYI010000009.1, read as the reverse complement.
ATAATGAGATAGCTAAACGACAAAGGCCAGAATGGTCTGACTTTCCAATGCGCATTTGTATCGGTGTTATAGATCCAGGCCTTCTGAGGCATCTTTTTCAGCTCACCATCAAAATCACCTTTGTTGTAACGGAAATCAATATCGATGCGATCTTCCTTTTCATTCCAGGTATAAGTCTCAATCGCGTTGAAAGGATCTTTTTCAAATGCTGTGAATCTTCCTGCCTGCACATACCAGCTTCCCATGAATCGATCTAGCTCAACATTTTTTACAGTGCGATCAAAACTATGAGAGCACCCCAGAAGAAAGCTTCCTAGGATGAGTGTTGAAATTTTTTGGGTGACGTTCACAATGACCTCCGGCCAGATGGATCTCGTTGATAGATTTATCCTACTGAAGGTCATGCCCAAAAGCATGGATCAAAGATTAAACAGTCGTATTTTTGTTATAGAATTTGCGAAGGGTAATAGTTGGGATTGAATTGTGAGTCAAAAACTTAGAGTATCTTAAGAATAAAAAGTCCAAGGCCAAGTCCACTGTCAATGAAGGATATGGGGTCTAAATATTATCTTCCAAACATAACAGTGAACGTGGCCTTGCCGAGCATATTGCCATTCACATTATATCCAACCTGCGCTCCTGGAGAGTCGCTGTTGAGATCAAGGGTTGAAGTTTTGAGAGCGTAAACTGTAAAAATATAACGGTGAGGCTTATCACCTGGTGGTGGACAAGCTCCGCCAAATCCGGCCTTTCCAAAATCAGTTCTGCCTTCGATACTCCCTAAAGGAAGTTTCTTATCGCCGGATGCACCTTCTGCCAATTTTGTTGTATTCGCAGGTAAGTTCACAATCGTCCAATGCCACCAGCCACTTCCTGTAGGTGCATCGGGATCATAAACCGTGACAGCAAAACTTTTAGTTTCTTTCGGCGCCCCTTCCCACTCAAGAGCTGGAGAAATGTTATCTCCAGTACAGCCGAATCCGTTAAAAACATGTTTCATCGGTAAAGGCTTTTTGGCATCAAACGAAGTCGTCTTAAATGTGAAGGCCGCCTGTGCACCTGTCATGATCATCAGGAAAAAAACTGCACTAAAGATCTTCATCGCTTACTCCTTGTGATTTTCCTGCAATCACGACAGGGGCCTGAGGCATCTTTCAAGTCTAAAAAGCTTCCCAGTAAGCGTGATTAACCTGAGACGAGTAGAACTGAGTCTTCTCGGTCCCTCTGCGCTCGTAATTATCGAGATCGTAAGGTTGCCAGAAGTACATGCTTGCCGGGTGCACGTAGCAATGCTCAGTTTCCTGATTGTTTCTGTACGTTGAGTATCTCGAAATCACCGGGCAGGAACGACGGCTTCTTACAAAAATATCAGTCCAGGGTTTCATAGAAAGAGGTCCTCTTGCATATCGACGATCCAGGGTCACGAGTTCGGATCCAACGTAGACTGCTGGGATGGCATGAAACCACCAGTAGAAGCGGTATTCTCTAATGTATTTCCGCGTGTAAAATACGAAAATCTTCATCAGGTTACTGCCTGAACGTTTCCATTCTTCATAGGCCCAGACATGGGCACGGTTATAACACTGAGATTCTCCTTGATAATCCCGTCTCATTTTGGTGAACATGGTGCTGGCCTGTGACCATGAGGAAAGAACCGTGGGATTATACATTCTTTTCTGCATGCCCGGATCAAAAGTGGCCTCGTTTTTAGCATCTTCAAGAACAAAATCTTTTTCAACCATTGTGACGGGAGCAATCGACTTTACAGAGAACTTTTTATCGAGATTTACGCGGACCAGATCTCCTGATTTGAACTTTCTGACATCGATCAATGACTTACTTTTCTCAACGAATCCCACTCGACCATCTTCGAACATCAAAAGATCAGGCTGATTGTTTCTTCCAAGATCAATATGGTGAATTTTGGACCTGAAAGTTTCAGCGTGAGCGAATGAGAGGAAGAAAATAAAGGCAGAAAACGTAAGGAAAAAATGTGAATGTTTCATACGACCTCCATCGTTTCTTCCTTAATTATGAAGGAGAACTGGGATTGAGGGACGTTGAGTTAAGCTTAATTAAGACCGAGGTAGAATATTACCTACTTTTTGTGGGAGCGTTAATTATTCAATGATTTTTAATACTCGCGGGTGATGCTGTACTTCTTCAGTTCAGAACCCTTTGATCAAACCCTCTTTTACTTTATCTGATGGTGGTTTTTTACCATACCAGATTGAAAGAAAGTTTTTCTGGAATTCCTCACCTTTTATTTCTCCGCGCTTGTTTCCATTTTCCCAGATCTCGGAGATTCCATTTGGCAGAAGAGCGAAGACATGCTTGCGTTCACCTTTAATGGCACCGTATTTATCTTTCAGGAACTGAACGTGCTTAGCGAGATCAGTATAGGGAAATTGGGAGCTGTCATTGAACTGAGCTTCCCATGCCTTGTCTGTGTCTTCATTATCAACGTCTCTTAAAAAAGTAAGTTCGTAACAGGCCGGACGTATGCCAATTTTTGGATCGTCCATGCCGCTGAACTTGTGCTCTGAATAGAGGGCCACTACATAGACGCGGATTTTAAGCCATGTGAACGTACGAAGGGCCGCGGCCTGAAGCGGAACCGTTTTATCGCCGCACTTAAATGTGTCAGGGATTTTAATTTCTTCAAACTCTCTTGCCTGTGCCATGACTGGCACCAGCAGTGAAAGGAAAATTATTTTTTGAAGAGATAGTGAGAAACTGCCCATTGTTGTCCTTTATCATAACCGAAAAGTTCAGCGCACGAGATGTAGAATACGCGCCAGCGATTAAACCACTGGAGTCCTTCTTTCCCATAAGTCTGATCAAATATTTTACGAATTATTACTGAGTTTTCATCCATTTTAGCGAGCCAGGCGTTGCAGGTCTTCTCATAGTGTTCGCCATCCCAGACCCATGACTCCTGAAGTGTCAAATCATCCTGGAAAGCGTATAGCAGGTTGTGAGAAGGCATCTGTCCGCCGGTAAAAAAATATTTTCCCATCCAGTTATCTTCGCCTTCCGTTTCAAAAGGGTAAGCGTAGTCTTTGTGAGTGAAGATATGGACAAAGAGTTTCCCGTCCGGAGTCAGGACGTCTGAAATTTTCTGCAAAAGCATTCCATAGTTTTTGAAGTGCTCAAACATTTCAACACTCACGACGCGGTCAAAATTTGGAAATTCAACGGCCAGGGTTTCGAGCTTTGAAACATCCCGTGTGAGAATCATAAGATTGGTGAGACCATGCTTCTTTGCTTCTCCGTCGATGAAGGCCTTCTGAGGAGCGGAGTTTGAAACTGAGACGATCTGAGACTTAGGAAACCTCTTTGCCATCGCCAGAGATAAAGATCCCCAGCCGCAACCGAGTTCGAGGATTCTCATACCATCCTGAATTTCAGCTCTTTTCATTGTGATATCCAGGGCCAGATCTTCTGCCTCGTCGAGAGTCTTCGTATTCTTGTCCCAGTAGCAACAGGAATATTTTAGGTTCTTACCGAGTGAATATAAAAAGAAACCAGGGGGCAACTCGTAGTGCTGCTCGTTTGCTTTCTGCGTGAAGATGGCGAGAGGGCCATTCTTGAGGCCACTGACGTATTTCTGAAAGGCAGCTTGCTTATCGGATAGACCTCCGACGTTGAGTTCTTCGAGACGCTTTTTAAGAAGTTGTCTTACACCGAATCGGATAGCCGGGTCGGGGATATGGCCTTTCTCCATGGCCGAAATAAATTGAGTAATCATAGTAAGCTCCTCTCACGATACAAGGTCTTGGTGAAAACCATTTGTGAAAGTCCAATGGCCCTTTCACGAAATCCACCTTCACAATAAGAAAAGTAAAAATGCCACAAACGGTAGAGATAATCAGGATATCCCAGCTCGCGCAATTTACCCTGAGCTAGTTTAAGGTTTTCACCCCATTTCAAAAGGGTCTGAGCGTAATCTTCCGCATAATCTTTCTGTTCAATTAAAACGAGGTCCGTTTTACCCATGACGGATTCCATCATTGCGTGGACGGAAGGTAGTCCTCCGCCTGGAAAGATATGTCTTTGAATGAAATCCACGGAGTTTTTAGCGTTTTCATAATAGCTGTCCCGAATCGTGATCGCCTGGATCACCATCAGTCCGTCTGGCTTAAGGAGAGAAGAACACTTCTGGAAATAGACCGGAAGATTGACGAGGCCGACAGCTTCAATCATTTCGATGGAAACGAGTTTGTCATAAGTCCCGGTTAGGCCACGATAGTCTTCGAAGATAACGTTGACCTTATCCTGAAGTCCAAGTTCCTTTACCTTCTCCGAAGCATAATTAAATTGTTCCTTAGAGATAGTTGTCGTTGTGACATGACAACCGTAGTTCTGGGCTGCATAGATTGCGAGGGACCCCCAGCCTGTACCGATTTCGATGACACGATCTTCAGGCTTCAGGCGAAGTCTATCGCAGATCGTTTTTATTTTTCGAAGAGAGGCGATTTTTAAATCATCACCTGGTTTTTCAAAAAGCGCACTGCTATACATCATCGTTTCATCCAGGAAGAGCTTAAAAAAATCATTCCCGATGTCGTAGTGAGCACGGATATTCTCCCGGCTCCCTTTCAGTGTGTTGCCCCGGAGACCATGAACATATTTCTGGACGGGATTCAGAAGTTTTCCAATCCCACCATCTATCGAATTAAGTGCGTCCCTGTTCAGGACAAAGATCCGGACAAGATTCTGGAGTTCGTCACATTCCCAGTCTCCGTCGACGTAACTTTCAGCGTTCCCGATGCTTCCACCAAGCGTGGTACGGGAATAGAAACTGGATTTTAATACAATCACTGTTGCTACAATCATCGACTCCAGATCACCAAAGACCTTGGTTGTCTCGTGGCCGAAACTTCGGTCAATAATGATGACTTTTCCCTTCGTGAGCATTTTAAGTTTTTTCACCAGGATGCTGCGGCAGAAGGCATCAAGTTTAGGCGAATTAGCAAGAAGAGAACTCAGCGAATAGTCTTTTGGCAGAATTTGCGTCGTCATGCGCGGCCTCCATTGGAAGGGTGGTCATAAAAGGGTATTTTTTTGATAAAGTATAATTTCAGTGCCTGATAATAAATGGCGAGCATCGTTTTAAATGTAATGAAAGGAAACTGTATAAAAGAGAAAAACGTGCTCGAGCGGGTGAGAGGAATTCTTTTAACTTCCAGTGTGGAATCAAAAATCAGCTCTTTCTGTCCCTGATACCTGTTCTGCATCAGGATATATATGTGATCAGAGGGACTGCTAAAGACCCAGGTGTAATCAATAGTCATCGGCATGAAAGGAGAAACGTGAAAAACTTTCGGATGAGTGAAAACTTTTTTGCCAACGCCATCGTACTTCATGACGTACTGATGTCTTTCTCCCCACGGCGTATTAGTTACTTCAAGGACAATAGTTTCTAACGTCTTACCATCCTGAGCGTAACAATAATAAAAACTGGCAGGGTTAAAACAAAAACCAAAGTATGAAATGTTCGTAAGTAAACGAATGGGGCCCTGAGGTCTTTTTCCTGTTTCTTTAAAAACGAGGTCAGCGATGGATTCTTTAAGCGGAATCTTTGGGTCGCCAAAATATTTTTTTCTCCAAAAGGAGAGGATGCCGGGAAAGTTATGGCCCATGAGTCCGGGAATATTAAATATTCCAGAAACTTCATCAAGATCGAGAAAATAATAAAGTATAGAATACGTAAATTCATTCTTTACTGGCGAGAGCCGGCGGTGTTCAAGGGTGCCGCGATAGAGGCAACTTGACTTCATTCTTTCACTCCTAGGGAAGCCGCAACTTTGAGGGCACTGCTGACACCATCTTCATGAAAACCATTACCCCAGTAAGCCCCACAGAAATGGACCCGGTCCACTCCGGAAGCTTCCGACCAGCGTTGCTGAGATTGCACGCAGGCCTGATTATATACAGGATGTGAGTACATCATTTTCTTGATAATTTTTTTCGGGTCGATTCTGTCTGTCATGTTGAGTGACACCAGAAATGTCTCTGGAGACTTAAACCCCTGAAGCTGATTCATATGATAGGTGAGAGCTACGGATCCGAAGTCTTTAGACTCTTTAGTCAGAAGATAATTCCAGCTTGCATGTCCGAGTTTGGTTGAAGGTAATACAGAGGTATCAAGATGGAGTACGGCCTCATTAGGCCTGTATGCAAAACCAGACATCACCTCTTTCTCGGCCTGCGATGGGTTCGCAAGCATTTTGACGGCCTGATCAGCGTGACAGGCAAAGACAACGTGATCGAACTCCTTTTTCATCTTCTCGCCATGCTGTGAATACTCGACATCGATTCTATCAGCGTGACGTTTTACAGTAGACACCGGAGCACCGAGATGGATGTTCTGAGCAAAGTTGGCCGTCATCTTTGGTATGTAGCTACTTGAGCCTTCAAGAATGACCCGCCACTGTGGATGCTGATCAACAGTCAGGAGTCCATGGTGATGAAAAAACCGTACAAAGAATCCAAATGGAAAAAGTTTCATCTCATCAAGTGAAGCCGACCAGATGGCCGCACCCATAGGAAGAATATAAAGTCGCATGAAATCATCGCCATAATTGTTTTGGGTCAGATATTCTGCGAGTGTCCGTTTCTCCTCGGCTTCAGGAGCATTCAGATAATGCCTTGTCGCTTCTTTGTTAAAACGAAGAATGTCCTTGATCATGCGCCAGAATCGCGGGCTGAAAATATTTTTCCGCTGGCAGAAAAGTGAATTGAGATTATTGCCATTATACTCAAGTCCGGTTGACTCTGACTTTACGCTGAAACTCATGATCGAGTCTTTTGAACCGACACCGAGTTTTGTCATGAGCTTAATGAAGTTTGGATAGTTCCTGTCGTTGAAGACGATGAAGCCCGTATCGATTTTGTATTTTCCAGACGCCACCTGGACATCATGCGTGTGAGTGTGGCCACCGAGACGGCTTTCTGATTCGAACAAATGAACTTCATGATGAGGGGCCAGGTAATGACCTGCTGCCATGCCTGAAATCCCACTTCCAATAATTGCAATTTTCATAAAACCTTTTTTACTAGCGCAAAAGTTTCTGACCAGTCATTAATCCTGCCCAACTGATCAGGGCACTAAGATGAAGTGTCTGGTCGTGGGCGCAAACAATTTCGTAAGCGTTTTGATGACCCTGCGTCGATAACATGAAAAGCTCCCTTAACTTGGCTTCGATATTCTCGGGGCCCGGAAAGTTGTTCATCTAGGACCTTGTACGCAGGTTAGTGGTTGGAAGTTACGGCCAGGACAAAAAAAGAAAACCAACTCTTTTGAATCATAGGGTTAGAGAGCTTTCATCTCTGTTTTATTAACCCCAGAATCATGCCCTAAAAAGAGATTCTATGGCCATGGACTTCAATCTTTTGTCTAAGAAAAATAATTCAAGGGCCCCGCCCTCTTGTAAGTCTTGGCGTTGGTTTCTTAAATATGATTAACTTATTTAATTCATATTTTTTAAAAGTGAGCGTTCATGTCCAAAGAATTAATCCGTGGCCTGGGTCTGGTAGATGCCTCTGCTATTGTCGTGGGAACGATCATCGGTACGGGTGTTTTTCTGAAAACCGCCACAATGGCAACCCTCGTCGGAAGTCCCGGATGGGTACTGATTGCATGGGTTGTTGCTGGGGCGCTCTCACTTACCGGAGCACTGGCCTACGCTGAACTTGGCTCACTCATGCCTAACGCGGGCGGAGAATATGTTTATCTGAAAGAAGGTTACGGAGATATCTGGGCGTTTCTTTACGGTTGGATGAGATTCTGGATTGGCTCTCCGGGTTCCATTGCTGCTTACGCGGTAGGGGCAATGACTTTTCTGGGAGGCATGACAGATCTGTCGCCGTTTGGTGGCAAAGCGATCGCTGCATGCGGCGTTATTATTTTCTTTTCTGCCCTTAATTGTCTCAGTGTTATTTTCGGCGGACGACTGCAGTCATTCATGACTGGTCTTAAGCTCGTCATGATTGTCGGAATCAGTATCGGTATTCTCTTTTTCTCCCGCACTGGAACAATGTCACACTTCTCTGAAGCTGCTCCGGAGTTTTCAGGATTTGCCGGCTGGTCCGCCTTTGGTTCTGCTTTGCTTGCTGCTCTCTGGGCCTATGACGGTTGGAACAATCTTCCGATGGTGGCCGGAGAAATCAAAAATCCTCAAAAAAATATTCCACTCGCACTTGGTTTCGGAATGCTCGCGATCCTCGTGATTTATTGCCTAGCTAACGTTGCTTATTTTTACGCTCTTCCTTTTGTTGATGTTCTTACATCAAATACGAGTGCCAATCCGGATGCACTTCCCGTTGCTACAAAAGCTGCCATGACCTTTCTTGGCACTTCAGGCCTCACGATTCTTTCACTTGCATTTGTATTCTCAGCGATTGGTGCCATGAACGGCTCTATTCTCACTGGTGCACGTGTTCCATATGCGATGGCAAAAGATGGACTTTTTTTCAAGAAACTTGCTGAGGTCAATGCAAACTCGCACGTGCCAATCATCTCCATTATTGTCCAGGCACTGGTGGCAATGTGCTTAGCTCTCTCTGGAACATTCGATCAGCTTACAGACTATGTTGTCTTCTCTGCTTGGATTTTCTACGCGATGGTGACAGGTGTTGTTTTCGTTTTAAGAAAACGCATGCCGGATGCTCCACGTCCGTATAAGACGATCGGTTACCCCGTATTGCCTGCGATCTTCATTCTTCTTGGTGTTCTTCTTCTGATCAACACCATTGTAACGATGCCGAAAGAATCTTCGATCGGGCTTGGAATTATCCTCTCAGGGGTTCCATTCTTCCTTTATTTCAAAAAGCAGAAGGCGAAGTAATGGACGAGAAGGAAAACGGACTTTCCACATTTCTCAATCATCCTCCGCGATTTACTCCGGCTTCAAATAATCAGCCGATCATTGCGCCGATTTATCAGACGGCCAAGTTTGTCATGCATGATACTGCACCTTACGGTGAGCAGTTTCTTTATACCCGGGTATCTAATCCGACTCTCACAGAACTCGAGATGACTCTCGCTAAGATGCAGGGAGTGGATGAGGGGATTGTTTTCGGTTCGGGAATGGCGGCGATTACTCATACCATTCTCGGGCTCGTAAAGACTGGGGATCACATTCTGTATTTTCGTGAAATCTACCGACCTACAAGAGTTTTTTTCAGTCAGACATGCTCACGCTTTGGGATTGAGTCGACCATGTCTCCAATGGGGGACTTTGATCAGCTTGAAAAAAATGTACGTCCCGGGAAATCAAAAATTCTTTACTTCGAGAGCCCAAGCAATCCGAATCTTATGGTGGCAGAAATTAAAAAACTGCGGGACTTCGCTGACAAACACAAACTTCTTCTTGTCATGGATAACACACTGGCCGGTCCACATCAGCACAAGGCCACGGGGGTTGATCTTTTCATTCACAGTCTGACGAAGTTCGCCAACGGTCACGGGGACGTGGTTGCGGGAGCTGTTCTCGGAAGAACAGAGCTGATTAAAAAAATTAAGCCGATGGCGATCACTCTGGGCGCGACACTCGATCCCCACGCTGCCTTTCTTATCCAAAGGGGACTGAGAACATATCTTCTCCGCTATGAAAAGCAGACTCAGAATGCTCAGGCACTTGCCACGTATCTTCGTTCTGAAAAGAAGGTTAAGAAAGTTTATTATCCGGATTCAGAACTGGCGCGCTCACAGATGAAAGATCTCGGAGCGATTGTTTCTGTTGAACTGGATCCTGCCTTTGGAATGACAGCTCAGAAATTTTCTCACAAAGTGAAACTGATTCAGATTGCGGCCAGTCTGGGTTCAACTGAGACTTTGATTAATCCGACAGAAATTTTCTTTGCTGATGACCTTTCTAAAAAAGATCGTGAGGAGATGGGGCTTAACCAGTACTCGCTCCGGATTTCTGTCGGTCTTGAGGATATCGAAGATATTATTCGTGATTTTCAGAACACGCTTATATAAGTTGATTCATAAAAAAAGGGCCTGTTTTCACAGGCCCTTTCAGTATTTCAAAACTTAATTGCTTACTTACAGATCTCTTCTTTGTCTTTCAAAAGACCCATTTTAATCATCTGATCATTCATTGTCTTCATAAGAGCATCGTAGCTATCCTGAGTCGCTTTGATCGCTTCCGGAGATTCTTTCAGAGCTATCGCTTCAGCAATCTTCTGACTACAGAGACGAGTCTTAAGAGATGCTACAACATAACTCTTCACATCTGCTTTGTTTTCAGGACGATCGGCCTTACCGAAGAAGTTCGTCCAAGTGGCTGCCGTTTTTTCAGCGGAGAGAGCATATCCTGAAAAAGCGTTCGCCACATCTTTAACTTCATCTGTGATGTGGGCCATCGTCAGGTATGGAGCACGCGGTGTGTTCGGGCTCACCATAAGATCGATCGCGCGGTTCAGACGCTTTTCCCAGTAAGAGAAAGGATCTGGTGTTGCATCAGCTTTTGAACACTCAGGTGATCTTTCAAGAATTGATTTAGCATCAAGAGCTTGATCTTCATCGGTACAGAACCAGTCAGCGTGTGTAGGTGCAACGTTCTTGTAACCGTAAGCAATCGCCATGCGGTCGTACAATCCGATCGCATTGAGGTAACGGAATCCACGGCCGAGGTATTCCATGATTGAGCGGGACACGCTTCCTTTCGTCTTCGATTCATTTGAACCAAGGTTCCCTCTGAAATTGTGGCGGAGACCAAGGTTGTGACCCATTTCATGCTGGATCATTTCCTGGAAGTAGCCTGGCATATAAGTATCGAAAGTCATTCCTTCAGGTACGAGTTCAAAAAGACCTTTAACGATAGGATCTTCGAGCTCAGGACGCTGAGAGTGTACGTTCATCTTGTTCTTACCAAGAGAAACTTTGTAAGTGATATCTTTGGCGCGCTTCTGTTCAGACTGAATACTTGAAACGAATTTCTTAGCCATCGCATCTGCTTCAGCTTCACGGCCTTGAGCAATTAGTGCGCGGACAGAGGCAGAAACTTCGAACCATTTCGTGTACATCTCTACAATTTTTGGCCCCTGGAGGAGGATATTCGCAGAGAAGATCTCACCAGAGTGCTGGTTAGCAATCGATGGACCGAGACCGCCGTAAGTTGCCAGGTTATCAAGATCCCACTCCATAACGTTGAAGCGGATATCACCAGCAATGATTTTTTCATTCAATGGATCGCCTGCAGGGATGAACTCGTAAGAGAGAAGGTCACGGCCGATGATGGCCTTGAATTCAGCATTCCAGCTATCAAAAGAAGCTTTCACGTGTGGCTGGAATTTTTCAGGTACGTTCTTCACGTAGTAATGAACTTTCTTACCGTTATTTGCAAGCGAGTGGCGCATGATCTTCGCGTCTTTAGAGCGTTCAGTTTTAAAGAAGCCGACTTCTTTTATCGGAGCGCGGGCCGCAAAAGCAGGATTGAAACCAGAGTTCAGTTTGAGGTACCAGCGCACAACGACATCAGTCACTGGTGCTGTCTCATCAGTTTCTTCACGGTCAACTGGAATGAACTGTGACTTCACATCGAAGATCAGGGTTGTGACCGAGTAATCGAAAGTCACAGTTTCTGATTTGATGGCCTTGAGTTTTGTTTCTTCACCCTTCGGATCCATCATCTGAAGAAGGTTAAGTTCTGCACCGGCCTCAGAAAGATCAACGATGAGTTCGTTTTTCTCGATGTCCATACCGACGATCGGGAAACTCATCATCGCACCCTGGCGGGATTCTTCTTCACATTTCGAAGCACAGCCAATGAGAGTTAAGTATGATCCTGATGAGTCACGTGAAATTCCTGTGATCACATGGATCGGAGTCAGGTCAGTGAGCTTTAGTGAACCGATATCTTCGTTCTTTTTATCTGAGATTTTTGTGATCACACCACCGAAGATGCTGTTCTCTCCGAGAAGATTAACAGGGTAAGCAAGGAGTAGTCCTTCGCCATCAACTGTCTGGTTCACGTCATCTGCTGAAGTTGATTCTGCTTTGGGAACTTCTTCAACGTTCGCACTTTCAAGAGCTGCATGAGCAGCACGTGATGACATGAGCTTGATGGAACCATCTTCAACGAATTGGTTGAAAGCCTCCTGTTTCAAATACCGTAGCTTGATGTTTCCATCTTCTACCACGTGAACACTCTCAGCTGACTTTGACGTCATATGGTGATCATCACTTTTAATCTTTTCTTTTTCGACCACCTTCGTACAGGCAGCGAAAGTCCCGAGGACAAATAGAATGAGAATTGATTTGTTTAATCGCATGGTGGCCATCTCCGTTGGGTATTAATGCGTTGCGATAATACGCTTTTTGAGAATAATTCTTAAGAAATTGCGATGTGTTGGGAATTTATACAGACCGTGAAAGAAGTACAGGGTGCAGGTGCTTAAAAAAAGGTCGCAAGCTTTAGCTCTCAATAAAAAAGGCCCCCTGGAGGAGGGGGCCTAAGAATCGGATGCTTAGTATTTAACGTTCACGCGAATTTTTTCAGACTTATTTCCCCGAGCAAGCTGCTGAATCAGATTCAAGAATAAGTCTTGGTGCTGAAAGAAGAACAGAGTCATCTGCGAGGACAAAGTTAAGTCCCTGAGAAAGATCTGAACCATTCAGTGAACCAAAGAGGCTCGAGATGACAAAAGTCTTCTTAAGACGGAAGAGATTATCAGACGCGCCAGCCGCTGCCTGGGCAGACAGATTTCCGCGTTGAGCGAGAAGAGAAGAAAGTGCAGACAGATCCTGCTGAGAACTTCTCAAAAGCTCTGACGAAAACAGATTGCTGTAGAGGACATAGTTTGTTGTGTTCAGGTTGCGGAAGTTTGAGTCGATGAAATAAGTTCCTGAACAACGGCGGTTTTCATTCAGACAAAGAACTTCTGTCGTATCAAATTTTACACCTTCAGTACTGATCTTGAGGATGTCGAGCTCAAGTTTGTAGTTCTTGATTTTCGTGAGGTCCACGCCGGCGAGATCGAAACCAAACTGTACCATGGCATTGTGGTTACTTGGAACAACCAGGGACATGTGGTTTTTCGTCATACGAAGATTCATGTTTGACTCAGTATTGTAAACAACTCCAAGTTTTGCCGTACCTTTTGCTGCCTTCAGTTTATAAGGGAGCTTGTACAGGCCTTTTGCTGAGATTGAATCAATCAGGCGTGACTGGTCAGTGACACTTCTTGAAGCAATCGACTTACACGTTACACTTGGTTGACCATCTTTAACGTGGGCCATGACACCAACAGAAATTCTGCGCGTGTTACCAATGCCGTCAAGATATGTAAGCTCAATGATGTCGTGGATATTTCCAAGAACTTTCGGGTTCACTTTTATATCCAGTGAACATCTTCCTTTCGAAATGCTAAGAGAACAATTTCCGTTCTGACCGGGAAACGATCCTCCATTAAGAGAGAAATATGAAGTCCTGAACTCTTTAATCTGAGTGATGTTCGCTGAATACTCACCGTTGTTATCCAGATAGATTTTAAAGGTTGCTTCTTTATTCAATGTCAAAGTTCCAAGATCAATCCCGCGGATGTCCTGGAGATGAGTGAGGAGGTCCGGATTAACCTGAAGAAGTTCATAAATGTCCTTGCTGATCTGGCCGCCTACAACTTCGAGACGTGAAGGTTCTTTCAACTGAACAGAGTTTGCTACAATAACTTTAATGATGATGCCGAATTCAAAAGTAATCTTGATCTGGATATCATCACGTTTTGCCACTGTTGGAATGTATTCGATATTAATGTCACAGCCTTTATCAACTTCAAGCTGAGCACCACAAGTTGTAGACTTCAGAGTGAATGGTGCAGGGATCACAGGAAGCTTGATGTCTTTTGCCACTGCATCGCCGACGTTTCTTAATTCGAGTTTAACCACAACCGCTGTACCCACAGGAATGTCTTTGAGAATAGGATTTTCGTCATTTGAATCTTTAACGATGACAATAAGTTTTGGAGATCCTTCTTTAACAACGACGGGATTTTTCGCGTTTCCAAGAAGGATTGATTTTGCGACCAGGACTTTTCCTGACGGATCTTTGAACGGAATTTCAAGCTCAGTTGATTGAACACCTTCAAGGGCTGAAGAGAATTCGCCGTAGAGTTCGCAAGCTTCCTTTATGTCGAGTTCTTTACCACAATTCACGTTTGTAATTTTGAAAGAGCCGGAAGACTTCGGGATGGAAATATCAACGGCCTTGGCCTGTCCGACGTTCTCAAGCTCAAAGATCTTGGTGATCTTTTCGCCGGTTTTCGCCTGGCCAAAATCCATCAAGTCTTCTTTCTTAGTACTTTTTTCGCGAAGGATAAGCTGAGGACTGGCGTTGTTCGGGACCAGAGGTCCAGTCAGCGTATCGTCCAGATTTGGAGTCTTTTCCACCAGGTGAGGATTCTTCCCACAACCAGAGAAGATAGACATAACGGCCAACAGCAATACTAGATTTTTCATTTAAAATACCTCTTAATAGATATTAACTGTTCAAAAAGGCTGCCAAGTTTCCTAGGATTTAAGGGATTAACCACAAGTGTAAATACACATAATTTGACGTTGCAGCTTAGACAGCTGTCAAAAGGATCTACAATGCGTTTTTGGGTCGTTCTCCTCACTCTTATAACGTTTAAAGCACATGCCCTGGATCTTCAGTACTTCAAGTTTACCCACAATCCGACCTACAGTTCGACGGACAATGCCCTCCTTAATAACGGTCTGGTCCGGAATGATTACCCGTGGCTTTTGAATGTCGCTTACGACTATGTGAAAACTCCGCTCTCTGTTGAGAAAGACAATAACCGTGACCGTGAACTTGTGAAGAACATGCAATCACTCAGCTTCGGCGGTGCCTGGCATCCGACAGACGCTCTTTTGATTGGTGTACGTACAAGATTTTCTCGCCTTAAATCTGATGAAAGCGGCACGTACCTCGGCGATACCTTCGTTGATGGAATCTGGAAATTCTATGAAGAAGGAAGAAATGCAATCGCTCTTCATCCGCGCCTCACGTTACCTACTGGCTCTAACGATTACACCACTCAAAGTAGTAAAGTCGGTGGATACCTGGGTTTTAACTTTGAAAGAAAGTTTGACTGGTTTCAGGCCGTCATTAACCTTGGTTACTCGCGTGAACCAGGTGCTCAATTGAGTCTTGGCCCTGACTTTACAAAAATCGATTACAGAGATGCTGTGTTTACAGCTATCGGCACGATGTTTCCTCTCGTAGAAAACTGGGCCTTGAACCTTGAAGCTTACCGCTACAACAATTTCTCAGGGAATCAGCATCCGAACGAATTCTACGCAGGGATCCGTCATCAGATCAACTACGACTGGGCGGGCTTTGGTGGTATTGCGACTGGTGGTCTGATTGATGAAAGCTCAAATGATTATCGTTTCTCACTAGGACTCAAGTGGTATCCGGGCGAAGAGAAAAAAACCATGGAAAAAGCAGCACCAATCCTGGTTGCTGACAAAAAACCAGAGCCAGTACTCACGAAACGTGAACAGGTTCTGAAAAAAGAAAGTGACCTTCACGGAAAACTTATTCTTCAGCAGAACGTTTATTTTGCGAACGGCTCAACAGTTCTGAACGCACTTTCACAAGCTCTCCTGTCTAAAATGGCAGCGAAAGTGAAAGGCAAAGAAAACTCTCTGACGATCATCCTTGAAGGATTTGCTTCGACTGCCGGCAATCCTGATTCCAACCTGATTCTCAGCCAAAAACGTGCCACAACGGTGAAAACGTATCTGAAAGCTCAGGGCGTAGGGGATACGAATATCAAGAACGTTGCTTACGGCGATTCACGTGCTGAAGCCGGAGTCGATGATTCTCTTAACAGAAAAGTAATGATGCGGGTTTATAGCAAATGAAAATTCTCTGGATCGTCAGCTGCTTATTTCTCACAACAACTTTTGCAGCTGATCTTACGATCCAGCGTATTTTTGAAAGTCCGGAACTCGACGGCACACTTCCGTTGGGCCTGACCTTTTCACCGGAAGGGCAGAGGCTTTCGTTTCTCAAACCGAAAGAGGAAAACTTCGAAATCCTCGATTTGTGGGAATATGATTTATCAACAGGTAAACCCCGGATGCTGGTGGATTCAAACTCACTCACTTTCGGAGAACTCTCTGAGGCAGAAAAAGCACGCCGGGAAAGAATGCGCATATCCCGTAAAGGTATTGTCGAATACTTCTGGTCTAACAATGCTAAGTCCATTGTCTTCCCTGCAGGCGGAGATATTTTTTTATTCCCGCTCGACGGAAAACTAAAACAGCTCACAAAGAATGAAGAGACTGAGCTTGATGTTAAATTCTCACCTCTCGATCATTACATTTCGTTTGTCCGGAATCAGAATCTTTTTATTCTCGATATCGTGACAGCTGTGGAAACTCAGATCACTAAAGATGGGAAAGGTCTTATCTCTAATGGCCTGGCAGAATTCATCGCACAGGAAGAGATGGATCGTTACACTGGGTACTGGTGGTCTGAAGACGAAAAGTATCTCGCGTTCATCCAGGTAGATGAATCTCCCGTCAAGACAGTTGATCGATACGAGATCAGTGATGCCACAGTCACAGTTAAATCCCAGCGCTATCCTGAAGTGGGCACTGCCAACGTTATCGTCAAACTCGGCATCATCGAAGTCGCAAAGGCGATTAAGGGAAAGCGGAAAGTCGAATGGATTTCTCTCGGGAAAAATCCTGATATTTATCTTCCTCGCGTTCAGTGGACTCCGGACCATAAGCTTTCTTTTCAGATCCAGTCCCGGAATCAAAAAGAGCTCACTCTCAATCTTTACGATCCCGTTCAGAAAAATATTCATAAAGTACTTTCAGAGACAGATCAGTTATGGATTAATCTGCATCACGATTTGCATTGGATGAAGGAAGAAGAAACATTCATCTGGTCATCCGAATTCAGCGGCATGAATCATCTTTATCTTCACGATCGCACTGGGAAAGTCCTGAGGCCCCTGACAAGCGGGAAATGGCCCGTTGATAATGTCGTTGGTGTGGATGAAAAAGCCGGCTGGGTTTATTTCACGGCAGGAATGGATTCGCCTCTGGAATCTCAACTTTACCGCACGAGCATCCGGGAAATCGGATTACCGGAACCGGTGACAAATAAAGATGGCTTTCATCGCATCAAGATGTCAAAGGATGCGAAGTTTTTTACAGATGAGTTCACAACTCCAACAACGCCCCTTCAGGTTTCTCTTCATCAGGCCGGGGGTGAAAAGATCAATGATCTTTCAAAAAATGAAGTCATCGAAGGCCATCCACTATTTCCGTTTGCTCAACAACTTATCAAACCGCAGTTTGGTCAGTTCACCGGACCATCCGGCGATACGATTTATTATTCACTCTACAAAAGACCTGATCTAAAATCCGGGAAACATCCCCTCGTTGTTCTGGGATACGGCGGACCTCATTCACAATTTGTGAATAAATCATGGAAAGGAAAGTGGGGATTTTTTTCTCAGGTTCTCGCGCGAAAAGGTTTTATCGTAGCGAGCTTTGATAACCGCGGAAGTGCCCGCCGTGGAAAGAAATTTGAGAATGCCCTTTATCACGCCATGGGAGTAGTGGAAGTCGAAGATCAGAGGGCCGGAGTTGAGCATCTCATTACAAAACAGCCCATTGATAAAAAACGTGTGGGCTTCATGGGTTGGAGTTATGGCGGTTACCTTTCCCTAATGCTGGCATTAAAAGCTCCGGAAACGTTTAGTGCCAACATTGCGATAGCTCCAGTCACAGATTTCCGTCTTTACGATACTCATTACACAGAAAGATATATGGGTAAGCCTCAGGAAGACAAAGCGGCCTACGAAAACGCGAATGTTCTGAACTACGTTTCAAAACTACAGGCGCGCCTTCTAGTCATGCATGGTATGGCGGATGACAACGTTCTTTTCACGAACTCAACGTTGCTTTTTAAAAAACTTCAGGATGAAGGAAAGATTTTTGAGTCAGTTACTTATCCGGGGTCAAAGCACGGCATGAATGGGAAAGCGAATCAGATTCATGTTTTCAACTCAGCCGTTGATTTTTTTGAGAGACACTTGAAGCCTATGGAACAGGTGCGGTAATTCTTTTCATCATCCGGCCGCAGGCAATCGGAATGCTCATCGCAGAGGTGAGTGTTCCAATTGTAGCTACTGTCGAAGGAAGAAGGGCAGTCTGATAGGCACCCTGAATTATGATCACACGTCCTTCAAACGAGAATTCTTCAGTATCTGTCAGCTTGATCACGTTATCATTAACATCTTCATCCGGAAGAGTGAGATCGTTCATCACTCTTTTCATATTTGCCCGACGCTGAAAAGTATAAGACTTGCCCGTCGGATACTGTGATCGGCCGAGTGTCTGAGTTTCAAGATTGTCATCTAGAGGAATAAGTACTTTTCCTGCAACGGTCATCGCTTCTTTGATATCGATGTAGCCATCATTGTTTGTATCATCTTCTTTATGAGGGCAACGTTTTCCAATGTGAATACTCTGGATGTGAGTGACTCCAGGAACGTCGTCCATGACCAGGTTCACAGATAGATTCTGGTCGGCCTTTACTTCTGCTTTACCACTGTTAATAAAACCATAAACCCGGGTGTTGATTGGTCTCAGGAAGGCCAAGTAATCGCCGCTTTCTGCTACCTCTGTTTCCTCTTCTTCTCTTTGCTGATCATTGCTTGTCTTTTTATCGCTTGAACCCCCACCGCTACCACTGCCGCCGCATGCGACAGTCAGGGTAAGAAGAGCAATTAATGAAACGGAAGTTTTAAACTGATTTTTCATATGATGTCTGCCTTAGTATTTGGAGTTTAGAAAGCTGCCCAGGTAGCACTTTCGATCGAGCCGGTGGCGAACTTGTCTTTCTCCACTCCTGTCGTATCTCTTTGAGCAATATCCTGGGGCATCCAGTAGTACATATTCGTCGTAATGAGATAGCAGTCTTCTGTTTGTGGATTCACATCGTAATCAGAAAATTTGGTCGTTACGAGACAAGGTCTTGAACTGAAAACGAAGATGTCTGTCCATTGTTTCACAGTCACCGGGCGATCAGCGTAGCGGTAATCAAGTACGCGGGAAGATACTTCTCCCTGATCCTGAACCTTAACCAGAGGAGCAATGTGGAACCACCAGTTGAATCTGTTGCGAGTGATGTAGGAAGCTGTGAAGAACACAAAAACTTTCATCGATTTGAGACCACTGTTCTTCAATTCGTCGTTTGCCCAGACATGAGCGCGATTAAAGCACTGCGAATCTCTTTTATAATTATTTCTCAGACGATTGAAGATTTTATTCACTTCATCCGTACTCCCAAGAATTGTTGGCTCAAAAGATTCCAGAAGAGGAGACTCGACAGTCTCTTTCACCTCAAAACTTTTGCCGACAGAACGTACTGCAACCATCAGATTTTGATCATCGGTGATGATCTGAAATCTTTCTGATGAGCCGCTTTGCTCAAGAAGATTTGCGTCTTTTGCTTCCGCAAAGACAACTCTTCCGCTCTCAAGGCGGATGATGTCCGGATCTTTACCTGTACCTTTAACTATACTGTGGATCTTTCCTTCAAGAACTTCTGCGTGAAGAGAAAGTGAAAAAGCCATGCCGATGAGGAGAGAAAGCTTCATTGTATTCTCCGCGTTTGTACGAAACGTCATATTCCGTTCAGATATTGATAACGCATTTTACCCGGAGAATGCTCTAAAGTTTGGCCCAAGAAATGTGTGAGATGTTAAAGTCCATTTTACACATCGAAAGAATTAAAGAATAAATTATGTTTTACGGAGTGGTTGCGCCACCGGGAACACCAACACCAGATCCAGTTCCTACTGGCGGTGTTGTTCCCAGAACAGTGCTGGTACCGACAGGCGTGGCACTAGGGGTCGTTGGGAGAGTAGGCGTAGTCGGTGCGACAGTCGGCGCAGCAGTTCCGGACGAAATCTGGGCCTGTGCTGAAAGGGCCAATAAGGTTAATGTGATAATTGTAAGATTTTTCATGAAAGCCTCCTGATAAACTGATTTTAACGAATCGAAAGGGGGAGGAAGATTAAATTTAACCTTAAGGCAGAGATTGGACAGACTTCAATACGATCAGGTATGTTTTTCTTTATGAAAATAACCATTCTCATTCTCTTATGTGCTCTCTCATTCCCTCTTTATGCTTTTGAGGTGATGGACCTGTTTCAGTATCCTGATGACACTTACGTTTACACATCACGCGATGTAGGACTTCGTCGCTGGCAGGCAAGTTCACTTTATAAAACCGGAACATTCTCGCTGACCTTTGATGACGGGCCTCACCCGACTCGAACGACGATCATGCTCGACGTTTTGAAAAAACACCATATCAAGGGAACGTTTTTTGTCCTCACTTCTCAGATCAATGATGGCAATGCTCATCTCATCAAGCGCATGCTCGATGAAGGGCATATTGTCGGATCACACGGATTCACTCATGACCGCTCTAGTGAACTCGCACAAAAAGTTTGGAAAGAAAGAGTGACGAAATCTTTTGTGGACCTCGCTCACTGGCACAAAGTGGCCGGCCATGAGATGACAAAATTTTATTATCGGTTCCCTTATGGCAACTATGGTACCCGCTCTGATTATCATCACATCAATGCTCTTCGTGATCTTTCCCGGGAGCTTATGGGGGAAAATTGCATTCATATGGCCTTTTGGGATATTGATACAGCAGACTGGGTTCCTGGAATGACTGCTCAGGAAGTCGCTCAGAATATCATTGCGAACAATGAAGGCGGCACGTACATTGATTTCAAACTCGAGAATGGTACTTATATCAAAGTTCCTTATCAGATCAAGGATGCTCCTGCAGGTGGGGTTGTCCTTCAGCATGATGTGCAAGGCCCGACAGCAGAGGGCATCGACATCTTCCTTAAGTATGCTGCTGAAAAACACCTGCGCATCGTTCCCCTTGATGAAGTTGATGAGTTTAAAATTACGAAAAACTGCCGCCTGTGAACACTGCTACCTTTAATCTCCTCAAGGCAAAGGTTGTCGATCTCCCTGTACTCAGTCTCATCACTGATCTCGAGGGTCATGTCCTCTGGACAAGTCCATTATTGCAATCGTCAGAAGGTGAGTTGAATAAGGATGCACTCTTACCCATCTGGAAACAGAAAGCCTCTGAAGTTAAGCTGAAGCATTGGTATCATATCAAACTCGCACGATTTCCGGATTCAGATTTATGGATTGGAATTTTAACAGAAATTGACTCTTATAAGAGTGCTCACGATAATCTTCAGAAAAAAGTTTCTGAAACATCCCAGCAGATTACTGATTCACGCGAATTCCTTAACACTGTTCTCGAAAATATTCCTCATATGGTTTTTGTGAAAGATGCACGGGATCTGCGCTTTGTTCACTTTAATCGAGCGGGAGAAGAGCTCCTGGGGCATGACCGGAAAGATCTTCTCGGTAAAAATGATTTCGATTTCTTTCCCATTGAACAGGCAAATCTCTTTGTTGAAAAAGACCATCAGGTTTTAAACTCCGGCAAGCTGACAATCATCGAAGAAGAAATTGCCACTAAGAACGGAACTCGAATCCTTCGGACTAAAAAAATTCCTCTTTATGGCGTGAGTGGAAAACCCGCCTACTTGTTGGGAATCTCAGAGGACATTACGGAATGGATTGAAGCTCAAAAAAGCAAGCAAGAACTCATGACGGCGAAGTTGATGACTAAAGAGAGAGAAACTTCTCTGAAGAAAGCTTTGTTCCTGTCAGACATCAATAGCACTCTCGTATCGTCTCTGGATTATAAAGTTACATTGCGAGACCTCGCCCATAAGATGCTTCCTCTCCTCGGTGACTGGTGCACGATTTTTTTAATTGCAGAAGATCAGTCTTTGGAGCGCGTTTCATGGGCCCATGCGGACTCAAGCAAAGATAGACTCCTCCGTGGTCTGAGTCCCTTCTTGCCGAAGACTGTGAACGAGTCGGCGAGTCTCGAATCCGTTATCCGTACCGGTAAAACCTTATTCATCAAACAAGTTTCAGATGAGCTTCTCGCACAAACTGCGACGAGTGAAGACCACCTGAACATTATGCGAGAACTTGGTTGCGATTCCTGTATCATCGTCCCCATTCGTTATCATGGAAAAATTTACGGTGCGATTACTCTTGTGAAGACCAATGGACAGGAGTACGGCCAGGAAGAAGTTCTCGTCGCCGAAGAGATTGGCAATAAGGCAGGTCTCGCCATTGAAAATGCCATGCTCTACATTACTGCGCAGAAAGCGATTGAAGTGCGCAATGAATTCCTGTCGATCGCCTCGCACGAATTAAAAACTCCACTGACGGCACTAAAACTTCAGCTTCAAATGACAAGACAGGAAGTGAGTCCTGAGAAAAATGAAGTTCCTTCTGCGGAAAAACTCGCTCGGGGTCTTGATTCGGCCAACACCCAGGTCAACCGCCTGACGAGACTGATCGAAGACCTGCTCGATGTTTCCCGGATCGAGTCGGGCAGGATAAATTACAATTTTACGAGTTTTGATGTCTCTGTTTTTATCAGGGAGCTCGATGAGCTTTATTCAGATACTCTTCGCCATTCTGGATGTGATCTGACGATTGTCACGAAAGGCGCTACGATTCTTTACGCCGATCGCGCAAGACTTGAGCAGGTTCTTTTAAACCTTCTCTCCAATGCCGGTAAATACGGTGCCGGTAGACCTGTCACACTTGAGGTCGTCATTGAAGCCAAACACGTTCTCTTTAAAGTGAGAGATCAGGGAATGGGAATTCCTGCGGATAAATTGAAGACTATCTTTGACCGTTTTGTACGCGCGGTTACTTCACATAACATCAGCGGACTTGGTCTTGGACTTTATATTTCAAGGGAGATTGTGAAGGCCCACGGGGGAGAGATTTGGGCGGAAAGTGATTCACAAGGAACTACGTTTACCGTGAAGCTGCCTTTATCAAAATGAAAGGAGCTTAGAGTACTTTCCCATCGTCGGAGAAATGTACATCGCATGAAGCGAGAGCATCAGAATAGCAAACAGAGTTACTTTCATTACCCAATCAGTCTGCGACATTTTATCGATTAATCTTTCCATACATGAGGATTTAAGGGACTGGGGTCTCTTGTTCAAGATTCCTTGTAAAATCTACCATGACACCCCTCGATGCCAAGCGTCTCAGAAAATCAGAAATTCATTGACGGAAAGAGCGATAAAAAAGAACGTTATAAGAGTGAAATGTCTTAGGTAACAGGTTGCATTGCGCGACGCATCACTGGCTCACCATGGAGGACTTTATGAAATACTTTTTTATCCTATGCTTACTGATATCAACTTCTCTTCTTGCCTCACCGGTTGAATTGAAGATGGCAACGATCACCTCTAACGTTGACACTGATACTGGTCGTTTTTATCTCATCACCAAAGACAACGGTGATGCTGATTCCCTTCGCTACACGATTACTACCCGCTCAGGAAGTATTTCTGAAGACCAGACCTATCCTTGGGAGCGCGTCCGTGAAGGTGTTGTCCTGATCACGAGAGAAGGCCGTGAAATCGTCCGTCTCTATATCGACCAGAAATTTTCACCACTGACTGGTGGTGGTGTCCGGATCAATTATCTCTACAGTGGCGTAACGGGCGTTCGTAACAATCTTAATCTCAATCTTTCCCGCACAGGTGATTCGTGGAAGCTCAATCAGGGGACAACAGAAATTAACCGCATGCTGATCAAAGGGAACTGGAACGTTCTTCTCGGTCTCATCGGTATCGCCAACATTGAAACTTCTTTCGGGACAGTCACTGTTCCTTACTATTCAGATGATTACAGTTCATCATTTGAATAACTCGCGCTCTCAGCGCGTACTCTGGCTCCTTGAAGAGCTGGAAATTCCCTATACCATTAAGTTTTACGAGCGTGATAAAAAAACCATGCTCGCTCCTCCAGAACTCAAACAGATTCATCCTTTGGGTAAATCTCCCGTCGTCACTGACGGAGACCTCGTTGTCGCTGAATCTGGCGCCATTGTTGATTACCTCATTCGACGCTATGGAAAGGGTAAGATGAAGCCGCAGGATGGGACAAAGGAAGATGTCCGTTATTC
The DNA here is from genome assembly GCA_945883845.1 of Bacteriovorax stolpii. Lineage (GTDB taxonomy): Bacteria > Bdellovibrionota > Bacteriovoracia > Bacteriovoracales > Bacteriovoracaceae > Peredibacter. The sequence goes on along the minus strand of CAMCYI010000009.1, from coordinate 86,682 downwards.
TTACTGGCTTCACTACGCGGAAGGCACTCTCATGCCGCCACTTTTGCTTTCGCTGATCTTTTCACAGATTCCAAAACAGCCCATGCCTTTTTTTGTTCGCCCGATCGCAAATCAAATCGCAAAGGCCGTGAAGTCTTCTTTCATCTTTCCTCAGATTAAGCTCAATCTCGACTTCGTTGAGAATGAACTTTCAAATCGCGATTGGTTTGCAGGTGATGACATCACAGGTGCAGACATCATGATGAGTTTTCCCCTAGAAGCTGCTGGCGCGAGAGTTGGGGACGAATCCCGTCCTGCCATCAGAAGATTTCTTTCAAGGATCCAATCACGTCCCGCCTATCAGGAAGCCGTTCGAAAAGGTGGCCCTTTCTCTATTCCTGGGTAAAAAATTAAGCATTACTTATTTTTGGAGATTTATGGAAGACAGGATCAAAGACCTGGAAGCCGCCGTTCGTGCTTTAAGTCTGCGTCTCTCGCGCCTCCACATCCGTGCGCATCGGGAGCCTGATTTTCACCGGTGTTCTGTTTAGAAAAATGCAGACCTGGGACTAAAGAGAGACATTAAATTTGATCGTCTCCGCCTTGGTTCCTTTTTTCAGTGTCACGCGCACTTCCCAAACGCCCGCCATGATGAACCACATATTCTTGACCTTCCAGGCACCCGGGGTGATGTCATCTTGGTCATCTAAAACACGCTCAAGGGCCGTTGGACCTGAACCATGACCCATCTGAGGCATGAAGAGATCAACAGTGAGTGTGGCCGCAACTTCAACCGGTGATTCACGGTCATCCAGAAACTGGAGGGCCATGATCGCTTCTTTAGAGCTCGTTGGCGCTTTGATCCATTCCGTTTTCGCCGTTACATTAAACTTCGTAAAACGAAGTGTTTCAGCAAACGCCACCGAACTAAATACAAAAAGCAGAGCGAAGAAAATTATTTTCATAGTTTAATCCAGAAGAAGGACCTTGCGATTCAAGGCCATAGGTTTAACAGCAGCTGCCTGGTCTTCAGTCTGACTGAAGCGGTAGCAGGAATAGTAGTATTTCTCATCCATCTCAGCAGCACCTACCGGATGACCAGGGTAAGGCATGCGGAATAGGCGAGTTTGAGGATTAGGAAGTTTTTTTCCTTTGAACAAAGAAGCATCGTATTTCCAGATCGGGAAACCGTAGAAGCTCACAACAAGTTTATTCCCAAAAGCAGCGACTGCATCCGATCCCACATCCATGTTCGAAAGCTCACTCACGACTTTATGTTTTTCCATGTCGATCACAACAATGCCTGTGAATGGATAAGGAGCTTGATTCACAAGGCTCAAAGAATCCATGGTGACGTAAGCAAGCTTACCGATAATCGCAACGGCCGTTGCCTGAGACTCAAGTGGGGCCTGAGACTTCACGAGATCAAGAGTGCCGGTGATTTTCTTCGTTTTGAGATCGAAGAATGAAACACCCATGCTTCCGTGAGCGATGATCATTTCATTCTGGTAGCGGGCAAAGGATTCAGCGTGCTCTTTGTATGTGACAGCAGTCTGGAGGTGTGTCGGATGATCTGCTACTTTTTGCATCGTCGCGAGATCCCATTCTTCCACCATTGAGTAAGTGAGAACAAAAGCATGGTTCTGATCCACAACAATATCGATCGCAGAATCTACAGTTTGCAGAGTTTTCGTTTCTTTTGTTTCAAAAGAAGTGATGGTGAACTTCGAAGGAATCGGGTTGCGTGGTTCTTCGAACATTAATTTGTATGGGCCGTAACCCTGATACAGATAATTGTCATCGAAGCGGACGAAGTTTGAACAGCTCGTCTGAGCTTCAAGCAGGGCCTTTTTTTCTTCTGGTGTGCGGGCGAAGGCAGTCGTCGCGAGGAGGACGAGACCCATCAGGCAGTATTTCATGACATCTCCTTGTCAGATCAAATGTGCCTTAATTAAACCGTGATTAGAGTGGAACGGCAACGATGACGCTAAGCTAGGCGATTTTTTTTCTTTCACTTTCTAAAAGCCTAAAGTCCGTGGAGAGTTTGTTCTTATACATCTTGAGGAACCTATATTGACCCATGATGAAAAGTTCCTGGTCATGACGAGCGCAGAGATGAATAGGCGAGGCATGACCACCATTCTCGTAGATGATGCTTTGATGCACTTTAATGGATGATTTGCAGACTTCACAGGTGGCCATGTCAAAACTTGTCGGTTGGAATGATGATCTTCAAAACTTTGTTTAGCTAATAAATATTGCAAAAAAAAGAGGTGAATCAATCACCTCTCTATCTTAAATTTCTTTATAGAACGCTAAATATCTTTTCATCACGTGGCGCGGATAATCTTTCGGCCATATATTTCTTCCTACTGCGTTTCTGACTGATTTAGCACCCATATTGTAAGAAGCAAGATACAGCTGTGCCTGTCCATCAAATTTATTTCTTAACCAAGCGAGATAAGCAGTTCCCAGTTTGATGTTGAGAATCGGATCACGAAGAGTCTTATCACCTTTCCATTTAGTCTTCATCAATTCTGCAATCCATTTTCCAGTTGTTGGACGAATCTGCATCATTCCGATTTCTCCAACCGGGCCAACTGCGAGAGGATTAAAACTTGATTCACCTGAAATCACCGCCATAACAAAATACGGATCTAAATGATGTTTAGCTGATTCTTGGATAATGGCTTCGGTTACAGCATGGGCATCTTTTTTAAATGCCTTAGGAAGATTCTTCGTTACTGTGGCAAGGATATTTTCCGAGAGTCCAACCTTCTGTTCGAAGCTTGAAACGATACTCTTCTTATAACGATTCCCCAAAAGCTCACGTGCGTGATCAATACGAGTTGCTTCTTTGATACTGGCGAGAGCTCTTGCTGCATAGGCCTCTTTTAACGAGGTTATGCTTAGAACAGTCAGCATGATTAAAAGTGAACGCATATCAAACTCCCAAGTTGTTGATACCTTCAATAGAGCAAGGTCAATGCCAGCTTGGGATAGATAAGGGAGGGAAAGTTCGTGTCGAGATTGTCGACACTGTGGCGGGTGCCTGTATTGTTTCCATACACCCGAAAGAAATGTCTAAAGTTTAGACATTAGGATGAGGAGTACATTTTGATTTCAGGTTACCCATAGTTTCCACAGAGGCACCAATGAAAGAAATATTATGGAGTATATAGTGATTACTTTTAGGCGGTAGCTTGCACTTCTCTGGCTATATTTAACAACTTAATCTCGAAAGTAACTTGTTCTTATATAGATCAAAGTGCTCATGATAGTCGCCCAGATCTTTGATGATCGTATTCGCAAACGCCTTCGACGGCTCCACAAACTCATCATGCATCGGCTTCACCTGTTTGACGAACTGATCCTTCACACCCTCAACTGTTCTCCCACGCTCTTTAACGTCTCTTTCAAGACGACGCTCAAAGCGCAAGATCTCCGGTGTATCAAAAAAAATCATCTCATCAAACTGGGCCCTGAGATAATCGGGATGAAAGATAAGAATCCCATCAACAATGATGATTTTGGTCGCAGGAATATGAATGGTCTCTTGTTTTCTTTTGTGAGTTACAAAATCATAAACAGGAATCTTGGTCGGGTTTCCCGTCTTCAATTCGCCCAGACACTTCGCCAACAAACTCAACTCCAGACTATCAGGATGATCAAAATTAACAGCACCCCCATCCTTGTCAAAGCGATGAGACTGATCAATATAGAAATTGTCCTGATATACAATCACTGAACACTTATCACCCAAAGCCTTATGAAGCTCCTGAGCAAAATATGTTTTCCCCGAGCCCGACCCTCCGGCCACACCGAGGATATAGCAATTACTTAGTCTGGTAGAGCCTGTCACCAGCGTCTCCTAATCCTGGAACGAGATACCCGTTCTCAGTCATTTCTTTCTCAACGTTTAATGTGTAGATCATCACATCTGGATGAAAGTGCGCCATTCGATTGAGCGCGTGCTCAGAAGCAAGGATAGATAAAACGTGGATTTTTCCAACGTGGTAACTCTTCAGACGATCAATCGCTGCAATCATTGTATCTGCTGTCGCTACGAGAGGATCACAAAGAAAGATGTCTCTGCCTTTCACGTCCGCGGGAAGCTTGAAGTAATACTCAACTGTATTTTGAATAAACTTATCTCTGTAAATCCCAATGAAGCCTGATGAAGCAAACGGAATCATCGAGAGCACACCCTCAAGCATTCCATTACCAGCGCGAAGAATCGCTACCGCCACCGGAGGATTGATAATCCTCTGAACACTGGCCTTCGCAATCGGAGTTTCAACTTCCACATGATTGACGTGTGTCCAAGTTCTCATTGCTTCGTAAGCGAGAACTTTTGAAATCTCTGTTGTGATGTTACGAAACTCAGACGAGTTCGTCGTTTTATCTCTCAAAAATCCCAGCTTGTGCTGAAGGAGAGGGTGCTTGAGTTCAATTAAATTTTTATGCATAAATATACCTGCGGTTCCTTTGGCTCTAGAAAACAGTTCCATCACTGATAATGTTGAGCGGAGGTCCTCCGCCCGGGCGCAATTCTTTGGCAATTCTTCTTCCTGCCCACCATGTTCCTCCTTCGAGGACTTTCGCGAGCGGAAATTCTGCCGGAGTCTTGCCGAGTTTTTTCTGAACTTCTGCGCCGACGATGTCTAAGAAATAGACCGTTAAAGCACGCCATTCAATAATGAGATCACTTTCTGGTCCCCAGCTTTTTGATTGATCAGCAGGGTCTTTGAAAGTAATGAGTCCAGAATCGAGAAAGAGTCCACCGTTGCGGTACTCAGCAAGCCCAGTAAGCCCTTCAGCTCCTGTCACTGTGATACCTGCTTCGAGCAGAGGTTCAACGAGAGAGTAACTCATCCATTGTGAAAGTTTATGGAATGCGATGAGACCAAGAGTCGAGTGTCTCCACACATCTCCTAAGATCACTCCATCCATTGACTCACGTCCAGGCCAGATCGGACCCAGGCCATCGAGAACTCCGCGAAGAAGTCCCTGAGCTGGAATTGTTTTCCCATATTTGCCGATGAGATAATCAATCAGATTTCCCGGGCGACCATCTTTGAAGAGAGTTGTGTTGCTGACAGCTTTCCCCAGATTCTGAAGTAGTTTCGCACGGCCTTCAACGCCTACAAGCGGGTTCGTTGGCGTCACCTGGAAATATTTTTCAATCAACTGAGGAGTTACTTTCGAAAGACCATCTTTGTCTGAGCGAAGTGATTTTCCATCAGTCGCAAAGCATCCCTCCATGAACATATGGAAACTCGCAACTCCCAGACCTTCTGAGCGGTCGTAGTCTTTGTTTGTTTCTTTTTCATGATACTTCCAACTCGCACCTGCTCCTGCATCAAGAAGGACAGAAGGGATCACGAGATCCCACTTGACTCTTGCCTGCTCGAGAGGATCAAGATGTTTGATTTTTTCTTTTAACCAGTCAGCGCGATCTACTTTGCCGGGACGGAAATGTCCCCAGCGTGAGTGAAACGGAATGTTGTAATCCGGATAGTTCGCTTTGATGGTATCCATGACGTAATCAACAGTGCTCTGAAGTTTATCAGCGTTGTAAGTGAAATGCGTTTTTCCGGCCTTCGTCTCTTCGAAAATTTTCGAAGCACCATCGCGGATCGCTTTCGGAGAAAGAATATAGTCGAGGTTGCTCATGTGATGTCGCGTCCTTTCACTTTTTGAAGGTCGTCGCCTTTTTTAATGGCACCTTCTGTGAAGTATCCGGCAGCTTTCTTTGCTTCCATCTCCACACTTGCGTCTCCTGGAATAAGATCATCAGGAATTGAAACACGATTCACAACTTCGATGCCACTTTCGACGATCGCGTTGTATTTCATGTTCGACATGGAATGAAGGTTATGAATTTTTGTAATGCCGAAGAGATGAAGAACATCCGGCATGAATTCCTGAAAGCGTGCATCTTCCACACCAGCGACACATTCAGTGCGCTTGAAGTAAGTTGCTGCAGAATCTCCGCCTTCCTGACGTTTGCGTGCATTGTAGACGAGGAACTTAGTTACTTCACCGAGAGCGCGGCCCTCTTTGCGGTAGTAAGCGATAAGTCCAACACCACCACGCTGAGCTGTTTCAGCAGCGTGCTCAATGCCATACATGAGGTATGGACGACAGGTACAGATATCTGAACCGAACACATCTGATCCGTTACACTCATCGTGAACACGGCAGGAAAGTTCGACTTGTGGGTTTGAAAGATCGGCAGGATTTCCAAAAATATAAACCGTGGTTGAACCAATAGGTGGAAGCCAAACTTTCAGATCGGGACGCGTGATAAGCTCAGGATACATTCCTCCTGACTCCTGGAAAAGAATACGGCGAAGAACACCTTCTTCAACGTTCAGGCGCTTTGCCATTCCCGGAAGGAACCACACAGGTTCAATCGCTACTTTCGTAACTTTGACATCGTTATTCTCTTTGATGATTTTGCCGTCTGGTTTCAGGCGACCAGCGATGATGGCATCTCGGATTTCCGGAATCTGCAGATGGGCCTGAGTCACAGCGATCGAAGGACGGATGTCGTAGCCCTTATCAAATAATTCTTTGAAGTTTTGTGAAGGATCAAGTCCCCATGGATCGATGGAAACCATTTTCGTTTCATCAAACCACGAAGCGTACGGCCCGATTTTAACCGGCGAGTGAGTATTGTGCAGATCCGGGCGATGAGTAGGGGAATACTTTCCACTCGCCATCGAGAGTGCACGATACACAGTGTATGAACCAGAGTGTGTGCCGATCGCGTTTCTGGCTTTCGGATTTGTCTGAGAAGCAACAACTGGTCCGCGCTCCATTGGAGTTTTAGCACCCCAGTGAAGAGTCAAAGACTCCGGGTATTTAAGATTTGCGTGAGTGGCGAGAACAACGTGTTCCTTGCGCTCTTTAATATCGGCCATAAAAACTCCTTAAGACATCCAGTTATTGTCGTTCTGTTTTTCCCACTTCACTGTGATTTTTTTCACATCACTCCAGAAGTCGAGACTATGTTCGCCGGTGATATCACCGTGACCGAATTTAGATGCCGCTACTCCTCCGAATGAGAATGGCTCACGTGGAACAGGAACTCCGACGTTGATGCCGATCATACCGGCCTTCGCTTCTTTACTTACACGTTCTGCCATCGCACCAGAGTTGGTGAACACTGAACAGGCGTTTCCGTATTCAGAAGTATTTTGAATTGAAATTGCTTCCGTCAGGTCTTTGCAACGAATGATGGAAATAATCGGTCCGAAGAGTTCCACTGCGTGAGCTTCAGTACCAAGCTTCACACCATCAAGAACTGTCGGTCCGAGCCAGTTGCCTTCATCCATACCGGTAGGAGCTTTTGCAAGTCTACCGTCGAGAAGTATTTTTGCTCCGTGAGATTCTGCGCGGCCGATGGCCTCAACCAGAAAATCTTTCTGCGTCTTTGTAATGATCGCACCCATGTTGTTTCCAAGCTGCATTGCCTTCGCACGTTCGACAATCTTTTCGATGTGCTTATCAACGTCTCCGACGGCAAGAAGAACGGAAGCGGCCATACATCTCTGCCCAGCACAACCTGTAAATGAATCAGCAATCCCGATCCCGGCGAGTTCCGGATTGGCATCAGGGAGAAGAACGATATGGTTTTTTGCTCCACCCATACAGAGAGCGCGTTTTCCGAGAGCAGTTGCTCTCTGATAAACGAGCTTCGCAACTTTTGTTGAACCCACGAATCCCACTGCCTTCACAATCGGAGAATCAATAATCGCGTTCACAGTCTCAGCGTTTCCGTGGAGTACAGTGAGGAGACCGGCCGGAAGACCAGCTTCCTTTAGGGCATTGGCAATACGAATTGAAGTAAGGGGAGTTTTATCAGAAGGCTTCCACACATATGCATTTCCAAGAGTCAGAGCAATCGGAATTGTCCACATTGGAACCATCGCCGGAAAGTTAAACGGAGTAATGTTGGCGATCACACCCAGGGCAGTACGACGATACTCGCACGAAACTCCACGGGAGACTTCGAGCTTTCCACCCATGTCGATATTTTGAAGAGAGAGTGCGTACTCAAGCACTTCAATCCCTTTCATGAGTCCGGCCTTACCTTCGTCGAAAGTTTTTCCTGACTCTGAAGCTTTCAGGTGGGCCATCTCGTTTAAGTCACGAATCAGGATGTCGCGAAAAGCGAACATCACGCGCGTGCGCTCCTTAAGCGGAGTTTTCCCCCATTCAATTTGCGCTTCATCGGCGAGCTTGAGGGCACTCTGAACTTGTGCTGCTGAGGGAACAGTCACACGGCCAATTTTTTTTCCGTTATACGGAGAGATGATATCGTGAGATCCGGCTTCGCCTTTGACCCATTCGCCACGAATGAAATTGTCACAGGAAATGACCTCTGCTGGTATTTTTACAGTCATAACTACCTCTATAAAGTTGGTAGAAAATGGTAGTACGCAAAAGGGTGAAAGAGAAACAAATAAGGATGAATGAGACGCTTGACACGTCTTGTCAGTGAGTGAAATTTTGATTGGCCTTATGAGTGAGAATTAAGCCTTAGGCTTGAACCAGCAAGTTGGACGAAGACCAGTCTTCGATCCGAGTTTCTTGTGGCAAGTGCCTTTCACTTCTTCAGAGTTAGAAACGTCTTCACGGTGATCTGCGCTACAGATGGATGCCTGGAAGAATGTATCAAGGCGACACTGAGCTTCAGGGTGACTTTCAGAAGTCGCTCTCACTGAGTTCTGATCAGGTGTCGTGAAAGATACAGTTGACTCTTCAAGGGCACCGAAGAGATTTGAAACTGAAAGCCCTGAGAGAGCAGAGCGAACACAAAGTGCCTGATCATCTTCACTCGTGAATGATTTTTTACAACCATCTTTGAGTTCTGCAGGAACTGCAGCATTTTTGATGGCAGCTTTATTATCCGAGTGTTCGTATACCATGCGAAGACACTTTAAAGTTCCCCAGTAATCGGCCTGACCTTCTGCTGAAGACCATGGGCGAACTGATTTTTTAGGAGCTCCACCGAGGTGGTGACCGATCTCGTGACAAAGAACGAGTTTGAATCCGTCTTCAGTAATTGTGTCATGACGGGCAAGACCACCGAACATCTGTACGACCCATGAGTTTCCTGAACGGGTAGCGAAAGCATTCACTTCAGCATCTTCCCAATTACGGATGATCTCAAGTTTTCCACCGTGGTTAGAAACAACGGGTTCCAGGATCGCTTCAACTTCATCAATCACTTTATTGAATTGCTGTTCAGATAATCCGCCGGCGAACTTTGCACCAACTGGAATGCGAAGATTATTTTTCGGGAGAAAGCCAGTAGAGCCATCTTCTGAACAAGCAAAAGAAAGTGAAGAAAAAAGAAGGCAAACAAGTACCAAAACTTTCATGAAAATCTCTCCCTCAAAATGAAACGTGAATTTAGGGTGAGGAGGATTCTTCGTCCAATGATATGGAATTAATGTAAGAACTTAATAGAAATCGTTTATTACGCTCCGCCGGATTGGATCGAGAGAATTCCCTCTTTCCCAGTGATAAGTGTCGCGCGCGTGTTGAAGGGAATGGTGTGATTGAGCTCTGTGCCATGGCCTGCGGGAACACCGCGAAAAACTGGATAATGAACTCTACGGGCGAAGGACTCAAGAGCAAAAAGTGAGTGATCCTTGCCGTCTTTTTCTTTTGATCCCGTGAAGTCACCGAAGACAACTGCCCGTGGATGCTGATCGAGAAGACCGGCACCGATCAGCTGCTCGAGCATACGATCGATACTGTATCCACGTTCATCAACGTCTTCGAGAAACACGATTTTATTTTTTGTCCGACACTGCCAGGGGAGGCCAAGAGAGGTCTGAACTATACGAAGATTTCCTCCAGTGATTTCTCCCGACACGACACTTTCATTTAAGGCCGCTGCGTTCATGGGAATGAGGCCTGTCAGAATCACACCGGGAGATCTGCCGAAAAGAAGATTCACAAGTTCGCGCCTGTCCGGCGATTCTCCGTATTGAGGATCCATCTGGCTCAGAACCCGTGAGTGAAGGGTGGGCCATTTCCATTCCTGATTCAGAAAAAGATGGAGGGCCGTGATGTCGCTGAATCCGAGGAAGGCCTTTGGAGTTGTGGGTTTCATCTTCTTTAAATGAGGGACGAGCCTCATGCTTCCGTATCCTCCTCGCAGGCACCAGATGGCCTTTGAATCCGAGTGAAGGGCAGAGGTGAGATGGCGCAGTTGCGTTTCCAGGGGGGCAGAAAAAAAGATCTGGGGATCGAGGAGATCTTCCGGCACGCGAGGAATTAATCCGAGGGAGCGAATCCACTCGCACCCTTTCTCCAGTTTATGAACCGGAGAATGAGAGGCCGGGGCGATAATATCGACGACATCGCCGGCCTTGAGAAATGACCACGTTTTATTTTTAGACATGAAGAGATTATTGCAATCGTTAATTATTTGAACCAGAGAATTTTAACGACGAGACCCGTAATCACTACCCATGATGCGCTTGTCGCCCACATCCATGGCTTCCAGTTGTGCCAGGGCCTTGTAGCAAGTCTTACAGACTGATTGAAGTAATTCTTCATGAGTGGTTCAAGCTCATCTTTGGCGAGTTCTGCGCGCTGCTGGCCTGATTCAAAAACTGTGCGCGTGAGGTGACGCTTGACCACTTTCACAACGTCATCCATGAGAACGTTCTGACTCTCTTTCAGGATGGCGTGATATTCGACTGTATAAGCTTCAAGTTTGCGGTCGAGTTCTGCTTTCTGATTTTCTTCAAGTTCATGAAAGTTTTTATCCCAATCAGCTTTTTGATCCTGATACTCTTTCTCGAGCTGACCCATTTTTGCTTTATGAGTATGTTCGAGATCCTGGACATGGAGATGATAAAAATTTCTGCGCTCATTCAGGAATTCCATGGCCTCTTCCTGGAGTTTCATAGCTGCAGCACGTGTGGCCTCTAGACCCGCAACTTCACCCTGAAGGTGATGAAGCTGGCTGGAGAAATTTGCACATGACTTGATCAGATCAGCTTCCTGAGAACGGAGATCCTTGATCCTGTGATTAAAATCCGAAATTTCATGATCAAGTTTGCTGAGTGAGTTTTTCTTTTGCTCGTGCTGCTCATTTAGACTGACTAGACTCCATTTTAGACTCTCACCACTCTTTTGAATCGAGTCGTGCTCGTCGTGAAGATGCTGAATATCAGAAAGGACTTTTTCTTTTTGCTGTTCATTTGCAGAGAGGCGAGCGTGGCACTGAGCAAGTTCCAGGTTCACTTCTTCAATCTTCGCGTGAAGACCTTCCAGAAATTTTCCTTGTTCTGCTTCCTGATATTTGTGACTCTCAATTTTACGGACGAGGTCTGCGTGAGTGACTTCGAGAGTGAATTTCTTCGACTCCAACAATTTGATTTCAGTGTCGAAGTTTGAATGCTCAGATTTGAAGTGAAGGCACGCCTTCTCAAGTTCCACTTTTTCGTCCAGGAGGGGACGAAGAGTGTGGCTGAGCTGGGCATATTCCTTCGCCATGAGTTCGTTGCAGCTGTGCACGATTTTCTGGAGATTCTCAATCTCAGTACCCTGATCGAAAATGGCCTGTGAGTTTTTCTTGCGCTCGTTCGTTGCCATCTCAAAGAAATTCTGAAGTTCATTTCTGATTGTCGCGAGCTTGGCGATACCGCTTCCGAGTTCTTTTTCAAGAGGAGCAAAGCGCTGACTTTCTTCTACAAGTGACTGTGTGGCCTTTGTGAGGTCAGTATGTAGAGTGGCATTCTTCTCTTCGAGCATTTTCTTGATGGCCCGTTCTGTCTGAAGTTTTCTCGTTTCGAGTTCTTTGATCTTATCAACGAGCTGTGCCTGGCGAAGATTGAAAACGCGTGTCGGCTCATCAACTTTACGGACGGCTTCGGTTTTCACCTGGTCGAGCTGAGTATTGATTTGCTTGCTCTCAGTTTTGAGAATCTGAACTTTTTGTTGAATCGCCGGAACAGGAGGAACTATATTTCCTTTCTTGCTGAAGTCAGGGAGTTCAAATTCCGCCGTCTTCTCTTCCGAGCTCAATCGATTGTTTTTGATCGCCGTCGACATAAGTGTCCACTTTGTTAGAGTTCCAATGTCTCCTTATCGGGGGCAGGTGATAGAACTTTATGAGAGGAGTTTTGTAGTCAGGTATTACTTAAAGCACTGTCCATACCACTCGAGGTATTCGGGAAGTCTGGTCGTCCAGTAGGGAGAATCATGCCTTCCTTCGGGGTAGTCAATGCCGACGTCGAATTTATCGCCTTCTCTTTCGTCGTAACCAACCCTCTCAAGCTCGGCCTGAAAACCCCGGGCCCAGCGAAGGAAATTCGGATTGTCTTTTCCACCGATATCTATCCAGACGTTCTTAATGGGCGGAGAAAAACCGAGGATGTATTGTTTCACGAGCGAAAGCGGATCTCTTCTTGCATGCTGAGATCGGTTGCCGAACAGGCCGGGAAATTCTTTACTCATACTTTGATAATCACGGATCACCAGACTGTGACCTGCCGTACATTTAAACATTCCGTAGGAATTAAGTGAGAGCTGAAAGGATCCATGTGAGCCCATTGAGATACCTGCGATCATTCTGTTACGGGAACTGCCGCCGATCTTATGAAGTTTCTCAATCGCGGGGATGATCTCACGAAGGATCGCAGTCTTTATCTGCAGGCCACCATTTCTGGCATCATCCACCCAGTAAGTGTCTTTACCGTTGAAGCTTCCTGAAAGAGCGACAAGAACGAAAGGTTTTCCACCGCGCTCAAGATAGTTCTTCATGATTTTTACACCGTTAACATCTTTAAGCATTTTGCGTGTGCCGCCTCTGCCGTGAAGGAAATAAACGACCGGGAGTGGTTCACTTGATACTACGTCCGGACGATAAATCATGTACGGGTAATCCATTTTCAACGTGTTCGAATGAATGACCAGATCCTGTTCAATAAGCTGAATACTTCTCGCAGCAGGACCACGTTGATGAGTTCCTGCACAGGAAAGAAGAGTCATTAGAATAATGATGATAAAAAGAACGCGCATAGATCAGGTATCGGAAGAAAGTTATTGAATCTGAAAACAAGAATAGTGGAGTGGACTACTTAAAACAAAAGGGGCCCGAAGGCCCCTGAAAGTTTAATTTCTGAATTTATCGAGAATCACTTCCTGACCGCCACCGGATTTCATCATCAGTTTATAACCGATGATTTTCTGCTCATTGAGAGTCGGAAGTCCTTTCGGGCCTCCTTCAGCGAAAGGCAGAGAGTAAAGAGTTACAGAATCGATATCCGGGAGATTACCAAGAGTCAGGACGGTTGCGAGAAGCTTGGCCTTGAGTTCAAACGAGTACGTCAATCCTTTAACTTTATCTCCGTTCATGTCCAGGTTCGTTTCAGTGAGTACACCTTTTTTGAGCTTGTAGGCAGATGCGAGTTCGCCCTGGCCTTTGGCAAACTGAGTGAAGATTTTAACTTTCGAGACAAAGTCTTTGACGAAATCATTCGCTGTAATCACCTGCGCGGCAATTTCTTTCACTTTCTTCATTTCTTCTTTATCCGTCACCGGGTGCTTATCAATTCCGAATGCTCCTATAACGTTCAGTCTTTCATCATCAACAACGATCCAGTAGGGAGTTGTGAGTGTTCCTTCATCGTTATCAACAGCTACGAGAATCGCGTGCTGTTTCGGAGTCAGCACTTTCGTCGCGATCAGGCTGAAGTTCGCTTTGATGTCTTTATTCGAACCAGTCATGCTTGCCATTTCAGGAGAGACAATCTGACGAATTTTGAAACCCATGTAGGCCTGGTTTTTTCTTGGTTCATCCAGGAAGGCAAGAGATGCAATCTTCGTTGCTTCTCCCGGGAAAATTAGATCCCATTGGGCCTGGGCTTTCGCCGCATCCTGAGAAGGGAATTCATAACGGATTCTCTTCACCATGATATTTTTAAAATCGTGGATGGCCGCAAATGGATTTTGAGAAAGTTCCTGAACCGATTCCATCACAATTCTGTCGAAAGCTATTTTGTCCGGAGCGATTTCTCGGGATTTCCAGAGAGCGAGGGCCACTCTTTCTCCTAGGTCATGTACTTCTAAACGTGGAACATATGCTTTCAGCTTACCGGATGAATCGACCAGAGTTGAAGAGTCTCTCAGAGTTTTACCCTGGAGCATGATGAGACCCACTTTCGGGTTATTCAGGAAAGTGTTTGCCATATAATCGGCGAACCCTTCGTTCAGACCGGAGATCTCATCATTGATCGGATCAGCAAAAAAATGCTGGAATAAAAAGTGTGATGTTTCATGAAGGACAACTGAAGGATCAAAACCACTGCGGTTGATTTTTCCGCCCATGACTTTGAAAAGAAAACTGTTCGAAGCAGGCAGAAAGCTCAGAGTGTTTTTTGCAGGATTGTAGAAGGCATTGTTACGAAGGAGTTTTCCTTCTTCGCGTACTTTATGGTTCGTATAAACTTCCAGGAACCATTTCGGAGTGAAGTTAAAATTCTGATTCAGGTAATTCGTGTATTTTGAAAGCCAGTAGTAAACGTTACTTTGTTCAACGAGATCCCAGTCAGACATCTTGCTTTTATCGAGAGAGTCACCGCTGAGTTTGAACTTATCCGGGGTCTTACAATCAACATAACAGACAACGAACTTAGGCTGCTGAAGAAAGTTCTTCGGGTAAAGTGAATAGGGTGATGACGGATTAGAGAGACTCACTTCATGAACGAGCCCTTGCGGTATCTGATCGTTCTTCGGTTCTTTCCAGTGTTCGGCATTTAGAGCAAGGTCATAGTCCGAAACAACATTAAGCTTAAGATCCGCATGAGCGAAGGGGATCATCGAGAGGAACGCAGCTGACAGGAGTGCGAGTCTTTGCTTCTTGTGCATAAAAGTTATCCATCGGTTTAAGGTTCAACGATCAAAGCATAGCCTTTATTCAGGATGGAACCGCGTCCGCAAGACGAAATTATACAGTGTCAAAAGTTTAGACAGTGACTACTTCAGGTTTTCCAACCGCTGGACTTTATATCCGCGGTCTGCGAGGAACGAGAGAAGGCTTTGTTCTCCCACGAGATGGAGGGCACCGACGGCGACGAAAATGTTCTTCTCGTCCTTATGATTGAGCTGGTCGAACCAGTAGCGGTTTCTGTCGTAGAGAAGCTGTTCCTTATTGATTTCTGAATCATCAGCATATTTGAGGATGGCCCCTTCATCACCGGACCGGTAGGCCTTTTGTAGTTCCTGCAAGCTTTCGTGACTCTTGCGTGATCCGTTTCCAAAAATACCTTCAATCATGCCGAGAATGTAGTCTTCCGGATCCTGCATGATCGCTTTGGTCGCCTGTCGTGCATCATCAAGTCCGAGAACGGAAATCTTTGAGTCCTCTGCCAGCTTCTGAATCTCAAGGTCGAGTTCGAGTGATGCCTGTTCTTCGATCGATTTGATTGAGTAAACGCTGTAGCTATTGATCACATCCGGATGAAAGTAGTATTCCGCATTTTCTTTCCGGAAGTGCTCGAAGATCACAAGAATCGCCGTCGGATGGAGTTCACTCAAGGAATGGTCAATGCCCAGGCCCTGAACGTACGTCTGAACTTCGCCGATGGAGAGGGTGTACTTCAGATGCTCCCAGGTTTTTGGTTTTAGTTTGGCAACGAGGTTGGGGTAAGGCTCTTTCCAGCGTTCGAAAAGTTTATCTGCTTCCATCTTAGCAAGGATCTTCGCAGATTCACGTGTCCCTTCGTCGGCCTCGAGGGCAACCAGTTCACTTCGTGTGATTTCATTTTTTACGGCAGCAGGAAAATCTTCAAGAAGCATGCCGACGTGGGCAGTTCCAAGAATATGGATTGTTTGTTCACCTTTCGTGACTTTGTAAAAGAATGGCTTTGTGATTTTGGTTCGTGAAGCACAAGAGAACAATGAGACCAGTACGATCAATATCAGTTCTGGTCTCATAGAATTTACCAACCGAGGATGTGAGCGAACATCAGAGGAGCGACAATCGTCGCATCTGATTCTACGATGAAGCTTGGTGTGTCCTGAGAAAGTTTACCCCAGGTAATTTTCTCGTTCGGAACGGCACCAGAGTATGAACCGTATGAAGTCGTTGAATCAGAGATCTGACAGAAGTAACCCCAGAGGCGGATATCTGTTTTCTCAAGATCCTGACGGATCATCGGAACAACACAAATCGGGAAGTCACCAGCGATACCGCCGCCAATCTGGAAGAAACCAATTGAGCTTGTTTCTGCTGTCTTCATGTACCACTCAGCGAGAGAGGTCATGTATTCGATACCAGTTTTCACTGTGTGAACGTTCTTCACTTCACCACGCATGCAGAAAGATGCGTACATGTTACCGAGTGTCGAATCTTCCCATCCAGGTACGACCATCGGGATATTTTTTTCAGCAGCTGCGAGCATCCATGAATTTTTTGGATCGATCTGGTAGTGCTCTTTGAAAGCACCTTTCTTTAAAGCACGGAAAAAGAATTCGTGTGGGAAGCAACGCTCGTTTTTAGCTTCAGCTTCCTGCCACTCATTGGCCATGATAGACCAGATTTTTCTCATCGCTGCTTCTTCAGGGATACAAGTGTCAGTTACTCGATTGAGGTGTTTGTCGTAAAGAGCTTGTTCAGCTGCTTTCGTCAGTCCACGCCAGTCCGGAATGCGCTCGTAGTGATCGTGGGCAACGAGGTTATAGATATCTTCTTCAAGGTTTGCACCAGTACAAGAAATCGCGTGTACTTTATCGTTTCTGATCATCTCAGCAAGTGAGAGACCGAGTTCAGCTGTCGACATGGCACCTGCAAGAGTGACCATCATCTTCCCGCCGGTAGCAAGGTGAACTTCGTAGGCCTTAGTCGCGTCCATCATCGCAGCTGCGTTGAAGTGACGGTAGTGGTGATCCATGAACTGGGAAACTGGTCCTTTGATGGCCATAATTACTCTCTGGTTTCCGGCTTACAGGCCGGGGCTGTTTTGTTTGGGATAATTTCGCTCAAAAAGTGAGTTTTCGTCAAGGTTGTTGGTATCTCCAGTCCTCGAAGATTTTATTGTGACGGTAAAAGTCACGAAGCATACAGGCGCGGTCGTTGACATCTTTACTGAAGGTCGTTTGGCCCAACACCTCTGAGTCCGGGGCCCCGAGCCTTCCTGAGAGCTTCAAACCCACACAATACCTGGTGTTAATGAAGCTTTCGAGTCTTGGGATTGCCAGAGCTTTGAAACACATCTGAGTCAGGTCATCCTTATGGGCCTTGGCCTCTGATCCGCTCGTGTTGATTGAATCATTGTAGAGCCTGGCAAGGATCTTGTTGATGTTCTTCCCGAAGATATCACCGAAGGCATTCAGGTTATTGATTGTAATGGGACGGGCCTGCTCAATGTCCTGTCTGACACGAGAGAGGTTTTCGCCGCTCAAGCGGTTAAGGGTATCGGTAAAGCGGTTAGCAGCAAGAAGTTGTGCCACGAGAACACGGTCTTTTGGTTCTGCGTTTCTGAGATACTCAAGAACTGCAATTCTCACAATCATTTCAAGGCGTGCCTGAAGAACAACCGTTCCATATTGAAGACGAGCCGTTTCGTAAATCCGTTCAATGGCCGATTTCGCAATGACCTGAGTCGGGGGATCGATGGTCGCGACTGGTTTTGGTTTCTTTCTCGGTTTCTTACGGGGATCACGGAAAGATTTTTGTGAGTAGGCGAGTCCACCGGGGCCGTCCTGCCAGTTCTTAACAGCTTCATCAGTGATGTCGTGTATGGCCTTGAGTTTAGCAACTGTTGAATCGTAGAGTTTAACGAAGACCTGATCCTGGGATGTCGGAGGATTTTTTTCCAGGAACTTCACGATGGTGTCGATCGCCTGCATCGGAGTTGTTTTATAACGGTTGTCCATCACTTCAAACGCCGCAGACAAGGTTTTTAGTGGGTCCGGCTGTCGGACTTGAAGAAGCTCTTTATCAACGAGCGAGCGCGCACGGCCGACCCAGATCAGGTACTGGTTTTTCAGGAGTTCAATGTCAGGGATGTGTGTCTGGCGACCAGGCCAGTTTGAAAGTGTGTAGTAGTTTCCATTCGGATCCTGGAGAGAGCGGTCGTCGGTCAGTCCCAGAAGGAAAAACGGAGCGTATTCTTTAGAGAGGATATCGCCGAGTGGGCTTCGCGTGTTAGAAGACCCCGGGCCATTGTAGTCATTGTAGGGAGGTGCGAGAGTGTTAATGATACTTCTGATGATGTTCCATCTCTCGTCACGATCGTTGGTGAGATAGTATTTATCCACTTCACCGCCGATCAGACCAACACCGGTAGTCTGAGAGGCATTCACGATGGCCTCGCGCTCAATCACCTGGTTGATTCGTCTCGAGTCCGCAGAGTTCGACGGAGGAGCACCGGCCTTCACGAGACTGAGCCATTCGATTAATGCAGGAATTTCTCTGTCAGCGAGTCTCACTGCCTTGCCTAGACTTAAGTCTGAAAGATCACCCAGTCTTTGATTTTCTTTGAAATTGAGAAAGGCTTCTGCGTCTTTCATCTGGCACCAGCGGTCTCCCATTGTCTCAAGCGCACACGCGTATGCCTGTTGAGCAATTGTACCGTCAGCGATCTTTCTAAGATCGCGACTGAGCCCGATGTTACGGATACCTTCGATCGTTGTTCCGAGAACGACAGCACCGGCCGTGAGACCCATCCCGAGAGCTGGATTCACCATGGCCGCCGTTGCACCAACTGACGCCATGATTGACGTAGCTGTTTGCAGGACACCTGGATTTTTTGCGAGACATTTTTGATTTCCCGCGAGCTGAATGAAAGTTGAGTTAGCGTTGCTGATAATTCCCTGCAGAAGCTCCACCTTACCAGGGGAGGCAAAGTCTTTTTCTGATTTCTGGTCTGATAGCCATTCCGCGCGTTTTGTCTGCACATCGATCAGGCGCGTGTTGATGAGATCGATAGTCGACTGACTGTTCGTCTGTGAAAGTTGAACCATCAACTCTTGCTCCTGAGCTGAGAGGCGAGCAATCTGTGCTTGTGTATTGGAAACGCGATCGAGTGAATTTAACTGCGAAGAAAGAGCGTTGAGTCCGGCCACGGCACCACCCACGCCCTGACAATCAACGTCTTTTGATATGTCGTGGAGTGTGGTCGCAAGGGCCACAGAATCCTGCAAGGCGGCCTTGGTCCATTCACCCTGACTTCGGCAGTTGGCCGAGAAGTAAGAGTAAAGTGCCATGCCGGGAATTTCTTCCGCGTGCAGAGAGAGAGAAATCAAACTCAGAATGATAATTAAATGTTTCATGTGAAGGAGGGTTTAACATTCGTTCCACACTTACTTAACTTGAGATGTCATGCCTGATAAAAATTACCGGGGGATTGTATTAGAGAGTGTAGAGGTATTTGAGGGCAGAAGAGGCCTTTGAGAGATCGCATTTGACGTCTTTTATGAGTTTGACGAGAGCTGCCTGTTTGATCTTGCCCTGAGAGAGCTTCTGGCATCCTAGACCTTCCATTTCGTCTGTCACGGTATATACGTCAACGTGCTGAGGCCAGAGATTGGTAAGCTCATTACTTCCGCCGGCGCAGAGAGGAATGAAGTGATCAATTTTATAATGGTCACGTGGCTCAGAAAGAGAGAACCCTTTTTTTCTATAATTTGTGAAGACCCAGGCCTTCGTCGCGCTATCGACATTTCTTTCGCAGTAAGGAATGCGCTCCGGATAGCGGTATGAAGTCGGATTCGCGCAAAGTTTCCCCGGGGTCATCTGAAGGTCCGGAGACATCGGATGATCTGCAAAATCATACGCGTATGCAGACGTGAGACTCAGGATGGCAGCAAGAAAGAGATGTTTCATGGGTACTATTAATCCCTTTCATGACGGGCTTTGGCCAAGGATTTAAGGTGTTCTGAAATTTCTACCTAAGACCGACTTAAATACTTGAAATCCGAATCAATTTGCCTCCCGTAGTGCGCTTAGGAATGGGGGCATAGTTGGGATATTCTTAATAAAACGGAGTTAATACCATGAAAAAATCCATCCTCGTCCTCGCCATCCTGGCACTCGCTGCTTCTTGTGATCAGGAAGTGCAGGGCAGATACAAAGCGAACTTTCCTGAGTTGCCGGCACCTATCTTGGGAGAGTCCTGGAGTTCCGCGAATGTCGGACAAGCAGAAGTGATTCTTGGTGAGATGGCGAAAGCGATTTCAAAACGCGAAGCCGATAAAAATTTTACTTCAAGAGATGCTCATCCCAAGGCCCACGGTTGTCCGATGGCCGAACTTCATATTGATACAAAAAATCTACCCGTTAAATATCGTGTCGGTGTTTTCGCGCAGAATACTTTTCATAAAGCGTGGGTAAGATTTTCCAATGGCTCGCCAGGTGGCGGATCTGATGTCGACGCTGACATCCGTGGAATGGCGGTGAAGCTCATGAATGTTCCCGGCACACCTCGTGGCAGTCAAGATTTTGTTATGATCAATGCCCGTGAGTTCTTTTCATCTAATGGTGATGACTATGCTGCTCTCTTTCACGCCTTGCTGGCAAAAAGACGCTTTGTTGGGAACATTCTCGACATGGGCGCCTATGCGATTAAATATCCACTGAGTGCGAAGAGATTGGCCGGTGCCAGAGTGAAAATCGGAAGCTCTTTGGCGATTCCTTATCACAGCTCGACCATCTACAGGCTGGGTGAAAATTCGATGCGCTTTAAGATGCAGCCTTGTTCAGCGGTCGCAAATAATGTTCCGGCGAATGCAGATGCAAACTTCCTGAGGAAGGTTCTTTCTGATTCTCTCTCAAAGGGCGAGGGGTGTTTTGATTTTATGGTAGAGCCCAACGAACTCTCTGCAAAACAGCCGGTGGAAGATCCTCGAGTCTGGTGGGATGAGGCGATCTCTCCTTACATCAAGGTCGGGCAGCTTCGAATTAATCAGCAGACAAATGTGGCATCAAAAGAGCAAAGAGATTTTTGTGAGAATTTAAGCTTCGATCCCTGGAACACGCTGGAAGCGACGAGACCTCTGGGGCAAATCAATCGAATGCGCTCATTGATCTACAGAGAAATCTCCCGTCAGCGGCATCAGGAAAATCAGACGACGGTCCTGGAGCCGCGCTCTCATACCCCTTGCGTAGATACGAGTGCACTTTGCCAGGATCCGCGTCGCTAGAACTTAAGATATGTTTGGCAAAAAAATGTAACATTGGGCTCATGGTCATCCTCTTCTTTAGGCTAAAATATCGTTATCCGATCAGTCACAGGAGCCTCATGAAAATATGTATTGTCGTCGGGAGTGAAGGAAAGAATCTGGAGCTCGCTTTTCAATTTGAAGAATGCCTGAAGAAGCTTGATGCCAAAGTCGTGATCCTCGATATCGTGAAAATGAATCTTCCATTATATACGTCATCGGTTGAGAAAGAAAAATCCGCCAGCGATCTGATGGCCCCTTACCTGGGGGAAATCGCCTCTGATGGGTTTGTATTTCTTTGTCCTGAATACAACGGATCAACAACGCCGGCATTTTCAAATTTTATCGCCTGGGTCAGCAGGTCTTCAAAAAACTGGCGAGAACACTTTAATAACCGGATGGCCGTGATTGGAAGTGCGAATGGCGGAGGAACCAACGTTCTCACGGTCATGCGTATTCAACTCTCTCACCTTGGTATGAATGTTCTGGGCAGAAGTATTCATACGACGTCGACCAAGGTCCTTGATGAGAATTCACTTCAGACCGTGTGCAATCAGTTGATACATCTTTCGCAGACGCAAAAAGGATAGTCATGGAATTTTTTCAGGAAGCTCCCGAACTTCTCAATCAATATTCTGATGACCGCGTGTTGCGGAATTACCTGAAAAAAAACCTTAAGGAATCCACTCTCTCAGAGATTGAAAATGATTTAATAAGATTCGGAGAGCGAGTCGTTAGTGACGTTCTTAAGATGGCCGAAGAGTCAGAACAAAATCCTCCTGTGCATATTCCTTATAATCCCTGGGGCAAACGGATTGATGAAATCAAAGTTTGCCGTGGATGGACAGAGCTCGATAAGGTTGCTGCAGAGGAAGGGATCGTTGCCATCGGGTACGAACGAAAATTCGCTGAAGAGTCCAGGCTCTATCAATTTGCGAAGCTTTATTTGTTTCATCCTTCATCAGCGATATATTCTTGTCCCCTTGCCATGACCGACGGGGCAGCAAGACTGATTGAAATGCATGGAGATGAAGCTCTCAAGAAAAAAGCATTCAAACATCTTACCAGCAGAAGCCCGCAGGAGTTCTGGACATCAGGTCAATGGATGACGGAGAGAACAGGTGGCTCTGACGTCAGCGGAACATCGACAGTCGCAAAAGTTGAAAATGGAACTTATAAACTTTATGGGGTGAAGTGGTTTACATCAGCGACCACTAGCCAGATGGCCATGACCCTTGCACGGATTGAAAATGACCCAGGTGGGAAGCTGAGTTTATTTTATGTCGAACTCAGAAATGCTGAAGGCGAGTTACAAAATATTCAGATCAATCGCTTGAAAGATAAACTGGGAACAAAAGCATTACCTACTGCCGAGCTGACTCTCATGGGTACTCCGGCCTCTCTCGTTGGTGATGCCGGCAAGGGAGTGAAGACCATAGCCACACTTTTCAATATCACGAGACTCTACAATGCCTGTTGCGCAGTCGGATACATGAGACGCGGACTTGCACTGGCGAAAAGCTATGCACAAAAACGTGAAGCCTTCGGTAAAAAACTTATTGATCACGGATTGCATGCGGACACACTCGCTGATCTTCAGGCGCGCTTTGAACTTTCATTTCTTCTTACCTTTCACGCGATCAAGCTTCAAGGTAAGGAAGAGATGCAAAAATGTACGGAGACTGAATCGGGGGCACTCAGGCTTTTGATACCGCTAGTGAAGCTTCATACAGCTAAAGAAGGAGTCGCCATCGCTTCTGAGCTCCTCGAGAGTTTCGGGGGAGCAGGTTACATCGAAGATACCGGTCTTCCGCAATTGCTCCGGAACGCACAAGTCCTTTCCATTTGGGAAGGAACAACAAATGTTCTTTCTCTAGATGCCCAGCGTGCGATCAAGAAAGAGAATGCGGGCGAAGGATTCATGGTTGACCTTAAGTCGCGGCTTGCTCAATTAAATAATCCAAAGACCCAAAGTTTTCTTCAGGATCT
This sequence comes from Bacteriovorax stolpii, assembly GCA_945883845.1. Lineage (GTDB taxonomy): Bacteria > Bdellovibrionota > Bacteriovoracia > Bacteriovoracales > Bacteriovoracaceae > Peredibacter. The sequence goes on along the minus strand of CAMCYI010000009.1, from coordinate 63,516 downwards.
GACCCCCGTTGTAGAAAAGCTCAGCGGGGATCTCACCTTCATTAAGAATCATGATTCAGAAGATGTTGCTACGAATGCACGTACGATGGCATTCAATCTCACTCGGATCTATGGTCTCGCTCTGGTCCTTGAACAGGCCGACTGGGAGCTGGCAAATAATATGCCTGAAACCTCACTTCATGTGGCCCATAGGCTTGTTGAGAAAGGTCTTTATTCACCCCCCATTTCAACCCCAGAGCGCCGAAAAAACTCCCTCGAACTTCTGGCATAGGACCTGCTTACTCATCCCTGAGTAAGGAAGGTTTTTATGAACGCGACTTCATTATTTTCATCGTTTAGGATGTTCTCCCACTGTGTAAGGGGCATGAGAATGCTGTCGATAGTTTTGACAGTACTGATGGTGATGATCACTCTGCCTGTCTTTGCCCAGACCTCAAAGCAGCTCGTTCTTGATCTTGAAAACGTCGTTGCCCAGCAGATTCCTTATCGTAACTACCAGAGCTTCACGCAGAAACAGAATATGTTCCAGGTGAGTGTCGGCAGTCGCTTTATTTCCTTCTATCTTCACTGGCAGGCGCGTGAGTGGTTGATTGAAATGCAGAAACGTCCGGACGTCGTTCTTCATATTTCATCTGACCGCGATCTTGCGACAACAAAACTCATCCTCCAGGCAATAAAAGATCCGAAATTCACCGGCGGCGATCTTCTCACTCTCGTCAGTGCAAAAGGGAAGATCATCACTCTTGAGGATAAAATATCCGGTAAGGTTGATCTGAATAAAATCGGTTCACCTGCTCAGATTCTTTTTATCTCTCACGATTCTTCTAAAGTTGTCGATTCTCAAAAAAACAGAGTTCTGGATCTAGGTGCTGCTTATTATAAATTCGAAAACTGGGCCGATGCTCTCAGCGGACTGAATTCAGCAGCTGCTGCGGATAAAATTCACTTTCCTGCGGCCCCGGATGAATGGGAAAAAGAAAGTTATAAATTTGCCCGTCTGGGATATCTTTTTCGCGCGGGCGGATTTAGTTCAGATCCATCAGCACTTCTCACTCAGCTGAATGCCAGACCCATCAGAACTCTTGCTGTTGGAAAGTTTTATCTGGGAGATAAAGGTTCAAGAGACCGTACCTTCTGGAAATTATCTCAGGATGGAAAAACGATCCTAGGTTGTGAAACCATTAATCTTTCAAGTGATGCAGTTATAAGATCCCCCGGTATGAGCGATTGTATTTCTCTTATTTCTCCTAAAACAATATGGAAAATTTCAAGCGACAGGAGTTCTGTCCAAAGTTGCGAAATTGAATCTCTCGGAGCAAAGGCAACACTTCCGGCGGCTGACTGTATTTCTGACAAGAGTAAGTCTTATTGGAAAGGTAAAACGAAAGGCATGTGCGCCTACTATACTGATGATCTTATCTTCATTGCTGACAAAGGTGCCGTTGGTTGTGGTGAGAACCATCTCCTTCGTCATCCGGATGGTTCAAATCAGGTTGTCGTCTATTTTCGGGGGATGGAATCGAAAACAGAAAAAGAAATTTTCGCTTCACCACCTCCGACATCTTCTCAGCCCTACCGTTTATATGCACCTTACGATGTAGATAAAAGTATTGGCTTCACCGTTAAGCATTGTCAGGATGCGTCCTTTGAAAATCACGTGGTGAAAACTGATGCTCAGGGAGAACTTCTCGATGGTTGTAAACCCGATGTCCTTTATTCATGGGGCCCGATGGTTAAGATTCTCGACCTTAAAAAATTCATGGGTGACCAGGGAACGTGGAATTCAGGTTTTAGAAAAGTTTTTCTTTCCCATTCTCCACTTGCAACTTTCGGTTACGGTGATTACACAATCCGAGTGAAGTTTAAGAAAAATGTTCGATGGTCACGGACTTCTGTGACCAATTGCGATCCGAATGCAGGAGCAGTTGTTCATTATCTTCCATGGCATCCGGGACTTGATTACGGTTTCTGCAGTCCAGACGCTGTCGAATCGTGGTCTTATGGAACAAGAGAGCATTACGATGAAGTTATAAAGGATTATCTTTGGTTCAAGGATCCGGTTCATACCCAGCGTGGGGAAATAGAAACTTATGACAATGCTGGTTTTGCGCAATTATTCCAGAAGAACTGGGATAGCCATGACTTCAGTGAATCAACTTTGCAAAGATACCTCGGCCTCTGGCAAACTCTGATTACCCAGGATAAAGGAGAAGTTTTTGTAAATCCGGATGCACCGGCATCAGAGAGAACACGGGCCGCCCATTTCAAGACGACCCGTCCAATTTATTTCAACGAACGCTGATCAGATTTTTTTCTTCTCTTTGATCAGCAATGAACCCAGCACGAACGTCATGAGAGCAATTCCTATCGGGTAATAGAGACCTGCGAGAATGTTCCCTGTGCGATCGACGAAGTATGTTCCAATCAGAGGCACCAATCCCCCGAAGACACCGTTACCGATGTGATAGGGAAGTGACATGCTGGTGTAGCGGATGTGTGTCGGGAAAAGTTCCACGAGAAAGGCCGCAATGGGTCCATAAACCATGGTCACAAAGAACACCTGGATGAACACGAGGAACGTCAGCATCATCGTATCCGGATCATGAAGTGGAGTCATCGGATCGGCAGCGTTATAGCCGGAGTACACCGCCATAAGTTTATAAATCGGAATCCAGGAGATAGCAGCAATCAGACAGCCCGCCATCATGATATTTTTTCTTCCAATCTTATCACTCAGCCATCCCCAGAAAACGAAGAATGGAGTTGCGATCACAAGGGCAGTCGCAATGATGGTGTTTGAAGTGACGAATGGAACTTTCAGAACTGTCTGCAGATAATATAGAGCGTAGAACTGACCGGTATACCAGACGACACCCTGACCGGCAGTTGCACCTACAAGAGCGATAATAACCAGTCTACGGTTTTCCGGATTCATGAAGCTGTCACGAAGGGGAGAAGTAGAGGCCTTTCCGGATGCTTTCATTTCCTGGAACACAGGAGACTCATGAAGTTTTCTTCTGATGACGACAGAAATGATGACAAGAATAATTGAAAGGAGGAATGGAACGCGCCATCCCCATTGGGCAAATCCTTCTTCACCGATGATCTGTCTTGAAGCAAGAATCACACCGAGAGAGACAAACAGACCGAGAGTGGCAGTGGTCTGAATAAAGCTTGTATAAAAACCACGAGTCCCCTCAGGAGCATGTTCGGCAACATACGTGGCGGCTCCGCCATACTCACCACCCAGGGCCAGACCCTGAAGAAGGCGAAGGATGAGGAGAAGAATCGGCGCGAAGATTCCGATCTGTTCGTAGTTAGGAAGAAGACCGATCGCTGTTGTCGCAACTCCCATGATGAGAAGAGTGACAAGGAATGTGTATTTGCGGCCGATCAAATCACCGAGGCGTCCAAAGAAAAGTGCACCAAAAGGTCTGACGACAAATCCCGTCGCAAAAGTTGCCAGCGTCAGCATGAGATTGACGACGGTATCTCCTTTAGGAAAAAACTGCGTCGAGATGATGGTAGCAAGACTTCCGAAAATGTAGAAATCGTACCATTCGATCAGAGTTCCTGCTGAAGAAGCAGCAATGACTGTCCAGATTTTGCTCTTGGCAACGTTTGACATAGAAGTCCTTCGATAAATTTGATTAAGATGATTTTGACATTGAGGGGTGTGAAATGACAACGTACAAAAAAAAGGCACCCCTGAGGGTGCCTGATTAAAAATTAATGAGAGCGGGATCCGCCAGTTGTATTCTCGCCGCCATCAGATCCGCCTTCAGTCCAGCCAGTGCTTCCCCCGCCTTGGGTCCAGCCTGTGCTGCCGCCTCCAGTGTCGCCACTGGTTTCGCCACCACCTGTGCTGCCGGAAGATTCACCAATGATCACAGTTGCACCATCATCTGCACCAGATGATCCACCCATGCTGCTTCCTACCGGAGCTTCACCGAGATCACTGTCATCATCTGTTCGACCGGGAACAGTTTTTACTTTTTCAAAGACACCGCATGCAATCGGGAGATTCTGGAAATTTGCAAGACGACCCCTTCGTTGAACTGTTTCAGGAAGAGGACTATCTGGAGCAGCTCCGTAAACCACAACGACACGTCCGTTCATTTCCAGTGCTTTATTCGCATCGAGTTTGATGAAATCATCATCGGGATCCATATCGCCTTCGCGCAGATCTTTCATCATTTTCTCGTAAGAAGTTACCTGGGTGTAGTGATAAGCGCCGTAAGTATCAGCTACCGGCCAGATGCTCGAACCACTGTCCTGAGAACCGAGATCGGCATCCAGTGGAATCAGAACTTTTCCGACTTCTTTGTCTGCTTCGACGGCGTCAATAAATCCGTCTCCGTTTTCATCTGCCGTAGGACATTTTTTAGCAACGTGAATGTACTGAGAGTGAAGAACACCCGGCTGAATTCCCGCAAAGCGGATGTATCCTACCATCTGATCTTCTTCTCTTGAGAGGGTGACTGATCCTGTGATCACGCCTCCAATGCTTTCGTTAACAGAATGGAGAGTTGCTTTATACTGACCGTTCAGATCACCCTCAATTTCATTTTGCGTCTGCTGACGGTCGCGCGCTTTTGGGCCTCCGCCGCCTCCGCCGCCCCCTCCACCGCCGCCGCACGAGGAAAGAGTGATCATGGCCGCACTTAGTGCGAACGTCGTTAAAGTATGTAGATTATTTTTAAACATGGGATTCTCCGTAAAATTTTTATTGGTCGACACTGATGTCAAAAGCTTCCTGATAGGCCTGAACAACTTCAGAGGCCACCCAGGCAGTCTTATCTGTACCGAATTTTTCTTTTAATTCGATATCAATCGGCTGATAAAAATACATACTCGATTTCATAATGAAGCATGACCCACTTTCCGGATAGTCTGCATGATCAGAATACAAAGTTACTGTCGGGCATGGAGCATCGTCTTTCAGGAAAATATCAGTCCACTGTCTTGTCGTGTTTGGTCCTCGCGAGTATTTCATGTCCATCACGCGCTCTTTGATCTTGCCGTCTACATTGACGTTAACCATTGGTGAAACATGAAACCACCATTCAAAGTTATATTTGCGAATGTACTTCGCAGTGAAATATACCCAGATCTTTCGTGAATAAATATTCTTTTTTGTCCTCCAGTCATACGCCCACACATGTGCGCGGTTGTAGCACTGAGTTTCACCTTCACGGGGAATGCGATGATCGCTAAAAAGCGACCTGACTTCATCAAGCGAAGGAATCACTGAAGGATCATAATCAAGAAGGACCTCTCTTTCCATCAGGGGAACATCCAACTCTGTGTTTATGGGAGAGCGGGCTTTTTCGATTCTTTCAACCTCGCGCTTAACATTCACTTGAATCGATAACCAACGATGTTTCCGCTGTCCACGACGTGCTTCTTCGAGTGAAGACACATCATGGGGAGAAACTTTCACAACTCGACCATTCGTAAGAAATACAAGAGTCTCTTCATCAGGGCGTGTGCTTGTTTCCATGCGGTGAATTTGTGTGAGGAAAGTGGATGATGCCGAGAGATGAGTGCAGATAACCAGCCCCATCCCCAGTAGAAAACGCATAAAACCTCCAGTGTTTTATCAGTCAAAAACTCGAATCTGATCTTCTGGAATAAGGGTATTTTTGTCATCTAAAGCGTAGCCAAAGCTTCAGACATCGTAAGTTTTAAGGATGTTCTTAATGTACTCTTATAGTTGGCAAATCTTGTTCTTTGTTAAGGCTTCTTTTACAGACAGAGCATAAATTTGTTCATCACTTCAAGGACTTATAGGTAATTCGAGTGCTCACTTTAGGATAGCTGTATGCAATGATTGAAAAGGGATCAATGGAACAAACATTTCAAGGTGAGCTGATCAAGATCAACGTCACCAATCTCATCAAATTCTCAGGATCTTTTGCCGGCATTGAGGTGTTTCTTCCGGTCGGTTCAAAATATGTCCGCCTCAACTATTCCTCGGATCAATTCATTGAAATTCTTCGTCGCTTGCAGCAGAAAGAAGTTAACGAAGTTTTTTTGAAACCAGAAGTATGTTCGAAGATTCTTCTGAAGATCCAGGAAAGCATGGCTTCCCATACTTTTTACGACCCGAAAACAATCATTGAACAGAAAGTTGAAACTGCTGACCAGGCCATGTCGTTGATCAAGAGTGTAATTGTCCAGATCGGTGTGGATGTGGAGACTGTCCGTCTTCTGAAATTAGTTAACACTCGCTCCATGGCCCTTCTCAGCGAATCTCCATCTTTATTTGCCTTCGTCCAGCGCTTCCGTAAAAACTGCTCAGATGAATACATGCGCACGACACTGACGAGTTATCTTTTGTACCGTATGATTGATCGTTTTGACTGGAAGTCTGACCTCGTAAAAGATAAGGGCGCGCTGGCCTCTATACTTTGTGACGTCGTGATGGACAAGACGGACTTTGATGAATTCAGATTATCTCAAAAGGACGGTCAGCCGTTTCCAGAAAGACTTCGGGCCCATCCTCTCGAGGTCGCTCAAAAACTTCGTGCCAGAAGAAATCTCATACCGGCCGAAACAATCACGATTATCGAACAGCACCACGAACTTCCTGATGGTAAAGGCTTTCCTTTGGGGATCATGGGTAATCGATTCAACCAGCTTTCTTGTATTTTCATACTGAGTCAGCAATTCATTGAACTTTTATTTCTTGAAAATTTCAATTACGACAAGCGCCTTGAGATCATGTCAAAACTGCGGAAAGTTTATGTTTCAAAAAGCTTTGAAAAATCATTCGATGCACTCACAGCTGTGGTTGCTTGATTTGACTTGTCGGGGAAGAGTGAATTAACAATTGGTTAAGATCCCTGAGTAAAAGAAGACGGCTTTAAGAATAGGAAAATATTTCTCCTTTTCCTCAACTCTCATCAAATATCCGACGATACCTATTCACCTGTTAAGGAGTTTTTGATGAGGCCCTGTCACTTCTATATTTCATTTAATCCGCTGTTTAACCGTCATTCGACGTTTAAGACTCAGGCGCATGAGTTTTATTACGAACTCAAAGAAAAAGTCAGCATAGACCCTTCTGCCTCACTTTACTGGGGCAAACTGCAGATGAGCGAGTACACGGAGTCTTTGAATTTTTCACACTTTGAAGAAGTTTTCAAAACGAATCACGAGAAAGGTGATGATACCGTTCTGTTTGTTTCGGACTATCAGCATCTCTGGGTAGGAAGAGTGAGTGAGATTACTCAGCATGCACCGGCCATGTCTGAAACGTTGAGCTTCTATCAGGACAAAAAAGTTGAGATATGGTTCAAGGTATCTGATTTCGACCTGATCTCCAATGATGCCCAGGGCACCGCCGATCTGCTTGCACAGCTTTATGTCGATAATCATTACTATCAATATAAAGTCAAAGAAATGGGTCCCTACAACAGCGGAATTCGATTTCCCATGATTATCCAGAACGGGATGGATGAAAAATATTTTTATGATTTTGGCGGCAAGGATATTTCACACAGAGTAAAACTCGAAAACAGTCTGGTGGCGACACCTGGGGAAAGTATGAGACTTAATAACATCATTCAAACGTATGTGATTCCTGAAGAGAACTTCAAGAAACTCCCGGAGCTTGTACGATCCCAGATTATTTACGCAGAAATTCTTCTCCTTGAAGCGACTGCCGGAGGTAAGAAAGATCGCGCCAAGCTTGAGCAGTCGATCCTCACTTATCTAAGGTGTCTTGAAATTCTTCTCAACCATACGTTTATTAATCATCTGAAGAGAGAAGAAGGTCACCGTCTGTTTGTGACGAAAGATCACCCTGTAAAATTTTTAAGATCCCCGCTGGATCGCGATAAGAAGAATCTCCTTCGTCTGAAAGACCTGACTGAGATTGTGGAACTGGGCCAGATTAAGATGTTGATGGATGCACCTACCTTCTTTAATAACACATCTCTCGATTATGTTTTTCGTAACCACAAACGATTCTGGGAATACTGCCGTCTTGAACTACGTTCAACTCTAAAAAATGAATCATTAATTGAAATCAGGAATACTCTCGCGAAAGGTGAGAGCATTGATATTTATGATCAGGAATTAATACTAGTGAGAAATATCTTACTGGGCGTAGGTGGCCGTGGGGTCTTCAATGATATTATCCGAAACTACTATTCAGATGAAAAGCCGGTAGAAGAAGTAGCATAATAAACGGGATACCCTTTCAGGAATCCCGTAAAGAATCTAAAACAAAGTGTTCAGTGACTTAATGTGCTCCTTTTGTTTAGGCAGCAAATTAACTTTAATCAGGTTTTTCAGGTCCTGAGAAAGATTGTCATCAGCAAGTGCTTCTTTATATTCTGAAACACCGTGCTCTTCACCTTGAGTAAGTGCTTTAACGGCAGCATCATTGCCCATGAGTTTGGCGGTCCCGGCCCAGGCCTTTGTAAAGGTGCCCCAGGCACCAATCGTCTGAGTCTCTTCAAGAACATCTTCATTTGCATAACGTTTCAGTGTTGCGACAGCGTTGACGTGATCACGACGGATAGACTTCAGACGGCTGACTTCTTTCCCATCTGTGACCTTCTCAAGAACCTGATCGTAAACTTTAACCGCAGACATTTCTCCACGGATCAAATCATCGAGCTGAGTAGTTTTCAAGGCCATTTTATCTGCTGAGTAAGAATGAGCAGCTGCTATGAGGGCGAGAGCGGTTAGAAATGTTTTCATCTTTAATCTCCTTGTTAAGTGGGATCGTTCTGATCCAGATGATGACCTAAACATCACACCATGGCGGTCGGATCCAAGTCATGTCACAGGGTGAGAAAAGTGTGCGATAATCCCCCCAGAATTCGGTTATTATTCTTTTCATTTCTGACCATTGAATCGCATAAGGTAATTCTTTCTTTAAGTTTTGTGTCTAACTGTGCGGCAGCGATCTTGCAGTACGATTACTATTTATGGGAGGGCTCCATGGACAATAAAGCAAACCAGAATGAAATTAAAGAAGTCGATTCATCAAGCTCGGATACGGACGGTACATTTACACATCATAAGGCAGAACCTCATGAAGTGGACAGCTTCTCAAGAGGTCCTAACAGGTTTGGAGAAATGAATCCTCGTCCTGTCTTGGGAAGACAGGGAGACAGATCTCTTAATCATTTTGATGGATCTGAGAAAAACTGGTCCGATGATTCCCGGTCAGAAGCTCATGCTGGGAATATGGAAGAAAGAGGAAATGACGACGTTTTCATTGAAAAACAAATCAAGGAAACTATTGCTGCCCACTCGGGGTTTGATTTTTCTCATGTATTTATCAAGGTTACCAGCGGACTTGTTTTTATAACGGGTCATGTTTCGACACAAAAAGAGAAAGAGGAAGTTGATCGTTTCATGGCCGAGATTTATGGAATCACGGGGGTTATGAACACTCTTTCAGTTGGAGAGATCAGAGGAAATGGTTTAGTGAAAGGCTTATGCTAAGAGGTCACCATGGTCAAAGAACAAAAGAAAAAGAAATTTGAGAATGAGGATTACTCACGTACGGCCGAACTTGATGATACAGAGAAAACTTTTGAAATTGGCTCAGAGAGAACCCGTAAGATTCCCGTTCCTATGGGGCCGGACGAAGCTGGAAATGGAATCAGCGAACAATGGACACAACACGATGAAAGAAAGAAGATCAATCGTGATGTTCAGTCCCACGGAAAAGTCGGACCTGAAGAGGTCACTAGACGAGACCTAGGAGTGGGATAAACCTAATCGACTAAGGCGTCTTCCGTTCCCATGGCATCTTTTTCACTGGCTCCAGGTATATTTGATGGTGCGGACTCATGATTGAACATGTCCTGTTTATAATCATTTTCTCTTTCAATTGTTTCATCGGAAGAAGGCGCAACCTGCTCCTGTCTTCTGTCACAACTTGCCACTACAAACAAAAGCATAAGTCCTAATACAGTAAATTTTTGTTTCATAACTCCACCTCCGGTTTAAAGCTTACCTGCTGGGCTCATGAACAAAAAGTTAAAATGTCCTTAAGGGAATTTCACTGGGGCAGAACGCCAGTCAGTCTTTATACACTCTGAAGTCTGTCTTCAGAGGGCATTGAAACGAGGTAGTCAAAGTGGTGGTATATAGCTTGCAACTCTAAGACACAGAAGTTTACCAAGGTGGTCATTGTGGACAATATTATAGAGATTAAAAACAAAATTAGAAAGTCAGCTAAAAACAAAAACTACGTGAATGATGGTACTTCAGAAGAAAATGCTAACTTTACTGAAAAATATGAAGCGACTGGTGAGTCGGAATTTTCCCGTGATGTCACGCATCCACTGGATGAAGTCCTGTCGGAACGTCATTATATATTAAGTGGTGTTCATTCCTTCCTGAGGGACCGTTTTAGTTCCGAAAAGAACTTTACCGGAGTAGCTCCAAGAGGCTATCAACGGGCCGATGAAAGAATTCTCGAGGAAGTGAGTGAAGCGTTGATGAAAAGACGTGATGTGGATCCGAGTGATATCGAACTCAGAGTGCTGGAGGGGATCGTCTCTCTCTTCGGAACAGTCCCGGATCGTAAAATGAAAAAAAATGCTGAAAAAGTTGCTGAGAAAGTTTATGGAGTCAAAGACGTTCATAATTTTCTAACCATCTCTGCTCACGGAAAAGCACTCGTCGATAATCGTACTGGTCTAAATTAATATCCTGAGGAGGATCTGTGAAAGGACTATCTGCACTCTTTTGCTTCATTTTATCCACGATCTCTTTTGCTCAGACGAGTCTGGTGAGTCTCGATCCTGAAATGGCCAAGGAAGCTCAGGATGTGATTATGCAGGATGAAATTCCTGTGGGGATGCAAAGGCAGGAACAAGAAGAGCGTCTCTTTGACAAAAACCTGACTTATGAGGAAGAACAAGCAGTTTATGATGATGAGGTCGTCAATGGTTATGTTCCAAGAGACCATGACGATGAAGGTATCATTTACTAAATTCAAATTTCTTAAATAATATTACATCTTTAAATATTGCGGCAACACTTGTTCACAGAAGCCAAAGTGTCTTTCTATAATCGCAACATGAAAAACACTCTCCTTACAATTCTCGTTGTCCTTTCTTCTATTTCTTTTTCATGGGCAACAGATTTCTGTTCGCGGACTCAAGCTGATATTCTCAGTGTCCTTGAAAGTCCCATGGCAAGGATTGCATTTAAAAATGAAGGTGGTTTGTTTAATGGAGGCGTTTGCTGGTGGCATTCCCGTCTTCAGAGATCTTCAGTATATTTGTCTCGTTTTGCTCCGGAAAAGCCTAAGCCTTCTGCAGAAGCAGCAAAAAATATTCTTTTGGCCCTTCGAAAGATGAGTCAGACTGTGACAATTCCTGGCTACTCTGATTTTATCAGTTTCACCAAAGATCATCAGGGTATCGCCCAGCAAATTCTTAATGACTGGCAGACCTATGATGGAGTGTTTAATTCAGAGTGGAGACGAGGAATTTCAGGTCGCTCAACTCTGCCTGCTGCGGACCTTGAAAAACAAATGCGTGCAGTTTTTGAATTTACTAAAACATCGCCTGTCCCTGTCTGGATTATGGCGCAGATGAAAGGCATAACTTCTCACGCTTTCCTGGTTGTCGATATGGTTCAAACTGGTGCGGGTTACGACATGAAAGTTATCGATAGTAATGTTCCTGGTAAAACGAGACGCATTCAATATCGTGTCGGACAGACGACTGTGACTGTCATCGGTAGCGATTATGCTTTCATTCCTTATGTTGGATTCCAGAATGATTTTAGGCTCATCACTTCTGCTATCAAAGGAGCTTGTCGCAGTGTATTGTCCACTGTTATGGATGAATTCCCTGAGATTCAGGATGGTGACATTGAATATCCTGCGGTTCAGCGGCAATTCCCGCAATAGGTCCAGTTCCGGTAGGCCTGTTGATTCTGCCACTGGCAAGTGGAAAGTTATCGAAAGCATGAATCAAAAAAATAGCGGAACGTTTCTCGATTATCGCGGTCAACAACTTCCCTGGTAAGATTCTGGCCTCTACCTTGCTTATTCATTTGAAGCCAAGGAAGAGACATGCCATCAACTCCTTTCGATAAAAATATTATTCCTGCAAACGGGCTTATGAAAAGTCTTCCAGGAATTATTGGCATAAGACTCGATGAAGAACTTAAGTACTACGTGATTCTGAAAGAGCACTCTATGCAGATCAGAAAGTACCGTCCCTTTATTTTGGCGCAAACGATTGTTCGGGGAGAGTTTAACGTGGCACGAGAACTCGCCATGAAACGCCTTCAGCACTATCTTCATGGTCATAATGATTTTCGCGAACGCATTCGACGGACGACACCCATTTTCCAGTCCCGTGGAGAAAGACTTTCGTTCACATCATGCGTGAATGATAAACCTCAGGAGGAAAGCTGGATCATGGGTATTATTCTTCCATCCAGATTTGGCATCGGGAACATGCCACACCCACTCGAAAAAAATATCAAGCTTTTGAAAATTCCTTCATTGATTGTAGCGTCTCGTCGCTACTCGGGATCAAACTCGGAAGAGGTCATTGATAAGCAATCCGACGAACTTTATCGCTGGATAGAAAAACATCCTAAATATAAGATAATTTCGGAGCCGCGGTACGCTCAATATGATGGGCCTTACGTAGTGCCAATCTTTAGAAGAAATGAAATTCAAATATCACTCATTGAAACTGATGTTCCGCAAAAAAAATTCCATTGATCAGGCATTCTTCCTTTTTTGCATAATATCATCGGGCAATTTTTCCATACAGTGCATCCTCAAATACCGTTGGACTGCTTAATAGGAATGGCGCGGCTTTTGCTTATTGGCTTGCTGACATTTTTATTTTTCTGGAGGAATTCAAATGGCGATAAAGTTTTTTTCTCAAGCGGTTTTAAGCCTGGCCTTACTTTCGTTACTTGCGTGTGGTGGCGGAAAGAGTAGTGGTGGGGGCAGTGGTCAGGAAAAATCCGGACAACAAGAGGCCCGATCATCTAAGCAACTTTTTCGCGCGGTACTTAAGCCGATGAATCCGACAATGTCAGGTGAAACATCCGGTGTTGTGCTTTTCCGGATCGAAAATGATGATCTTGTCGTTGAAGAAACTGTTATCAATGCACCTACTGATGTCCGTCATTTTCAGGCCGTCATGGCGGGTAAAAGTTGTGCAGCGATTGATGATAACCAGGATGGATACATTGATATCGTAGAAGGAATGAAAGTCTTTTCACAAAGATTGATTCCTCTCGACAGCAATCTTGATTCACAGATTGAAGGCATGGACTTCGGTCCTATTGCCAATGAGGCCAATGCTTTTGTTTACCGTCGCAGCACATCTCTTTCAAAATTACTCTCAGACCTCACAGCGACAGATCCAAATGATGAAGATGACCTGGTGAAAATTGGCCAGGAAAAAAATCTCAAGCTAGCTAGCAGAGTGGTCGTTATCTTCGGTACGAATCGCGCAGTTCCGGACACTGTTCAAGGCAACATCACTTACAGTCCTTCAGAGGGATTACCTATCGCTTGTGGTGAACTGGAATCATTTAAAGAAGAACTTACAGTCGAATAGTTTTCATGTTCTCAAAGTCACGGGATGTGATTTAACCGGAGTGGACACATGGTTAGTGTTTTTATAGAAGGGCTTTTGCTTCAGGCAAGTCTGATCTTTGCCCTTGGTGCTCAGAATCTTTATATTCTTGAATCAGGATTGAAACGCCAGAATTATATGGCCGTGTCTTTTGTATGCTACCTCTGTGATTTTTTACTTATCATGTTGGGAGTTATTGGTGCAGGAACACTGTTCACGTCATTCCCTGAAGTTAAGATCTTCTTCGGTATCCTTGGGATCTTTTTTCTTTTCAACTATGGTTATGGAAAACTCCGTACCCGTGGTGAAGAATTTATCTTTTCTGAATCTACTGATAAACCTCATGACCTGAAAAAAAGCATTCTGGCGGCCATCACTTTCAGTGTGGTTAACCCCCATGCTTTTATTGATGGGATTGTCCTTATTGGTGGATATTCCGCAAAATACGAAGACATCTATCAACGAATTTCACTGGGCCTCGGGGCTTCAACTTACTCTCTTCTTTGGTTCCTCGCTCTTTCAACAGCTTCATCTAAGATGATGCCATTGTTCAGAAGTCCGCGCAGGATGAGATTCGTCATGAGCTGTGCTGGAGTATTTCTGATTTTTCTTTCAGCGAAACTCAGTCTTGATGTTTATGGATGGGTTATGGCCGTATACGAACAAAAAGAGATCGCCGGAACTTTCATCATCCATCAAGAGCCTGTTATTACCCAGGTACGCATGAATCTGTTTCAAAGCATAATCTTCTGATCTGGAGATAAATTTGGATTACATCACATCTCATCCGTATGAGTTCGCTTACATTACGATCTCATACGTCCTGGGCATTTTTTGCGCGTGTTACGCCATACTGAGCTCACGCACTCCGCAAGGAGCGACAGCGTGGGTTTTTGCATTGCTGAGTTTTCCTCTGGTAACAGTGCCTGTCTTTCTTATCTTTGGGCGAAGTAAATTTCAAGGTTACAATTCGAAAAGAAAATTAATGGATTTTAAAGTACAGCAGGAGTTCGAGCGCCTCAAGGCCATCGAAGCGGGCTACATTCCCCAGTCAGACGAAATTCATCTGATCAATGCCACCATTGCACCGGGGAATCAGCCGGGGTTCACAAGAAAAAATGGCATAGAACTATTAATTGATGGCGATCAGACTTTTCAGAGAATTCTTAATGATATTGAAAAGGCGACAAACTATATTGTGCTGCAGGTTTATATATTCAGGGCAGATGCCCTGGGACTTCAGTTCGTTGAAATTCTCTCCCGAAAGGCGAGAGAAGGTCTTCGCGTGACTGTGTTGAATGATGAGATCGGAGCAAAACTTCCTCAGTCCATTAGGGATGAATTTACAAGATCAGGTGTCCAGCTTGGATCTTTTAATGATGGTAAGAAAGGAAGGCTGCAGATAAATTTCCGCAATCACCGTAAAATTATTGTCATCGATGGAAAAGTTGCCTACGTCGGAGGCCACAATATTGGTATTGAATATCTCGGGGATTCTGCCAAATACGGACCCTGGCGTGATACCCATGTACGTCTGCAGGGCCCGTCTGTGATCGCAGCTCAACTGGCCTGTGCTAAGGACTGGTTCTGCTGTAATGAAAAACCTCTGAGCGCTGATTGGAAAATTCATCTGCCGGAGTCTGATTGTAATGTCATGGTTCTTCACACAGGACCTGCAGACGAAAAACAAACTTGTCTTCTCGCCCACCTAGCACTGATTAACGCTTCTTCGAAAAGGCTATGGATTGCCAATCCTTATATCGTTCCACCTGAAAGCCTTCTCGATGCTCTCATCCTCGCGCGCATGCGTGGGGTAGATGTCAGAGTTATTTTTCCTTCGCACAGCGATTCACGGACTGTCATGCTTGCCTGTGAAGTCTATCAGGAACGACTGGCCCAGCACGGTATCAGAGTTTTCCGATATCTTGCCGGTTTTCTCCATCAGAAATCGATAGTTGTGGATGAGACTTTTGGAGTAGTGGGGTCTGCAAATTTTGATTGTCGGTCTATGTTCATAAACTTTGAAGTCTCTGTCCTCAGCACTGAAAAAGATTTTATCTCCCAGATGTCTCATATGCTGGAAGCCGATTTTGCCCATTCTCAGGAAATGCATTTGAAAGATTTCGAGCAATTAAGTCTTGTTCATAGAATTACAACTCGGGCAGCGAATCTTCTCGCGCCCGTGCTTTAGAATTTACTCAGGGCCTTGGAGTCGTTATACTTTCAAAAACTTCCAAAGGATCCTTTCATGAAATCAGTTTTGCTGATGCTCGTCCTGATCAATTCTGCTATGGCCGCTAATCCCGTTGTTATCATCGACACTTCCATGGGGGCGATTGAAGTTGAACTTAACGAAGCGAAAGCACCCATCTCTGTTAAAAACTTTTTAGGCTATGTGAAGGATGGATTTTATGACAAGACGATCTTCCACAGAGTCATTAATGGTTTTATGATTCAGGGTGGGGGAATGACTGCTGACATGAAAGAAAAGAGAACAAAGGCACCCATTAAAAATGAAGCTGGCAACGGTCTTACCAACAGTGTGGGAACAATTGCCATGGCACGTACCGGAGTGGTGGATTCAGCGACTTCTCAATTTTTTATTAACGTCAGCGACAATATGGCACTTGATCACAAAGGTGAGTCTGCAGATAGTTTCGGCTACGCGGTGTTTGGAAAAGTCACTTCAGGCCTGCATGTGGTTGAAAGAATCAAGAAAGTAAAAACTGGTATGATGGGTGGTCATGGAGATGTTCCCATGGACACTGTCCTGATCAAATCGATAGTACTTAAATCATCGCTTCCCAAGTCAGTACAACCCAAATCAGCAAAACCTACATCAAGTAAGCCGAAGAAATAGTTGTAACTTTAAAAAGGGAGTTCAACTCCCTTTTTTTATTTCTTTCCGTGCTTCTGAAATTTTCTCCGCTTCACGTAATCCCTGTGGCCCTGAGTATTATAACTTTCCGCTGGCGCACCTTTTTCCTCTTCCAACTCCTGGCCTTGATTCCGTGAAAGCTTTCCATCCTGACTCTGGTCCATTTGATTGAGCGTCTTTACGGACTGTCCCATTTTGGGAGTTATTCCACTAAGTGAAATCTGAGCATAGAGTGGAAATGACAATAATGCAGATAAAATCAGTGTTTTATTCATGAGTCCTCCGATCTTATTCCATCATATTCTTTATCTACTCAGGCCAAAAATCTCCTCAAGATTGGGATTTTGACTGTCATCCCTTTAAGCTTCAAAGCTAAAATGAGCTCTTTGTCTTTATCAAAGGAGAACCGAATGTTTCTGAAAAAAATGATGGTGAAAAGAGCAATCAAGAAAAAAGCAAAGCATGCCATGAGCAAGATCAATTCATTTACACATGATATCAGCCGAGAAATCCGCAAGCTCGATAGGCGAGTTTCTGTAAAAGTAAATTCTAAATAATTTAAACGGTCGAAGCTGTCTTATAGGCAATCTTATTGCCTGAGGCGGTTTCGACCCCGGCATCCTCAAGTTCTAATAAAGTAATTTCTGTTGTCGATCCCAGTCTCAGGAAAGGTCCCCAGCTGCCTGTCCCCATGTTCACATAAATCCACATCTCACCAAGTTTTGAAAGCCCGCGACTAAACTCATGTACGAACTTTACAATCAGTGTCCATGGAAAGAACTGGCCACCATGAGTGTGTCCGGAGAGTTGGAGATGAAATCCATTTTTTTGTGCCATTCGCGCGACACCTGGACGATGAGAAAGGAGAATTTTAAAGTCGCTGTCCTTACCAGCATCAGCAATCATTTCAATTTCGGCGTGGAGCTTTGAAACTGGGTCCGGTACTCCGCCCATCAGAACTTTCGCACCATTAACGTTGATAATTTTACCACGGTTAATCAGAACGATGATGCCCAGATTATTCATGACATTCAGCCAGTCGTTTCCATTCCAATAGTACTCATGATTGCCAGTTACATAAAAGCTTCCGTACCTTGATTTAAGTCCGGAGAGGGGCTGGATATCTTCACGATAAATTTTTACGGGGCCATCTCCAATATCTCCTGTTAGTGCGATGACATCCGGGTTCTGCGCATTTGTTTTCTGTACAACTTTAAGAACATATTTTTTCCGGATCGTCGGGCCGACATGCAGGTCACTGATTTGAGCGATCTTGAATCCCACAAGATCAGGATGAAGGTTCATTATCGGAAGTTTTACATTCCTGATGTGTGGGCCAAACCAGGCGTGAAGAGTTCCTGCTAATATGCAGAGAATCGTTCCCAGATAGGCCCAGTTTCGATGAACGAGAACACCCGTGAAGAGATAGGCTAAATCCCGCATGACAGTCATTAGAGTCATGTATGTGATAATTCCCAGAGAGAGATAAATCAAATTACGCTGCCAGCGGTGAATTTTTTTTAGCGGAAAAGAAGCGAGGAGTAAAAAGGGGAGGGCCAGGATGAAAATATCCAGCGGACTCTGCGCCAGGCGCCAGTAAAGATAACTGAAATTGGGGACCGCAAAGGCCAGGATCACAAGTAGTAAAATAGTCAACTCCTCTCACAAGCCTACAGAGCTTGTAGGAGAAAGTCAGCGGGCGTAGGATTATTTATGGCCAAATGGGAAAACGTAAATCCACTTAATGTTCCAGGAGCTCTCTTCGTTGACATGACCTGCATTGATTGCGGTACATGTTATCACCTGGCAAAAAATATTTTCAAAGAACAAGATGATCGTTCTGTGGTGGTTGAGCAACCTTCTTCACCCCGTGAATGGGTTCAGGCGAAAGAGGCGATGATTTCGTGTCCTACAAATTCAATCGGTGTAAAAAACGCACCAGTTGAATTTCGTGAGGCCAGAGTTCAGTTTCCACTTCTTATTTCTGGCAACGTTTACTATTGCGGATACACATCCCGTGACTCTTACGGGGCTTCGTCATACTTTATCCAGAGAGCCGATGGAAACATCCTCATCGACAGCCCTCGCATGAGTGCCTTACTGATCGAAGAAATTGAAAAGATGGGAGGGATTAAGACCATGATCCTTACTCATCAGGACGACGTTGCTGATCACGCACTTTATGCCGAAACTTTTGGCTGCGAGAGGATCATTCATCAGGACGATGTCAATCTGTCCACTCAGAATGTTGAACGGAAGCTCGACATCAAAGAGACTTTAATCTTCGACCACGACATCAAGATCATTCCCGTGCCAGGCCACACTAAAGGGCACATTGCGATTTTATATCAGGATTCGTATCTGTTCACCGGAGACCATCTTTTTACAGCTGAAAATCCATCGCGCCTGACGGCCTCAAGAGGAGTCTGCTGGTATTCCTGGACAGAGCAAATCAAGTCGACGCGAAAACTTTTGTCGGAGAACTTCGAATGGGTCTTGCCGGGGCATGGAGGATGGGGGTATTTTCCGTTTCCTACAAAAAATAATCTGCTGGAAGACCTCGTCCGGGAAATGGAACGGAAAGTATGAAAGAACTTAAATTGAAGGGAGAATTCATCCCTCTTTGTGACCTTATGAAAGTGACAGACCTGACGGAGAGTGGAGGCGAAGCTAAGCACCATATCGCAGACGGTAAAGTCAAAGTTGACGGTGTCGTGGAAACCCGTAAGCGTTGCAAAATCAAAAAAGATCAAGTTATCGAATTTAACGGACAAACTGTTAAGGTCGTTTAAATTGAGAATCTCTTAAATTCAGACCCGGGTTTGTTCTCTATAATGAGGGCAGGTCTTTATTAAAGGAGCTGCCATGACTGAAAACACAAACATCATCGACGAAAAAAACATCAACCCCGGCCGCTCACTGGATCTCTATTACTGGTGTGATGAGCTGAATGTCCGCGCTGAAGAACTGAAAGACATCATTAAGCAGGTGGGCCCATCGCTGCACGAGATTCGGCTTTATCTTTCTAAGAAACTTCTCTTATCCTGGCCCGCAGCTTACTAAAACTTTCCAAAAGGAAGGGGACCTTTGGTCCCCTTTCAATTTCAACTTAAGCTGATTTTTTTGTGTTCCAGGAATTCCACACTTCCTTAGTCCATGTCGATTTCGTATCCGCGACCCATTTCTTCGCCCACAATTTCTCGTGAACAAATTTTTCGAGTTCGGCCGGAGATGAGCAATCTACCCAGAGAATCATGTCCCATTCGCCCATTGTCGAAGCGGCCCATTTAACTTCTTTCCACTTCTTGAGCCAGTTCCAGTCTTCCCAGACCGGAGCATCTTTTGTCCACTTCACTTGAACCTGTGCTGTCCATTTTGACATGTAATCTCCTTAGTTGGTCCTTCCATCATAGGGTGCTTCGAGTGAGAGTAAACCGCGGGCAAAATGCACCATTGAATTGTTACCTTTTTTTGTTTTTCTTTTCCTTCTGCGCATGATTAAGTTTGTCTTAAGTCTGCTAATTAAGAGGATTTGATATGAAAGAATTTAAGCCGTACGTCGCTGCGTCAGAGATCATGAAAGAGTTTACGCTCGGCCCTATCCTTATGGGCGTCGTCCTCGGAATTCTTTTCGGTGCTTCTTCACTTTATCTCGCTTTGAAAGTCGGGATGACTGTTTCTGCATCGATCCCCGTCGCCGTTCTTTCGATCACGCTTTTCAAGGGCCTCTCAAAAATGTTCGGCTTCCGAAAAGCGACCATTCTTGAAAACAACATGGTTCAGACAACAGGTTCCGCAGGTGAGTCTATCGCTTTTGGTGTGGCCGTCACGATGCCTGCTCTCCTGATCCTTGGCTACGACCTTGATCTCGGCCGGATCATGACAGTATCGATCCTCGGTGGTCTGATCGGTGTGCTCATGATGATTCCACTTCGTCAGGCACTTATCGTGAAAGAACACGGCAAGCTCATTTATCCGGAAGGGACGGCCTGTGCTGAAGTTCTCATCGTTGGTGAGAAAGGTGGCTCTTCAGGTAAGATCGTCTTCGGCGGATTCTTCCTGGGTCTCTTCTACAAATTTTTCAACGTCGGCATGCACCTTTGGAAAGATGTTCCTGAAAAAATATTCTCATCCTTTAAAGGATCTGCCATTTCTGCGGAAGTTTCACCAGAGCTTCTCGGAGTGGGTTACATCATTGGTATTCGCACAGCTGCTATCATGATGGCCGGTGGTGTTCTTTCAAGTTTCGTTCTCATTCCGATGATCGCTCTCTTCGGGGGCAACCTCGCTGAGCCGCTTTTCCCTGCGAAAATCCTCATCAAGGACATGGAAATTCACGACATCTGGAGAAACTACGTTCTCTACATCGGTGCCGGTGCTGTTGCTGCAGGTGGGATCATATCTTTGTTCCAGTCTCTTCCAACCATCGTTCATGGTGCTAAGTCAGGTCTGGCCAGCGTCTTCGGGGGCGGCGACAAATCAAAAGCAACCAAGAAACTCCGTACTGACGATGATCTTCCGTTCTCATTCGTTGTGATCGGAACTTTAGTGATGGTGATTGCACTCTGGTTCGCACCAGCACTTCACATTAACCTTCTTTCAGCGTTGATGATTATCCTCTTCGGATTTCTCTTCGTGACAGTAAGCTCACGTTTGACAGGTGAAATCGGTTCTTCATCGAATCCGATTTCAGGTATGACAGTGGCAACACTTCTTCTCACATGTCTCGTGTTCCTCGCTGTCGGATGGATCGGCCCTGAGTACCGAGTTGGTGCTCTCTCAATTGCAGCAGTGGTTTGTATTGCAGCTTCAAACGGCGGGACAACATCGCAGGATTTGAAAACAGGTTATATTGTCGGTGCCACTCCTCGCCTTCAGCAGATCGGTCTTTTGATCGGTGCTCTGACTTCTGCCATTGTGATCGGTTACTCACTCAAGCTTCTCAATGATGCCTCCACGGTTTATACAAAGAATGTTCCTGCATACACGGTAGCGAATGTAACGGACCTCAAAGAAAAACAAAAAGTTCAGGGGCCGGAGGCCCGTCAGGATTCTGGGGAATACTATGTTTACCAGGTGACTGATCAATCTCCCTCAGATGTTCTTGCTGTCCTTTCACCAGGTAAGTACCTCGCTGATGATTCAGGTAAAATTACTTATCTCGTAGATCCGGGGATCAATGGATCTGTGAACAAACGCGATGACGGAACTTCAGTAACAAAATACGAAGCTCCGAAAGCACGTCTCATGTCACTCATCATTGACGGTATCCTCACGCAAAAACTTCCATGGGGACTTGTTCTTCTTGGTGTGGCCCTCGCTCTCGTTCTCGAGCTTTGCGGAATCTCTGCTCTTCCATTCGCGGTGGGTGTTTATCTCCCGATCGCAGCATCTGCGCCGATTTTCGTCGGTGGCGTTGTGAGATGGTTGGTTGAACGCAAAAAACCTTCAGTTCAAACTGAAGTTGAATCTGAAACCGGCCCGGGCATTCTCTTCTCGTCTGGCCTTATTGCCGGGGGAGCGATATGCGGAATTCTTCTTGCTCTCACTCAGGTGATGGAAGGTGTGGCCGAGAAGCTCGACTTCTCGAAAGCGATGGGAACTCTGGCAACGTCAGATCTCTTCGGACTTCTGATCTTCCTGGGAGCGGCCGGAGTGTTGTTCTGGGTTGGTAGAAAAAAATCTGAACTTGAATAATCTAAAGGCCCCTTACGGGGCTTTTTTTTTATTTGCAGCCGAAACTTTTACAAACTGCAGGATCATTTAGATCATAGACGGTGCTGTGACCAGCTTCACCTTTAGGAGTCGGCACACCTTTTTGAATGATGAAGGTAAATGAGTGTGCTCCATACAGTCCTGAGGGGTAAGTAAATTCTTTGACAACAGTATATGGCTGCCCACCCGAACCAGGCAGGTTGCGTTTGTTACCAGGTTTCTCAAAACCTACCATCAATGTTTTGGCATTCTTTTTTACTCCTTTGAGTTCTTCAAGTCTGTCGATTACCGCATCAATATCTTCCTGAGTTGAAGATCTCAGAATCCCTTTTGTAACCGCTTCATGCACTCCAGCAGGTCCGGCGAGTGGGGCTTTCGAATCAAAGTATGAATCAACCTTCTTCCAGTTGGAAGTGACAATCTCATCATCTTTTTCAAGGGTGACTCCAATGGTTGCCGAGCCTTTGATGGCGTTAGAGGCGATGTCCATACTGCGTCCGAAAAGTTTTGTAGAAAGCTCATTAATCTTTGGAATCTCTTCTTCAGCAAAATAAAAATATCCACAAGGATTTCTGTTCTCAAAAGTAGTGATGAGAACCGGAACTTTTTTTTCCAGACCTGCGATTACCTGACGATGATATCCACTTGCGATAACGGCGAGAATTTTTGTTTTTTTTGTCCATCCGATATTCCAGATCGTGGGTTCGTAGGCGCCAAGGATCAGGACAATCGGTTCAGGTGCACTAACAGTAATATCTATCTGCGTGGCCTCGTGTCCGCTCTGGTCAATTTGTTTTCCTATGACTCTTCCGCCGTAAGCACCGGCACCTCCGATACTAAATTTCTTGGGAAGCTTAAGACCTTTAAACTCGCATTGTGAAGGAACTGATTCAACCATCACTCGTTGGGGCTCCACTGGTGTTGTCGCTGCTGGTTTGAATGGAACAAGTTTATCTGCTAACGCGACGACCGAAGTGACAAGAGCTGTGAAGATCAGCAAACTTTTAAAAAACATGGGGACTCCCGAGTTGTGTTCAGGAGTATTATATCAAAGATCTGAAAAAAGAAGTTTTTCTGAGAGATTTCGCAAGTCCGGCCTCGAGCCTGCGACAACTTTTGGAGTCGCTTACTGAGGTTTTCTGGTACCGAACCCATGCTCATAGGCCCAGTCTATTTCCCATGGAATGAAGTTTGATTTCAGAGCACCGGTGTTCTCAAAAGCTTCGAGATCCTTGGGCTGCCAGAAGTACATCGACACTCTTTGAATAAAGCAGTCGCCGCCTTGCGGGTTCCGCGAATAACCGGAATATTTGTCAATGGACTTACATTCAACTTTGTTCTTCATAAAGAGATCAGTCCAAATCTTGAGCTTTAACGGATATTGCGAAAATGTAGGATCCATAATGCGTTCAGTAGTTTCGTTATTCATGCGCAGGTAAGCGAATGGAGCTGCGTGAAACCACCATGGGTATGTGTAACGAGCAATATAATCATCAGAGAAGAAGAGAAACATTTTCATGAGTTTAGTAGCATAGGCCTTATGTTCATCATAAACCCAACGATGTGCTTTATCGTAGCACTGAGCACCTTCGATTGTAGACGTGTTAAAAGAATTAAGAACGGTCTGGGCAACACTGTATGAAGCGAGGATAGACGGCTGGTATCCAAGTTCAAAGCGGCTGACCATACCCACACTTGTTGTCGTGCGGGATTCTTCATCATCAACGAATCCATTGACGAGATTCAGGGCGAGAACTTTTTGATTCTCATCCATATCGATCTGGATCATGCCTTTGTGTTCTTTTAATTCAGAAAGAGTAACGTTAGTGACATCACTTCTGTCCCAGAAAGCATTCCGGCCATCAGCGAGTTTAATGATTGTGAGTTCAGGTGAGGTTTGACTCTCAAACGATGAGTGTATCTTTAGGACATCAGCACTTGCACCTAGTGAGAAGAGAAGTGCGGACATCAGAAAGGTAAAGCCTCGTTTCATGTAAAACCTCAAAAAAAAATTCCCCAATAAAGACACCTTATATGTTTATTCACAGAGAATAAAAAGTTTAAGTGTTAAGATTTCACAGGTGTTTTTCAACCTGTGAAATCAGGAGCTTGGCTTCTTAGTAATCGTTGATATCGTTAAGATCTTCAGTTTCCCGGGTCGTGGTCCTGGTTTTACGGGTTTTTTCACGAACTTCACGTTCAGGATAAGTTGTTTTCTTAGTAGTTGATCGCTTCATCATCGGCGTATCTTCCATTCTTTCCTGGGAATCAGGCATTGTTGTTTTACGTGTCGTCTCTCTGTATGTCGTACCTGCGAGTGCTGGCAAAGAGATGATGGCGGAAGCGAGTGTAAAAGTGAGAATTTCTTTTTTCATGTGAACTCCTTGTTTAATGACGTTTAACTTCTGAAAGAACTTCGGCTAAATGATCGGGATGGATATTTTGAGATAAATCCTGAAGTGAGAGCATACCCACCGGCCTTTCGCCCTTGTCCACAACGAGGAGACGGGAAATTTGTTTTTCTTTCATGATCTGTTTAGCGAGACTGATGTCATCATTTTCATGGACAGTGAAAAGATCAGGCTTCATAGCGAGTGAAATGGGATCTTCGGCCGAGTGACCCGTGGCCACACAGCTGATGACAATGTCACGATCAGTGACAAACCCTACAGGTCTTTCGTTTTTATAAACTGGAACTGCACCTACATTTTCTCTTTTCATCAAAGCAGCAACCCGCTTTAAAGAGTCATTGATCTGTACTGTCGAAACACCTTTATGCATAATTTCTGATACGAGCATGTAAACCTCCATGGTCTGCAAGATTCTCTAATGAGAAGAAGAGTCAAAGAAAGATAATGTTTCTTGAGGTTGCTGATGAAGAGAAAGGATTAAGGTGATATTTTTGCAGCGAGCTCTTCCATAATGTAACCAATGGCATAGGGAACTGTGTGATCTCTCGAAGGTGAGTACGTCATCGCATGAGTGAAACCTAATTTGTGCATCCATTCATGAGTAAGATTGTCTGAAACTTCCACGGGTGTGTAGCGGTTAAAATATTTCGTGTTCATCCAGATCCTGCCTGTATCAGGATAAGTGTAGCCGATGGTTTTTGTGGCCTCGTGATAGAGTTCAAGCTCAACGTCCATAGTGTTGTTCTTGATGCCGTTCATCGTTTCGGCGGCGTCGATAATCTTCTGATAAATCTCTTCGTTGCTGAGACCCCGATTATCGACAAACCCCATGCCGCCATCATGTCCATAGTTTAAAATTCTCGCCTTGAATTCCTTCGAGAGAATAACTTTTTTGATTAGCGCGATCGCTTTCGCGATCTTAGCTTCCTGAGTAGATGTGAAGTTCACGAGATAAATATCAGCTTCGAAGCTTTGCTTTACGGATGGTGATTCTGTTTCCTGTTGCTGATGTACCGAAGAAATTTTCCCTGTAGAAGTTATCACAGGCGAATTTTTTTCGCACGAGAGGAGTGCGAGGAGTAAAAAGAGAAAGAAAAAGTTTCGCATAAACATGGCGTCATTTTCTCATGAAGGCCCGTTTCTTCGTTGAGGTAAAAATTTGCCTAAGCTTTACTGATACTGGCGGGCAAGTCTCTTGACCAGGTAACCAATAGCATAGGGAACAGAATGCTCACGTGACGGAGAATATTTCTGAGCGTGATCAAAGCCAATCTTGTGAAGCCATTCGTGAAACATGTTATCCGCAACCTGAGTCGGGTTGAAGGAATCAAAGTATTTCATATTCATATAAATCCGGGCCACGTTCGGGTAGGTGTATCCGATTGTTGTTGTTTCCTCACGGTATAGCTTGAGTTCAAGATCCATGACATTGTTTTTGCCTTTCTTCAGCATACTCTCAGAAGCTTCCAGGATCTTCTGATAGATCTGGGCATTTGTGAGACCACGGCTGTCGACAAATCGCTTCTTGCCGGCATAGGTGTGATTGATTATCTCTTGTCTGAACTCATCAGACGCCACAACTTTTTCGATAAGCTCAGCAGCTTTCAAGACTTTCTCCTGTTGCATGACGGAGAAGTTTAACATTTTAGGTTTTACTTTGAATTTCTGGGCAAGAGGAGGAGCGGGAGAATCTGGATCAGAATCAACTTCCTGCATGTTGCGAAAGTTATCGATCTTAGAGTCAGCGACGTGATTATTTTTCTTTCCACAGCTGATGAGGAGAAAAAAAAGAAACAAAAGCACTGAAGAACTTCTGATCGACATGTACACCATCCTTAGTCTGCAATCGGATTCTTCCTTGAATCCTTGGGCCTCTCTTAAGGTACTTAAAAATGATGACATAGGATCGTCTAGCGATCAACAAATTGAACCTGAAAGTTTTAATGTTTCATAAGGAATCGAACAGACTTAGTCGGTTTCTAAAAACTAGTGCGTATAGAATTTTTAATAAGAAAAAGTTCACATCATTAATCTGAAATTCATCCAGACTTAAGATGCCACAGTGTAGAATAATTGAAAATAATCTTCCTTCTCCAGGAGGAGTAATGAATTCAACAAAACCCAGGAAGATTCTGACAGTGGATGATGACGAAGATATCAGAAACACTGTTTCTCAAATGCTCGAACTCGAGGGGTTTGAAGCCGTCTGGGCGAAGAATGGGCAAGTTGCCCTAGACTATATGATGGCGATTCCAGATTCAGAATTACCTGATCTCGTTCTTCTCGATTTTATGATGCCCGTGATGAATGGTCAGGAGTTTGCTGAGAAGAAAAAATACCTTAAACGTCTCGCTCATATTCCGGTGGTGATGATGACGGCCAGTGGAAATCTGGTCAATGTCATGGAGCGGATCCCGACAGGCGGATACATGTCAAAGCCCATGGACATCGACACTGTAGTCAAAATGGTTAACACCTTTCTTTATCCTGGAATTATTTTGGACGAGGGTCCAGCAGCTGAGGGGTAAAGCTCTCGAGCTTGCAGGATCTTTTTGCCATGACAGCAAGGCCCAGATTCATGGCCGCATTTTTTACTTCGAGAAGTAAATCTTTGTCTTGATCAAGGGCCTCGTGATTAAGTGCATAGGGCTCGAGGTAACCGATCATTCGTCCGAGGTCAGCTTTGTGTCCTGCCGGAATAAGTTCCATTTCATTTAACCACGCTGTGAGATTTTCTTTTAAGCTGTCGATACCTGTTACATCTCCATGAACAATGACCGAAAACACCCGGCCACTGAGATGGCGCGGATAATCCCAGCCAGTCATTTCAATTTCTTTTGCCAGTTTCGCACTCTTGCCTTGGGTAGATGTCGGGTCTTCATTCCCTCCGTCTGCGCAAACAAGCCGATCCATCATCAGCTTGAGAGTGCTCGGTGCCTGATGCCAGTATACGGGAGTGACAACCATAATCCCATGGGCACGAACCCAGAGGGGATAGATATCATTCATCCAGTCGTTCACTTGTCCCAGTGACTGATGCGGATAACAACTGCAAGGCCAGTGACAGAGAGGCATCGCGGTCGAAACACATCCTTTGCAGGGATAGATCATCTTCCCGAATTCTGCTGTCATCTCAGACAGGTTCAAGACCTTCACTTCAATTCCTGAATCTTCCAGAGTTTCCCGGGCCCAGTTGATCAAGCGCGAGCTTTTTGAAATTTCACCAGGGCAAGTGGTTTCGTTCCTGTCTGATCCGTTGATCAGAAGGACTGTAGAGGGTAATGCGGGATTTTCGTAAAGAGATTGTGCCTGTTCAATTGCACTGCGGGCCTTGAGCCATTCGACATTAAGCTTGTACTCCGGATCTTTAAATTCCGAACCAGCTTTCTGCGTGTGGGGAGCTTTCTTACCTTCGTTATAATTCTTCCAGGCAGTATCACTCAGTTTTGTTATTTCTGCATTTAGCTTCTCGAAATCCGGATCATTGAATTGATTCGCAAATCTCCTGCGAAATTCAATCTCCGAAAGCTTATGCACTTCACTTGTCGTGCGCGGAAGAGGAGCGTTCACATTCAGGGAGTGAATATTTTCACCAAAGCTGTGCGAGCAATCCATTCTTCACCTTCACCATCATCGAGGCCAACTTCACTGGCGAGAGCCGATTGAATGACGACAAAACTAAGAGAGAGGATCAGGAATTTCCACATAAGGCCTCCTATGCCAGGCCAGACCTTGGCCTTGAAGCCTATGAAGCAAGTTTGGGGCCATCGATTGGCACGGTCATATCGTGGGTAAACACAGACATCGCGCCTATGACTGCTTCCCTCGGTGTACTTTTGCCCCCTCGGTAGTGTCTCTTCGCCAAGTGTACTGAAGAGCTTCGCTACAGATTCTTGCGAATCTTTTTAACATAAAAAGCTCCTCCTCTTAAAAGAGAACATCTACAATTTTTATAAGACCGGGATCTTCATCCGTACGAAATCGTCTTCACAGGAGTGATCATGTTTTCAGGACGAGGAGATGATGTATTTCATAAACCGGTTTTGATAAAGATCGGTCACCTTCGGGTGGCCATCTTTTTTTCTGGAGAGTAAAATAGAGAAGAGTCAGATGGGATGTCCTTAACTGGATATCTCCCTCACCGAAAGGAACGGCGGACAAGGTGATTCTTCGGACGTCCAAAGATCCCCCAGTGATTGATCTGAACTTCGTCAAAAAGGCCGCCTTTGCGGCCTTTTTTCAAGAAAAACCCTGAAAAGATGACATGTTTGAGCTTATTCAGGCCGTGCCCTTGTTCTCAGCAAATCCCTTATCATGTATGGTGAGGTCAACTTTACCTGAGGTAACTATGGCCTTTGAACATACTTTTAATAAAGATTTTGCTCGCAAGCTGGCCCGATCTACTAATCCTGAAAAAGATCTCGATGTTGAACTCGCACAACTTCGCACACGTGCCTTAACTCTCAATGATGCCCGTGAAAAAATGGCGAAAGGTTATCAACAGGTTCTTGAAGGACTGAAGCTCGCATATCCGAACATCGACATGACAGATAAAAACCTCATCGGAACTCCTAATCGCATGGCCCGATCACTTCTTGAAATCTGTTCTGGACTAGGGACCGATGAAAAAGAAATTTTCTCTTCAACATTTCCGGCCGAAAATTATAACGAAGTCATCATCCTGAAAGACATCGACTATACATCACTCTGCAGCCATCACTTCTTTCCGTTCACCGGCAAGGCCCACGTTGGTTACCTTCCCGATACGTCCAAAGGTGAAGAGTCACGTGTTGTGGGTCTGTCTAAACTTGCCCACATCGTGGACTCTCACGCTCAAAGACCTCAGCTTCAGGAGAGGATGTGTTTTGGCATCATGAGTTCCATTAAAGGCGAACTCAAACCTGCGGGAGTCATGGTTGTGATCGAAGGCTCGCACGGCTGTCTTACTTGTCGTAGTGCTAAAAAAGCAAACGCTAGTATGGTGACCTCTGCCCTTGATGGAAAATTTAAAGAAGACTCGAAACTTCGCGCAGAATTTTTGAGCCTCATTGGAATGAATCGATGAAAGTTTTCTTTACGATTTTTTTATGTTTTTCCATTTCACAGGCCTATGCCAATTGTGAAGTTGACGGGATTTCTGATAGCCCTCAGGCGCTCACCTGCACCTTTAAGGGGAATGTTCTTGAACTCAGCTGTGACGCCAGCACTTACCATTTGGGTAACGAAATCGTGGTAACCGCATGGCATGAAGATGTCGAAGAGGGGAATAGCCCTCTACTGTTTAAAACTGCAGGCCGGATATTAAGAGTTGTTAAACAACTCAAGGGTCCGCTCTACGATGCTGAGCTCGAACAATTGAAATCAGAATCGGGAACCTGCCGCTAGCTGTTCTTCACCACCAAGAACCTTATTCTTGAGACTATCGCAAGAAGTGGTTGTCCCCAAGCGTTATCCATTACCTTTTTAATCCCAGACATTTTCATTTTGGTCGCGGACTTCGTTGACTTTTGTCCCGCTAAGCCTTAAAAATTTAAGCATGACGAAGCGAATATTAGTGGTGGAAGACGACACGTCTATCAGAGAACTTCTGGTAGAATTGCTCGAGAGTGAAGGCTACTCGGTTGCTTCAGCAGTGAATGGACTTGAAGGATTAAAATATCTTCAAACTCAGGTTTCTCCCGATCTCATTCTCATCGATCTCATGATGCCAGTGATGGATGGCTATTCCTTCCGTTCAGAGCAATTAAAAAATGCTCTCTGGTCGAAAATCCCAACAGTCGTCATGTCTGCGGAAGCGAATGCCAAAGAAAAAATGAAGAATTTTCAGATCACTGCTTTCCTTAGCAAACCTGTCGAGCTCGATACCATTCTTAAAACTGTCGCTCAGTACTCTTAATTACATGTACAAACTTTTTGGTATTCCTAATTGTGACACCGTCAAAAAAGCGCGGGACTATCTCACTAAGAAAAAAATTGAGCACGAGTTTATCGACTTCAAGAAGACTCCTCCAACAACTGCTGATATTGAGCGCTGGAAGGCCTTCTCAGGCGATTTTCCGGTCAACAGGTCAGGACTCACTTACAAGAAGAATAAAGAAGAATTTGAGGCCCTCACGGATGCCAAGAAGCCTGCTTTCATCACGGCCAACTCTTCCATGATAAGAAGGCCTGTTCTCGAGCGAAATGGAACAGTTCTCCATCTTGGTTTCGACGAAGAAAAGTACAAATCCATCTTGAAATAAGCTATCCTTTCTTAGTCAAAGGAATGGCATGACCGTCGCGAAACTCAAGTCTTATCTTGAAGAATATTCTTATCTTCGAAGTATCCAATCTCTTCTTTATTGGGACATGGAAACCATGATGCCCAAAGGAGCAGTGGACGACAGGGCGAGAAGGCTCGCTTATGTTCAGGGGAAGCTTCATCAGCACATCACGGGAAAAAAGTATCAGGGCATTCTGTCAGACCTTTCATCCCAGAAATTAAAACCCATCGAAAAGAAACTCTTACGCGAGCTTAACTGGGATTATGAACTCTCTCATCTCCTTCCTACAAAACACGTGATGGAACTCGCCGAAGTCCAGACTCATGCAACACATGCCTGGGCAGAAGCGCGAAAGGCGAATAACTGGAAAAGTTTTGAGCCTCATCTCCAGAAGCTCATTGATATAAAAAAACGCGAAGCAGGTTATTACAAAACAAAGAAGCCTTACGATGCTTTGATCAGGCCCTATGACAAAGAATTTGATTCTGATGACATCAGAAAAATATTTGGAGAGTTGAGAACAGGACTTTTAAAAATCGTGGCAAAAGTGGAGAAGCAGCGGACTTTTGTCGACGTCAAAGATCTCAAAGGTCCCTTTGATCTGCAGGAACAAAAGCTTTTGAGCGAGGAGATCGCCAATACTTTCGGTCTCTCTCCCGAAAACTCTCGGCTCGATATTTCAACTCATCCCTTCAGTATTAATATTTCGCCTCAGGATCAGAGAATCACGACTCGTTATGTTCCCGAGAACCTGGATTCTCTCAGCAGTACGATGCACGAAGTGGGGCACGCCCTTTATGAGGCAGGTCTTCCGCGCGAGTGGGAAGGTACACCACTTGCAGAAGCGGTTTCACTCTCTGTCCATGAGTCTCAGTCGCGTTTCTGGGAAAACGTTATCGGCAGATCAAAAGATTTTTCTCACTATATTCATCCGAAAATGAGTCAGAGATTTCCAAGGGCAATGAAGGGAGTGGATGAAACTCATCTTTTTCACGTCTTCAACAAATCGACTCCCAATTTGATCAGAGTGGAGTCTTGCGAGCTTTACTACAATCTTCACATCATCATCCGGTTTGAAATTGAAGAAATGATTTTTAACGAAGATTTGAAAACTTCTGATCTCCCCCAGGCGTGGAATGAGAAGTACAAATCCTATCTGGGCATAAAGCCCAAAACAAACAGGGAAGGAGTTCTTCAGGATTCTCACTGGTCTGGCGGAAGCTTCGGTTATTTCCCTACGTACACGCTGGGGAATCTGATCACAGGAAGCCTTTACCAGAAGATGAAGAAGGAAATGCCGAACTTCTCCAAAGATATCCGCGCAGGAAAATTCAGTGCCATCCTTCAGTATCTGCGTGACAACATTCACCAGCACGGCCGTTCGATTTCATCGAAAGATATTGTCGGCGAAGTTTCGGCAACGGATTATCTGAAGTACCTGGATGAGAAACTGACGTCATGAAAAGAAAGTTATTCATCATTTCCGGAATTCTTCTTTTGATCATGGCAGGTGGCTTCACCGTGACGTCGTTTATTCTCGCTCGCAGGATTGAGAGTGTTGCCGAACTCAGGAAAGATGATCCCAAGCTCATTGACAGGGGAGAGCTAAAGAAACCGAAGCTCCCGAAACACCAGTTTACCAATATTGTTTGCTCATATTTTCCTGTGAAAATATTCTCTGATATGGCCGAAGATAAGTCGTACGGTAATTCCCTCTGTGATGTTGCTTACGGTGAAGAGAAACTTGCCCTGAGTTATCATCCCCGGTATCTGGCGGATGTCCTTTCTATTTACGACCATGTTTTGCTTAAAGACTACAAGACGCTTCCAGTAAAACAAAAGATACAGAAACTTTTTGAATCTCAGGGACCAGGTCCGGTGATGTTTCTGACAAACCGGCACGAATTCGAGGAGTCTATTTTTTATCTCTTCAATGGGATGCAGAGAAAGTTCCGTTCATGGGAAAAGTACCAGAGGGGCCCTTACCTCATTTATATCTGGGATATTACCCGGGGAAGCTTTGAGGAACTCAAAGTTCAACTTTTCACCGATGAG
The DNA here is from genome assembly GCA_945883845.1 of Bacteriovorax stolpii. Taxonomy (GTDB): domain Bacteria; phylum Bdellovibrionota; class Bacteriovoracia; order Bacteriovoracales; family Bacteriovoracaceae; genus Peredibacter. The sequence goes on along the minus strand of CAMCYI010000009.1, from coordinate 30,599 downwards.
TACTCAATTACCTGCATGGGAACGTCCTGTATAAATTATCTTTTTGCTTCGGGAGTTTTATGAGCGAAGAAATTTTTCTTGGAGTCATGGATTATCAGGATGCTAAAAATCATCAGATAAAATTGAAACAAGAGGGAGTTGAAATCACCCTTAAGAATAATCATCAAACGTGTACGACGGGCTGCAAAGTTACGGTGGAAGTCTGGGCCCAGAGCTCAGATGCGGAAAAAATTCAGGGGCATTTTCAAAATGATTATTTAAAGCACGTCAAAGGACATGAACCTGATTTTCAGATTATGTCAGCGGTGTTTGATCCGACGGCAACTGAAGTTACCTGTCAGGCCTGCGGAACAAAATTTGCTCCGACTTCAACTGAGTGTCCGGATTGTGGTCTTTGTTACTAAAAGTCTTTCCGGCGGTTTTGTTTTTTCTCGCCATCTTTTTTCTTCGTGCTGAGTCTTTTAAGGATAGCACTACGCTTAGGCTTCGTTGCCTTTCTGACCTTCGGAGGACGGGCAACATCGTCTAGCATGGCATGAAGCTTATCGATACACTCATCGACATTTCCTTTCTGCGTCCGGTGTTCCTGGGAAATGATCTGCACTGAACCATCGTCCAGGATGAAATTCCCGTAGCGCGCTCGGAACCGGTCTTTGACACCTTGAGTGCAAGAAGGGGAGCCATCCAGATCCCAGTATAAAATGGCCTTGGTATTCACCTTATTGATATTCTGTCCGCCGGCACCGCCAGAGCGAGAGAAAGAAAAGTGGAATTCAGAAAAAGGGATTCTAATTTTATCCATGGTCGATATAATCTTAACATGAAAAAGTCCCCCTGGTTTGTTTATATCATTGAGAACGAGAAGGGGTTTTTGTATACCGGCATCACGACCGATATTGAAAGACGGCTTCGACAGCACAGCGGTGACATCAAAGGTGGAGCAAAATTTTTTCATACTGGCGCGCCCGTGAAAGTGAAGTTTAAGAAAAAATTCGCTGACCGCTCACTTGCTTCAAAGTTCGAGGCCATGGTGAAGAAAATGAAACGCGAAGATAAGATTTATCTGATCGACACTAAAAAGGTGAGAGCATGATTCCACAGCTTGTGAATCTCTACATGAAGGCCACGGGCTGGAAGTTTGTCGGAAGTATTCCGGATGATCTCCGATCGTTTGTATTCCTTGGAGTTCCGCACACGTCAAATCATGATGTGATGCCGGCCCTGGTGATCGGCAGGCTCATTAAACGAAACTGCAAGTTCGTGATCAAGTCTGAGTGGACTGAAGCCCCCGTCCTTGGCTGGCTCCTCAGAGCAGGCGGGGCCATCGGACTTAATCGTTCAAAACTCAAAGAGGGAAATCGCGAGAGCACGATTGACGTCATGGCGAGACTCTTCACTGAGTACAAGGAACTGGTCTTGCTCATTGCCCCTGAAGGAACACGTAAGCCAGTTGATAAATGGAAAACAGGATTCTACTACATCGCTCAAAAAGCAGGTGTCCCTATCGTCTGCGGATTCGGAGACTACGAAAAGAAAACTTTCGGCATCGGGCCCATCATCCATCTCACGAACTTTGAAGACGACATGGCAAAGATCATGGACTTCTACAAAGATATTAAAGGGAAGAACCCCCAGAACTTCAAGCTTCACCAGATCTAGAGATCATTACTCAAAATTAAAGTCTATTCGCCTCAAAATAATTTTAAACAAGTCTACTCTCAAAAGGTATTACCATTGCCGATTAAGTATTTTCCTCACGTAGGGGTTCTCATCATTTTTTTTAAAAGGCTCCGGTAAATGCATGCAGTAAATTTTCTGGTTGTAGGTTCTTCCTGCACTAAACTGTAATAATTGATTCTCATCGGTGTTGATCGTTAAACTTCCCATCGCTTGCTGGATCCGCTCTTTGTCATAAATCAGCATTCGCCTGGCCATGTTCATGTACCCATAAACGAGACTCTCTGTGGGAGGATTTCCGATCTGGCGAAAGAGTTCTTGGGTCAATGGCATGGCCCCCTCAATGTTAGGGATAGGGTTCATAAAAAAATCATCGTTGCTCCCGAGGATGAAGAGCTCAATGTTGGTTCGAAAGACGAGCACATGCTTGAAGCTTTCGGCCGCGGCCCCTAGCACACTCATGACAGTATCGCACTCAAGGTTATAGAGATGAAACCAAACGGAGGCGACGCCACCGACGTTTAATTTTTCGGACAGACCGCGGAAGTACTCGCGGGTGAAGAGCTTGCCTTCTCCGTCGACCCAGGGGTTCGAAGGCTCGGAGATGATGAGGTCGAAGTTTTCTTCGGTCGTCTCAATGAACGTCCGCCCGTCTTGCTTTAGCACAGAGAAGCGCGGATCGTTCCAGTTGTCACCGTCAACGCGGGGAAAATACTTTCTAGAGAAGTCGATGATTCCCTGGGAGAGTTCGATCACTTTCACTTTTTCCATAAGGGGATATTTTAAGGCCGTTGCTGCGGTCGAGCCTGTTCCTAGCCCGATCACTAGGGCACTCTTGGCATGTGGTTTTACAATGATTGGCAAGAGGGCGACGAACCTTGTAGTGAAAAGATCTCCAGGGACGGAGCCATCCACTTTCCCATTGATTTTGAAACTGCGAAATCCCGGTCGGGCCTGATCATCATGAATGCTGATGGTGGCGTGAGCATCGTCGGCGCGATCGACGATCTTATAGGTGTTGAAGCTTTCGAATTTTTCCCACTCAAGCCAACCTGATTCTTTGAGCTGCTGTAACGCGGGTATATTATCCCTGTTGTAGAAGTATCCTGCCGTCAGAACGTTCCAGTCCATTGCCGGCGTGACGAAAGTCACACCGAGACCAAGAATTCCGATGGAGAGACTTCGTTGCCAGGTTTTATGCGGCATCGTGAGACTTAAGAGCACTGAACAAAGCGCAAGTGTCCCAACGAGGAGCTGCGTTGTCGTCTCGATGCCAAAGGTCGGAATGATGTAAAGAGATCCCAAAAGACCACCGATCACTAAACCTAGAACATTAACCATGACTCCCTCGGAAGTGAGTGAGGTGCCGCTCTCAGAGGATTCATCGGCAGTCATCAAACTCATCGCTGAAGGAAAAAGAGCTCCTTGAGTGATCGCTGCTGGGAGAAGAGCAACAATGAGCCAAGTCATTTCAAAGAAGGTAAGTTTCCAAAAAGCTGGGGCCCATTCGTTGAGTACATAGAGCATGAAATGGGGAGTTCTCCCGAGAACGATAATACTGACCATCCAGGACAAGGATGCAAAGACTGGTAGTAGAATAAAATATTTTTGAGCGTCCGAAGACTTCGTTAAAATTCTACTCCAGAGGAGACTCCCGACGGCCACTCCTAAAAGAACGACGGTGGTCACCATGGGATAGATATAAACTGAAGGTCCAACACCGAGAGACGTGAGTCGGTTCCAAATTACTTGCATGAGCATCGACGCCATTCCTGAGATGAACAGCACGACGAGAAAGTGCCAACGTTGATTGAAACGGGGTAAAGCGACTCGCTTAAATTGAGAGATGTGAAAAATTTCTCGGAAATGTCCTGGAGAGAATTTAAGGGACGGAGAAAAAGCGTAGATCATCACCAGACATAGAATGATGTTCATGCCTGCAGCGACGAGCGAAGTCTGAGTGTACCCAAGATTAGGCAGAAGAATAAAACCGGTGCAGAAGCATCCGACGGCGGCCCCTGCGGCGTTCACCGTGTAGAGCTTCGGGAGGTTGAGTGAAATGTCATTTTTCTTCGAGGAAAGATAATTGACCAGTAAGGGAAGAGTCGTCCCCATGAGAATCGTGGGAATGAGGATGAGACCAGCGCAGAAAAGAAATTGAGCAAAACCATGCAAGAATGCAGAGCTATCGGAGAGCCCCGAGAGAAGCAAATACAAGGGACGAACGAGTTTCAGGAGCGGATAAAAAATTAAACCGTAGAGGCCAATCAAGAGCTCCGCGAGAAGGTAAAGAGAAAATGAGTTCATTTCGCTTCGACGAAAGGCCGGGACGAGTAAGGCACCTAGGGCGATCCCTCCCATGTAAGCGGCCAGGGTCGTGGCCATGGAATACACACTGTGTCCGACGAGGAGTTGAACTCGGTTGAGCCAAGCGACTTCGTAAATGAGAGCAGAAAATCCGCTAAAAAAAAAACAAATATAAATGGCGTAAGCCGGTATCTTCGAACTGCTATTTTTCATGCGCTTATTGTTCTAAGCCTGAGTGCCATGGTCAAGGGGAGAATTGGATTCGTAGAGACTTTTGAATCCCTTTAAATCTTCTTATGAACTTCGTCATGTTGAGAATTTCAACGTGCGGAAATTTTAAAAGTGAGACCGAAAGTCATCCAAATCCAGGGCCAATTCGGACTATCCTTTTTGGGTATTATTACTTTTTATTGACTACTTTTTGATTCCATCTTCGCCCATAAAACATCGTGGTTCTAAACTCAGGTTACTGATCTAACCCCTTATACTTCTATAGCCTTTAGGCATAAAAAGCTTCGTAGTAGCTTTTGCTAAATGAAATCGTCGTTCTGGGTTATTATTTCTGGAGGAGTTACCTGATGAAACGAATAATTTGTAGCCTGGCCATGATCATGTCTTTTGCCTGTTTCGCGGACGCAACGATCCCGCTCAAAGGGGATATCCTTTCCGTGAGTGAAAAAGAAGTCATCGTTGTAACTCAAACTCATCGACTCGTTTTAGATAACCAAAAGCTCAAGATTCAGACCGGGTCTGAAAACTGTCATCGTCAGTTCAATCTCCTTCCAGAGTCCATTATGGAATCAAAAAAATTGTCTCGCAAACCGACTGTCGTCTGTACCAATAAGCTCACAACAAAGATGGGAGTCTCACGATGAAATTTCTTACTCTCGTGTTGGTGTTCTTCATTTACGACGGGGCCCATGCTTGCTCCGGCTCAGAGGAAGTGGAAGTCGGTGCGGGCTCTGTGAGACGAGAGAATCAAGTCCTGGTAGTGAGCTTCAGTGAAGCCAGCGATGGTGGAACGTGCACCACCACCCTGAAAGATAACGACGGCATTGCCCTCATCAGCACTGCGTACATGATTGCGAAGGATCGATACAAAGCTGCGAATGGGGCGGCTGCGATAGCTGCTGCTCAAGCTGCCGCTCAAACTCCGCCACCCGCCACGCCGGCTGCTCCTGTTTCGCAACCTGTGTCTTTTTCGGATAGAATCTTTCGCGATAGCTTCTCCGTTGGTCTTGATCAGTTAAGAGGATACATACAAACTTACACGAGTAACCCAAAAGCGGCAGAACTTGGCGCTCCCTCTAAGCAAGATCTCGAAGCTCGGTTGATTCGTCTTGAAGCTCTTCTTAATCCGGCAGTGACCCAGGGGCAGCTCGCGCCAGAGCAGGCTTCCGAGTTAGGAGCGCTCCTGTCTGAGATCGCTCCCTCTCACAGCTACGAGCGCGTCCGGAACTGTCGCGGCACTCGAAGCACAGACGGGGAAGATACGGCCCAAAAGAATCTGATGGAGTTTCTTGCTTTCGGGAATACCGGAAACTGGGGGATCAGAAATCAGCGCAGACGCGGGGTCACTCGTTGCGGAATCCCAACGGACATCTCCTATGTCACTAACATGTCTAAGTCCGAATTCAGTTTCAGTCTCTCCGCCGTCGCGCCGTCACGCCCGAGAGGAGGAGCGACTCGACAGTAAAATTTTACTGCTGCCGGCGGAAGTGAGAAAAATATACTCTCTTAAATAAGACCATCTCCTAAATTTCAGCCGACTCCGCCAAAAAACGTTGAAGATTTTCCTTTATAATAGAGACCGAAGGTCATGCAAATCCTAAAGGGCGGGGATTTAATTGTTTCTGATGTATGGTGAAGTAGGGCCAATTCGGACTATCCTTAAGGGTTACTCATCCGTGTCATCTTTCCAATCCGTTTGAGAATTGAGAAAAGTCGGTTTAGCCTTTCTTAGATCTTTCTTCGGCGAGATTATCCGTTGTGTCTTCCAATCTCGCGGTTACTGTTTCTAGCAAAACCTTAAACCACTTCGGTTGACTTTCAAAAACAGCATTTATTTTTTCTCTCGGAATATTAATGAGAACACAATCCGTGGCGGCCAAGACATTGGCGGTCCTTGGTTTTTTTAACAAAACTCCCATCTCTCCAATCATCTCTCCCTGACCAACTGTAGACACTTTAATCTCTATGCCATTCTTTGCTTTTTTAAAGACATTGAGGGTCCCTTCTTTGACAAAATAGAGTTCTGAACTCTGATCTCCTTCTCGAAAGATGACCGATCCTTTTTTAAAAATTAGAGTACCAGAGGTCTCTATGGCGGGTTTCTTATCGAGTAATCGGTTGACCTTATCCAAAACCTCGCTCGTTTTGAAAGGCTTACTAAATACATCGATGTTCCCTAGGAGTTCGATCTCAATTTGATAATCATGCACCGAGGCACTGACAAAAATAATAGGGAGTGGCTTGAAGGCTGAGCCTAGTTTCATCTTCTTTTGTACTTCGTCTGTTTGTATGAATTGGACGAATTTTATGCCGTCCTTCTTAGGCATTTTGATATCTGTAATCAATAGATCAAAGGTCTCGTTAGAATACTTGAATGAGCCGTCAACTCCGTCTACAGAAGTTGTCACTTTGTAGCCTGCTTTCGTGAGAATTTCAGAGAGCATATCTCGAAAGTCGACGTCGTCATCGACGAGTAAAATTTTAAATTTTTTGCTGTCTGAATCTTCCAAAGAAACCCCTCTTTAAGGATTTCATTGTACTTAAAAAAGGATTGATTAAAACTAAAATTCAAAATGGTCGGTTTGCCTGACAATATAGAAAAATTAACCTTTATTTAGTGTCAGGATGAAGCAAGTCTGGTTCAGGTCCGGTGAAAGGACTAAATCCCCACCCATACCGACCATCAAACTTTTTGAGATACTTAATCCCAGGCCTGTGCCCTTCCCGATTTCCTTTGTCGAAAAAAATGGTTGGAATAATTTTGCTCTGGTCTCTTCCGGTATTCCAGCGCCTGAGTCCGTGATTTTAAGAATCACATAGCCGTCTAATTCCTCATCTTGGATCCAAATTCTTTTGTTGCCTTCGGCGTTCTTCTGCAGTTCGTCAATGCTGTTCCCAAGGATATTGATTAAAACTTGAGAAAATTGGGCAAAGTTAATTTGAATGCATGTCTCTTGATGCAATCCTGAAAGATCTACTTTGATGGATGAAAGACGGATCTTTTCAGCAGATAAATTAAGAACATCATCGATGGCATCCACCAGTTTCGTTGAAACCACTTCTCCAATATCTGCTCTTGAGACTTTACGCATGGATATGACAATTTTAGAAATGCGCTGGGCCATATCATTGATTTTAGAAAGAGCTTTCTCGATATCGACTTCGGACAGAGAACCTTCAGCGATTTGGGTCAAGATCAATTCAGTACGGCCAATAATAACTGCCAGTGGATTATTTATTTCATGGGCAATTCCAGCTGCCATCTCTCCTAGTGAGGCAAGGCGACTGGAACTGATAAGATTTTTCTCTTGAGTTTTAAGGAGCTCGTCTTTTCTTTTAAATTCTGTAACCTCATCGAGCATCAAAATGGTTCCTGTTTTATCAGTAAGCTTACTAAAGCTGCAGACAAATGTTCTCTGTACGCCTCCTTGCTCGCAAGACCATTCAAATGAGTCAGGTTTGTCAATAAACTGAAAAAGAGCATCGAGATTGAACGGCAAAATGAACTTCGAAAATGCCTTATTTTTGAAAGTTGGTTTTAGGGATTTATCAAAAACCACAATCTGTTCCCTCATCCCATCTAAAATTCGATGAAGGAATATTTTCTGAGAAGCAATTCGTTTTAATTGCAAGTAAAAGACAAAAATTAAAATGGGCATGGAGACTGAGCTAAAAACGTAGATTAACTGTGATTTGTAAACATCGGCTGCATTCTCATAAGTCCAGGGAAGTCCGAGCTGCAAAAGGTCCAGTAAAATAAATAAAAGGGGAATCATTTGAGCCGAAAGGGCTGAAATAAAACCTGCAGATATTAAGTTGGACAATTTTAAGTTCATTAAATTAAGATTATATTATCTATTGCTTAGAAGGCTAGTTTGAATTTGCGAACGCTCATATATATTTTTATGCTCGCTTGTTGCTGCGGTCATGCTTCGGCCGGACTCATTGATCATCTTGACCTCGTCTCTAGAAATTGTCAGGAAGCAAACACTCTCTTGATAAAAAAATCTTTACTCGAGCTTAAACGATCCATGAATTGCGATGACCATTTTACAAAACAACTGCTTAAAAACTGCAACCGACTGAACTGCTCCATTTTGGTTGAGAGCTTTAAAAAAAATATCCAAGGCCGATCGGGCTCAGTGGTAGGTGAATGAAAAAAATATTATTTAGTTTTCTTTTTTGCCTTGTGACGCCTCTGTTGGCACAGTCAACGATCGAAGAGAGACTCGCGAAGCTGGAAGAAAAGGTCGAAGAGATTGATCTTGATAAAGCCTTAGATCATGTAAAGTTTTCCGGAACCTTTATCACAAACGTTGAAGTTCTCAATTCCGTCAAAACGGATAGATCGACGGACAAAAAAGACAAAAACTACGGAGAGTTGGCCGGAATGCACTTCGGGCTGAATGTGGATTTCTCCATCTCAGATAACATTGATTTCTTCTCCACTCTTGCCATGGGTAAAATTTTTAATAGCGATAACAGAGAGGGAATTTCGGAAGGGTCCTATCATTCTCTCGAAGGGTCTTACGGTTACGAAGGCTCAGATATAAAATTTGATGTCGCTTACCTACGGTGGAAAGTTCCGGATTACAATTTATCATTCGCTCTTGGGCGGATGACAACTCGAGGGGGGCCACCCATGAATCAACTCGATGCGCTTTACCGGAATGGCACATTTCCTCGCTTCAGTTACAATGCCATCTTTGATGGGATCGCCGTTGTCTATGATTTTAAAAACTCTCTCCCTAAAGACTTGAGTTTCAAGACAAGGGTCTTTTACACCCCTTACTTCTTCACGGATAAGAACGATCGAACGGCGGCACAGACTGAACCAGAGGGAAGCAAAGTCAATCGTCGCGCAGATCAAACGGCCCTACTCAATGAGTGGGACCTTGAAAACTCTCGGCTCGCCAAAAAAGTAAGTCTCTACTCCATGCTCTGGTACTACGATTCTTACTATGATGAGACCTACCAAGATTCAGCAAGACCTGGTCCGGAGTACTACCGGGCCGTGAATCATACGCTTTATGTTGGCCTAGAGAAAATTCTCGATTCAGGCTTCAACTTTTCTTGGAGCAATTTACGAGTAAAAGATCATCTCACTGGATCGGGAGAGTCCAACAGTGACTCGAATCTCTACAATTTAAATTACACCTTTGTAAAAGGATACGTTGCAGGGATTGAGTACATCGACACCGATGGTGATTTCTACCTCGATGACTATGCCTATCTACAGTTTAACGAATTTTATCAGCGCTCAAACAACAAAGGGCAGCACTACTTCGTTGCCATTCCCTTTAGCCATGGTCAGGTTGTAAGATTTGGGGTCTATGACTATAGGGCGGGTACCGCCTTGAATAATAACTACACTAGCAGAGATGCGACTCGAAACGTCTACACTTCTTACCGGATTGATTTCTAATCAGTGGGCAGCTTTCTGTCCTATCCGTTTTAAATTCATCATGATCTGTGACTTCAAAAAATCGAAATCAATCTTTATAAACTCAGCAGCTCTGATGTAGATCTCGTGAATATCAAGGTGCTTCTGATTATCGGTTTCTAGGAAGAGACTTTCCAGCGGAACGAGGGGCAAAAGATCTCTCATCTGGGGCGAGTTATCAATGGATAAACCAAAAGAGAAATAAGTCTGAGGATGAAACCGTAAAAGATCACGCATGAGCTGCTCATTTCCTCGGAAATCATGAAAGATCCAAGGGGTTTGAGCCTTGCGATGGTTGAGTAGAAGAATCAGGGCCCAGCTTTAAGCGATAAAACTGACAACTTTTTAGACACTCGGGAAAACTTGAGCTTTTAGGTGTTTTGCCGATAAGAACCCCATTGAAATACTTATTTCTCATCACCTTATTTATTTTCTCTTTTAATTCTTCAGCAACGGAAGAGATTGATACTCGTTTCTGGTACCTTCCCGGCCTTAAACTTGATTCAAAAGAATGGATTGCGCTCCCAGTGGCAGAGAATCGCATCATGCTTTCCCATCAAGGTGGAAAAAAATTCGCCATTCTGACAGAAGAAAAAAGCTTTCTCCCCGAGTATGTTTACGAAGATTTTTTTGCCACAAAGTTCACTGACATCTCAAATGACATCAGGCTTGATATGTTTGAAAAGCATCAGATGAACGCACTCAATCTCCAAGCAGGTTCAGATACCCTCAAAGGCATTCGTTACGGAGGTCACTCTTATGATGTTTCCATGCCTCAAGGTACAGGAAAGTTCTACGAACGATTTTGGGCTTTTAAAAATAGATTTTGGCACTTAGCTGTTGTCGATCTTAGTAAAGAAGGGGCCCACGCTGATCTTAACTTTTTGATGAGTGCTGCTGTCCAAACTGCTCTCAAGCATACTTCTATTGTTAAAACGAGTTTCAGCCTGATCGATGAGGCCTATGCGAATGAAGAATGTGTCGTCAGGGGTCTTCCTGACTTAAACCGAGTTATTCCGCGACTAGGACAAAGCAACAGAGATACGAGATGCCAAACGATGCAGGGAATTGCACAAGGGAATAGATCAAATCGGTATGGGATGAAAATTCTCCAAGCGAATATGAGGGAATGTGTGGTCAATGGGATTACCAATGCCGCCCGTAGTATCCGCGATGGGTTTGCAGGAATGATGAACTCACTTTCTGAACAAACCGAAAGAGAGTTGCAAAGAAATCGCTGTACAGATCCAGAGCCGGAAATCAGAAGACTCCTCGCCAATGCCGATTTTGCGAGACGTGCCTTTTATTATGTTTCTGTGATTCCAGGGATGCGTGAGCATTATTCGAGTTGTCTTCAAAGTGCTGGTCTTCAAGCAGCAGGGACTCTTATCTGGCGAAGTCTCGTTCAAACTAAAGATAGTGCTGTGGCACTCTATAACTGGGTCAGGACGACAGATGATCCATGGTCTTCAGTTCTTGCGATACTAGCAACTAAGGCCAATGGATTTATGTGCCTCACCGCTCAAGCCCAGGCTGATTATGCTTGTGAGTTTGCGGCGATCTTTGTTCCCACGGTTATCGCAACAGTGGCAACGGGCGGTGGTGCCGGGGCAGCGAGGGCCGCCATGATGGCAAGAAATATTACCAACTCTCTGGCACGGATGACAGGAAGAATGGCCCGTCCACTTCCTGGAATTGGTGGACCTCCTAGACCAGTAAGAGTGACTCCCGCTGCACCGGCGGCTCCCCGTGCCCCAGCACTCAGAGTGGCAGCTCAGCCGAGACGACCACCTCCTGCGGCACCTGCAAGCTTTAGACAATTTCGACCACCTCCTGCAGCACCTGCGGTGGTGAGAACAGAACTTCCGTCTCCTCCCGTGCGACAGACTCTCATTAATAGAGAAACAGTTTTGAGTGATGGGCCAGAAATGCGTCGATTGAACGACTTGAGTGACGATGACAGAAAAAGAGAAGCAAGAACTTTACTCAACGATCCAGACATGAGCCCAGACATGCAGGATTGTATTATTCGTGCGCACAATATTGGTCTTGCTGAGGGGCGCGGTTTCGGGACTTTTACTCAAGGTGATAGGGTCACCAAGGGTTTAACTCTCATGCGCTGTGGATTTTCGCGAGCACAGACGGAGACTCTTCTCGATCGAGGTTTAGCAGGAAGTTTGCCAAGGCCAACTTTTGCCACGGCAAGTGACGGCGTGTTTTCTGCGAGACCGGATAACTTTGATCTCAGCAGTTTAAACCGCAGAAACCAAATAACCATCCTTCCAGATCATCCGAATGCCGCTTCGACTCGAGCGTTGCAGGATTTGCCAGAGGGAAGCACAGGGACCCAAGTGAGGGTGAGAGTAGAGAGAACAAACCCGGATGGTACCAAGACCTCCGAGGAGTTGTTTGGATACTTTAGAGGAACCGATAGAAATGGTGAAGCACTTTACTTTGAAAATAGTTCTGGCATCACGGCCATTAATCCGAACGATCCCAATCTCGTTGTGAAAAGTATCGACATGCCTCAGTCAAGAGTCGTAGACGGAGAACTGATGGGGCCTGGACAAAATCGATTCGATTCGTTTAGACCTATTTTCGAGACTAACCCACAAAGAGCGATTGAACGAAATCTTGGGAATACAGTTGAAGTGCGATATCGCATCGACGACGGACAACCTTTCACTGCTACCGGAGAGGTGGTGAGGTACCAGGGAAGACTTCAGCTGCGCACTCGTAACAATTATAATGGATCTCAATACGATTATACTCCAATCGACGATATGGATGTTGTAGCTGCTAGCAGAAATTTCCAAAGAGCTGAGTGGAGCGGGGCCCGTGAACACCCAAGAATTCTTAGCGAAAGATTTCAAGAAGGAACGAGAGTTGATGTGACTTACCAAAGACTTCGAAATACATATAGCACCGATACAGAGGCAGTTAAGATCGACGGAGAATTCTTAGGTGTTATTACACATAATGAAGGACCAGCAGCAGCCGTTCGAACTAGTAATGGCAGCATCGAATACGTGCCCCTTAATGGGCAGTCTGCTGCTTCTTTCAATGCTCCCGGGGGGCGCGTTGAAGTCTTTAATTCATCAGGTAATGTTGCCCGATGAGCTTTCTCTCGAGTTTAATAGTTCACAACGACTGAAAGCTCTCCAGAATCCCATTGAGTGACGCTAGCTTCTCCTAGGCCACCTTTGCCTTACCAAGAACCTCTGATTGTTAATTTTAGCTTCAACTTTAATCAGTTCTCCCATGGTTCTCTTAAATAAGACCATCTCCTAAATTTCAGCCGACTCCGCCAAAAAGCGGTGAAGATTTTCCTTTATATTAGAGACCGAAGGTCATGCAAATCCTAAAGGGTGAGATTAAATTGTTTCTTATGTATGGTGAAGTAGGGCCAATTCGGACTATGCTCATTAGAACTCCAAACCAATTTTACTGGCCTTTGATTTTTTTCTCTTAAGCCGCCTCAATCAATTGGGCCCTTCCGCGCACGCCGAGAGTTTTCACTACTTAAAGGAAACTGTTCTATAGTTTCTATATGCGATTAGGCCGTTGGGAAGACTACGAAAAGAAGTTGAATCAAGTGTATTTACGGAACTCCCGAGCAGTTGGCCAGCGTGTCGTACTCAGCGCCATTAAAAACTCTCTCTTTCATGTAACGATATTTCTCGGGTTGACGACGCTTTAAGGCCGCACCATTGTACCGGTACATGAAAAATGTCTCTGCAAAATCTTCGTTCGGATTTGTTTGGGCGTATTCCAGGACCGCTGTATCTGTCCGTCCCATGACCCATTCATTTGCCACATTCTTAGTCCAGCCACTCAGATTCAACCATTCCGGTTTGTCGGCTTTTCCTTCACCGAATACGTGGCCAAGTTCATGGGCAAGACTTGTGGTTTTTTCGCTTTCGGGAAGTTCGTTCCACCCTAAGTATACATGCATTAAAGATTCAGCGATCATCTCCACGCCATCGCGCCCACGAGTAGGCATGTGCAAAAAGCGCATTCCTTCGTTGATCGGAAGAATACTGTCCGGCATGTCTTCAAGCATCGCCATCACCGTTCCCAAATCTTGTGATGGCCAAGGATCACCTTCATGCATCGCTAAGTGCGAAGTGTTGAACCCAAATTTCGATCGCATGTAGAGCATCTGAATGCCGAGCTCTTCGCCGTAGATTGTTTTCATAGCGCAGAGGACTTCATTGCAAGGGGGATTGACACTTATGGTGGCCCCTCGCGAATAACGCCAAGGCTCCTTGGTCGAGCGTGGATCGCGATTGTGCATTTCTCCAAAAAGCTCCAAGAGCTCTTTGTTATCATTTAGAGTTGCCCCAGCGACTGTACGAGTTTGTTTACTCCCTGAGCGCAGACCATTCAGGTGTAGCAGCATTTCAGCTTGCGTGGGAGGGGAGCGCTTACAAGGCGATTGAGTTACGTTCGGTCGTGCGAGGAATGCAGTAATGCCGTCAAAGTCTTTAAAGAGGCTCAAGTCGAGAACCTCATCGCATTGAGCGAGTGCGGAAGTGCTGGACAAAACTGTAAGGAGACAAACAAGCCATTTCATATTTAAACTTATCGGGAGATTGAGAGCTTTCTTAAACGAGTAAATGTCTCAGTTATGCCTACTGATTAGCAGTTAGATCGCCTCAGAATCTTCGCTCTGAAGATTGAGAAAATTAAAAAGAGAATATGAAGTGGTTCTTTTTCAAGAAGCGCGTATCTCCCGGATCCATGGGAGGCGCTAATACCCAGAGTAAAACTGAAGAATGACTATTTTTCCTGGCACTCGAGAACGCCAGAGACGTTTGAGACAACCATGCCACCCTTATTAAAGGTTTTGCCGCTTACTTCAAAGATATCAGAGAGGACCATCTTTTCTGAGATCTCAGAATTCGTCAAAGTCGCGACTCCGCTTTTTACTGGTCCTGTGAGCTTGATTTCGCCTTCACCGATTGTAAGTACTGTTTCTCTTAAATAAGACCATCTCCTAAATTTCACCCGACTCCGCCAAAAAACGGTGAAGATTTTCCTTTATAATAGAGACCGAAGGTCATGCAAATCCTAAAGGGTGAGATTAAATTGTTTCTCGATTACTTTTGTTTGTGCAAGGACTTGGTTGCTCATCAGCACACCTGAAATCAAAAAGACGAAGAGAATTAAATTTTTTGTCATATATATTTTTTCCAGTTCATTTTTCTAGCGACATGTTTATAAGGAGGGGAATTCGTACTCAAATTATTTTAGTGTATGCATGTAATGAGTTAGCGCCCAAATCTCTTCCTCAGTTAAGACATCAACCCACTGAGGCATGTCACCGCGACCCTCGGCGACTTGGACAAATATTGTGTGGTTATTGAGGGTTTTACTACTTTTAGAAATGCTTGCTGCTTGCACTCCATATTTATTAGAGACTGGACCGTCACCCTTACCTGAAGCTCCATGGCATTCCATACAATGCTTTATATAGATTCCTTCGCCTTGCTTGACTAATTTTCCATCAACGGATGGGGTATATGGTTTTCTTTCAAGCCATTGGATATAACCATGCCGTAGCGTTTTTCCATTCATTTCAAGGCCCTTAAGATAGCCAGGCATTGGTTGTATTTCACTTTTATTTCTTTCTGCAGAAGCAGAGATCACCAAGAATAGACTCATTAAGAATACAGTTAACTTCATAAATTACTCCTTCGAATTTTTCTTATAGAACCCGCAAAAAAGAGAAAAAGCTAGATGAACTATAAAACATTGGTAGTTACATTAGTATGATCTCAGTCACAATTTTGTCGCAAGAGTGGAGGGACGTTTGAATTTATTAATGATAAACTTAAGACGAGTTTCAACAATCTGAGATTTGACCACTAAAGGAGTGTCTCGTGATTTTATTTCTGATGTTATTAGTTACCATGAGTTGCTCTCATTACCAGGCGGATCATAATTTCGCGAATAAGCATATGCATAAAGTGTCTCATGAAAAACTCATTTCAAATTTTGATGATCCTGAACGTGACCAATGGCAAAAACCAGAGCTTGTAATTAAGCTAATAGCTCCACTGAAAGGTCTTGAGGTGATTGATATTGGTGTTGGGAGTGGCTATTTTTCAAAACACCTTCTTGTTGCAGGTGCCAAAGTCACTGGAGCCGATGTAGACGAAAAATTTCTCGAGCACAACCGTAAAAGATTTGATGAGAAAGAGTATCCCCATTTTAGTACTCTCAAAATCGCCTTTGATGATCCCAAGATGAAGAAAGATTTTTACGATATGGCCTTTACCTCAAATACCTATCACCATATTGAAAATAGAGTGGATTACCTTAAGAAAGTAAAAGCGGGCCTTAAATCATCGGGTCGAGTTGTCATCCTTGATTTCAAGAAAAGTAATGATAAAAAGGCTCATTTTGGTCCGCCCCAAAACCTGAGAGTGTCTTTGGAAACCGTTGTCTCTGAATTAAAGCAGGCAGGTTTTGATATGATTAGTGTGAATGAAGATGACTTTGCTGACCATTATCTGGTGATCGCTACTATTAAGAGAGAATCTAAATCATGAAGGTAATATTTTATCTTTTGTATCTTGGAAGTCTTATCCCCTCAGTAAATGCAGTTACGCATCTCAATGAGTGTATCTCAGCCCTTAAAAAACCAATTGAGCATTTTGATTTTAGTGCAAGAGAGAATGGATTAAAGAAAAGAATTTTGGTTATTGCTGGTATACACGGGGATGAGCCTCAGGCACAACAGCTAGCGTTCCAATGGCTAAATCGTTTACAGAAGATTAATACGCCTTCTAATTTCTGGAGGGTTATTCCAGAGCTTAATCCGGATGGTGGTGAATTAAAAACAAGAACCAATCTCAATAATGTAGATCTCAATCGAAACTTTCCAACAAAGGACTGGGAGGAATTGGCACTTGAGCACTGGAAAAATCTGCAAAAGAGTAACCCGAGAAGGTTTCCCGGTAAAAGTGCTGGGAGTGAAACAGAAACCCATTGTGCCATGGCCCACATTGATGCTTTTAAGCCCGACTTGGTGATTTCGATCCATACACCTTATGGTGTGTTTGATTTCGACGGTCCTTACCATAAGAAGATTACAACCAATCTTCTTCCATGGAAGAGATTAGGAACGTTTCCTGGCAGTTTGGGACGTTACCTCTGGGATGAAAGAAATATTCCAGTCCTTACGATTGAATTGCGTCCTGATTCTCTACAAAAACATCCATCTGAGTTTATTATCTTACAGGATCATTTATCTGATTTGATTGAGTAGTATATTGGCCCCAAAGGAAGACATATGAAGTTCATTTTGATTGTTCTGGTTACTTTAAACTTTGCCTTTGCTCAGAAGGATAACTTCGAGAATGAGGCAAAGGCACTGGCCACTGATCTGAAGATGTCTCTGATGAAGAATCTTTCAGACAAAATTTCTAAAGATGGGCCAGTAGAAGCAATCCCTTTTTGTCACGCGAATGTGAAGCCTATTGCTAAAGAGGCAGCTAAAGATCGCATCTCTAAGTTTGAGTTTGGAAGGACATCACATAAAGTCAGGAATGAAGCAAATGGCCCTCAACCATGGGCCCTTAAGTATTTAAAAGAGTTTGAAGGAAAGAAAAAAGATGAAGTCAGTCAGACTTCCATTGTTCATCGACTTGAAAACGGTAAGAGAGTCTATATGGAACCACTTTTTGTTGAAGCTAAATGTCTTCTCTGTCATGGTAATAATATTAGTGAAAATGTTATTAATAAAATTCAGGACCTTTATCCCAAGGATAAGGCAATTGGATTTCAGTTAGGTGAGTTTCGCGGTTTCATTTGGGTCAGAGAGAAATAAAAATGTAGGTTATGAAAAAAACTAAACATGAACAAGAAGCCATGGGCCGGACTCATCGTCCAGCTCATGGATTAAAAACAAGATGAATATTAAAGCTTCAGACCTGCAGGTAAAACAACAGAGTCAATAACGTGGATAACGCCGTTTGACGCTTTAATATCCACTGCTGTGACTTTTGAATTACCGTTTAGTGTCACTCCGTCTTTTGTCGTAATAGCGAGATTAGTACCTTGTACAGTTTTCACATCTCCAGCTTTAACATCTTTCGCCATCACTGCAGATGCGACAACGTGATAGGTTAAGATTTGAACAAGCTGTGCTTTATTTTCAGGCTTTAAAAGTTTCTCCAAAGTTCCAACTGGAAGTTTTGCGAAAGCTGCATCTGTAGGAGCGAATACTGTAAATGGGCCTTTGCCTTTTAAAGTTTCAACTAAACCTGCGGCTTGAAGTGCTGCAGCTAGAGTCTTGAAATTTCCAGCAGCAACAGCTGTATCAACAATGTTCGCTTGTGCTGATGTCTCAGTTTTTGCAGATTTCGCTGCTGGAGTACCGTATGAAAAGACATTGGTAGATGAGATGACCAGGAGAAGGGCGAGAGTGGTTTTTTTCACTTGAAGTTCCTTTGTTTGTTTTAGAAGACCTAATTCGGGTTGTTTGCGACATACGCGCAAGTTCAAATAAAAAGGTAAAATTAAAAATACATTTTAAATACTACGGAATGAGGCTCTCGCTTTAATAGGAGAAAAGAGTTGTGATAGTGACACGGATTAAGATTTACATTGACCTTGAGGTTAACGGTGAAAGACTGACCGTGTTTCAAGACGGCACTTTCCTTTGAACCACAGAGATTGATGAATGATAACCCGAATCTCCCTCTCCCTACTGAAGTTGGATTTCCTTTTGCCCAGCCATCCCGTTAAGTCGATGAGTCACCTCGCCAAAGGATTCAAGATTCTTATCATCTTCTTTTGGTAGTGTAGAAAGATCCAGCACATAACGATATCTCGCCTTTTTTTGAATCACCTTTTCAAACACACTATTGATGTCCTTGGCCGCAATGACTTCAACTCGTGGTCTAATGTTGTTAGCTGCACAGAATTCTAAAACTTCCTTCGTTTCAGGAATACTTCCAATAAGACTTCCAGCAAGGGACCTTCTCTGCATGATAAACTTTGTTGGGTCCCACTTGGGCTCTTCCATCATAATGCCTACAATCACCATGGTACCGTCTCGTTTTAGAAGTTCCATGTAGGGATCTAAGGAATAAGGATAGGGAATGGTGTTAATAATTAAATGAAGGGACGCAGCTCCTTCTTGCATTTTCTTTTTATCATTTGAGTCGATGACTTTTGATGCGCCCATTGAAAGAGCATCTTCGGTTTTTTCCGGACTCGTGGTGATCACAGTTACTTCGGCTCCCATGGCCTTAGCGATCTGAACCCCCATGTGGCCCAATCCCCCAAACCCCACGATTCCAACTTTCGATCCTTTTTCCACGCCCCAGTGCTTTAAAGGAGAATAAGTCGTCACTCCCGCACACAAAATAGGCCCCGCTTCTTCGGGAGAAATCTCTTCGGGGATGCTGAGAAGAAAACTCTCTCTAACTACTGCTTTACTGGAATAGCCACCAAAAGAATTTTGTCCGCTAGGAATTTTGGAACCATTATAGGTGAGTAAGCAGCTCGTCTCTGACTCACAAAACTGCTCCTCACCGTTCAGGCATGAGGGGCATTTTCCACAGGAATCGATCATGCATCCTACCGCAGCGATATCTCCGATTTTAAAGTTTTTTACCTTTGCTCCAATCTTTGATACTCGGCCAACCAGTTCATGCCCTGGGACGCATGGCCACACCGTATTGCCCCAGTCATCGTGAGCCTGGTGAATATCTGAATGACAAATACCGCAAAAGAGCATCTCAAGCTCCACGTCTTCTGCACCTGCTTCATGACGAATAAATTTCACCGCTTTCATATCGGCTTTGCCGTTTCTAACGCCTAATCCAACTGACTTAATCATAGGAACTCCTTTGGTAGATATGAATTCATCTGCAAGATGAAAGCCAGTTGAATTCTGGAGTAAGGCACTTCAAAGGATGGGCGAAATGAGACGATTTGCTACAAGTCCTCTATCGAATGGAATTTTGTAAAATTGATGAGTCAGACTAATTTACCATCTAAGAGAACGACTTTCTTTTTGGCGAGAGCTGCAAAATCGTTGTCGTGGGTCACATATATGATCGTAGTACCCTTTTCCTGATTAACCTTTTTAAAGAGATCCATTATGATTTTACCATTAGCTGAATCCAGGTTTCCCGTGGGTTCGTCGGCAAATATATATTTAGGATCCATTACCAAGGCACGAGCAATTGCAAGTCGTTGTTGCTCTCCTCCAGATAGCTCTCCTGGATATCGATGCTCTTTACTCTCTAGCCCTACCGTTTTTAAAATCTCCATCGCAAAGCTTCTTCTTTTTTCAACTTCATTGGCTTTTCGCGCAGGGAGAAGAATATTTTCGATAGCTGTGAGCTCTGTCAGAAGATAGTGAAACTGAAACACAAAACCAATATTATGATTCCTCAAACGATAAATTTCTTCACGGGAAAAGGTATTGAGATTTTTAGTATCGTAGAAGACTTCTCCTCCGCTAGGGTGATCCAGAGTCGAAATGATATACAGGAGTGTGCTTTTTCCTGACCCTGATTTACCAACTAAAGAGATAAAATCACCATCTTCGATTTTGAGATTAATTCCCTTGAGAACGGGTACCGGAGTATTTGGGAAAATTTTAACAATGTTTTTTACTTCAATCATTGTCCACCCGAGCGGATAATTTCCATAGGCTCCAGCTTGCCACCGGCCCTTGCCGGAATAATTGATGAAACAATCGCCGTAATAAACGCAATGCTAAAAGCTTTGATATAGATGTATAGGCTAAAGGAAATAATCATGCGGTTTCCTGGTCCACTCATGCGGCCAGGTACAACTTCTATTCGGGACATGATGAGACATATAATGAATCCCAGCAAAAGGCCGATAGCACCGCCCAGTATCCCTAAGAGCATACCTTGATTAAAAAATAGCTGGACGATATCCTTGGGTGAGAAACCCATTGATCTAAGAATAGCTACATCCCGCTGCTTTTGATTTACGAGAATACTTAAAATGTTATAGATCCCAAATCCAGCAACCAGAATAATAGATATGGTCATTGAATTTCGAACAATATCTTGAGTTTTAAAAACCGAAAGAATAGCCGCCGAAGATTCTTGCCAAGAAAGAATCTTATCCCTGGAGCTTTTCTTCCAGGAACTTGCTTTATCGCTGGCGAGATCGGGATCAAAAAGTTTTACTGCAATATCAGTGATCTCACTCGGTGTACCCCTGAGTTTTTGCCCGTCAGTTAATGAAATAAATGAGGTTCCCTCATCGATAGATTTGATACCAGTCTCAAAACTACCAACAACTTTGAAACTCTGAGGTAATTCGCTACCATTAGAAACAAAAATGGTTTCCTGAAGCCGGGTGCCTAAAAGCTCCATAAGTTTTGTTCCTATGATTAGTCGATTCCCTGAATATCCCATGTCCTTAAAGCTTCCAGATTTCATGTAATTTTCTATGTTGGTGACTTTTAACTGCCTATCATATTGCGATCCAATGACTCTTCCGACTTTTGTTATTTTGTTATGAGTGAAAATAACTTGAGCTATAACTTGTGGAGAATACGCCACAACATCTTTGTCAGCGTCCATTTTTTTAAACCAACCGAGAGGATATTCTATTCTTGTGGAATCTTTCCTTCCTGAAGGAGCGATTTGCCAAAATACGTGAGCTGCTTCTGGATAAGAGGCCATGTCTTTTGCAGTGAGAATCTCCTCTCGAGCAGAAATTCGAACGTGGGACTCATTGTTTACTAATTGCTCCATCATGTAAGACTGAAATCCAAGCATCATGCCGGATATAGACACATAAGCTGCTGTACCAATAGTAATTCCCAATAGGATCAACAGACTTTGCTTTTTTCTGGCCATTAGTTGACGGATGCTTAAAAACATCATGGGATTATTATCTCATCTGAGGTTGAAAGTTCAGGTGAGAGAATTTCTGTTTTCTCTTCATCAGCTATACCGACCCCAACTTTAAGCCTCTGCTTTTTATGATTCCTTTTAACCACTATGTGACCGTTTGCTATGGCCTTGGTAGGAATCAGAATTACATTGGACTTTCTAGCAACCTCGAAAGCTACATCGGCAGACATGCCCGGAAGGATGCCGATGGGCCATTGCTCTAGGAGAACTTTGGCGACAAATTGATCGTTTTGTGGGTAGATGCTGGAGATCTTTCCATCAATTTTGTTATTTCGGAAAAACTCAAAAGTGACTTCTGCTTTAACACCCTTTCTTAATCGCATAGCGGCCTGTTGCTCAAGAGAAACTTCTAGATAGATATTTTTTAAATCAATAAGGGATAGGATCAAAGTTTGTGGGAATAGGTTCTCGCTGATCGTTACAGGGATGTCAGTGATCTTGCCATCAAAAGGAGCTTTGTAAATGGAGCCTTGATCAGTAATAAAAAGTGCTTCCCCTTTTTTAACATCTTGCCCTTCAGTGACATAAAATTTTTCTACGGAATTTACGATGGCAGCTGTCGCATGATAGGTGTTTTCTGATCTTACGATACCTAGTCCATAAACTGCCTCTACAATGTTTCCTTTAGTAGGATTGAAGATCTCTTTCTGACAACCCATGATAAAGAAACTAAAAAGTAGGAGTGTTTTCATTCTTTGTAGTTTGCATGATTGACCATCTAATGTGACCTTAAGGTCCAATGAATTTTTGTAAATAGTAATTGTCGGCTTTCACCTTGCACCGTAAAGGCGTGGACCCTCTCAGGTCTTGCTTGAAGTATAAAAAGTTCGCCGCTTCTTCCGTCCTTTGCCCATTCAATGTCCATAGGCATAATTTTTCCTTAAATAAGACCATCTCCTAAATTTCGGCCGACTCCGCCAAAAAGCGGTGAAGATTTTCCTTTATTATAGAGACCGGAGGTCATCCAAATCCGAAAGGGCGGGATTTAATTGTTTCTGATGTATGGTGAAGTAGGGCTAATAATGTTGGAGAAAAAGAATGAATCCACAGGAATTAAAGTCACTTCTCTAAAAGATCTTTTACGAGATAGCACCGGAGATCGAATTTGATAATCTCGATACCGCGCGGTCACTATATCAGTGAGCAACCCAACCACCGTCAACAGCAATCGACTGTCCAGTGACATAAGAGGACTTGTCAGAGCAAAGCCACAAAACGCTGTCTGCTATCTCTTCAGGTCTTCCCACTCTACCCATTGGGTCTTGTTCTGCCATCGCTTTCTCTTCTCCATGTGTAAATCGATCCAGCATGGGCGTATGTATGGCCCCCGGGCAAACAGCGTTGACTCTTATATTTTTCTTTGCAAACTCGAGTGCAGCAGTTTCCGTGAGACCTATGACCCCATGTTTGCTGGCGACATAGGCTGGAATAGTTTCAAAGCCTACAAGTCCGGCGATGGAAGAACAGTTAACGATGCTTCCCTTACCATATTTGAGCATTGCTGGAATTTCATACTTCATGCACAACCAAACACCTTTAAGATTGATGTTGATCGTCTTATCCCAGTTCTCTGTAGAGCATTCGACGGTGCTGCAAGGTGATCCTTCCACGCCTGCATTATTGTAAGCACAGTCTAGCCTGCCATACTTCGCGAGTGTTTTATCAACGAGATTTTTAACTTGTTCTTCTGAAGAAACATCGCACTGGATAAAGTGTGCTTCACCTTTGTCTTTTTTTATTTCTTCCACTGTCGCAAGGCCATCTTTTTCTTGGACATCACTCACTATTACCTTTGCACCTTCTTTGGCGAAAGCTATTGCAGTGGCTCGGCCTATCCCAGAGCTTGCACCTGTTACAATTACGACTTTGTTTTCAAATGTTCTCATCTTTCCCTCCTTGGTACTGTTATCAATATATCCTAATGTAGGAGGTCAAGGACAGACTCAGTATGGTGATGACCTTTAACGTCCAACGAAATTGCTTATAACTTAAGGTTAAACTTCACTGGTTATGATCAAGGTCAGTTTGTTTTCGAGAAGTTTTTGAAAAGATGCTTTCAGCTGTATCGAATGTTTTTTTCAAAACTTATATGGAGATCTTATTATGGAGAAATTTATTATAGAGATGCCCTTAGTGAAAAAATGTGATGCCCAAAACTGTGGATTTAATGTGATTAAAAATTGTCATGCGAAGGCCATTACAATTGGGGATAACTCAAATCCTGGTTGTGATACGTTTATGGATTCTACAAGACATACACACGAGAGTAAGAGATTGGCCGGTGTAGGGGCCTGCAAAGTTATTGGTTGTAAATTTAATAGAGATTATGAATGCACGACCGAAAATATTACTGTGGGGTTAATAGATGGTGAGGTTAAGTGTCGAACCTATATTCCAAGGTAAGACTGACCTAAATTCAAGAATTGGCCCCAGATGACGATAAGTCTTGATGACCAAAATAAAGTTCTTTTCTCTCGTCCTTTTGCTGACGATGTCCCTGTCCTCAGGGGCACAAGTTTATGATTACCACCACTATGTGAATTCTCTTTCTGTGAATGAAAGAAATAACGAAGCCCTCAAGCAAATGGGGTATCTGGTAGCGTCTTGTGGTTACGGTGCTGCTGCCTCTGTCGGTTCAGCTGTTTGGCGAACACTCCCTCTAGGGCCAGCGTTAGTGGATTATACGGTTCACCAACGACGAGACGTTAAAATTGCCGAAGTGACGGGGGCCGGGTTTGGTGCCCTCCTAGATATCTTTTATTCCGAACACTATCCCTCCTTATTTCAAGGAGCGTTTCAACGGACTAGAGAAACCATCTTCAATGGACTCACGGGAAGTCACTCACCGTGCCAAACCGCTTACTCAAATCTCATGACCATCCGCGATCTCAAGCTCCAGCAAGAAGCCGCTCAAAGAGAAAGTCTTGCCATTAACGATGATGACCGGAGCCCAACTCCTCGTGACAGATCACGGACTTCATCAAGACAAACTGAGAGAAGGGCAACCTCTAGGTAGTGTCAGTTTCATTTTGTCGTGACGGAAAATACCTCGGCCAACAGTTCTGACTGTAGCCGACCCCGCCAAAAAGCGGTGAAGATTTTCCTTTATAATAGAGACCGAAGGTCGTCCAAATCCTAAAGGGCGGGATTTCATTGCTTCTGCTATCCTTGAAACAAACTTGCTTGAACTTGCACACTCTCTTACTTAAGACTAATCGTTTGTGTGTTTAAGCCGCAGTAGTTTTTTTAAAGAAAACCTTTGAGAATGATTCGAGAAAACCTAGATCGAAGTGACCCTCATCAACTCTCATGATTTCCAGTGCCTCAATCGGTGTGTAGCTAAGCTGCCGATAATGAGTCTTGCTGATCAATGAAACAAAGGTATCAGCGATGGCGACGATTTTAGCCGGTGGATAGATCTGTGAGTTCGCTAGGCGGTTGGGGTAACCCCGACCGTTAATTTGCTCATGGGTATGAAGTACGATCTGACGTATCTCTGTCGTCACTCCCTTACAGTGGTCAAGGATTTTGATTCCTAATTCTGGGTGGTCCTTAACGGCGTCCCATTCTTTCGGTGTAAGTTTTGTGCGCCGGAACAGTTCCTCGTCGATCCGAGTCTGACCGAGATCGTGAAAGAGCGCTCCAAGACCGATTTGAAGCAATTTCTTTTCATTCTCGTATCCGACTTCACGGGCGAGTATCAGTGAAAAGAGCATGACCATATATGAGTGCTTCGCAAGATCGAAGTCCTGTTGGAGTGTTCGATAAATCTCCATCGCTCCTGACAGATCTTTCGTGATGAGACTCAAGGAAGCTCTTACCTGACTCTGCGCCCATCGAAGGTTTTCACCCACCTCATCATCCTGCTCGAGTACTTGTTCAAAAGTAATTTCTAGGCCTCTCGCGACAATCTCAACAACGTCTGTATCGGTCAGTTTTCCAGGATAATCGATGGCATCATCCAGAATGGCGGCAAGGTGGGTCGCGTAGACAACCTTGTCATCTTCTCGAATGAACATGACTTGGACTGATTTTGCCTCAAAGTTAATCAACTGCTCTTGGTCGCACTCATCGCCTTTGTGGTAGAGCTTCGTAAACTTGCCCGGGAAGCGTTCGATGTAAACATCGAAAGGAAGTGGGCCCTTCATTTTAAAAATACACAAAGTGAGAATGGCGATGAAGTTTGTGATCATTGCTGAAAATTATTTCCCAGATTTGATCTTGGGGCCTCGAATTCAATTTATTCCATCACTTCAGGGGATATCTGCGTAAACTGGTCTCATGTGAAATCAAATAATTCATTCAGGCATGCCCATATTTTATGTCATATGGGTGAAGTAGGGCGAGTGTCAGATAAACTTCACAGTGCACTATCTATTCTTTAGACACTAAAATGGTCAATCTGACAGACTAAGAATAGGTCATGGCCTTCCACTTATGGTTTTCATCCGACAATCCGATAAGAATTCATGATCAAATTAATACTCATTTTTGTTATTACTCTCTCGGCCTTCGCAGAAGAAGAAAATGAACCCTCACCAAGAGTTGCCAATTGGCTGACAACTTATTGTCCCACCTGTCGCTATGTGAGTGATGATGTCTTCGAGATCACCAGTGGGACTAATCGCTTACAAATGAGTATTATCCGCGCCGATAACCAAAGAATCAGCATGAAAATGCTCAGTCGCACTGATAGCAGAGGACAGAGTTATCCTGATCTGACTTTTCCTACTGTTGAAGAGAGAGAAAGGTACACGGCCACCATGCGCAGTCTTTGTCAGACAACTTTCAGAGGCTTTGATTACTACAGTTCTGGTATCGATTTTACTGAAGGAAGTCACTGGAGCGACTCAAGAATTCCCACCAGAGGGCGCATTACACTTGCTTGTTACCGGGAGCAAACCTGGGGAGAAAGAATCAGTTCAATGATGCCGTGGGGTGATGACATGAGCATTAACGACGACGATAGGAACACTTCGCCTCCTTCGAGGCAGCGGCAAGCGCCGGCCAATGGTGCAACCAATCGAAATGCCCGTAGCGAATAAAAAAGATTAAAGTCTACTCGTGCTTCTCTTGAAGCCTCATATAAAAGTCCTGGTATTATTTTGCCAAATGGCCGAGGTCGATGCAAAGGGGCAGAAGGCTAAAACAGTTATGTCTCCGACTTCTGCTTTTGCAGCTTCAGAATTCGGTAATGACGGGATCTTCTTCAGGCACCAGCTTCGCCCTAAATAGACTATCTTTTGCCCGCTCAACTGCTAGAATAATCATTATGAAATTTCCAGGCTATGCCCAGAACCGACAAGTGACGGTTTTCCGATTAGTAGTTGTCGTTCTGACAATAGGACTTTCTTTTCTTAATTTTCAGGTTCCCTTCGCCTACGATGATGTCGTACAAATT
This sequence comes from Bacteriovorax stolpii, assembly GCA_945883845.1. Taxonomy (GTDB): domain Bacteria; phylum Bdellovibrionota; class Bacteriovoracia; order Bacteriovoracales; family Bacteriovoracaceae; genus Peredibacter. Next base: position 3,616 of record CAMCYI010000009.1, on the reverse strand, counting down.
GTTCAGAATAATAATCTGCATGATTTTTTTGACTGGGGTGCAATTCTGAGAGAACCGTTCAGACAGAACAGGGTCATTCAGAATCTAACCTTATCGTTTGACTGGATGGTTTCGGGTGGCCAGACGTGGTCCTTCCATCTTTTTAACAATCTCCTTCACGCAGCTTGTACCCTGGTGCTGGCGTCTCTGCTTCCACTAATCGGCATAAGAGATCGACTAGCAAATGTCCTGATCTGTCTCCTTTTTTTTATCCATCCAATTCAGATTGAGTCCGTAACATATATCATGGGTCGGATTGAACTTTTGAAAACACTCTCAACGTTAGTGTTACTACTGCTCTATCTGCAGAAAAAAAACAAATGGGTGATCTACGCTGGATTGATCATATCCCTTCTGGTTAAAGAAACATGTGTGCTGACTCCATGCTTGTTTTTATCTGCTGATTACATTCTTGGGACAACAGATTTAAAACAGATAGATTGGAAGAAACATCTCTTCTTCTTTTCACATGCTCTATGGTTGATCCCACTTAGATTTCTTTTAAACTTTGATATCCACGGCGGAGTTGTTGGGTTTGAACTTTACCCATACTCTGACTATCTATGGACAAATCTTCATTACATGTATTTTTACCTCATGATGTTCTTCAACCCGGCTGAGCAGTCGATTTTCCATGAATGGACAGCACACCCGCCGTTAATAGATGTCATTGTTGGCATGGGGATCTGGATTTTTAGTATTGTTGCTGTCTTTAAGTTCAGAAAAGCAAAGCCTGTGGTCAGCTTTCTTGCCCTCTTCTTCCTCTTTAGTGTCGCTCCCTATTTTACAGTCCTGCAGTTCATTAACCCATTTGCTGAGTATCGCCTGTATCAGAGCAATATAATTCTTTGTGTAGCGATTGTTTTGGGAGTGTATGCAATCCCGATAAATCAGATGCTGAAGTTTTTTATTCTTGGGAGCTTTGCAGCTTTTTTATTATTTTTCAATGTCCTCTATACTTTGCAATGGCAAGAACCAAGGGGCCTTTGGGCCTATGCGCTTGAGAAGTATCCGGGCTCATCCATGAGTGGTCAGAATCTTGCCTTCTATCTCACGGAAGAGAATCGGTGCGAAGAAAGCCAGAAAATTCTTGAGAGAGTCTGCCCTTCAGCGAGGTTTCAAAAAATAAAAAATAACTGTGCGTTTCTTTCTGTCTCTAACCTGATTGGTCTGATGAAATATAAAGAAGCACTTCCTTATATGGAAGCGCTGATTAGAGAAAGTCTGGCCGTAAAAAACCAGGCGTTTTATGAAAACTACCTGGATCTTTTAAAGGAGCTGGGTGAAGATGCGAAGTTTTCTTCTGCTCACTCAGATATCCAAAAAATTTTTAAGATTAAGGGTGCCCATGAAAAATGGGGCTTCACGATTAAGGGTTATACAAAAAGTTATTGTCGTTAAAAGGGTTACTCATGCAGTACAGTGACAAAAAAATTGGTAAAGAAATATCCGCTCTCTCGAGGTATTATGATTCATTTACGCAAGTCACTCCGCTTACCCATGACGATCTCAACATTTTCGAGATCATTGATTGCAAAGAAAAAAGGGTCTTTAAATACCTTAATGAACTCCCGAAAGTTTCCCCGGGCAGCAGAGAAATTTATTTCCTTAATGGTAACTTCAATCACGATACAGATATTCAATCTTTACTCGAAAAGCTGAAACCTTCGATGTCTCCAGAGTCACGTGTGTTTGCGCTTGCATACAATCCATACATTAAGCCGCTTTATATGATGGCAAAGGCTCTGGGATTCAGAACTGCACCAGTTCCTAATACATTTATCACTGAAGATGATATTCGCAGTATCTGCTCAGTTGCAGGGTTTGAACTAGTGAGACTCCGTCCTTGTATCTATATGCCGTATTATATTCCTTGGATCTCGAACCTCATCAACTTTCTGATGCCTATGATTCCTCTTGTAAGAAAGACCTCTTTGATTTCACTGCTTGTGCTGCGACCTAAAGTCAGCAGGGAAGATCTTCCATCTGTTTCAATTATTGTTCCTGCCAGAAATGAAAAAGGAAATATCGAAGATGCTGTAACAAGGATGCCTGATTTTGGCGGAGCTCAACGAGAGCTGATCTATGTAGAAGGCCACTCTTCTGACGGAACATGGGAAGAGATACAGCGTGTTCAAGTTGCTCACGGGAGTAAATTTAAAATTCACTCTTATCAACAAACCGGTAAGGGGAAAAGTGATGCCGTAAGACTAGGCTTTGAGAAAGCTACAAATGAACTGATGTTTATTCTGGATGCAGACTTAACCATGCCGCCTGAGATGATGACACGCTTCTATGAAGCCTACAGAAACGGTCATGGTGATTTCCTAAATGGCTCCCGTCTTATCTATCCGATGGAATCGAAGGCCATGAAGCCATTGAACTTTATCGGGAACAAATTCTTTGCCAAGTTCCTAAGCTTCACTCTTGATAACTACATCAGTGATAGTTTATGTGGAACCAAGGTTTTTACAAAACGCGATTACTTACGAATGATTAAATGGCGTGAGGACTTCGGAGACTTCGATCCATTCGGTGACTTTGAGTTACTCTTCCCTGCGGCCCAACTTGGATTTAAAATCACTGATATCCCGATTAAGTATAAAAATCGTGTCTACGGGGAAACGCAGATTAGTCGCTTCACCCATGGATTCATGCTTTTAAGAATGACTCTTATTGGCCTCTTTAAAATCAAAGCAGGGTTTCGTGGCTGAACACCAGCTGGATTCCGTAGAGAACCTTTCAAGAATCAAGCAGTTCATTGACAAAAAATGGGCTCTTAAAGAATTTTATAAACGCAATTACCTTTATTGTGCTGATTCACTTAGAAATATTTCCGGTAGTGGAAAGCTTATTGAAATAGGATCCGGTGGAGGCTTTCTTAAAGAATTTATCCCCGAGGTTATAACGACAGATGTGATTCCCTATAAGGGCCTTGATCAGGTAATGGATGCCACGCAGATGCCATTTGAAGATTCAAGCGTTCGTTGCTTCTTTTTGATCAATACCTTTCATCACATCCCTGACGTTGAGAAGTTTTTATCTGAGGCCCAAAGATGTCTTGTTCCTGGTGGAAAGATCATGATTGTGGATCAGCACGTAGGAATGATTAGTTACTTTCTTCTCAAGTACCTTCATCACGAGGGATTTGATCAGAAGCGCGTGATTTGGTCCTTTGATTCGAAAGGCCCGCTCAGTGATGCTAATGGGGCCCTGGCATGGATCGTTTTCAGGAGGGATATTGAGAAGTTTAAGATGCTTTATCCTCGTCTTGAGCTGGCTTCCTATGTACCGCATTCCCCTCTCTGGTATTGGCTTTCCGGAGGTCTTAAGAACTGGACACTTCTTTCACCAGTTACGGGTCCGTTGGTGCGTCTTATAGAGAAAATGCTTCTGCGTTTATCAAAGAATTGGGGCAGTTTTGTCAATATAGAAATAAGAAAGAACCAGAAATAGACTTATGAGAAAGGATCTATCAATGAAATTCTTTTTTCTTCTCTCATTTCTTACAAAGATTAAAGTCTACTCGTGCTTCTCTTGAAGCCTCATATAAAAGTTCTGGTATTATTTTGCCAAA
>CAMCYI010000008.1 GCA_945883845.1 Bacteriovorax stolpii | reverse complement strand
AAACAACAACTGGTGGTAACGCTCTCAAATTCTACGCTTCTGTACGTATGGATATTCGTCGTATCGGTGCGATCAAGGACGGCGAAGTTGTTACTGGTAACAGAACGAAAATTAAAGTCGTTAAAAATAAAGTCGCTCCTCCTTTCCGTGAGGTTGAATTCGACATCATGTACGGCGAAGGCATTTCTAAAGAAGGCGATCTGCTCGATGTTGCTGCTAACGAAGGCATCGTAGAAAAAGCAGGTGCGTGGTACTCGTACAACAACTCTAAGCTCGGTCAGGGCCGTGAGCAGTCAAAAGAATTCCTCAAGCAGAACAAAGAGCTGATGGAAGAGATTCGCCACAAGGTTCTCGCTAAGCACGGAATTGTGAAATCAACAGAGATCGCAGCTGTTGATATGGCGACAGGTGAAATCAAGGAAGACATGAAGCCTGCGAAGAAAAAAGAAAAAGTTCAGTGATTTACAGGGGCCTTCGGGCCCCTTTTTTATTTTTCTTACTTCCGCTGGCGGAAGTGAATAAGGTGCGGGTCACTTCCACCGGTGGGAGTGAAGATACGATGAACCAACGAATCTATAATTACTCTATTCATCTCTTGGCCCGTCAGGACTACTCTGAGTACAAGCTCAAGCAGAAGCTTCGCTCGAAGAAAGATAATCTGCCCCACGAGGTGGATGAAGTTCTAGTTAAACTCAAAGAGAAAGGACTCCTGCGTGAAGAAGCTTATCGCAGGCTCTTTATCCGCAAATGGATGATCAAGGGTGAAGCCGAGGATAAGATTCGCAAACGAGGATCACAGGAAAAGCTTACATTCGAAGACGATGAATTCGAGAAAATTGCGACTGAACTTGGATTCACAGATGACGAGAGTCTCGAGAAACTTGTTCAGAAAAAGCTCCGTGGAAAATCTATTCCTACAGACCGTTTAGGGAAACAAAAATTGCGGGATAAAGTGATTCGCTTTTTGATGTCAAAAGGACATAGTTTTTCTGATATCAAGCCCGTAATAGAAAAATCATTTCAAGCGAGCCTCGAAGCTGATTTTTGATTCAGAAAAAGTGTCGAAAGTTTAGACACCGGATGTATTATCTACACTGGACCTCGAAAAATCCCCGTTAATCCAGCGACTTAAGAAGCCCGTTTTGGCACCCCCATTGCTTTATCAGTGGCATAGGGGATTACTATGAAACGGATAACGAAGAAAAATCTGACTCTCTCCATTCTTGGGTTTGTGGCCATTACCGGCATCTATAATGCGGTGGTGATTAACTCTCATTCTCAAGTAGCGGAAGGGAAATTCCTAAAGCGACTTGATGAAATGACAGGCTCAGTTGTTCAAGGCCGCTCAACTGCATCAGTGGTTTGGCATAAATTGAATAATCCCTCTTTCGCTAAATCCGTCATCACTCCACCAAGACTTCCACGCTTTCAGCGTACAGTTCAACAAGACCTACCTGTAGTTGAAAACTCGCCAGTTGAAGGAGAAAAAATTTCTGCGATTCAGGAAGACCTTAAACTTAACCTCGTGGAAGTTGTGAATCCAAATAAATATAAACAGGGTGTTCCTTCGAGTATGTTTTCTGGAAATCTTTCACTGACAAATGGTGTGATTGATTCCCTCAACATCGCCCTCCCGAATGATGAAGGCTTTTCTCTTTCATTTTCGGAGCTCACAGGAAACGTTTTTGATTATGATTACGCAAATTCGAAGTATAGCGCCATGATGTACCAGGTGGACGCAAACACTTATATGATCACTCTCACAAATGGCCCTCTCGAAGGTACTCGCCTTCGTTTTGCCGGTGAGCTTTCACCAGAGCAACAACAAACTGAAGCTACACTGGCCGAAAATCATAATGTTGATGTCGGTTCATTCGGTAACCAATCTGAAGTTCCTCAGGTTGCAGAAACTGTCGAATCAGTTGAAGCTCCGACTCAGGAAGTTCTTCAGGCACAAAGCGTGAATCTGGAAACTGAACTGGTCATACAATGAAAAATAAAATTCTGCCTTTCATACTCATACTCGGAGTGACCAGCTCGGCCTGGTCACAACAATCTTGTCCTCTGACAAATGCGAAGCTCATAGATCTTCGCACAGCTGCTTCGAAGCTCGCTAAAACCATCATCATGAGTCCGGAGTGTCAGCAGTATCAAAACACGATCAACCAGGCGAATGCTGAGATCAAGAAGATTGCAATCCAGATTAAGAATGCAGAAGAAATACCAGCAACTCCTGCAGAGAAACCAGATCTTAAAAATCTCGCTCTTGAAGCGGTCACTCATCTTGATTCAATTAACTCCGTTTTCAGAAATCAGAAATGCGGCGAAGAACTCGCAGGATTCCTCGATTATGCTGATGCCTTTGTTGATGTGGCGACTGGACTGAGTCCTTTCCTCGCTCTCAACGGTGGTGCTGAAGCCGGCCCGTGGGTTCTTGGTTCAGCACTCGGGGGAGCTGCTGCAAAAGCAGTGATTTCTTTTTTCAGAAATAAAGATGTCGATATGAAGAAGCCTGACCAGAGTAATGCATTCATTAAAAATTCATGCGCGTTTTATAATCTGAACATGATTAAGAATTCTCTCGATGAAGTTGAGCTTAATCAGACACCGAGAGTAGAACTTGAATTGACTGATGCAAAAATCAAGTTTCAGGACATGATAAAAAGCCCTATGCAGAAACCAAGTAATCCACTGATAAGAGAACTGACTTTGTCAGAAAAAGATCAACTTCGTCTTAAATCCCTGGGTGATCAGATGAGATCTGACGCAACAGAAGGATGTTCATATCTCGTGGCGTATGTGACTGAAGCTGACAAAACCCAGCAGGATGGTTCCATGCTTGAAAGAGTATGGCGTAACTATGAAGAGAATTCAGAAGCAGGCTTTAAGCTTGATCTTGAAAAAAGATATTTCCAGCAGGATCTGAATGCTGCTATCCAGGCAGACAACACAAAATGCTCAGCTCTCGGGATAAAATGGCTTAACAAAATGGTTGCTTTCAATGAAGTTGGACTGACAGCTTTAAAGAAAGTGGCTGAAGAAGATTCACTCTTAAAAGGGTACCGCGCGTGGCTTTCTGAAAAAGATAAGCAGGAAATTCTTGTGAAGTCTCTTGAAGCGAAGATGAAATTCTTCCGCGAACTGACAGGCCCTGGATTTAGCATTGAAAAATCTGAAATCACACGCAGTCATGAGCAAGTCCAGAATGCGATCTTCAAGAGCTTCAAGCACCTTCGGCTTTTCAAAGCGAACGGTCTGGCCGAAGCTTGGCTGAAAGAAAAACACCGCGCTTCGAAAGAAGATGCTGACGAGTTTGATATCCGCAAAGAAGAAGTCGAAGAGAGAATCAAGAAAATTTCAAACATCATCGGGATCCAGAAGCCGGAAGACCTCACACGAGATATCGTAAACGGCTTTACGTCGGGGTTCCGTACCCAGAACAACCATGAGCACATTGTTGTCAGCAAAAACGTTCTCACTGACGTCTGTACCCAGCTTCGAATGACCTGGACTGCATGGTACGATGGCCTGATCCACGCCCGTGCCGGAAAAGAGTACTGCGTAGCTTTTGATAACGTCATTAATCAGCTGGATTATCCTGAAGTTCAGACTCTTTGTTTTGCAACTGTGGATCGCCGTGGAGAGCCTATGAAATCCCTCCGGAATCAGGTGACACATATGCAATCTATTAAAGTGGATTCTGACAGGATTGTAAGATACATGGATAACTTCGGCTGTCGTAGGGCCACTGACGCTGCGACTGAGCTCCTCGCCCTCCCTATTCAATAAATTCTGCACCACGAAACGAAGGGTTTTCCCTTCGTTTCGCTAGATAGTTTATTCTTCGCTATGGTACCCTCTTGAGGCCAATTTAACTCTCAGAGGACACCATGCGCGCCCAAGAAATTCGTAATGCTTTTTCTAATTATTTCATCCGTAACGGTCACGATAAACATAAGTCATCAAGCCTTGCGCCGATCAATGATCCGACAATTCTTTTCGCCAACGCGGGAATGAATCAGTTCAAGGATTTTTTCACAGGAAAAGCAAACCCGACAAACCGTCGTGCTGTCACGATCCAAAAATGTGTCCGGGCAGGTGGTAAACATAACGATCTTGAAAACGTAGGCTTTACGGCACGTCACCATACATTTTTTGAAATGCTCGGAAATTTTTCTTTTGGTGATTACTTCAAGAAAGATGCGATTCGTTTTGCATGGGAACTCCTCACTGTTGATTTGAAAATTCCAAAAGAAAAACTTCTCGTCACAGTTCACGACTCCGATGATGAAGCGATGATGATCTGGCACAAAGAGATGGGTGTGCCGATGGAGCGCATCTTTAAGCTCGGTGATAAATCAAACTTCTGGGAAATGGGCGACACTGGCCCATGCGGTCCCTGCACTGAAATTTTCTTTGATCATGGTCCGGAAAGATCTACTGGCGTGCCTGCGGGTCTTCAGGAAATTGATGATGAAGGTCGATACGTTGAAATTTGGAATCTTGTATTCATGCAGTTTGAAAAATACCGCGACGGAGCTGATATCAAGCGCAAGCCATTACCGAAACCATCTGTTGATACAGGTGCAGGTCTTGAGCGTGTAGCAGCCGTTCTTCAGGGCAAATACTACAACTACGATACAGATATATTTGAACCGAGCATGAAAGCTATTGGTAAACTTACCGGCAAGGATTACTACACGACGAAATCTGAAGATGAGAAATCTTCTTTCCGTGTTGTAGCCGATCACATTCGTGCCAGCTCTATGCTCATCACCGATGGTGTGATTCCATCTAACGATGGCCGTGGTTACGTTCTTCGCAGGATAATCCGCCGTGCTGTTCGCCACTTATCCCTTATGGGAATGAAAGAAGTGAGCTTCTACAAGCTCGTTCCAAGTGTGTTCGAATCTCTCGGTGAAGAATATCCGGACAATAGATCAAATGCCGCTCTTGCTGAAAAACTTCTCAAACTCGAAGAGGAGAAATTCAGAAAGACTCTTGATACTGGTCTCGCTTTGATCAATGAGGAGCTTAGTAAATTGAAGCCTGGCCAGAAACTTCCCGGAGAAGTCGCCTTCAAACTCTACGACACATTCGGATTCCCGCTCGATCTCACAGAAGTTATACTTCGTGAAAAAAATCTCGAACTCGATTCTGCCGGTTTCGAAAAGTCGATGACCGCACAAAAAGAACTCTCCAAGAAAAATTCCAAGTTTACTGTGAAAGAAGACAACCTCAAAGTTTTCTACGGTATCAAGGAAAAATTCGGCGACACAATTTTCAACGGATACGAAGAAGTCACAGCGAATGCAAAACTGATCGCGAAAGAAGAATTCGAGGGTCAATTCTTCCTCGTTTTCGATAAAACTCCTTTCTATGGTGAAGGCGGAGGTCAGCTCGGTGATAAAGGGGAGATCCATTCGAAAGAAGGTAAGCTCGCTACCATCACAGATACTCAGAAACCGGTGGATGGTCTTCACGTTCATCTTTCATCTGATGCTGACGCACTGACTGTAGGAGAAACGTATACTCTTAAACTTAATCATGAAGAACGTGAGCTCACAAAACGCAATCACTCTGCAACTCACTTGTTACAGTCGGCCCTCATCAAAGTTCTCGGCCCTCACGTGAAACAGGCCGGTTCATCCGTTGGTCCTGATCGTCTGCGCTTCGACTTCACACACTCTGAAGCGCTGAAACCAGAAGAACTTTCTCAGGTTGAAGAGATGGTGAATTCAGCTGTTGCAAGTGCATATCCTGTGACTGCCGCACAGATGACAAAAGACGAAGCCGTAAAAAAAGGTGCGATGGCGCTCTTTGGAGAAAAATACGGTGATCGTGTTCGCGTTCTTACGATGGGGAATTTCTCATGTGAACTTTGCGGAGGAACACACGTCAGCAACACCGGCGAGATAGGTCTCTTTAAAATTATTGTTGAGACAGCACTCGCTTCAGGTGTCCGCCGGATCGAGGCCATCACAAGCACCAATGCGATTGATTACCTTCTCCATCGCTCGAAAATTCTTTCCGAAGTGGAGAAATCATTCTCAGTTAAAGAAGAAAAAGTTCTCGAAAAAGTCCAGGCTCTTCGAGATGACCTGAAAACAAAATCAAAAGATCTTGATACGCTCAATGATAAGCTTCAGAACTTTGAATCTCAGTCTCTTTTCAATAACCAGACTCCGATCAAAGATGGTCTCACCCTCACCACCGCAAAACTCGGAAGTGTTGATCAGAACAACATGAGAAAACTCTCCGATATCTACGTCGACAAATTTCCAAAAGGCGTTCTGTTTATTTACGGTATTGAAAACGATAAAGCTTCTTTCATTCTCAAAACAAACCGTACAAATACATCCATTGACTGCTCTGCCATTCTCAAGACAGTGATGCCCATGGTGAATGGCCGCGGCGGTGGAAAAGCTGACAATGCCCAGGGGTCCGGTGACTCAGCAAAACTTAATGATCTGATCAAAGCAGTGGAAGGGGCCTTGAAATGAAACTTTTTTTCTCACTCATCTTTATTCTTGCCCTGACTGGTTCCTGCACAAAAAACAGAAGCAAAGACAACACTCTCGCCATTTCCCTCCAGCAGGAGATTGCGACTCTTGATCCTGCCAACTGTTTTGATACGATCTGCTACGTACCAGTGTTTGCCGTTTACGAAAGCCTCTACGAATTTGAATATCTCAAGCGCCCTTATTCTCTCCGCCCTCTTCTCGCTGAAGGAATGCCGGATATTTCCCGCGACCGCCTGAAGTACGTCTTTCGTCTTAAAAAAGATATTAAGTATCACGCAAACCCTCACCTCCCGAAAGACCGCATGGTGAAGGCGCAGGATATTGTTGATCAGATCAAACGACTCGCGTTCCTCGGAACTAAATCGCAGGGTTTCTGGCTCTTCGATGGAAAAATCAAGGGTATCAACGACTGGAGAAATAAAGTCCAATCTGACATGAAGCTCTTCTTCTCTGAATCAATTCCAGGAGTGTACGCACAGGATGATCACACTCTGGTGATCGAACTCATTCGTCCTTATCCACAGCTTCTCTATGCCATGGCATTACCTTTTACATCACCAGTCCCGGCTGAAGCTATCAAGGGCTTTAATAACGATTTTGCGATGAATGCGGTCGGCACAGGCCCTTACACAATCCTTAGCCAGAACCTTGCACAGGAAGTGATTCTCCAGAAAAATCCTGATTACAAAACGAGCACATATCCTTCTGATGGAGATCGTTTCTCCAATGAACATAAACTTCTTGCCGATGCGGGCCAGAAACTACCCTTCATGGACAAGATCAGACTCACTGTTATCAAGGAAGCGCAGACAGATTGGTTAAACTTCCTCAGTAAAAAAATCGACATGATCAATCTCACGAAAGATCACTATCAGGTTGCACTGACTCCCTCAGGAGCTCTCAAAGAAGAAATCTCTAAAGACCACATCCTTCTCCAGGCATCACCTACTCTGATCTACTGGTGGATTGCATTCAACATGAAAGACCCGTTGTTTGGAAAAAATGTGAATCTCCGAAAGGCGATTGCGTATGGTGTGAACATCGATAAGTACATTGAGCTTTTCACTTACAACGTTGCTCAAAAAGCGAACTCGATCTATCCTCCGGGAGTTACGGGTTACTCTCCGTCAGCTGAACTTCCATATAAGTATGATCTCGCCATCGCGAAAGAGTACATGAAGAAAGCTGGTTTTCCTGATGGTAAAGGACTTCCTCCGGTTGTCTTTGATGTGCGAGGTACTGATACTCGCAAACGTCAGATGGGAGAATTCGTTCAGCAGGAATTGAGAAACCTCGGCATCAATGTCGAAGTTCGTATCAACACGTTTCCAGCTTTCCTTGAAAAGTCCCGCAAGGGTGCTCTTCAGTTCTGGCAGGGTGGCTGGGTTCTCGATTATCCGGATGCAGAGAATGTTCTCCAGCTCCTGACGACAAACAATCTTCCTCCAGGACCGAACTCTTCTCAATATTCCAACCCGAAGTATGATGCCCTCTACGAGAAACTTCGTGAGATGGAAGATGGTTATGAGAAAACTGAGATCATGAAAGAGATGGAGCAAATCGTAAACGCTGACCTGCCATGGGCCATGCAGTACTACTCAAGAAACTACATCCTCTATCATGATTACCTCGAGAATTTCCGGTACTCAGACATCATTTATAACAGTCTGAAATATCTTAAAGTGAAGCCGCACTAAGCGTGAGCTGCTACAGAAAGATCTGACTAAAACTGACAATACTTTACAGCTCCGCTCAGGTTTAGTCAGATAACCCCATCACATTCAAAGGGGTTTTCATGAAATTCGTAGCAATTTTTGCTCTCGTTCTCTCTTTCACAGCTTTTGCAGCTCCAGTTCCTGTTGCCGGCAAAATCAATAAAACTGTATTCAAAACTGTTACTGGTATGGCGAAAATCGAAGGCGATATGCTTATGATTCGTCTCTTTAACCAGACTCGCACTGATCTTTGCAGCAATACTGAAGCTCTTCCACCACTCAGCATGATGATCCGTTTCCCGAACATGGCCGGCGTTCAGAAGGTTTCAAACATGAACACACCTGAGAAAGGTCTCGCATTCTTCCACGATATGAGAAAACCAACAGGTCTTCAGCGCTATTTCCTCGCTGAGAAAGGCACATTGGAAATCAAGACCGTAACTGATACTGAAGTTACGGGTTCGCTCGTTATGGCAGCGGCTTTCTTCCCTTCATCCGTGAAAGGTGACTTCACCGTTACTATCTGTAAGTAATCTCGACTCAACCCCGGTGAGATTCACTCTCATCGGGTTCTTATAACCGACCTTCTTTATCCGCCAAAAGACTCCCCTCAATTTCCTTTTTTGCCTGTCGATAAGACTTATGGAACTACCTGCGAGGCCTTTAGTCATGAAACATTTTATCCTGCTAGCAACTCTGCTTATGAGCACATCGATATATGCACGATCTTTCGTAATTTTTAGCATGGTTCAGGATCTACCCATGGGTGTAGAGAATGAAGTCATCAGAAAAAACTATTACGTGAACATGGGTGCTGGTCAGGGTGTGAAGAAGAACAGTGTCCTCGACGTATTCAGAATTATTTCAGTACAAAATCCTTACGACAGCAAGAAACGCGTGAACTATAAAGTTAAAGTCGGAAAGCTCAAAGTTCTGCACTCATCTGATGAAGCTTCAATTGCGACTGTTGAAGAATACGACAAGGAAGACACTCCGATCTTCGAACTTCCACAGTTCATGATTGGTGACCACGTCTCCATCAACGTCGACTAAGAACGATCCCAACACTCGGCCAACGGTTTCGCTTTGAGAATTCTTCCGGTGAAGACTCCGTTCTCAAAATAAATCATCTCAACATACATGAGATACTCTTCATTTTTTTTAATACCAAAATCAAGCCGCCCTTTGAGCAGTAATTTCTTCAAGTATTCCCCCGCGCATACGCCTTTGAAATGAAACTCATACCAGTTTTCAGTTTTGTTGAATTTCGTGACTCGTAAGCATTTAGAAACTATAATGACTGTCTTCATACCTGCCGATAAGCAAGGTAGAAACCACATTTTAGAATTTTAAGACATTGATTTCTCTGATCAATTTTCGCACGTGTTAAAATTTTTTCCATGGACGATGAGGAAATTTATGCTGAACGGACCACGCACATTAGGAAGACTCCTCAAGCAGAAAGTCGAAAAATACGGCGATCGCTACGCTTTAGGTTGGATTGAAAATAACGAAGTTAAAAATATCACTTTCAATGAATACTCCAGCACTATTGAAATACTTTCTAACTGCCTTCACAAACTTGGTGTCAACGTTGGCGACAAGGTAGCGATCCTTGGGCAGACCTGTAAAGAATGGCACTTCCTGGATATGGCCTGTCTCATGGCCCGCGGTTGTACTGTGCCTATTTATCCATCGTACATCGCCACAGAAGTACAATTCATCTTCAATCATTCAGACAGTGTGGTCATGATTGTTGAGAATGATAAACAGATGGAGAAAGTCATCCCGATCCTGAAAAATCTGACAAACCTTCGCATGATCATTTCGATCAATGATCTATCTGAAGAAACACTTAAAAAGTTCCGCAATTCTTATCCTTATTACAGTTACAAAGAACTTATTCGACTGGGAACTGATGAATTAAAAACTCAGCCCGACTATTTCGACAATCAGATTCAGGGTCAGATGCCTGAAGACGTTGCTTCGATCATTTATACTTCGGGTACAACTGGCGAACCGAAAGGTGCTGTGATTTCTCAGCACGCATTTGTTTCGATGTTGATGAACATTGAAAAAACCATTCAGGGTGCTATCAATCAACAGGATCGCTCACTCGTATTTCTTCCGCTCTCACACGTTCTAGGCCGCTGCGATTCCATGTTGCCCCTTGCATTCGGCTCTCAGGCCGTCTACGCAGAGTCGATTGAAAAAATCCTGGATAACCTACAGGTTGTGAAACCGACGATCATGCTCGCAGTTCCTCGTATCTTCGAAAAAATTTATGCGAAGGTTATGGATCAGGTGAACAGAGGGAATCTCGTTGAGAAGCAGGCCTTCAAGTGGGCCGTTAAAGTCTCTGAAGATTACTATGCAAAAATTGACCGGGATGTTTCACCTTCTGCTGGCGAACTGATTGAACACGCACTCGCCACGAAGATTGTTTTCTCGAAAATCTATGCCCGTTTTGGTGGCAAGATCAGATACTTTGTTTCCGGTGGTGCACCTCTATCACCTGATATCATCACATTTCTCCGCTATGCCAATCTTACAATCCTTGAAGGTTATGGACTTACTGAAACTATCGCCCCATGCTGCCTTAATCCCCTCGCCAAGCAGATTCCTGGAACTGTGGGTAAGCCTATGGGTGATGTGCAGATCACATTTGATCATGATGGTGAAATCAGAATAAAATCTGAGGCCATGATGAGTGGCTATTATAAGAATCCTGAAGCTACTGAACTTTCTATGGCGAATGGCTGGTTACTCACTGGCGACATTGGGGAGTTTACGCCGGAAGGATTTCTGAAAATCACTGACCGCAAAAAAGATCTAATCGTCACCAGTGGAGGAAAGAAGATTGCTCCCCAGAAGATTGAGAACATGGCGAAAGTTAAGCCTCATATTTCACACATGGTGGTTGTCGGCGAAAAAAGAAACTTCATCACGGCCCTCGTGGGCATAGAAAAAGAAAGATTCCTTCCGATGCTCGAAGAGCTTGGGCTGCCATCTAACTGTACTGTTCAGGAGCTCGCTCAGCATCCCCTAGTACAAGAAGTGATCCAACATGAAATTGAAGAAATAAACACAGATCTTGCTCAGTATGAGCAAGTTAAGAAATTCAAGATTGTTACTGAAGAGTTCACGACGGACAACTTCCTTACTCCATCTCTGAAGATAAAACGCAAAGTCGTCTCCGAAAGATACCAGAAAGAAATTGAAACCATGTATCACTAAGGGTCAGAAGTCGCAGCACCATTGTTAAGATAATAGTTCGTACTTCTGCATTCTGTTGGCATTACACATGCCGGGCTCGAAGCCGGAATGTTTGCGAGGGCCGCACATCTTTGGTATTGTGGAGATCCTCCGAGGCAGTTTCCAGAGATGATCTGATCAACCTGCCCGCTCGTCAGCAAGCTCGATCCCTGAATTGGTCTTGTCTGAATATAAATCCTGTCGCCTACGACTCTTGAAGGACTATTCGATGTCGAAATCTGGAGATCCCTTGGATCTTCCATAGGATTCGGACAATACGTTCGAGGGTTATTTCTAGCCGATCGCTGAATCACATCCCTGGCAGCACGATCACAATTCCCTGAAGGATCATCTGAGCAATCACACTGAATAGTCGAAAGCTGGGCCTCTGGTCTTTTTCTAAGCTCATGAGCTGAAACCATTACCAGGCCTACACCTGTGGTGTGCATCCCCTCAAAAGTATATACACTGCCTGAGCGTGACTTAAAAACGAGGTTGTTACTGACAGGACGTTCATCAAGAAAGACCTGAGTTGGAGATCCAACTTTCTCGCACGCTTTCTTCAGAGGCTCTTCACTGGTGAAATATTCCATCGGCCTTTGTGAAAGATATGAAGTCTTAATAGCATCAGATAGCCTCATAGTATCCTGACAACTTGTATCACAGTGACAGTTGAAACTCTGAGGAACAACATCAAGAAAAGAGTCAGTTGTATTTCTCATATAAGACGTACCGGTCGTCAGAGCTCTGCAAGACCAATTGTCACTTCTCTCATCAGCTCCATTTTCTTTATATTCGTCCACCAATCCGAGATGATGAATGAGTTCATGGCCAATCGTTTTACAAGTAAAATTCGAACCAAATCGTTGTGCATCCCCGCGGTAATCTTTTTCTTCCGGAGTTACGGTTATGCTAACAGGATAAGGTCTCGCATTTTCCGGAAGATTATCAGTCACTTCCTTGGGAGTCATGATCAGGATTTCAATTCTTTTTCCATTAGCTGGTCTAATAAACTGACTCAAATCCTGCATGCACTTGCGGGTCCGATTCATCATAGCTTCGGCGAGACCGGGAACATCGGACGAAAAGTTGAGATTAAGGACGGCTTGGTAATTCTCGCCTGATAATCGTTTAAGTAAATAGTGCCCCGTTTGATAATATCGATTGCTGTCTTTGACCATGAGACGATGCTGATTTTCAGCGAGAGGTTCAAAATTTCTCGTTCTCTGAACGACAGGCGTTCCGTCTGAAGATGCCACTGCCCTCACACATGCAAGAGGAGCTGCACTCGTTTGTCTGAGCCTGGAAACATCTGACTCAGAAGGAACTAATGGGCATTCAACAACAGGCCTGGGCAATGTATTGATAGTCTCAACTGTTTGCATGGCATTTGAAGTTGTCTCCAGGGCGGCATTCATGGGCGCACTGGCCTGTCCAAAAGCCTGCAGGGAAAGTTGAAGCAAAATTGAAAAAACGAGAACTTTAACCATAAGGCCTCCTCGCAAATTATACGCCATTCCAATGGCACGCCCGAGAGGCAAGAAATTCTCGTTATTACGGGATCTTAACCGACAAAATGACCCATCTTGTCCAATAGAGATTCTCTCAACCACTTCAATCCTGAGAACTCTTTGACAAGTATGCAGAATTGCTTTAAAAAGGAGTCTTCCCATTATCTGTTAAAGAGGTACACCATGGCTCGAGTCACCGTCGAAGACTGTTTAGAACACGTTGAAAACCGTTACGAGCTGGTTCACTTGACTGCAAAAAGAGTTAAACAACTCCGTGAAGGTGATGAATCTCAGGTCAGAAGCAAAAATAAAGAAGTTGTGACTGCCCTTCGCGAAATCGCTGCAGGAAAAGTAAAGCACACTCTGAAGAGCGAATACGATTCAGACGAGTTCTAAAATTTTTAGAAAGTTTTCAATCAAAGGCTGCCGAAAGGTGGCCTTTTTTTTTAGTAAGCGCCGCCGAGAAAATGATCGTCATTCAGGCAACGATTTCTGACTTCCTGATTGCACTGAGGCACACCCAAGTTGAAGTTGGAAAGATTATTGCACTCGTCATAGTCAGAACTCAGTTGAGTACATCCCATAGAAATAGCTTTCTTGAAATGATTGGCCCGAAGGATGGACTTGATCTTGGGTTGAGAGACTATCGTGAACACTCCACCGCTTAGACCAGATCTCGCATCAGGCCCCGGAATACTAGTACTGGCATCGTCTGCACGTATCTCTGCGCCCATGTTAAAATTGCAGGTAGTGGCCATCGGTGCACCTTCAATAGAAATCCTGCGAAGTTCAGTCCTGGCGGCTTCACACTCTGTGTTTCCTAGAGGACAAACACACGTATATCGATATCCAAACGAAACGTATTCATTTGTTGGACCTGGAGTTGGAATACGTCCTATGTAGGAAAAGGATCCGCCCGCATTATCAGTAAAGGATGCGATTCGTTTTCCTCGATCAGGATCATTTACAGGCAATGGGACGGTTTCTCCCGGGCCGCAAAAATCACGGACAGTATTGTCAGAATTACCGGCAAGAAAGAGTTTACGGACTTCCGAATCTGTCCCGTTGTAGCGGCGCTGGCAAGCATCGTTGCAGGTACAACGTGTTTCTTTCGGAACTGCCAAAGCAAAAGCTTCAGTATGTGTTTTCATGATCGAGGGAGTTGTTGGAATGACTCTACAGGTGGAACCCTGTCCGTCATTGATCAGACTTTCCGGATATTCATCACCAAGCCCTAGATTATGAAGCATTTCATGTACGATCGTACTGCAATCAACTTGCTGACGATAAGCTCCTGAATGAGACCGGAAGCCCAGCGCCTCCACAGAAATATTCGTGACTTCAGGTCTCTCGTCCTCTGGTAACAACTGTGCCTTGTCTGGAGAAAGCGCAATGAGACTCAAACTTTCTCCGTCAGGACCTTTCATGAATGGCCTGACAGCTTTGAGACAATTATCAACCGACTTCTTCATTTCAGAAGCTGTCATTGACCCATTGTTATAGACAAAATTAATGTTGAAGGCCGCAAAATAATTTCCCTCTGAATCACGTTTCAGAAGGTGACTGCGGGTGAATCCAGTCGCCGGAACGCGGCGGTGCTGGCCAGGCGTAAGTGACTGGCAATTCGCTGCAGATATTGTTCGTTGTAAAATCCCGGCGAGGTCCTCAGTCGGCATACTCACTGGTATATCGCAAAGAGCTTCAAATCGAGCTTCTGCATCTAGGCCATAAGTTGTCCTCACCATCTGATCAAGAGCACTAAGAACCAGGCCGCGTTTATTATTTGAGATTGTGCATTCGGGAGAGGGGCTACATTGCCGGTATCCCTGAAGGTACTCGGAGTGTTGATAGGCAAAATCGGTGATGATTTTTTCCTTTTCTGCCAGTGTTCCAACCATCGATTTATCTATGTGATTCAGCACGACTGCGGGATAGTCGAAAACACTCTGGTTCTGACCCTCGAAAGGAAAAGTGCTTTCCAGATCGCGGGTGAAATCTATCTGGCCATTCGTTAAAAGGGTCGCGAGCTCAGCAGCAGCTGCTCTTTTTGGAAGAGGTATAATTCTTATGTCGTTACGATTCGCGGAAGTAAAAAAACTGGTATCGATTTTTTCGAAGATTTCATTATCGAAACTATCTTGTGTAAGTAAGCATGAACGAGAAGTAGAAGTTGCTGGACAAGATATGCCCCTGAACCGCTGGTAGTCAGCAGCAAGTGTCGACATGAAATTATTCAGGCAGGTGCTGTAGAGTTGCGAACGATTGCGCATCGGTTGATTCGCATTACCGGTCTGTAGGAAATCCGGAACAAAAATCAGGGAGGAGCCAGTCCGGGCGATCCGCACTTCCACCAACGAATTTCCAGGAATAGCAAGATTGCTGTTTTGCGAACTTTGTCCCTCACAAACCCACTTACTCGTTAAAACAGAATCACTGTTCACTGTCGTCTGAGAAGAAGCGAGTATGGGAAAGATAAGAAAAAGAAGAATGTTAATCCACATAAAGGACTTCCTTCTTATGGCTACGACAGATTTTTGCAGACCCTATCGACCTGCAACTGAAGTAGGAATCCAAAGCAATACTCGAAATGTTTCTTCCGTTTTTAAATTCTGAAACTTTGGTCATATCCTTGCTGATCGAAACGCCATCCTGGAGTTTCCAGTTAAGAGAAAGAAGTTTAACCAATTCTTTCTCAGCATCTTCAAATGCTATCGTTCCCTTCTCAATGACCATGCCATCGAGGAGAAAATATGAAGTATGTCTCTGTGAGTTCTGCACTGGTATGGGAACCGATTTTGTTTTAAGAAATGCTCTCGAGTCGCTAAGTTTCTTCTTGATCCTTTCAAGGCCTGTCTTAATGGCGGAAATTTTAGAAGAACCTGCCGCTGACATCTCCCCTAATCTGTAATCACTCTTCCTATCAAAATAATTAGACTTTTTCTGAGTCAGGACTTTATTACTTTCAAAGTAAAAAGTCTGCACGGCAAGCCCGTCAGCGGAATCTCGCAAGATTGAAAGCTCCAGTGAAAACGCATTAAAGCTCAGAAACAAGAGGAGAGAATACATGAATTTAGGATTGAGGTTCTTCATTGGTAAATTATAGATGAAGAACTCACGATTCAAGGACGAGGCAAGATTTGCATAAAAAAAGGCTCCCGAAGGAGCCCTTTTCTTAACGTCTTTTTAAAGCAATTTTTAATACTTCATCGAAATGCTTCACCGGATGGAAACGCATACCTTTGCGATGGCGCTCAGGAACTTCTTTGAGATCTTTTTCATTCTGCCATGGAAGAATGATTTCTTTAATTCCCGCACGCTTAGCAGCGAGGACTTTCTCCTTGATACCACCGACCGGCAAAACTTTCCCGGTCAATGAGAGTTCACCTGTCATCGCTATGTCACCACGAACCATCTGGCTGGTTGAAAGTGAGTAAAGGGCAAGCGCCATTGTAATACCTGCGGAAGGACCATCTTTAGGAGTCGCCCCTGCTGGCAAGTGAAGATGAATTTCATGCGATGCCAGAAAGTCTGTTGCTTCTTCAGCATTTGGCGCCGGTACTGCAGGTGCTGTAACAGCGGCTGGAGAAATACCCGTTTTTTTCTTTGAGACTTTTTTCTTAGAAACCTTTTTTAAGGCCAGAACTCTTTCTTCTTCGATCTGCGCCTGAAGGATGCTTTTCACATAACTATAAGCGAGGCTGGCAGATTCGCCCATGACATCCCCAAGCTGACCTGTGAGCTTGAAGCCTTTTCCTTTCAGAGGAATTGTTTCAATGAAGAGGATATCTCCACCGAATGAAGTCCATGCGAGACCAGTAACGATACCAGGCTGGAGTGGCTTCTGGGCCATGTCCGTCTCGAAACGTTTGCTGCCGAGGGATTTCTCAAGATCAGCAACAACCGGAGCAAATTTCTTGAACTTTTTGCTCGAAACTTTTTCGAGAGCAGCACGACGGCAAAGTTTTGCAATTAATTGTTCCATGACACGAACACCGGGTTCACGGGCGTAATCTGAAACGATTGCTTTCAACACAACCTGACTCAAAGAAAACTCTTTTGCCATGAGGCCGTGTTTTTTTAATTGCTTAGGAATAACCCATTTCGTCGCGATAGAGATTTTCTCTTCGATGGTGTAACCAGAGAGTTCAATCAACTCCATACGGTCAAGAAGTGCTTCAGGAATCTCACCGATATAGTTGGCGGTCGCAATGAAAAGAACTTTTGAAAGATCAAACGGCACATCAAGGTAATTATCGATGAATGTTTTATTTTGCTCAGGATCAAGAACTTCAAGGAGCGCGGACGCAGGATCGCCCTGAAAAGATTTCCCGATTTTATCAACTTCATCAAGCATGATGACAGGATTGTTTACTTCAACACGTTTTAGGGCCTGAATAATTTTTCCTGGCATCGCTCCTACGTAAGTACGACGGTGACCTTTGATCTCAGCTTCATCTCTCATTCCCCCGAGGGAGAAGCGATAGAATTTACGGCCAAGGGCCTTTGCAATCGAATGGCCTAGAGACGTTTTACCAACGCCTGGAGGACCAGCGAGACAAAGAATTGTACCATCGTATTCTGGCTTGAGTTTTCTCACTGCCAGGAACTCCATAATGCGTTCTTTAGGCTTCTCGAGTCCATAGTGATCTTTATCAAGAATTTTTTTAGACTGTTCGATACTCACTTCATCATCAGAAAACTTGTCCCACGGAAGACTCATCATCCAATTGAGATATGTACGGGTAACGTTATATTCGGGTGAAGAGTCAGGAATGCTTTCAAGTCTTTCCATCTCTTCGCGGGCAGCCTTCAGGGCTTCTTCCGGAAGATGGCCCTCATCTAGCTGCTCTTTCATTTTTTTGAGGTCTTTGGCTTTTTCGTCTTCATCCATGCCAAGTTCGTTGCGAATAACTTTCAGCTGCTCGCGCAGGAAATACTCACGTTGATACTTGTTCACTTTATCGTTCACTTCATCAGTGATTTTCTTCTGGATATCAGCGACGTCTTTTTCACGTTTTAGATAAACCAGGAGTTTTGCAAAACGCTTTTTAACAATCAGAGTTTCAAGAAAATCCTGCGCTTCAGGAACATCCAGAGAAAGAGCGAAAGCCACGAGATCCGCAAGCGAACCAGGTGACGGCGAATTTAACATCGCGAGCTTCATCTCTTCGTTAAAATACGGATTGATCTCAGAAAGCTTTTTCACCTGATTGATTACTGAACGCGTATAAGCATCCAGCTCTTCATCGGGCTCAT
Organism: Bacteriovorax stolpii; assembly: GCA_945883845.1. Classification (GTDB taxonomy): domain Bacteria; phylum Bdellovibrionota; class Bacteriovoracia; order Bacteriovoracales; family Bacteriovoracaceae; genus Peredibacter. Next base: position 124,043 of record CAMCYI010000008.1, on the reverse strand, counting down.
GAATATCGTTAAAGACTTCAGTCTTAGCAACGAGAAGAGGGGCATCAACCACATACTCGGTGGCACGGTATCTTTTCATCCCATGAACGAGCAAGTTCACTGATCCATCAGGAAGTTTGAGTTTCTTAATGACCTTACAGAGAACACCTACTTTATAAATGTCTTTCGGCGTGATTCCTTTAGGAGTGATATCACTCGCGGAAGTCATACTGTTGTAGCGGGTCTCCGGAATAATTTCATCTTCGTAGTTGATATTCTCTTCATCCATTTCCTGGAGGACTTCAGTTTCGCCGCCAAAATCCTTGAACTTGACGAGGTTCAGGGCAACGTAATTACTCTTAGTGAGATAAGCATCCAGCTCCGGAGTGTACTTATCTTCCGAAAGAATAATCGGAGCAATCATGCCGGGAAAAATGGGGCTGTTAACAATGGGAATGATGACAACTTCCAATGGAAGTTTATCCAACACACCGCTTGAATTAGCTTTAGCATTTTTATCTTTAGGGGCCATTTGAATTTCCTTTTAGTGAATTAGCGGACGTCGATGACAAGGCGACCTGGATTTTCAAGATAGAATACATCGAAGCTACCTTTCGCTTTCAGGGCCATTTCCATCGTCATTGTTTTCCCATCGACACTGATGAAGTCGATTGATTTAACAAATTTTGAATTTTTGATCTGAGGCTGGTTTGTCATTGTGCTCGTGTTGAAAAAATCTACCGACAGCTTATTGTTCTGCTGAGAAATATGGCCGTAAATTTTCGGCACGGAAGCTGAGCTGAAATCGATCACGATTCTTTCATAGCCACGACCTGGAACAACTGAATTCCTCACACCTGTGATACCAGAATTTGAAACGGCGGAAGTTGTATGAAAAACGCCGGAGTCGAGAAAGATCGATTTCTTTCTGCCGGAAATTTTCCAGATCCTTTCCTCCATCAATCCTTGAGCTAAAACCGACGTGGTCAAAAGGCACGAGATCAGGAAAAAACGTACAGCCATGGAGGTACTCCCAATTAAAGATTCCAGATGTGATTATTTTAGTAAAAAGGATGGGTTAAGACAAAAAATTCTTCGCTCTTTTCAGAAGTGCCAATAACATAAAACTGAGGATGAATCCCACCATCAGGCCCGGTGTGGATGGACCATCATCTCCACCAGAGGAATCTATGGTTCCGCAGGAGGCCGCCGCAGCTGCTGAAACACCACTCCCATCAGAAGGACCATCAGGAACTGAAGCAGATTTCACCTTGAAAGTGAAAGGTGCATCAAGACAGGCGATATTATCCGACAAATTCGTTTCGGAATCCAGAACAGGAATGCTGCCACTTCCCGAAGCTTGCCAGACACTCATCATAAGAAAATAAGGAAGGTGTCTGGAAGTGCTGAAAATATCCGATGAAGGAAAAGTTCTCAGAATCGTCGTGTTGTCGAGTTTTCGCGAGATCAGTTTGACCTCAAAAATATTATTTGAAGAAGTTGAACTTAAAGGCAGGAGAACTTCCATATCAGTAAAAAAAGTCCCGGTGAGGGACGAAGGAAAAATTTCACGGTCAAAAGCAGGAAGCGGAATCCCATTCTGTATGACACTCAACTGGTACTCGAGTTGAGTGCCTAATGGCTGAGATACCAGATTCACTTTTAGATATTTCTGAGAACCTGCCAGGCCTGTGTAACTTCGCAGGTCAATCTCCAGAACATCTGGCTCAGACCAATCCGTCTCACTTGGGGTGAGAAAATATCCGGTGAATGTTTTCTCAAGACGCTGATCAACAGCATAGTCATAGACATTCAATGTCGTTAATTCAGAACGAGTTTTTTGATAACTATAATCTGTATTCGTGCGAAGTTCGCAAGAAATGGAAATCGTGCCCACATCTACGGATCTATTAGAACTTGTCAACGTAATGCCCTGAGCGATCCCATCATTTTCAGCTCCGCAGGGACTGAAAAAAGAACCAATGTATGAACCAGGACAAAATTCTGATTGAACGTTAGAGTAAATCCCCGGTAAAGAATCGAGCTTTTTAACAGGAGCAGTGTAAATGTAAAAAGTATCATTGAGCTCGAGCCCTCGGGCCTCAAAATATCCATTCTCGTCAGTGATCACTCCAATTGTGTCGCCGGTTTTTCTGGATATAAACTGTACGTGTGTTCCTAACACTCCAATTGAATTACCACCTCTTACATGACCGGTAATTTTCCCATATCCAGAATCGTACTTGCCACGAATCGCTGATTTATCATCGTATCCGAGTGTCGATTGTCCTGAAAAATTTGAATAAAACATGGATGAATTAAGAACCTCGGAATGCGCGAGTCCCAGGAAATGACCGAATTCGTGAGTAAGGACATCTCCGAGATAGGCACCACCTAAGTAAAAACCAGGCGTCGACTTGAAATCATAATTATCATTCAGGCGAATGATAGCACTGGAAATATCCCCGTCAGAATTTGAACTCACTTCTGTTACACCAATGACGGCTGAACCATAGATTGAGAAATCATGTTGGAATCTGACTTCGTTCACAGTCGTTGTCGAGGTCTGGAGATTAATATTGGATACCGAGTTCCACTGGGCCATCGAATCAAGAATAATTTGTCTTGTTGTTGCCGAGGGTAAATCGGAGGTATTTGTCCGGATGAGAACGGGAACGTAGTTACTTTCCCAGCGGATTTTATTTCCGTCAGGAGTCAGCGAACTCTGGTGTGCCCATGTTTGAAAAGTGATGAATAAAAGTGAGAGCAGCCAATGCATTCAATTCCATTGAAGTGCAAAGTATCAAGCCTTTTTTTGTCGCGATAATCTGAAGATTCCGCCACAAAAGGCAAGGAACCCGATCAGCCAGATAATATCGAGGCTTCTGGGTTCACTGCTATTTTCTCCGTGATCATTTACAGACGCAAGGGAACGGTTTTTTCCCTCTATGACTGAAGCTGGCTTACGTTCCCTGAATGATTCAGGATTTTCCATATACTGAGTAGATTGGACAAGCTTAAGATTGGAGCCTTTGATGGTTTTTACCAGTCTTTCAAACTCACCGAGTCTGATCTGTCCCACTCGCGGATCTTCAGGAAACTGAGTGTTCACAAGCATGATGTCTTTGCCGTAATTGATCACACGATAAGCACCAAAACCAAGATTCATTCCCCAGTAACGATTTTGTACACTCTTAGTATAGAGTGCGATTTTTTCACCCATAACAAACTGAGGAACTCCTTCAACGGTTGTTTTCGTACCGTCTAGTGTTCCCCCGGGATAATGAATGATCACTTCATCCATTCCGAAAAAGTCAGAGCGAAGTCCAAATTCTTTATCCATTTTAAAAAACATCTGAGTTGCGATGGATCCATTTTCTAAGCGTATACTTTTAGAGCTGAGGTAGCGACCGATGATAATTCCATCAGCTTCCTTGATCTGCTCGCTCGTATCTACAATGCGAAAAACCGTGGCACCAATGTTCATCGGGAGTATAAAACCCAGAAGACAGAATAGTTTCATAAGCACGAGTCACTCCCTGATAAAACCTACTTAGCTTGTCGGCTTTAAAAGGAAGAACTTGAGTCACTTTGTCGACTATCTAGGGTATAGGCAAGAGATTGATATTATTGGCCTCAAATTCAAGTTTGTAGGTCGCGAGGTGCCTGAAACAAGGCGAGGCATCGATCACAATGACCGTATTATTGAGCGGGATAAGATCTCTTAAAAACGTCCCCAGCATCTTCAATTCGCGCTCTGAGAGACCAAAAGAGATGTTCTCAAAGATAATCAATGAATTCTCAATTCGTTTCAAAAGTTTTGAGAGCAAATAAACTCTCTGCTTTTCCCCACCAGACAGAGAATTGAGAGCGCGATCAAGAGAAAGATAATCGAGATTTAAAATCTTGAGATATTCCCAAACACGTTTAAATTTCGGAGTGAGTTCAATCCGCTCGAGGACCTGATTCAATGGAAGATTGTATGCTTCAGCAACAGTCATGACACCGTCTGAAATATTTCCATAAAGCGGCTTGATCTTCATTCCCTTGCAGTCTTCACACTCCAGAATAATATCTTCAAGGTATTGCATTTCAATTGTCAGCTGGCCTTTGCCTTCACATCGCGGGCACATTCCCAATTCAGAGTTTGAAGAAAGATGGCCTTCTTTCAGGTTCATGCTTTTGGAGATTGGAAGTTTAAGAAAATGCCTTCTGATCACACTTGAAAGTTCAGTGATCGTTCCGACACTTGAACGTGAAGTAAATCGATTAAGGTCAGATGCGATAACTATCACATCTTCAAATTGATGAGGAGCTTTCACTCCTTTCGTGGAGAACTCTTCTTCTTCCAGCCATTCACCATGAATTTTTTTATAAAGAGTATTCGCCATGATCTTGATCAGGTTGGCAGATTTTCCTGTGCCGGAATTACCAGTCACCCAGATCATATCTTTAACCGGAATTTTAAAATCAGGATATTTCTTCCCGTAAATCTCCGGAGAAAGGACCTGAATGTACTCAGGATATTTTGCGATGGAAGTTTTGATATCCCAATTAATCACTTCTTTCGTTTTGAAATACGACTTCGGATTTCCTTCGAAAAGGATTTCTCCTCCTGCCTTTCCAGATTGAGGCCCCATGACGACCAGGTGATCGGAAGCTTTCTGAATAAATTCCGAGTGATCAATAAGGATGACAGTATTTCCCTGGGCAATGATCAACCGTAAACCATCAACCAGCTTTGCCAGCTCGTGATCTGCCAACCCCACACTTGGCTCATCCAGAACAAATAAACTGTCTGTCCCCTGAAACGAAAGATACTTTATCAAAAGAAGACGCTGGTATTCCCCTGCTGATAACGTCTTCGCTTTTCTCAGTATCTGCAAATGTCCGAGGCCCATTTCCCTCGCCATTCTGAGATTGTCCATGATGCTACCATAGAGTCTTTTCTCATGAGTTGTTCCACGGGAGCGGTCACCATCGAAAAGATCGTAAGCTTCATCAACTGTGAGTCCCATCACTTCGTCCAGACTCCAGTGTTTGCCTTTAAGCCAGACCTTATAGTGATGAACTTCAACATTAAGACGTGAGGTATGACAAACAAGACAGGGCTCTTCTTTTTGCATATGCCGGATATAAATCCGCACTGAAGGCTTATACTTTTTACTATCCAGGTATCGTTTGAGTTCCGTATAGCCAGCGTATTTCCCCTCACCTTCATCAATCATGGTGAAAAAATCTTTCGGTAGTTTTTTGAGGGGAACGTCGAGAGGAATGCCTTTCTTTTTCAAAATCTTGAGCAAAGCTTCGTGGGAATCCTGGAATGGTCCGTAGTTCAAGAGCTTCAGGCCACCCTCTTGTATAGTCAGATCCCGGTCAATGACTTTTTTATCATCGTAAATGAGCTTTGCTCCATAACCATTACATTCCGGACAGGCGCCGAGGGCACTATAAGGAGAGAAAGCACTCACAGTCATCACTGGTCGTGATTCAAAATCACATTGAGGACATACCTTTTCAAAATGAAAGGCGAGTTCCTTCGGTTTCTTCTGCCCTTCACTCCATATATGGTAGGTAAGGCCGAACTTATCCAGCTTCAGCTCTTTCCATTTCTGATCAAGAGTCAGCAGATGCGAGCCCTTGAAGCGCAAAGCTTCCCACCATTCATCTTCCGGATTGAATGTTTCAATCGTCTTTCTTTTAGCCGAGTAGGATCTGGCCGGAAGAAAACTTTCTCCAAATACGCGCTGATACTCACTAGGATTCATCAGGATATAAAAAACCTTGTTATCACCATCTTCAGGCAGTTGAGGCTTCATCTGTTCACTCACAGATTTCACAACCAACTCCACCTCGTGATTAGGGCAAAGTTCTTTCGAGAAACTAAAAAATAGATTCTGGAGCGTATCTGTGAGTCTCATAACATCAGATACAACAGTTCTTGAGCCCATCACGGGATTAATCTGTGGCAGTCCAAAAACAGGCAACACTGGGAAGATTCTATCGACATCCACAGCAGCAGGACGTTCGACGAAGAACTTCACAGAATTAGGAAATGAATTTAAAAAGCGGCGTTTCGATTCAGCTAAAAGAGTATGAAACGCCAGAGAAGTTTTTCCCGAGCCAGACGGCCCTGCAAAACAAACAAGTTTTCGAAGTGGGATATCAAGATCAACGTTTTTTAGATTGTGAACTCGGGCACCACGAATTTCGATGGTATCTGGATTTTCCATGCCTTAAAGATTGCCACTAATATCGGGCTTGGTAAATCAAACGGCCTGCACAAATGTTACTTATTTATATTAACTGCTATGGGTTGTTATTGGGAGAAACAGCTCAATAAACTTCGTTACAAAAAACATTCACCCGATTTTTTCACTAAATTTTTGAATCACTAAGCACGAAAAGATCATTCACGGAGAACATCACCATGGGTAAGAGAAGTCCGGTTAAATTTGAAGTTTCGGGACTCATCATAGCCATCGTGCTGGGGATTGGTACTTACTTCTCGATCGTAGAGTTAATTAGGGATTTTTAGCACCCAATAAAGCAGAAACTCAAAGAGAACTAAAAAGCACTCACTAAGCGAAATATTCATCTCCCCAAAAAAAAAGAGGCTCCATTCGGAGCCTCTTTGCGTGTGTAAAAAATAATCGATTCGAATTAACGTTTCGAGAACTGGTACGAACGACGAGCACCAGCGAGACCGTACTTCTTACGTTCAACTTTACGTGAATCGCGAGTAAGGAACCCGGCTGCTTTGAGCTCTGGACGAGAATTTGGAGCAAGCTTGAGAAGCGCACGAGCGATTCCAAGACGAATTGCACCAGCTTGACCAGTAACTCCGCCGCCTTTTACGTTGATTTTGAAATCGTAGTTTTCATTCACTTTGAGAAGATTCAAAGGTTGAAACACGATGTAGCGTGAAGTTGCTTTAGGGAAATAGTTAGATACGTCACGTGTGTTGATCAGGATTTTTCCTGAGCCTTTAGAGACGTATACACGAGCTACCGCTGATTTACGGCGGCCGATTGTGTGGAGATCATAAGTTTTAGCTTTAGACATAAATTTCTACCTTTTAAATTAGATGTCGAGTTTGAGGACTTCAGGTTTCTGAGCTTCGTGAGTGTGAGTTGGACCCACAAAAACTTTAAGCTTGGTAAACTGAGCGCGTCCAAGTGTGTTCTTTCCAAGCATCCCGCGAACCGCTTCTTCAACGATAGCCTCAGGGTGTTTTTCCATTTGCACTTTAGCTGTACGAGCTTTGATCCCACCGATGTGGTTTGTGTGCCAGTTGTAAACTTTCTGGTTCCACTTATCACCTGTGAATTTCACTTTCTCAGCGTTGATGACGATAACGAAATCGCCAGCGTCGTTGTGAGTAGTGAACTGTGGCTTGTTTTTGCCACGGAGAACTTTTGCGATTTCAGAAGCCATGCGGCCAACTACCATATCGGTAGCATCAACCACGTACCACTTTTTGATTGTCGCCATTTCGGCTTCAGTGATCGTGTACGATTTTTGAGTGATCATAATCAACCTTCCATTGAGTAAAAAATTTTATCCCTTATAAGAACGATTGGGCCGTACGTCAAGACAACTCACTAAGCCGACTTGCTAAGGGTCAGCGTGAAGCGGTCTGGCGACTCATAAGAAGTGGGAGGTCTTAGAAGAAGCCAATTGACACATGGAAGCGTCCGGGGGACTCCAATGTACCATCGTAGTTTCTTTTCCTCAAGAGTTTAATCCCGTAGTCAAAGTCTAAGGTCCCAACAGGAGTGAGAATTTTAAAAGTGATACCTACTGAACTTCTAAGATCGCTTAAATCCATCTGGTCCACGTAAACGCGCCCCGCATCATAAAAAACTCCGGCCATCAGGGAGTCGTTAATGAAATAGCGCGGCTCCAGCTTGAAGTTGGCGAGGAAGGCCCTGTTCTGAATCCGGACCTGGGAAATGTCGAGCTTGTTAGGAAGTTTGTTGATCTCTTCATCCGTGTAGCCACGGACGATATCCATACCTGTCAGTCGAAAAACTTTGATGTTCGGAATGTAACCTTGCGTCTGCTTATAAGAGAGTGTGGTTTTGTCATCAATCTGATCTTTAACGATCTGAGGATTTCCGTTATCACCAAGAATCAGGTCTTTCGCTAAGTTTTCCTGCATCCCTCCGACCATAGAGATCGCAACAGTTCCATTCTTGAAAGGAACATAGAAACGATTACGTGAAATGAGCTTGTAAAAATTTACTTCAAGTTCAGGAGTTTTTTGCGAAAGAAAATATGGATTCGCGAACTCACATGACATGTTGAAGAAGGCACCTTTAACCGGAAGAACCTGAGAGTTTCTCATATCGTAAGTTAAGCTCGGAGTGATGGCTCCGATTTTGAGTTCCTCATTATCGCGTTCATTGGATGCATCATACTGCTTAATCAATTCATACTGGTGACGGAGAGATCCGGAGAGGCGCTTCGAAATATCTCTGGTGAAAGTATTGTTGAAACGAAGAATGTTAGCGTCGAATGAATAGAATCTTTTTCTCTGAACAGTTGTACCGAAGTTATAGTCGATGAGAGTATCGAACATATCACCCTGGGTGAAAACGAAAGTTGAAAGGTACTCGAGAACTTTCTTTTCTTCTTTACGTCTGCGAGGATCGAAGAAAGCATAACTGATTCGTCTGTTGACCTGGCCCGTGACCGTCACTGAACGGTTAGCACCGCCAATATTTGTGTAAGAAGCTGTCGTCGTGAGTTTGAGACCAAGATCGGTGCGGAAACCGGGAGCAACTTCAATGAGGCCATACTCACGTTCCGAAACACGGACGACGAGATCTGTAGCAGCACGTTTTGAATTGTGCTTAACAGGGTAGACCGCAACTGAATTGAACAAACCTGTAGCACTGATGGCTGTTTCCATTTCTTTTGTGGCGGCAGGAGTGACGAGATCGTCCTTCTCCAGCTTGATCTTCTTCATGAGAACTTTTTTTCGGGTCTTATAGTTACCAAGAAGGATAATGCGGTTAAGGCGTACAAGCTGACCAGGAGTTACAGAAATCATGACATCTACGTCGGCGCCATTTTTCGAATATGTCACAATATTTTCGTCAGTGGCGTTAGTCACTTCAGCAAAATAGTAACCATTCTGGTGTAAGACATTAGTGACTTGTTTAATATCCTCGGCAAAGCTGATCGGATCAAAAGGGGTACCAAGCTTGTTTTGAAATTTATCGATGATATCGTTTTCAAATTCACTCGGCACACCGTCGAAATTTATTGATCTCAGATAGGCACGTTGGCCCTCAATGATATTATAGGAAATTTCGGAGGTGGACTTGTCGGCATCGAAAATTTTAATAGGACCTGTGATACGGGCCTGGACATATCCCTTTGCGATGTATTTCTTCTTGAGATAGCCCACAAAGTAATCGAAATATTCCCTGTCGTAGTACTTGATAGAAGCAAGTTCAAAAGCTTCTTTCTCGAACATGCGTTTCAGCTTAGGGGTCGTAAAATATGAATTGCCCTGGAAAGTGACTTTGATCAGGCGGGTTTTATATTTTTCATCAAAACTGATGCGATAGAGAGTCGCTACTTCTGAAAATTTGTTAACAAATTTCGATTCTTCTATCTTCACTTTAACATTGAGTAGCGCCATCTTTTCGTAGTGTTCAGCAATGGCCTGTTTCATGGCAGTTTCGCTAAGAGGTCGCTTGAACTTTCGTAACAAGTCAGTCAGAAGACTGAGAAGCGAGAAGTGATGTTCTCTATGCAGATTGCGAAAGTCGAAAGCGAAAAGGCTTTCGTTATTAACCTGAATGTGAAGAATGACTCTTTGACCTTTGATGACAGGCGAAAACTCTAGGTTGATGAGGTAATAACCGTAGGAAAAAAGTTCTTTCTGGGCTTCATCAAGAAAGAGTTTGTAACGGTTCGATTCGAAAGGCCGGTTATAAAATTTGTTAAATTTGTTCTTTAAAAAATCCTGAATGAACGCAGACTTGGCATCACTACGGATACCTTTGAAAATAATAGGATTCCCAAGAGTAATGGCCACGTTAACGGAAACTCTATTGTCATTTTGAATCACCTCATAGGTGTACTTGCTATAAGGATAACCAAAGGCTTCCAGCTTTTTAGGAAGAAGTTCAAGATTCTGGCGTAGCTTATGCTCTTCATAGTAATCACCCTCTCTGAGTCCCATCAGTTGATTGGGATCAGACTGAAGGTTCCGGTCAACAAATCCAACGTTTACTTCTTTGATTGTTGGCTTAAGTGCAAAGATCAAATTCAGCGTATTTTTACCGTCAGTCTCATTAAGTTCGTATGTAAAGAAACGATAACCACCATCCGAAGCCATCAAGCGAACAGTTTCTTTCATATGGACGAGACTTCGGTACTCGCCGATCAATGTTTTGAATTTTTCTTTTCGTTCATTACAGATATCCGACTTAGGACAATTAACTTCAACGGCATCAACTTTCATAACCTGAGCGTAGGCCGAAGGTAGAAGCATGAATAAAAGCGTGAAGAGGATGAACTTCATTTGAAGGTCCACCTGAACTTTAAATCTCCACCAATGGAATTATCAATAATATCTTCCTCGCCGTCCTGATTGGTACGCAATTCATACACTCCCTGCAGTTGAACTTTTTTGTTCACGCTGTAGGTGAGATCCATTCTCTGCCTTTGGCCAATTCCGCTACCCATCGTACTTGACACTGAGACACTTAATGCCTCATCCAGACGTTTGCGTAATTCAATTTTTGTTGCGGAACGCGTTCTACCAACAGTTGAACCATCAGCATTCTGAGTTCCACGGCCTGAAAGCATACTGGCACTTTGCGACTGCTCAATCACAGTACCAAGATTTAACTGAAGACCGAACTGTTTGTTCAGAATATCGCTGATTTTAAACCGATCGAAAACAAACGAACCAACACCCATACCTGCGAGTTTGTCCCGATCCTGGCCCAAGGAACTCTGAATATCTTCCGTATAACCGAAAGCAATGAGCGAGAGAATGGAATTTCTGTTCAATGCAGGCTCACTGGAAAGATCGAAATTAAACTTCTCCAGATCCCCATATGCTTTCGCATAAATTTTGTAATTAGAAATAGTCGTCACCGCTTGAACATCAAAGTCAGGGTTTGCGATCTGTTTTTTAGGCGAGAAACTGAGATCTGCATTGGTGATCACGTATTCATTGTTTTTAAAATAAATCCGGGAAACGCCTGACGGAGAAGAAAGTTTTCCTTCTCCGCGTGGTCGGGTTGGAGTTCCCAGGATGCGTACTTCACCTCTCAAGCCAATATCCATCAACGAGTTAGTGATACGCATAAGGTTATCAGCTTTAACATTGATGTTAAGCTGAATAATTTTATCCAGGGGAAACTCCTGATTCCGTGGAAGATATCTGACATCGGAAAGCCCGGTGTTTTTAGTTTCGAAATCTGAAAGCTCATTTACGATAAGTACTTTATTGAGAATGATATCCCCATTAATTACATAAGGTGGACTATTCCCCAGAATCATACCTTCGCCTGAAAGGTTTACCGAGGATTTATTCATGACAGGAATCTCGGCACGATCAAGCGTGTAGCGTAAATTCACATCAGGCTCGCTATCGTCAAAAAAAACATCTCCAACGATAGAAACTCTCCCGTTATCAAGAGTTGTTGAGAGTTCCTTAACGAGGAGTCTTCCGTTGGTGAGTTCCAGAGAGTAGTTCAGGTCGTTCAGAGGAATCGGAAGATTTGCGATTGAGAGATTCACATTAGTAGCGCGGCTCAAAGCTGTTATGTAGTATTTGCTTCCGACGTTATCAATTTTTATGATGTTGCGAATGAACCCGTCAGCCGAAAGTACTGGCGCAAGCAGAATATCAATCAGCTTGGAGTTCATATGAACTTCATTCACGAGAGACATGTTATTATCCAGCTTACCTTCACCCTTCGTTGTCACGAAGAGATCTGTTTGCTTAATAGAAAGATCCCACTTTTTAACAACACCGTTTTCGATGATAAATTCAGGATGTTCGGATTCGTAATTCACTTTGAATTCAGGATGCTCAAAATTCAACCGGGTTAGCGATGCTTTTAAGTCAAGGTCACTAAGTGATTCAGAAAACTGCGAAGTAAGATTGAAGGCGACTTTCCCCTTCAGGTTTTCCTGTTCGAGATGCTGACCGAAGAAGGCAGTAGCGAGTGGCTTGATGTCAGGTAAATTTCCATTTAGCGTCAGACTGGATTTCTTGCCCGGCTTAAGTGAGATATCGAATTTAGAAACGAGCGCCTTACCGAACAGATTGAAGTCACCCAGAAGACTCTTGGGCATAATTTTAATGTCGATATCGGAATCATCAAATTTGTTATGCTGAGATTTGGTATTGAACATCTTAGACTTGAAAGAAAGGACGTAGTCATTGATGTTACCTTCACCTTTAAGAGTACCTGAAATCATCCCATCAATATTCAATAGAAAACGCTTTGAGACATTGAAGCTGGAAAGAACCAGGTTCTCCCACTTGTAATCCACCTTAATGTACTTCGTTGGCAGGTGAAAAAAGAAATCACCTGAAATATGAGCATTCTCTTTCTGACCGTCCAGATTCACAATGCGCAGTTGTTGCTTGATAAGTTCAACCCGGAATGTCCCGCTGTTAAGGTTCTCACCATAGGCCATCAGGTCCTTAAATTTGACGTCAGATTTAATTTTCAGATCATCCATGTTTGTCTTGCCATAGATGTCTACGTCAATCTTGGCATTCATGTTCATGTCATCCGGAAGAAAATTAATCTTTGAAAAGATTGGATGAAGGATCATAGACATATCGGTGAAGTTTGTTGATGGCGAGTTAATCCCAAGGGCTATATCGGAGTTTCCGTAATTCACCACACCACTACCGCTAAGAGGCGTTGACCGAAAAAGGGCATCGAATTTATTAACAATCACACTCTGGTCCTTAAGTGCGATTGTTATGTCTTTATCAGTCTGGCCAAGGCGGTATCCGAGAATTTCAAAATTCTTCATCTTTCCACGAAGGTTGATCTGAACATCTTCGAGTGGGCCGGATACATCAGCACTGAGTTTCCCCTCCCCTTTGATGTCGAGCCTCGAAATATTTCCTAAATCTTCGAGGTTGACGTTGGCATCAAGAATTGAAAAACGCGCCTCTTTCTTGTTCACAAATCCGTCGACCATAATCTGTGATCGCGGGAGTATGAGATTTGAGCTGATACGAAACTCTCCCTTAACAACAGAAATCTCCGTGTCCTTCACAGCAGTCTTCGTTATCCGGATGATGGAAAGAGGTTTTTTCTTCTCTCCGACTACAAGTCCCATCCCCTCGATAAAAAACTGATCCTCCGGGTAAAAAAACATGTCGCCATGATCGTAATTAAAAGTCAGGTCACCGGTCATTTTACCTTTGATGATCCTGAACTTAGGGCCAAGTATTCTCAGAGCATTTGTAAACGTTACCTGATCGATATGGGCCTTAATTGGCTCCGTAAGAAATGTCTTAAGTTCAAGGTCAGCGATGACAACCGGTGCATTCAAATGAGCTTTTTGTTTTTGATAGCGAAGGTCTAGTTGATTAAGAATAATTTTCTGATCTTCAAAGGCAATGACTGCTTCGAGACTGTCGGCAAAGACAACATTTGATCGAAGATCTTCAAGCGATACACGACTTATACCCTGCATTTTGCCTTTCTGAAGTTTCAGATTAAAACTCAATAGAGCATTTCCCCGGTTTATTTTAATCAAATCCGGAAATTCAATATCGGAACTGAGATTCTTGAGATGCAGGTGAGATTCTCCATTGAGTTCTGCAGTTGCGTTTTTAAGTAGACGGTAGTCAGTGATTTTTCCTTTCACAAGGATGGTTTGAACATCGTGCTGAACTTTAAGGCGAAATATATTAATCTCGCTCCTGGAGATCTCAGCATCTCCCCAGATTTCATCAATCCTGAATGGCTTATCTGCCACGGGATGTATGTTGGCCAGATGAAACCGGGTAATGAAACTGTCATCTTTCTTGAATATTTTAAGTCTCTTCGCTTCAAGCAGTTCATGATTTGCGATAATGAGTGTATTTTCGATAAGGAGTGTATCGATTCGAACCGGGCTCATATCCGTAATTGAAAATACCTGATCAATAATTTTTTTATTGATCTCTTTCATCTCGTCATCTTTCTTAGGAAACCTGTAATCAATAACTGAATCTTTGACCTGGATCTCACCGAAAGAAAGTTTTCTCTCCTCAACTTCAATGAGGTTGATATAGAAGCCAAGCTTACCAAACTCAGCCTGAAACATTTCTTCAGAAGATATCTTCTTCTTGATCGTTACTTTATTCAGCTCTATACCTGGCGGAAACAAACTGAATTCTATGTTTTTGATCGAAACTGCTACGTTGGCTTTTTTCTCACTTAAGTCGGAAGCCATACTTGTAATCAAGCGTCCAAATGATTTAGTCTGCAAGAACAATGTGAGTGCAAATACACTCGCCACTATGATGAATAAAAAAGCTCCAATAACGCTTTTAAATCTCATTCAGCTTCTCAAGCCTCTCACGAGTCATACGGTATGCTGAATCAATGGAAAGAATTTCTGTCAGTACACGGCGGGCATCCTTGACCTGACCAAGTCGGATGTAGGCTTCGGCTTCACCGTAAAGGAAAGAGAGAATGTCATCAGGCGATTGAGCGCGGTTGAGAGCCGAGAGCGCGCAGTCAAGAGCAGCACGACTATCGCCGCTTAATAGGTAGCATGTCAGGCGCAGGTAACTTGCTTTCATGAAGGTTGAGTCATCTACCCACTTGCTGAGAATTTTTTCTACCGCCTTGATGGCAATCTTGGGAAGTTCGGCTTGAAGAAAGCTCGTGGCGATTTCCATTAATTCATTATCAGAGTAATCACGGTACTTAAAGAGATTGATGATTCGCGATTCTTCTTCGAGATGATCATCCACCAGAGGTGCCAGAAGAGCTGCACTTTTAAAGGCAACATCCTCCAGAGCGTAGTCCGAAGAAATATCTTCAGGAGCAGGCTTCTCCGGCTTTTCGCGGGCCTGGACAAAAAACGGCTTAAGATGTTGGTAGTATTTTTCAAAATAAACGAAATCGTAGTGTTCGTTTCTTCTCACCGACAGTGCAAAATCAAAGCAGAGATCTTCAAAACCTGCCCTGAACATAATATTTAAGACGATTGATTGAAATTTGAAATTCTCAAAATAGATCACGGCCTCAACGAGCTTTTTAAGATGAACTTTACCCTGAATACCTTCGGTCAGTATGAGGCAAAGACCACGATAGACTTCCAGATGCCCTTTGTAGTCGGCAGCATCGAGTACACTTGCGATGGCCTGAATTTTTTCTTTTGTTCCACGCGGGGATGCTTTTTCGACTGTAGACAAGATAAGCACTTCCAGAGATTTTTCAGCAGCATCGAAATCATGAAGCATGAGAGTGAGCGAGAGTTGTTGAAGCCTGAGATTAAAATCATCACGAAAATATTTTTCAATCATGGCATGAAGAAGTTCTGGAACGGCAGGAATATGCTTCACATACAGATAGACCTGAAACTCTGAGATCAGATCATGGAGCTCACTAAGCATCCCTTTTTTTTCAGCAATTTTAATCTTGAGAAACTGAACCTGCCGATGTTGAGTCTTAAGATCATTTTCTTTCAGATAAGACATCCAGTGAATTGCTTTATCTGTATTTTCTGAAACATCAGCTTCACTTAACTCAAGAAGATGAATGACTGCAGGTGTTTTTTTTTGTTCGAGAAGAATTTCTACGTAGAGTGAAAGGAGTTCATGACGATCAGCTTGAGTTTGAAGAAGAAGGGATTCTGCTGCTTTTTGAGCTTCAGAATATTTGGACTCTCCCATCCAGTTTCGAATGCGTTCTAATGACTCTTCCATGCCCCTTCCTGGTGCATATTAAACATATAGAATCATTATACTTTTAATTCAATTTTTTAGTTAAATAATTGGTCGAGAACTTGCTCGAAACGAAGTCCGGATCATCCAGAATTTCTTTGTGCAAATTGAGGTTTGTCTGGATTCCACTAACGACAGTTTCGTTGAGCACTCTCTTCGCACGCGTGATGCAATTGTCACGGTTGTCGGCCTGAACGATGATTTTTGAGATCATAGAATCGTAGTACGGAGGTACGGTATAACCGGTATAAATATAATCATCAGTACGCACACCGATCCCACCAGGGCGGTGATAGTGTGTGATGTGGCCGGGTGAAGGCATTCCAGTCTTGGGATTCTCGGCATTTATGCGGAATTCGATAACGTGGTTTCTGAAAACAATATCTTCCTGTTTGAATCGGCTTTTCTCACCCTGAGCATGACGAATCTGCTCAGAAATAAGATCCACACCAGTGCGACCTTCCGTCACCGGATGCTCAACCTGGATACGTGTGTTCATTTCCATGAAGTAAAATTTCTGAGTGTCCTGATCGTAGAGAAATTCAACTGTCCCTACAGAATCATAGTCGACGAATTTAGCGAGTCGAACAGCAGCGGTACAAATTTCCTCTCTCACTTTTGGAGTGAGAACAGGAGACGGTGCTTCCTCGAGGATTTTCTGAAAACGACGCTGAATCGTGCAGTCTCGCTCACCAAGATGAATCACACTTCCGTGTTTATCTGCAAGAATTTGAACTTCAATGTGACGAGGATTTTGAATGTATTTTTCGATGAAAAGAGTTCCATCACCGAAAGCTGCTTTCGCTTCTTCCTGCAATCTTGAAAGCGCAGGCCAGAGTTCATCAAAATTCTCAATGCGTTTCATCCCGCGACCACCGCCACCGGCAGATGCTTTAATGAGAACAGGAAAACCCATTTTCTCAACTTGCTTCTGAATTTCTTTTTCCTCAACATCTTTAACGTAAATAGGTTCAAGAGTCGGAACCTTTGCTTTTTTTGCAGTAATCTTGGATTCGATTTTATCGCCCATGCTCTGAATACATTTTACAGAAGGGCCGATAAAAGTAATTCCCCACTTCGCACACATCTCAGCAAATTCATCATTTTCAGAGAGGAATCCGTAACCAGGATGGATGGCATCTGCACCGGTAATATCGGCAGCAGAAAGGATTTGAGGAACGTTCAGATAAGAGAGTGCAGATTTCGCAGGACCAACACAAACGGACTCGTCTGCCATTTTTACGTGGAGAGAATCTTCGTCTGCAGTCGAGTGAACTGCAACCGTTTCAATGCCGAGTTCACGACAAGAACGGATCACCCGGATGGCGATTTCTCCGCGGTTTGCAATCAGGACTTTCTTGAACTTTTTTACTTCTGGTTTCATGAATGACTAAGGCTTAATTTTGAAGAGCGGCTGGCCATACTCAACAAGTGATTCGTTTTCGACGCAGATTTCGACGATTTCGCCGGCAACATCCGCATCGATTTCGTTCATAATCTTCATGGCTTCAAGAACACAAAGGGCCTGTCCGACTTTCACTCTGTCACCCAGTTTAGAGTAAACAGGTTTACCAGGGCCAGGTGAAGAATAGAAAGTCCCCACGAATGGAGATTTGATCACATGAAGTCCAGTATCTGCAGAAGATGACGCTTTCGCCGTCGCAGCTGGATGAGCTGCAGATGTTGGGGCCGCGTGGTGAACAGGAGCCTGATGAACTACCGGAGCAGCAACACCACTGATAAAGCTGACACTCACTTTGAAATCTTTTGCTTCAACTTTGAGTTCAGCTACACCTTGATCTTTAGCAACTTTAACAATGTCTTTGAGTGTATCGAGATTCATGATTAAACCTTTGCGCGCTCGAGGTATTCACCTGTGCGTGTATCAATTTTAAGAACCTCACCTTCTTTAATGAAGAGAGGAACGTTGACCTGAAGGCCAGTTTCAAGAACAGCTTTTTTAGATCCGCCAGTCGCAGTATCGCCTTTCATTCCAGGATCAGTTTCAACAACTTTCAGGTTGATGAAGTTAGGAAGTTCGATCGAAATTGGACGGCCGTTATAATAAAGAATGAAAACTTTGATGTTTTCCTGAAGGTAGAATTTGTTTTCGCCCACTTGATCGTGAGAAAGGTGAATCATTTCGAAAGTAGATTGATCCATGAAATTGTAACCATCGATGTCCGAATAGTTATATTCCATTTCTTTTTCTTCCATGTCCGGCTTACCAACAGTTTCTACGCCGGCCTTGAAAGTACGTTCAATGGTCTGGTTTGTTTCAAGGTTTCTGATACGAGTACGAACAAATGCTGACCCTTTACCAGGATTCACATGTTGGAAATCAACGATGATCCAAGGTTTGCCTTCGATCTCAATTTTAAGGCCTTTTCTAAAATCAGTAGTTTGATACATAAACGATGAACCCCTTCAAAATCAATTGATCTGCGATAGTATCGCAATGTGATAAACGTCTTTTCCAAGTCCGCTGATTATGGCAGCGGCCGCTTTAGCCGTCAACAAAGTATGTCGGAACTCTTCCCTCTTGTAGACCTGTGAAAGATGCACTTCAATCACTGGAATTTTCAGGATTTTTAGTGCGTCATGGATGGCCACACTCGTATGCGCGTAGCCTCCGGGATTGATGACGAGAGCGTCAAATTTCTCGGTGAAAGCTTTTTGAATTCTCGAGACAATGTCGCCTTCGATGTTGGATTGGTACCACTCGAGTTCCGCTTTTCCTTTCAATTTTTCCTGAGTTTCTTTGGCGATATCATCGAGTGAATCTTTGCCGTAAACCTCAGGTTCTCTCTGGCCCAGCATGTTTAAGTTGGGTCCGTTGATGATCAGAAATTTTTTCATATGAATCCTAGGTATGGAGCGCGGCTTCGAGTCTGATGGCAGAGAGAAACCTGTCGAACGTTTCCTTCAGCTTGATTTCCTTCGGAGACTTAGCCTTCACTTTATTCTCTATTATCGAAATCAATTCATCATGGCCATCTTCTTCAGTTACAACTTTCAGCTGAGGGCGCTGATGCTCGGCTTTGAGTTCCCTGACTGAGGCCAGTTTCTTGAGGGTATTTTCATCATCAGGATTTAATTCGATGATTTTTTGAAGGAGTTCAATCGCCTTGTCGTAGTAATGTTGAGTGCAATAAAGATCAATCAGAGTATGGGAAATAATCGGCGAGTCATGAGTGACGTTTTGCGAATTCACTTCTTCAATGTCACCTTCATCAGCGAATTCATCAGCATAGAATTCATCTTCAAGACCTCTCTCAATGATTTTCTCTGTCTTAAAAGAAGAAGCAAGTTCTTCCTCAGGCTTTCTCATCACCCATTGATCATCAGGAGCAACTTCCTTAGGAAGATCTCCTTTATGTTCGATCTTCGCATTTGTCGGCTCTATCGGCTGGTTAAAATCCACCTGAACCCAGTCATCATCATTTGATGCAGGAGCGGGCATGACAGGACGATCAGGAGATTTCAGAAGTTGGTCGAGACTCAGTTTTTTGTGACCGACATGAAGATCATCTTCAAGTCGTTTTACCTGCTCGGCAAAATATTTATCTTTGGGATTTAAGAATAAAAGATATTTGAAAGTATCCAGTGCCTCTTCAAGATATCCAAGGTTGATACAGGATTGAGCGAAAACTTTCTGGAGAGAAATGTTATCTGCATTCTGTGCAATGATAGGGCGAAGAGTATTGTAAGTAAGTTCGAATTTACCCTGATCAAAATAACAGTGGGCCAGAACGATATAACCCAGAGTGTACGTCGGATGATGGCGGATTCCGTCTTTAAGAATTTTGAAGGCTTCGTCGTACATGCCGAGCTTGCGATAAGACTCCGCAAGCGGAGCGAACACGCGTGAGCGTGGGTTTTTCTTGTACATGGAAAAATATTTCGCCAGCAAAGCTGACTGGTTCTTTTTCACGATCGATAACCCTTATCAAATACTGCCGGCGCCGTTTTCTTTACTTGCTTGTCTCTCAGTAAACCCAGCTTCATCCTGATTAAGAATGCGGGGAGTGAGGAAGATAATCAATTCGTTCTTGTTAGATGTCGGAGCGTATGGACTACTGAAGAGCCAACCGATCAATGGGAGATCTTTCAAGACCGGAATACCTGAACGTGTTTCTTGATTATCAGTGGAGTAAAGTCCGCCGATGACGATGGTTGAACCGTTCTCAACAAGTACGTTCGTATTCACGTTTCGAGTGGTTGTGTTTGGCGGAGCATCCGCGGTCGGTCTGGTTCCGAAACTACTTTTGTTAATTGAGATCTGAAGGTTAATTGAACCATCATTGGTCACTTGCGGAACAACGTTTAAAGAAACTGTCGCACTCACGTTCTGGAACGTTGCTACTGCAGGTGCCGTACCTGTTGCAAGCTGCTGAACACGGAAACTGGTTGTTTCAGTTGAACTCAGAGTTGCTGTTTTCTTGTTCTGAGTCACAACACGTGGAGTGGAAATTACGCGACCTTTCGACTCTGATTCCATCAACTGGAGATTGAAATCGAGGTTGAGAATTCTTTTATACACACCAATCGTCATACCAATGAACCCGGGAGACTGAGCATTGGGAGCAGTACTGAATGAGAAGCCGGGACCTGTTGGAACCTGTCCGGTTGTATTCACAATCGGATCGTAACCGAATGTGATACCACGTGAGAGACCGAGACGTTTCGAGTACGACTCACTGGCCTCGACAATCTTAGCTTCAATCATGATCTGCGGAGTCTGAGTATCAAGAGTTTCAATAATTTTCTTTATTCGCTCAATGGACTCAGTCGTATCTTTTACAATGATACTATTAGTTCTCTCGTCGAGCTGAATAGAAGCTCTCGGAGCAGCACCGGCTGTAGGTGCCGTTGGAATAGGAGTCAGGTAGTCTTTAATGATCCTTTCAATGTCTCCCAGAATGGCATAGTTGATGAGGAACACACGGGTCACCATGGGCTCTGCTTCTTCTTTGAGTTTGGAAGCTTCAAGTTCTTCTTTGAGTTCTTTATTCAATTGAGAGGTAGTTTTGATCACAAGGATGTTGGCACTTTTTACGGCAGAAAGCTTACCAAGGCTCATGATCGTATCGAGGGCTTGATCCCAGGGAATGTTCGTCAGGGTAAGGGTCAGCGGCGGAGCTTTTGAAACATCCTGATCAATGATGATGTTAAAACCAGAAGTATCAGCAATCATATTCAGAACGGACGTAATTGGAATGTCCTTCACGTTGATTGATATTCTCTTGCCGATATATTTCTTAGGGCCGGAAAGTGTCAGGTTCTGAAGAATGTCATCAATGCTGGTTGATTTTGGAACGTTCAAACCTACAGGATCAGAAGATACAACAGCACCCTGAACCTGGCCGCCTTCAACAGAGCGGATTTTATTGGCGGAAAATACACCAAAGCGATTTTCAATGCTGAGAACAGCTCTGTTTTCATTGTTCTCGAGAATGGACCGGACATTGTCGCGAAGTTGAATGGCAAATCGAATATCAGTTTCTGTACCTGGCTTTTTATATCCGGAAATGAACACTGTCGAACCAGGAAATTCCGAGGTATCAATTCCACGAAGGAGCTTCGGAGAGATTCTTACGTTTTTAAGATCGAGAATAATTTGTTTATCTTCAGTAACGTGAAAACGTTCAGCTATGAAAGCCTTGTCAGCTTCAATGACTAGTTTACTGACTTCGCCTTCCTGAATGAAGTTCACACTTTTAATTTCCTGCGCAAGCAATGTTGATGCTTGTACGAGGAAAGCGAGCATGAGAAAAATTCTTTTTTTCATCAGTGTTCCTTACCTTGAGAGAGGTATAACGGTTTCCAGGAATTCTTCCTGTCCGTAAACGTTAATGATCTTCTCCACCAGGATAATTCCACCTGGAAGAATGGCCTTCAATTCAGCTCCGTCACCGCCGATTTTCAGACCTTCTTTGAGGATCGTTACGTCTTTTGATCCTTCAAATTGTACCATCACCCTGCGTTCTTTACCAATTAACACTCCCACGACTTTCATCTTCTGAAAACTCAGAGTAGAGAGATCGGCATCCTTGAGATTGCTGTAAACACCATTGTTAGAAGTATATGAAGTATCTCCAGAGGATTCGTTCTTAGCTTCCTGACCTTTTGAAAGTGGGGCCTTGAATGGATCACGAAGTTCGAGCGGGTTTTGAATTGTCGTTTTATCTCTGAACAGACCCTCAACATCCACAGGGGCAGCAAGTGCCCCGACAGATATGAGTAAACATATTGGAAAGATGAGCTTGATCATGTGTCACCTGGTTTAGCTGGAGCTCCGGGAGCACCTGGCGCTTCTGGTTCACGTTCAACTTTAAAATTCGGATTGAAACGGTATGCCTGAATTGTGGCCTCAACTGAAATCACCTGAAATCGACCTCTCTGTCCGACAGAAGCGTTGCTGAGAGTAAGATTTTTGACGTTATAAATTCTCGCCGAGTTTCCAATTCGCTCCATGAAAATCAGGAATTGAAGGAAGGTACCCTTCGCCTTGAGAACATAATTCTTCGAAATATAGTAATTGGAAGTTTCCTCGCCGGAAGGTACGAGGTTTGGATCTTTGATATTCAGGAGACTCATTTCCTTCTGGAAGAACGTCAGGATTTGAGTGTCATTTGTTTCTGCAGGTAACTGTCTCTGAGCTGCTTCAATGCTTTTTGCCACTTCTTCCACGCGCGCGCGGGATTCTTCGGCTTTCTTCGTGAATTCCACGATCTCTTTCAGCTTAGCTTTTGATTTCTGAATTCTTTCTTCGATGTTAGGAATTTGTGTTTCAAGATCGGTTTTGGCGATCGAATGCTCATCCCATTTCTCGTAAACACCGAACATCCCATAAAAAAGGATAGCGATGTGAATATTTGCCAGTAATTTATTAGCTAACTCTTTCACTGGTCAAACCTCCCGATCTGGAACTTGACCTCGAAAGATTCAATGCGTTTTTTATCAGGTTCACGAAGAGCACTGCTGGTCCCGACGATGTTGGCCTCTTTAATGAAAACGGAAGAACGTAGATTGTTCACAAAATTGCCGATACTGACATAATCAAGGGCCTCTCCCTTAACCTGCATCCTATCGCCATCGAGGGCCAGTTCTTTGATCCAGAGATTATCCGGCGTATTTTTTGCCAGATACAAAAGAAGTGCTGATGGATTTCTTTTCTCATTAATTGCCTGTTTCACGGCAACGAGCTTCTTCTTGAGATTCTCTTCCTGAAGCTTCAATTCTTTAATTTGCTTCTCAACATCCTGCCCTTTGGATAACTTTCCATTCACCTTACGGAGCTCGGAGTTCTTCGCAGCGATTTGTTGGTTTATTTCTTCAATTTCTTTTTCAAAACTCGGGTACAGAACCATGTCGGGTACGTAGAGCAATATGATAACAAGGATAAGGGCCTTGTATTTGATGACCGTAAAATCGAGACCACCAACGTTGGATACATCGAGAGACTTGACCGTTGGCTGGAGGTTAATCTTAATCATTTATTGCATCTTCCTCATGGCAAGACCAATAACAATCGGCGAGATTGCCGCGAGCTGATCAATATTATCTCCCATCTTTCTTTCGTTAACTTTAATCCGGGAAAATACATCAAGGCGCTGTACTTCAATTTTTGTAATGTCGGCAAGTCGCTCAATCAGCCCCGGAAGGAGAGAAGATCCTCCTGTGATGAAACAGTAATTCACCTTTTCTGCACTTCCCTGAGTGATGTAGAAGTTGATATTTTTTTTCACTTCGTTCATTTGCACATCTAGCTGGGCATTGATGATGTTGAGGATTTCCTGAGGAAGTTCTTTGGATGTTTTAAGATCCTCAGCTTCTTCGTAGCTCACACCCATCTGTCGCTGAATTTCTTCTGTAATGAGACCGCCGCCAACTGGAATTTCTTTTGTAAAAATAGGTCCGCCGCGCTTGTAGATGACGATTTTTGTACTTTGAGCGCCAAAATCCAGAATGAGAGTGCCCTGAGAATATTCTTCGATGTCATTTTTCATAGCTTCTTCAAAGACATTAGAGAGTGCCAGAACGTTGAGATCAACAACTTTTACATTTAACTTTGCTTCTTTGATGACTTCTGTGAATTTCTCAATCAGTTCGTTCTTGGCCGCGACTACGATCGCATCACTTCCTCCACCTTCGTTTTCACCAAGGATATCAAAGTCGATCTGAGACTCATCTGCACCGAATGTGATGTATTGTTCTGATTCCCATAAAACATGATCTTCAATTTCTTCTTTCGTTCCTTCAGGAATACTCAGACGCTTTGTCATTGTATTCGGCCCGAAGAGTCCGAGACTCACCATTCTGGATTTAATGCCGGAAATTTTTATAGCTTCAAGAATTCCATCAACGATTTCTTGTGGTTTTTGAATGTCGTCTTCGATTAGCGTGGCTTCCGATAGGACAAACATTCCAAACTTCTCAATTTTAAATTTTCCAGGTGAACCAGAAAGCTCGCAGACTTTAATACTATGCGAACCGATATCAATTCCGAACGTAGTGCCCGGATTGATCTTCATCATCAAATTGTCTAACTGGTCTTTTAATGAGCCTGCCAAAGTCGTCCCTGTCTTTGTAGATAAATAAACTTAATTAATTATAGACAGAGTAAAATCGGGATATCAAGGATATAGTGCGAGATGCCATCAGAAGAAAAATGCCTGAAGACGAGCAGAAAATTCGGGGAAAAATATCTGAAGACTGGCCACTGCAAGAATGGCCGGCCCAAATGCCATGGGTTTTTCCCGGGACATTTTTTTTAAAGCGATGAAAGTGAGACCCAAAATCGCTCCGAGGAAACAACTCAGAAAAATATTGAACACAATCCCAGTCGGCCCAAGAAATATTCCCAGAATGCCGTAGAGCTTGATATCCCCACCACCAAGGCCCACTTGACCCCTGATTTTATAAAATAGCCATGTCACTAAGAGTGGAAATCCGAATCCGATGCCCCCACCAATCACCCAGTGAGGCCAGGCAAAAGTTAATACGGAAAACGGAAGGACCAGACCCAAAAGGTACAAATTCAAACTATCCATGAGCAATTGGTGGTCGAGATCAATGAACAAGTGGCAGATAAAAATGCAGGCTATCGTAAAATAAAATACGTATAAACCCAACGACGTGATTTCAGTATTGTCTGGGAATAACCAAATCGAAATGAGACCTGTCACAAGTTCAATGAGTGGATATCTCCAGGAAATTCTATTGCCGCAAAAACCGCATTTTCCTTTTAAGAAAAGGAAACTCACGAGAGGAACATTGTGGTACCACATCAACTGATTTTTACAGTTTGTGCAAACCGAACGGGCACTGACAAGATTTTTTTTCAACGGCAGCCGATAAATCACGACGTTTAAGAAACTACCTATGAGACAACCGAAGATGAAGGAATAGATTTGAAATAGTATGATCATTAATCGATGTTTCTGCGATTGAAGAGAAAGATGATCATAAGAAGAAGAAATAATGAGTAGAGTCCACCGTACGTTGCGGCCAGCACAAGATAATCATATTCAATGTGCTGCTTGTAGGTAACAAACTCCTTTAAGTTGAGTTTATAAAACGCAGGAAGAACGAGATGATAAAAACTCAGGATGGTTTTGAGGAGAGGCCTGCTTTGAACGAAGTGTGTGAGTTGTGTCTCTCTGACAGCGTGACCAAGAACCAGGATCAGAGTCGTGATGATAGAAGAAAGGATGGGGTTGGAGAACAAAGAAAAAAACACCACAACGAGGAGCAGGAGCAAGCATTCGAGAATATTAAATAAGATCGCCAATAAAATGATAGAAGATATATTACCGCCCAGCAGTGATACGCACGTAAGCGTCATCAAAGATAGAATTCCAACATTGACGATCAAAACACCCATGAGTCCCATGAGTTTTCCGACGATAAAGGCCCATCGGGGCACCGGTCGGGAAATAACCATATAAACAGTTCTCGACTCAATTTCTTTCGAGAGTAAAGTTGCTCCCATGAAGAGAGAAATTCCCAAGGAAGAAATTGAAAGCATTCCCAAACCGAAGTCGAGAGCTATCTTTTCAGGTACCCCGTAAGTGAATTCAGTTGCGACGAATGTAATGACTATCAAGGACAGACCACAAATAATTGTGCTGTAAAGAATACGACTTTTAAGGATCTCTTTAAATGTATATCGAGCAATTGTGATGACTTTACTGAGGTTGAGCATGAGCACTTCTTGTTTTGTAAAAGATTTCTTCCAACGAAGGTCTTACCTGTTCCAAACCAACGATATCCACTTTTGTTTTTATAAGTTCGTCTAAGAGATGAACGCGTAAATTTTCTTTTACTGTGAGCATCACCAGGTTGCCCGGATAATTTTCACGCTTTACGATTTGAGTGGACAGAGGAAACAAGTTTTCACTTTTCACTTTTACAATATACTCGAGCTCTTCATTACTCTTTAAAAGAGTATCGACTTGCCCGCTGTAAACAAGCTTTCCTTCTTTGAGGAACACGACTCGGTCGCAAATCTCTTCAATGTCGGGTACGATGTGGCTACTAAAGAATACGGTCTTACCTTTGCGATGAACTTCGACGATCACATCCTTTAATTCTTTCCTACCAATTGGATCAAGCCCCGAAAGCGGCTCGTCCAGAATAATGAGTTCAGGACCGTGGAGAATCGTGGCCAGGAAACCTATCCTCTGCAACATACCTTTTGAATAAGTTTTCAATTCTCGCTTTAGGGCATGGTCAATTTTAAATCGAGGACCCCAAAACTTAATTTCCTGCTGGATATGGGCCCTGCTCAATTCCGACAATGCCCCCATAAAAAACAAAAATTCCATGCCTGTGAGGTTCTGATAAAAGTATGGTCTCTCAGGTAAAAATCCTATGTTTCGAAAAACTTTTATTTTATCTTCACCAAGGTCTTTTGAAAAAGTTACGTGTCCTTTATCAGGCCGGATGAAATCCATGATGATTTTGATGGAAGTGGTTTTACCGGCCCCGTTTGCGCCCAGAAAACCAACCATAGCACCACCGGGAATATCGAAACTTACGTCATCGAGTGCAACAAAAGGTTGAGAGAGAAGGTCAGACTTAAAGATCTTGGTAATGCCATGGAAGTTCAACATAATATGAGTGTTATGATTTCCAAAATAAATGGCAATAAAAATTTAGCACTCCTGCCAATCGCATTGTGCTTTTATTTTTTAGCGATCGTACTTCATCGTTCATTTGATAAAAAAACCATTCACATCGCTAAACAGGATTCCATCGTAAACTTTAACCATGATTTTGTACGCATCTTCTCCACAGGAAATAAGATGCTCATCTCTGATGTACTCTGGGTTCAGACATTACTAGAGTCAGATCTGGAACGATACGCAAAAAGGGATCTGGGAAACTGGATGTATCTGCGCTTTCTTACCATTTCCGCCCTCGATCCACTTTTTTATCAGAATTATTTGTACGGCGGCATGTATCTATCCATCATCAAAGACGACGTTAAAGCTGCTGCGATCATTTATGAAAAAGGTCTCAAACATTATCCTGACAGCTATGAATTGCTATATAACGCAGGCTTTAACTATTATTTCGAACTCGGTGATGCAGCTAACGGTCTTCGACTCCTTGAAAAAATCGTGGGCCATCCTAAAGCACCACCGCAGATTGCATCCACAGTGCATAAGTTAAAAATTATCACGGGCGTTGATAAAGAAGTCGTACTTAGCATGGTTAAAGAACGGCTATCAGTCACTCAAGAGCCGTCCTTACAAAACAAACTGAAGGGAGATATCTTCGCCTTACAGAGCGAGATTGATCTAGAATGTCTTAACGGTGGCAAAATGAATTGCAACCAAATTGATCTCTACGGCTCCAGGTACATTCGCATTGGAGGCCGGTACAAGTCCCAAACTGATTTCAAACCATATAGCTTGTTTCTAAAAAATAAAATGAACATTTACAGGCAGAACGCTGAAAGAAATGCACAACCTTAGTAGCCGAGTCTGGGGTTGAAAATTCTTTTATCCTGATTTATCGAAAAAATGGATGATTCGTTCGCTCCCGTCCCCCCTCCTTGAAAATCCTGATCAATGACTCCGGTCGCTACGGCCCGAAAGACGAGAGTGTTTGCTGTGTCTTGAATTCCCAGGCCATCTCTTGCAGCAGTGGAATCCGAGAGGTTAGAAGATGCTTTGTTAAGTGCAGGGTCTCCGGCCGTAAGAGAAGCAACTGTTGCCAGAGAACTACCGACTCTTTTCCCTGGAAGAAAATAATTTGCGTCAATCACGGGGCCAGAATTTGCACATCCACCGTTTGCAGCGCTGGCCTGAGCATCTGTAGAGATTCCCATCGTGAATGCAGTCGTCATAGCACTTGGTGAAACGGCTGAAGTGATCGTCGGGAAACCCGTGAGGTAATACCGCTGATTGATTTCACCGGACGGATCGTACCCCATGTATTTGAGACAGGTCGCATACATCGTGTAGTCAGCATAAAAAGATTGCTGAGCGGTGTAAATGGCAGCGAGTTGAAGCTTGGCTTCAGAAGTTTTTGAGCGAGATTGATATTTTTTGAAATTTGGAAGTGCAACGACAGCGAGAAGGCCAAGGATAGCAACAACGATCATCATTTCGACGAGAGTAAAACCTTTCTCAGATAGAATTTTCCTGAATCGCTTTCGCATATCCTTCATTCTACTTGGTTTTTACATAATCCTGATCAAAAAATAAAAAAAGAGAGGGCCACAAGGCCCCCTCTTTGAGAATGCTGGATTACATTTTGAGAAGATTTAGTATCCGAGTCTCGGATTAAAGATTCGCTTCTCCTGATTGATCGAGAAGAGAGAGGATTCAGCTGTACCTGTACCGGCGCCGATATAATCTTGATCGATGACCCCAGAAGCTACTGCACGAAATGCCATGGTAGTATCATTTATTTGGGTACCGATCCCATCGGTACCTGCAGTCGAATTCGAAATCGCTGCAAGAGCAACGGTAAGAGCAGCGGTGCCAGCTGTAACCGAAGCTGTTGTTGCCAGTGAAGTACCAATTTGCTTACCAGGAGGGAAAAAATTGGCATCCGAAGTCGGAGCAGTATTCGCACATCCACCGAGGGCAGTGGCAGCTTGAGCATCAGTTGAAAGACCTGAGTTAGCTGCGGCAGCTAACGGGGCCGCATCAACAGCTGACGTTATACGCGGGAAACCCGTGAGATAGTAACGCTGATTGACTTCTCCGCTTGGATCGTAACCCATGTACTTGAGGCAGGTCGCGTACATATTATAGTCACTATAAAAAGATTGTTCGGCCGTGTACATCGCAGAGAGCTGAAGTTTAGCTTCAGAAGTTTTAGCACGTGCCTGATACTTCTTGAAGTTAGGAATTGCAACAGCAGACAAGATACCGATAATCGCGACCACGACCATGAGCTCGACGAGTGTAAACCCGTCCTGACGCTTAAGCGTCTTTAAAAACGTTTTCATAGAGACTCCTTATAAACCTGAACATTAAGAGATCAGGTGTTGGTTATGAGCTGTCTTCGTTTTGGTGATATTAAGAATCCCCAATTCATCTAACTGCTCAGTTACTATTTTATTCGAAAATTACTTATTCATTTAAAAATATAACAAACATTTTTTGTTAATTCTCTTATCGGCAACTTATGCCGGTTACTTGAGGTTGCGGCCCGGACCGCTTAAAAGTCATGCCTACGAATCGGGGCAATCACTACTCTGAAACCCCACCAGCTGACATAAATATTGGTAAGTACATCGCAATCAAAACGAATGCGATAATACCGCCCAAGACCACGATAATAATAGGCTCAATAAGTTTCGTAAGGTTACCTACGAGCTCTTCCACTTCTTCCTGGAATACGTCTGCAACCTTAATCAACATCTGATCCAGGTTACCTGTGGCCTCACCCACCTTGATCATTTGTGTAACCAATGGAGGAAAGTAATCAATCCTTGAAAGAGGCTCAGTAATAGACTTACCTTCAATAACCGCTTTCCTCACTTTCATGAGGTCTTTGGCAATCTGGGTGTTATCAAGTGTATCAATACAGATCTCGAGAGAATCAATGATGGGAACACCGGCCGCGAGCATGGTCGCAAGTGTTCTTGTAAATGCACCGAGATTACCTTTGATAATGAGTATTCCAAACAAAGGAGTTTTCATCGTGATTCTATCCCACTGAGCTTTTCCTTCTTTCGTTTTAATGAAATTAATGAACAACATCACGAAAGCAACAATCCCTGCGACAAGCAGAAGAGTATAGTTCTGAAAGAATGATGAGATATCCATTACTACCTGAGTAACCCAGGGGATTTCCTGATTGGAGTCTTTCAGGATCCCTACAAACTGCGGAACTACATAGGTCATCAAACCAAAAATAACGAGAATACCTACCAACACAACAATCACGGGATAAGTCAGAGCGGATTTAACCTGCTTCTTAAGTTTCTCAGCTTTTTCGAGGAACTCAGCGAGCTTCACAAGAATGGTATCAAGAATACCTGCAGCTTCTCCAGCTTTAACAAGTGCGCAGTAGAGTTTATCAAAGCCCGGTTGTTGAGACATGGCATCAAAGAGAGTCTTCCCCTCTTCCACCTGTGTTGAAATACTTTTTACAACTTTCTTGAGTGAGGGATTCTGTTCCTGCTTATAGAGAATTTCCATACATTCAAGGATAGGAACACCAGCGTTGATGAGAATGGAAAGCTGACGGGTGAAACGCATGAGCTCGGCACGCCCAAACGGACGAAGTAATCCTTTGTCCGCAAGGAACATACCAAGATCGGCTTCGAAGATCGAAGGAGCAATGACTTTTGTCGCGCGAATATTCTGACGACGAAGAAGTTTCTTAACTTCTTTTTCGTTTTCAGCTTCGATCGTCGACTCAATTTTTTTTCCGTCGGAAGTAAATCCGACATACTTAAACATTGGCATTAGCTTTACCGTTTCTTAGGAGCGTTATGCAGGCCTAACATGCGGGCCAGCTCTTCAGGGTTATTGGAATATGTCATGGCTGTTTCAGGAGTGATAACACCTCCATCAACATGCTTTTTAATATGTTGGTTCATCGTGTTCATTCCGGTATCTTCCTGCCCGATCTGCATTTGTGAATAAATCTGGTGAACTTTATCCTCACGAATCAAGTTCCGGATGGCCGGAGTAATGCGAAGAATTTCCTGCACGAGTGCACGACCTTTCGGAAGTTTCGGAAGGAGCTGCTGGGCAACCACTCCCTGAAGCACGAATGAAAGTAGAGTACGAATCTGTTCCTGCTGTTCATGGGAGAAAACGTTAATGATACGGTTGATGGTCTGGACAGTGGAGTTGGTGTGAAGTGTTCCAAAAACCACGTGTCCTGTTTCTGCAATCGTGAGTGCAGCTTCGATCGTTTCAGGGTCACGAAGCTCTCCTACGAGAACGATATCCGGATCTTGACGAAGAAGTGATTTGATCCCGCGGCCAAAACTAAGAGTATCGGCTCCCACTTCGCGCTGGTTAACGAGAGACATCTTGTGTTGGTGCACGAATTCGATGGGATCTTCTAGAGTAATAATATGGTTGGAACCAGTAGCGTTGAGTTTATCAATGATAGAAGCAAGGGTTGTCGACTTACCGGACCCCGTAGGTCCTGTAACCAGGAAGAGACCACTGGAGACGTTAACCATCTCGAGAAGAACCGGAGGAAGACCGAGGGCCTCGAAATCAGGAATTAAACTTGGAATCTGACGGAAGACAGCGGCGGTTGCACCTTTCGAATAAAATACGTTCGCACGAAAACGCGCGAGGCCCTTGATCCCGAAAGAGAAATCGAGCTCGAGGTTTTTTTCGAGCTCTGCTTTTTGTTTTTCAGTGAGAATTTGATAAATGAGACGTTTTGTATCATCAGGAGTGAGACTACCAACTTTTACACGAACGATCTCTCCACTGATACGCATGCCGGGAGCTGAACCAACTGTTATGTGCAAATCTGATGCGCCGTTATCCACCATAACCTTGAATAACTGCTGGATCTGGAGACTTCCAATCCCCTGATCCGCTGTCTTCGTGTTAGTAGGTTCACTCATACATCATCTCCTACAGTTGATCTGAAGCTGAGTTCGTCACCGCTTCTTCAAGTGTTGTCAGTCCCTGTGCCACCTTCGTCAGCGCACACATTCTCAAGGTCTTCATACCGTCGCGGATAGCTTGTTTCTTGATATCATCACCAGAAGCATTTCTCAGGATGAGCTCACGAATTTTTGGAGTTACCGAAAGTACTTCGTAAATCGCCAGTCGTCCCTTATACCCAGTATTGTTACACATCTCGCAACCTTTACCATGGTAGACTTTGATTTTTTCAGCTGATGCTGGTGCAAAACCACAAAGGATAAGTTCATCTGGTAATACCTTTCTTTCTTCACGGCAGTTCATGCATATTTTTCTGCAGAGTCGCTGGGCCACGATAACATTAAGAGCGGCCACCACAAGGAAAGGTTCAATACCCATGTTAAGTAATCGGGTGACTGTCGCAGGGGCATCGTTTGTATGAAGTGTCGAAAGAACTAAGTGGCCAGTGAGTGCGGCTTCAACTGCAATCTCTCCTACTTCAAGATCTCGAATCTCTCCTACCATGATGATGTCGGGATCCTGTCGAAGGAATGCCTTCAGACAAGTGGCGAAAGTCAGTCCCACTTCCTTACGCACGTTTACCTGGTTAATCCCTTCAAGGTTAAACTCTACAGGATCTTCGGCGGTGGAAATATTGGTGTCGGGCTTATTAAGATCAGCAATAGCAGAATATAAAGTTGTCGTCTTACCTGAACCTGTTGGACCAGTAACAAGACACATTCCGTAGGGACGGTAGATACCTTCCTTAAAAACTTCCAGCTGTTTTGGTTCGAAACCAAGCTTCGTCATGTCGAGCTGAAGGTTGGTTGAATCCAGAAGTCGAAGAACAATCTTCTCACCGAATAAAGTCGGTAGAGAAGAAACGCGGTAATCGATGGGATGACTTCCGATGAGCAGTTTGATACGGCCATCCTGCGGTTTACGTTTTTCAGAAATATCCATCTGGGACATAATCTTAAGACGTGAAAGAACCGGGGCCATCATACTTTTTGGTGGCTGGGCGACTTCAACAAGATTTCCGTCGATACGGAAACGAACCCGAAAAACTCTTTCATATGGTTCAACGTGAATATCAGAGGCCTTTTTAACGTAAGCCTCGGCCAGGAGTCTGTTGACGAAAGTTACAACGTCATCCGGAATATCTTCCGCTTTAACACTGTCTTCATTGGCACTGTTTGCAGTGACTTCAGTAATGTTGTTGATGAGGTCATCAACTGATTCCTTCACCCCGGCATAAAGCTTTCGCCATGATGAAATATTCGTGAGAATGAATTCAATTTGTTTTTTATAAACGTCAGTCAGTTCTTTCGTTGCTTCAGCAATCACACTCGGGTCAAATGTGGCCATCGTAATCTTAGTGCTGGTTTTCTGAATAGGTATGGCCCTAAACTTAATGACAAGTCTCTTTTTCATCGTGCCCAGAGTATCAGCAGGCACTTTAGCATTTCGAAGATCAATAAATGTTATGCTGAATCTTTCTGAACAAATTTTAGCGAACTTATTTTCATCAAAGTAAGGCATCGATAAAAGTTCGAACTCGTTGATTTCATCTTCTTTGCCCATGGAGAGGCGTCGCAACTCTTTGAGAGTGGCCATCCCCGTGTTTGTGACAATATCAATGAACTCTTTGCGAATCATGGCGTGAATAACCCTTTAATTGTATGTAAATACTTTCGGGTTTTTCAGCACTTAAGTTTAGAGTTTGTTTTCCCGCCAAAAGTTGACTGCCGCAATTGCTTGTAGTCGCAAAAGCTCAGTTCCGTCAGTGTAGGTTTTCACTCTGGATGGAAGAGACTGTGAATGAGGTGAAAAATTATAATTATAGTCCCAAAAGTGAGCTTCATGGTGAACCAAACCCTGAAATATGAAATCGCGGGAGCACGAGTTGATGATGATGGTCTTCTTTTCAGAAGAGTGACTAGAACGTAAATCTAATCCCGAGAGATTTGCTTCTGTGGATCTTGAATACTGTTTCAATGGCAAGCCGAGCTCTTCGGCGATGATTTTTGTCATCGTGGCCATGGAACCACTTCCCAATAGGATGAGCTGGCAGGCTTCTCCTATCGTCATCCTTTGCAGAATTTCACGGGTCGCAATGTAATCAGTATTCGTACCAATTATTTCTGACTTTCCAAAAGCAATGCAATTAATCGCGCCGATTCGTTTTAAAATTTCGGAGGTGATTACTTGTGAGAAGAAATGTTTTTTATAAGGAGCTGTGATGTTTAGGCCATTAAGTGTGCGGGCCATCTCTGCTAATGAAGGTATAGATGCGGGGTCAGCAGCATCAATCAATTCGTAGCTTTCAAGTTCGTGGCCCAGTATTTCCCGGTAAAGTGATGGAGACAATGAATGAGATATGTTTTTGCCAAGAAGTGCCAGCCTCATGGCTGATCCGAATACTTTCTGGCGAGTTCTACATCAAGTTTGATCTGCGTAATAAGATCATTAACTGTAGGAAACTTTCTTTCGGGACGAATGCGTTTCAGGAACTGGATCTCAAGTTGTTCGCCATATATATCAAGATCAAAGTCAAAGAGGTTTGTCTCAATGCTTATTTGGTCAGAATCTCTGAAGGTGGGATTATTACCAATGTTTGTGACGGATTGATAGGTCATCCCCTTATGAGTTGTGAGCGTTACATAGACGCCTTTGTCGGGGACAATCAAATCAGAGGAGACGTGAACATTGGCAGTAGGAAATCCTATTTTTTTTCCCCGTCCTTCGCCTTTCACGACAAGGCCTTCAAGATGAAATGGATGCCCGAGAAAACTTCTGGCTTCTTCAACCTGTCCGCTCGTGATGAATTCCCGTAAAAGACTTGATGAAACAACTTTACCGTGATGGGAGAACTTCGGTTGAATATCAACTGCAATCCCTCGTGGCTCACAGATTTCTTTAACAAGATCAAATCCACCCTGCTTGTTGGCCCCAAAGGCAAAATCATATCCAAGGTAGAGATGTTTGAAACCAGGATATGTGAAAAGAAATTTTTCCATGAATTCCCGTGGCCCGAGAGTACTAAAGTCACGGGTAAATTTCATTTCAATCAAATGATCAACACCTGCATACTCAAGTAACTTCCGTCGATGATCATAACTTGCCAGGAGAAAACGTTCTTTTTCTGGCTGGAGAATTTTCTGGGGGTGAGGAATAAAAGTCATCACAACAAAAGTGAGAGCATGTTGCTGACATTCAGATTTTATTTTTGCAAGAAGCTGCTGGTGACCGAGGTGGACACCATCGAAATTACCAATCGTAAGACCAATCTCGAGTGGCTTATCGTGATGTTTCGGTAGATCAGGAAGGTTTTGGTGTACTTTCATTTTCAGCACTCTTTATATACTTACCTAGGCTTTTAAAGTAGGCCGGATTGTACTTGAACTGCATGGCCGTTTTACGTATGGCATAGTCTTTATAGTCATTGGCATTCAATAGTTCAATGAAATAAGCCTTAGCATCGTCCTCCAGAGTTGAGTCTTTTATGATGGCCACGGGAGGCTTACCAGTCCTTTGTATGAGAGGAGAAAGCCAACGAGTGAACTCACCGAATGAAAAATTACCCCGCTTAAAATGTGCAGGAACATCTGCCGAGGCACGGCGAGTAAAGGCTTTTGATTTCACGAAGAAAGAGAGAGCAATGACCAGTGAACCGATGGCAAGTAGAAAATTTACGTATGGCAGGAACTCGCGATATCGAAGAGGGTCAGCGAGTAAAGGCCCGGAAAAATCGGTGATTTTTGCAGGCAGGTCTGATTTCTTTTCATCCGTTTTCTTTTCATTTTCAGGGGGAGGTGAATCTTTTCTGGCTGCAGAGCCACCCGCAACGACTAATTCAGGCATTGGTAACTGTGTTGTTATATAGCGCATGGATTCAGTATCAAAGTAACTCAAAGTTACTGAGCTTTCTGGGATCTTCAAATCTTCTTTCGCAAGGTAGGTGTAATCAAAAGTCTTTGTCGCCAGATTCGCATCGGAAATTTTAAGATCACCATTTGTTTCAAATTCTTCAAAACCCGGATGAGTAATCAAAGCTGGAGCTTCAAGACCTTCCAGCATACCGCCGCCAGACACAGTCAGTTTGATTTCCAGAGGCTCATTGACTATAAGTTTTTTTTGTCCGACCTGAAGATCAAAATCATGTTTACCAATAAGCCCTGTGAAGTGAGGCGGTACCGGAGGGGGCAAAGGCTTGACCATCAGAACAACTGGTTCACTATGAAGCGAGCGAGTCTTGAAATCCCGTGAAAAACCAAATGAACCAAATGGATCATTGTTGTTAATCTCGGCAAATGTGACTGAAGCAAACAATGGATCAATTTTTAATTCCCCGGTTTTTTCAGGGAAGAGCTTAGCTGAATAAACCAGTCGCCGGACGAAAACCTCTCCGTCGTAATTAACTCTTTCCGGATTTTCTGGCTCCTGAAGGAAGCGCTTGAGGAAATGATTGAGGCCAGGGAATTTTTTGATCTCAATCCCTTTGACTGCAACTTTACTGTAAACGTAATAGCGAACAAGAACACCCTCACCAACAAACACTTCCCGTTTCGCAACATCAGCTAAAACAAAGATATTTGATTTTTCTTCAGGCTCGTTCAAAACTGTTAGTGAGACTGATGGGTGTCGGATTGTTTTCGAACCTACTTGCACATTAATTTCGCGCAGACTTGCTGTTCCGGCCTTATTAGCAACAAGATCATAAACGAGTGTGATTTCTCTCGTAACAGTGAAATTGCCATTGGCATACATAGTCCTGGTGGATGTGCCCTGATTGGACTTATCAACCACTTCAAGTGATGAAGGTATAAAATTAACGACAGGCTCTTCCTGTGAATCTGTAAAGATTCTGAAATACGCTCTAAAAACTTCACCCTTCACTGGTTTAGTCGGATTGATTTCAATTTTTACTTCATCAGCAAAAACCTGAAAGCATACAATGAGTGAGAGTGCCAGCCAGAATATTTTCATCTACCAATCCTTACTATTTCTATTCTTACGTTGGTTTAATTCTTTTGTTCCATTCTCGATTACCTTCATCTGTAACTGGCGATCATCAGACATAAGTTGCTTGAGCTTTGCAGGTAATTTGCGAGGTGGAAGGTTTTTCTTCTGCTCACCTTCGTCTCCTGCATCTGATTTTTTTTCGTCACCTTTGTCGCCACCTTTCTTATCTTTTTCCTTATCGCCTTCATCACCTTTGTCTTTTTTATCTTTTCCGCTCTCGTCTTTCTTATCGTCTTGCTTCCCATCTTTTGATGGCTTTTGCTGCTGATTTTTACCAGGCTCGCCCTGACCTTTATTTTCACCCTGCTGATTACTGTTCTTCGAGTCCTGACCCTTGTCTTCCTCGTTCTTCTGATCTTTGTTCTGATCCTTATTCTTTTCCTTATCCTTTTTTTCCTGTTCTTTTTTCTTTTTCTCCTCTTCTTTCTTTCGAAAATGAGACATCGTGTTTTTCTTCATGGTCTCACGGATTTTATCCGCACCTTCGCCATCAAGACCCGAGTGTGCTAACTGGTTATAAATTTGGAGGCCTTCAGCTGTCTTATCTTTTTTCAGAAGACTGGTACCGTAATTTAGATATGCTTCAGGAGGAATCACCTTATCGATTTTATCTATTGGTAAGTTTTCCTGATATAGCTGAAGAGATTCATCATAAGCTCCGGCTTTTTGAAGATCATCTGCCAGTTTGATTTTTTCCAGCTGACTTAGTCGTCCTTTTTGAAGCTGCTCCAGCTGCTGAATGGTCTCTGGCGAATATTCAATTTTCTTTTCTTCTTCTTCCTGCGACCAGGCGACAGGAGACAAACACAGTAACAATCCGAGCGTGAAAACTCCGGCGGCCTTAAATACATAGGACAGAATCAGAAGACCAATGGCGGGAAGGACAAACCATTCCATCAAAACAGGTCTGATCGTCATGTCCTGCTGATTTTGTCCTTTCTGCATTTCACCTCGAAAGAACTCCACAATCTCATCAGAAGGAAGAGTATAGCTGTTTGCTATCCAGTATTTTCCGGATGGAACATCAGATGCGGTTTTCTGGAAGAATGTTTCGTTAAGTTTGGTTACAACATCCTTGCCGCTCGATTTCTTATATCCATAACGAAGCCCACGACCGTCATCGAGAGGAATTCTTCCCCCTTGTTCAGTCCCGATACCCACCAGGGCGAGATTTATATCTTCAGGAATATTTAGTTTTACGCCTTCAGAGGTCTCTTCACCGTCTGTGAGAACAAGAAGATTCCCGCGTCCTTCGTTACCTGTTTCCTTAAAGTATTGAATACTTTCCTGTATCGCGACAGAGAGTGCGGATGAACCGTAATTATTTTTGAGATTTTTGAGTGTTTCAAGGCGGGCATCAATAAGATCAAGATCGTTAGTGAATGGAACAATTTTTTTCTGAATTTCAGCAAAGACGACGACTGCAATTTGATGTCCAGCAGCCTTACGCGCATAGTGTTTCGCAATCAAGACTGCTTTCTGCAAGCGGCTCGGTTTTACGTCCTCAGCGAGCATACTGGCAGAAGTATCAATGAGAATAATTGTTCTCTCAGTAGGAGCTTCTGTCTTGATCTTTTCCTCAGGGCCCCTGATGTCGAGGAGACTGAATAGCAAAAGACCCATGCCGCAAAGAAAAAGAAAAGAAGAAATGAAACTCGCCCAACTTCGTTTATAGAACCAGTACGTTTTGACCATTTTAAAGAACCGACCCTCCATCCAAAGGACGAGAAAAATCAGAAGCATAAAAGCTAAGGCTATGCCGGGCGCAAACTCAAGACGGAGGAAGTTCATGCGACATCCTTCAGCAAGATTCTGCGAAGTATTTCAGTGATAATCATCAGGCCAACACCGAGAAGGAGGAAGTCGTAATATTTTTCATCATACACAATGCGATTGTTCACTTTGATTTCAGTTTTTTCGAGTTTTTGGATATCTTCGAGAATCTGTTTTAAACCACCTTCAGACTTCGCGGGATAAAATTTTCCGCCGGTATAGTCGGCCATTTCCTTGAGAACCTTGTAATCAATAGAGCCACCCGGAATATTCTGATACTGAGTTCCGAAGATACCGTTCCCCATGGGAATACGAGCGTCTTCATCAGTTCCAAGTCCAATGGTATATACTTTGATGTTATATTTTTTGGCTTCTTCAGCGGCCTGCATAGGAGTCAGCGTGCCGACGTTCGCCACTCCATCAGTGAGGAGAATAATAACTTTGTTCTTCGTTTCAGAATTCACTGCTCGTGCAACTGAAAGTGCTAGTCCATCGCCAATATTCGTGCCGCTTCCAAGATAGCCGATAGAAATTTCTGACAACACCTGATCAACCAGTGAAGGATCAGTTGTCAGAGGAAGAAGGGTAAAAACTTTTTCAGAGAAAATGACGACAGCAATCCGGTCAGTCGGACGCATTCGCACGAATTCCCTGATTTTTTCTTTCGCGACCTCGAGTCGATTCGGGCGAATATCTTCAGCAAGCATAGAACGTGAGACGTCGATACAAAGAACAATGTCATTAACTTCAATGCTACTAGGGGAATATTTGTGAGGGATACGCGGCTGCATGAGAGCATAACTCAGATAGCCCCAACCTGCGACTCCCATTCCAAAAAGAATGAACCGAGAAATTTTCTTCCATGCGGAGATCGCAACTTGCTGATGCGGAAAATACAACTGACTCCTCATGAATACTTTCCAGAAATCCAGAGTCCATAGTAATCCAGCAAGAACACCTATCCAGAGAAGGAGCGGATACTTAAATTCCACTTAACCCTCCTTCTGATTCTTTGACAAAAGTGCGGTAGGCATCCATTACCTTAAACTCTTCTTCCATCGTTCGCTTAGGCTTGAACTGAAAGCGGAAGAGAACAGTTTCCAGATTGCTGAAGGAACTCTCCAGAAAAGGGAAATCCTTGAGAAATGAATGCTTACTTTTCCAGATCTCAACGACTCCGTGATAATCTTTGGCCGAAGTCAGTCGAGATTTAAGATCTTTAAGCCGCTGCTTTTCATTTTTCTTCGTGCGGATTTTCCTGAGGAGAATCCAGGCACCCCAACTAGCTAATGCGACAAGAATCGCAGCAAGTATCCACCGAAGAATGTTCAATGGGGTTGGAATCGTGAAAGTTTCAAAAACATAATCGGGTGGCGTATCCACAGCGACAATTTCAACGTTATCCCAGCCTATGAAGAGGGGCAGACCTTTAAATGTCGTCTGAACCTGATTCGATTCAGGTTTTCTGATAAGCACAATTTCAGCATCGGCCGTAAAGTTATCACTCCCTTCGCGACGGATAAGAGGAGAGAAGTACTGTATATAAATATAATCAGCGATTGTTTCACCCTTGAGAGACTGAATGGGCAGTGCCTGAGCCGATGCAGAATCAAGGACGACCTCAACTTTAAGAAGCTCGCCTGTTGAAACCTGCTCAACAGGAAACTTAATCTTCATCGACACCTGAGCTAAGAGGCCTTGAGTGAAGAAAAGTATAAGGAGAATAAGAAATCGTGGGTTCAAACCATCTCCCTTACAAACTTCTCAAGATATCGTTCCTGGACTCCAATTTCCTTGTAACGCTCTTTTTTGAATAGAGGCTCCTCAACTTTACCTTTAAGCTCAGTAACAGTACCTTTGCCCGTAGATGGATTCCTTGCTTTAAAAAGAAATGGAACTGCTACGTTCTTATCCACTGGTGAGAATATGCGGAAGCAATGCATGTTCTTTTTATCCAGGATTTTTTCCCATATATTATGTTTTTTAACTAGGCTCAGATCTCCGAGATAGATCACCTCTTTTCTCTTGGCGAGAAAAGCTTTCATCTGAGCTATTTTCATTTCTTCTGTATGAGTGTTGATAATCCGGTCTTGTCTGAGAATGACTTTGCCATCGGTATCGAGCATACCCATTTTTTCCATAACTGAGATGAAGAGTGTTAATCCTTCCTGTCCTTTTTTCGGAGGGAGATTATATGTTTTATCTCCCCAGATAACAGTTCGAACGAGATCGTGGGTTTGTCCCGCAAGGATGTAAAGCAAGGCGACAATCTCGATCATGGCCTGAAGTTTTGAAACTCCTTCATATCCGTAAAACAAGGAGTGAGAGAGATCAATCATGATGACGATTTCAACGTTTCTTTCTTCTTCAAAAGTTTTCACGTAAACGTTAGTTGACCTGGCCGATAATTTCCAGTCAATGAATCGGACATCATCACCAGGTACATAGACCTGATGTTCACGAAACTGGAGACCGGAGCCACGGAAATGCGACTTCAGCATGCCCGAAGAGTAAGCATTTGAGTTCTTAAAGATATGAGTCTGTATTGTGCGGACGATCCGCTCAATTTCTTTAAGGTTCATTAAACAACACTGGCGGCAATCGCAGTAACAAGGTTTCTTGTATTTAATTTATCGATCTGCGCTTCGTAAGACGGAATCACGCGGTGACCGAGAACAGATGGAATAACTGAAAGGATATGTTCAGGGGTAACAAAATCCTTATTATCCATGAAGGCCTTAAATTTTCCGATTTTATAAAGCCAGATGGAAGCACGTGGTGAAGCTCCAGCAGTGATGGCACCGTCATATTTTTTTGAGAAAAATTTACTACCGGGTCTGGTAGCATGAACCATACGGATAATCATGTCTTTGATTTTTTCATCGACATAGACTGCTTCAACCTTCTCTTTAAGAGCGAAAAGATCATTCTGGTTAAGAACTGGCTTTAGATCCGTTTGTGAATGCTTCAGCCCGAGAATACTTTTTTCAGCCTCAAAATCAGGGTAATCAACAGAAATCTTCATCATGAAGCGATCTAGCTGAGCTTCAGGAAGATTATAAGTTCCTTCCTGCTCAATCGGGTTCTGAGTCGCAAGAACAACAAATGGACTAGGCAGCTTGTGAGACTTATCTCCAATGGTCACTTGCTTTTCGGCCATGGCCTCAAGGAGTGCTGCCTGAACTTTAGCAGGCGCGCGATTGATCTCATCAGCTAGAACTAGTTGAGTGAACACAGGGCCGAACTTCGTTGAAAATTCCTGCTTCATCTGGTTGAACACCATTGTTCCGATAAGATCAGAGGGAAGAAGATCTGGTGTAAACTGAATTCGCTGAAACTGAAGATCACAGAGCTTACTCATGACGGATACACTGAGAGTTTTTCCGAGACCAGGAAGTCCTTCAATTAAAAGATGTCCCTCACATACGAGAGCAGCGATGATCGACTCAAGGAGTTCATCCTGACCAAATATGTTAGTGCGGGCCTCTTTGAGAATCATCTGAATTTTTTCTTGCAGTACCATAACTAAGACTCCATTAGGTAAAAATAACTTTTTATGTAATTTGATTTCTCTTCCAATGAAGACACAGGATGATCCCACCCTTGCAATCCGCAATAGAGGAGTTGAATTTTTTTATTTTCTTTCTGAGCAGCATCCAGGATATTTTTCTGGAATTCCTGGTGATCGACGTAATGAGTACATGAAGAAAAAGCAATCAGTGCTTTCTCGCCTGCAACCTTGAATACCTTTCGATGAAGTTTGCTGTAACCTTCGAGAGCTTCTTTTTTCTGGGAAAGACTTTTTGCAAAAGCTGGTGGATCGCATAGGAGCAGATCGAATTTAGTACCATCGGAAATTTTCTGATCGAGGAATTTAAAGACATCAGAACGATAAAACGAGCCCCTGTCGATAACGCCATTTTTCTCAAGGCCTGTTTTCACTTCATGAGACAGATCACCCTGGTCTACGAAATCCATTCTTGCAGTGCCGCCCTTGAGAGCACTGAGACCCCAGGCACCGGCGTAACAGAATAAATCTACTCCATGCTTAAACTTGTTCATTCTTTCAAGAAGCAGCATGAGCTGACGCCGATTCTCACGATGATCATAATAAAAACCGACTTTCTGAACAATCTCAGAGCGGAGTGAAAATAAAATACCGTTCTCTTCAATTTCGAGATCCGGAAGTATATCCTTGCTGTAATTTGGTAATGATTCTTTGCTACGATATTTATCATTATCGAGGAGATAAGAAGTTTTCCCACTAAGGCGTGCCACTTCAGCTTTGATGAATTCTCGATGCTGATCAAGACCAGCTGTATTGATCTGAATCACGCAGGCATTTTTAAATGAATCGACAATAAGGCCCGGCAAACCATCACTGAGGCCATAAACTAAACGGCATCCATTCTTATAATCATGAAAGCGCATTCTTTTGTTGTAAGCTTTCTCAAGGGAATCTTTGATATAGTCTGCTGGAGATATTGAAGAAGTTCCGCTGAAAGATTTCAGAACATAAACACTTGTAAATTTTTCTTCGATCAGTGGATTTGCAAATCCCATCCATCTTTCAGGATCTGAAGTTGTCTGAAAAAGACACCACTCTCCGGGAGTCAACGAACGAATAGAATCCTCGAGATCAGACGATTTCAATTCCCGAGAATGTGAGCGAAGTTTGTTCAAACCAGATTTCGCCAGGGCAAGTGTCCGCACGATTCACCTTCATTTGTATGAGATTATTATAACCTCTTGAAGGCATTGAACAAAGAATGAATCAGATGAATAAAATAGCTGTGGAGTATTTCAGTCTGCTACTAGGGAACCGGAGCATCTTTCATGAAATGTTTCATCGCTTCGCCGGTGTTGAGTTTGTAATTTTTAAACTCGATCGTCTCCGTAAAACTAACTGGCTTCATCTCCGGACGAGAGAAAGTTTGATCAGTACTGATCGTTACTCCCTTCGGAACAGTCACTCCATTTTGTGTACCATAGATGATCGTTTTAACAGAAGTGACATCCTGGCCATTCTCCTGAGCTTTCGTCACTTGCTTTTTCAAAACCCATTTCCCGTCTGAAAATGAATCTTTTTCATAGACCGGCGATACAACAAAAGACCCTACTGGTTTTTGCCCAATGATCTCCACTAGCCGATTTTGTGCGTCAAACTTGAGAAGAAAAGTTGGAATATCAGCTACGCCACTCGTGTCTTGGGCCTTGAACTGATTATTTGGAAGTTCAGAAAATTTGTAGGTACTGAACTTTTTATCTGTCGGAGGTGGAAGAATATTTTCGACCAGTGAGCTAACACTTATTTTAAGTTCTTCTTTCAATTCCCGAAAACCTTCAGGAAGACCCAATACTTCAATGTCAAATCTTTCAGGAACGAGCGTCCAATAAACTCTAAAGATAAGATTATTTACGTTTCCAAATGTACCCTGATTATTAATTTGCTGATTC
The DNA here is from genome assembly GCA_945883845.1 of Bacteriovorax stolpii. Lineage (GTDB taxonomy): Bacteria > Bdellovibrionota > Bacteriovoracia > Bacteriovoracales > Bacteriovoracaceae > Peredibacter. The sequence goes on along the minus strand of CAMCYI010000008.1, from coordinate 79,769 downwards.
AATTTCGTGCTGACGATATCAACGACAATATCCTTCATCCCTTTATTTTTCAGGGTATACACTTTAGCATCGAAAAGTTTGATTGAAGTCAGAGCATCCGCGAATGTCATGCTCGTAGAAAATAAAAGTCCAAGCAAAGTTAAATTTTTGAGCATGTTAGATCCATGGTCCTGTAGTTAATCGGGGACAACGAAGATGTTTTTCCTTTTTATATATTACCATACCTGCGGCACCCGTCACACCCTTCAAATTTTTCACCTGCGTATAAATGACGGGGATCCAATCAGCGGAAAAGTGAGAAAAATGGGCAAGTATTGAAGCTGCAGTATTCAGGACCTCTGCCTCAGGTATTTTTCCAGAAGGGAGTTTGATAATGACGTGCGAACTTTTCAGGCCATCAAGGTGCATCCAATAGTCTTCTTTGTGAGACCATTTATTTCTGAGTTGATCATTTCCCTGAGCAGACATCCCTACACCGACCTGAAAACCTTCGAAGCTGAACGTCCGGTAGTCACTGGCCTCTTCTTTTTTTGATACCAGATTTTCATTCAATACTTCCTTGCCCCATACCGGTTTACTAAGGGGTAAGGTTGAAATCACTTTCTCTTCAATGCTTTTCCCGGTCAACAGCGAGTTCACAGATTCAAGGCGTTCAGTAAGAATATTTTCGCCACGTTTTAATTTTTTAATTTTCTGGAAGACAAGATCACGTCTTTCGTACGGGTTAAGTTCCCCTTCAAACTTGATCTTTTGATCATCAACTTTGAGTTCATACATATTAAGTTCATGACCCTGATCAAGAAGACCCTGGAGTTTTTTCCATTGCTGGGCCCGGCGAAGATCATCTTCAATATTGTCTTTTTTCCTCTGAAGATAGCCCGGATTTGATCCCAATGTTTTGAGTTCAGATGCTTTCAGTTCAATCTGCAAGAGTTCATCCATCATCTGAAACTGGCGGCTCTTGAAGTCGTGATTCATCTCCTTGTTTCTTCCCACTTCGTCAAAACAGCTAAAAAGATCAGTCATCTCTCCCTGCAGAATCTGCGCTTTGCCCCTCCAGCTGAGAAGCAATCTGAAAGGTGCTTCAGGCTGTTCCTGATAATGGTGAACGAAATAAAGTTTGCGGGCCTTCCAGAAGAGAAGAAGGTCCTGCTTGCGGCCGAATTTCTGATAAGAGATCTGTAGAATGCGATCAAAGCGATCGAGTTCAACACCAATGAAGGTGCATGAACTCAAGTGATGGCGAAAGTACTCGAGGAAATTGTCTTTTTTCCTGAGTGCGCTGATCGGCGGGTCATCATGGAGCCAGAGCCCTTCCTGACCATTTCCCCTACCCAGATAGACTTGCCAGGTTTTTCCGGGAGTCCGTACAGCAAGAGACAAATACCACGCGGTACTGTAAATTTTCTGGATCTGTCCGCCTTCCAGTCTTTTATCCTGGAGTGCTTTGACCTGGGTTTCTAAATCAAGATAATATTGGATCATATGACCATCAATCTCATTTCTCAGCAGCATTCTGTGCACCACTCTCAGGTCGAGTGGGATGTTTTAAGCCGGATCATCGCTCAATTCGCATATTTTGAATCAAACAAAGCCGAGCTCACGTCACGTCTATTTTCACACTCCATGGGAGAATTAGCATCTGAATTCTCCCTGACCGATCTTTATCTGCGGGAGTTTAAAGACGAATACCGGCAGGTTTTTAAAAGTCTTCTGGCGCGGCTCCCTCAGGATTCCTCTCTCAACCGATTTATCCAGCACTTGTCTAAAGAAGGTGTCCTGAATTTCGCGGAACTGAATAAAGTGGCCGTGATGCTGGAGTCAGCCATTTTCATCAAGCAGAACATGGCGAATTTTAAAATTCCCGAGTTTGAACAATTAAACGAACTCGATTTCCAGGTCCTCCAGAGGAAATTTCTGAGAGAGTTCCGCCATCTGGTCGATGACACTGGCGAGGTTCATTTTGAACGGCACGCGGAACTTGCGGAGCTCACAAAAAGACTCCGCGAGCTCGAAGAGAGAATCCGCAAGTCTATCCAGGAATGGATCAATCAACCGGCCCACCAGAAAATTCTTCAGTACAACAGCTACGACGTTCATTACGAAAGATACGTTGTGCCAGTCAGGTCAGACTCTTATCGATCAGAACTGGGATTAATTGTCTCAAGGTCAGACTCGGGACAGACGTTATTTGTAGAGTTATTTGAAGTCCGAGAAGCATGTAACCGCAGGCTGGAAATGATTGCAAAGATCGACGAGATCATCAATAAGCTCACGATTAAATTTTCAAACGATCTGGCCGCCTATTCGTCATTAAATCATGCCGTTCACAGTCTAATGCTCAGGATGGATTTCTATCTCGCGAAGTCTCTCTTCGCCCTTGATTATAAACTCCAGGCTCCGCGCATCCGTGAAAAACCCGGGTTTCGTTTTTCCCAGCTCTCCCATCCATTAATTAAAAATGCAGTAAAAAACAGTGCCGACTGCACGAAGGAAAGTTATGGGATTGTCATCTCCGGGCCCAATACCGGAGGGAAAACCGTCTTCCTGAAATCTATCGCGCTTTCTTATCTCCTTTTTTACCATGGGTTTTTTGTCCCTTCGAACGATGCGGAAATGTATCCGTATGAAGGAATTTTTTATTTCGGAAATGACCTTCAGGATTTACAGACGGGCCTCAGTTCATTTTCCGGGGAAGTGAAGAACTACATAGACCTGCTGGAAAATATCCTCCCGACGAACCTCATCCTCATAGATGAAATATTTAATTCAACTTCTTCTGACGAGGCTTCGGCTCTCTCCATGGCGTATTTCGACGAGCTTCATAAAAAAGCCGGATGTCACATCATTGTTTCCACTCACCATCAGATGTTCAAGACCCTGATCCATCAGGACGCACATTATACTTCTGCGCACGTCGGATTCGACACAAAGGAAATGAGACCGACCTACAAAATCCAATGGGGAACGCCCGGGAGCTCCATGGCCATTGATGTTTTTCGCATCCTCGCAAAAAATCATCCTGAAGTTAAAGATGTCCCTGACCGGGCCCTTGGCCGCATGAATTCCAAGAACATCAGCTACGAAACTCTCCTTCAGAAAGTTTCCCAGAAGCAGATTGAGCTCGACCAGCTCCTGAATGCAAATCACAGACGGGAAGTGGAATTGAAAAACCAAAAAGGGGCGATGGAAGGTATTCTCAATCTGAAAATGAATGATGAACTTGCACTGGCGAGAAAGGAAATCGATAAAATCGTCCAGGAAGCGAGAACCCTGGTCGAAGAGGCAAAACGAAATGAAATCCAAAAGGTGCGTAAGATCGATGACCGGGCACATGCGCTCAAAGATCGCGTCAATAAACTTGCAGGCATTGCTCCGGAGCCAGAAGAATCCGACGAGCATCCTGAAGGCACGGTCAGTATCGGCGACCTTCGGACGGGTGACCAGGTCTATTCTTTCGCTCTCAAAAAAGAATTCTCAGTCGTTCACGTCGATAAAAGAAAATCTGAAGTCACTATAGGCAAAGGACCGATAAAGTTCACAGTTCCGGTATCGACTCTCGGGCCATCCAACAAGGCTCCTCTCCGCGCCCAGGTTAGTGTCAGCTTCCAGAAAAGCACAGATGCCGATCTCGAATACGATACCCGGGGCATGAGACTCTCGGAGTTTCAAAACCTCGTAGACAGAGCTCTCGGGGATCTCCTGCGTGGTGATGTCCCCTATCTCAACGTCATTCATGGTCATGGAGATGGAACTCTTAAAAACTGGCTCCGTCAGTATCTCAAGACCTCCAAAGATTTTGTAATGGCTGTATCAGAATCGGGAAATGATGGAGAAACAAAGATTATCCTGAAAGCCTGATCAGTAATAGGGAACGTCACTTTTCTGAGTGAACGGTACTACAGCTTCAACACATTCAGTGTTTCCCGTCTTCCGGCAGTACGTGAGCACCGTAGTCTCAAGAATAAAATCGTAAACTTTATTGGGAGTCAGTTTCAGGTTCTGGACGAGCTCCCCGAGAGGTTGTGAAATTTCATTTCCTTTCTTGGTCTTAATGAGAAGGGCCGTGTAATAAATATTCGCCTGGAAGTGACGGGTCTTCATTCCTTCCCTGAGAACATTGAGGCGCCAATCCAGCGGCAGCTTGTCATCGTAAAACATTATCTGGGACTGAATGAGTTTAGCTTCGTTCAGTTTAGAATCCGTCTGAATGTTCTGCTTCACACACTGATAGTCCCGCACGTATTTCAATGTTTCCGGAGCAGGGGCTAATCCTTTTTCATACTGAGTTCTCACATGAACCATCGCCGTGATGCAATCAGGGACGTTGTCAAAACTCTCCTTCGTCAACGAGGCCATGGATAGCCATCGCTGTGATGTTATAAATGTCACAGACATCCAGAGAGGGATGAGGATGGAAGCTGAAATCTGAAACGTCTTCCAGCTGACGTTTCGCAAAGAATGAATGATGAGCACTAAACATCCAACGGCAGGAATGAGTAAGTAGGTGTCGTAGATAATCTGAGGACTCTGCAGGATCGTTATCAACGGGAAGAGCATGAAGCCGAACCAGAGATCCATTTTTCGCTCGTTATACTTATAGTGGAAGTATCCAGCGAAAACCAGCAGCACTATACCGGTGAGAGTGGTCCAATGACCGAGAGTATAGTAGAACGACAGAAAATACGGTGCGACCAATGTCGTAAAATAGTGCCCCACTGCCAAAAGCTGGCCGCCGAAATAAAATGGCGTGCTCGTTTTCTTAGGGAAATTTTTCAGGAACACTGGACTCATCTCATAGTAAAAGAAATTTACTAGTCCGATAACAATCAGGATAAAGATGAGTACCGGTAAGATCTGATTGAAAGATTTGATCAGATCGGGCCGCGATCGCTTTACGTAAAACCATGCCCACACCGGCCAGAAGAGTGAAATCGGCTGGGATAACATAGCTAAGAAAAAGGACGAGATGATGAAGCCTTTCTCTTTTTTTGTCAGTGCGGATCCGGCGCCCGTGAGCTTGCATGTTGCCAACAGGATAAAACACATCGATAGAAGATGCTTGCGGGCCATTCCCCAAGGGATGGTTGAACTGAACAATGGATAGACGGTAAACGCTACGACGCAGAGATAGAGTTTTCTCTCATCAGTTTCCGGAAACAAAGATCTGAGTAACCGAAACACAAGGAAACAACAGAGACCCCAGATGAGGGCATTCTGAAACGCAAACGTATTCGTGTTAAGGTGAGCGTAAAAAAACTGATCAATGACGAGAGAGAGGTCCCTGATGGGCTGCAAATCGATCGTCTTGAAAGACAATAGGTCCAGGATGTAAGTCACAGGATTATCCCAGCTATCGAGAAGCGGCAGAATGATCTGTGCGTCCGCATCGACCCTTCGATGGGCACTGATGACAGGGTAATAAGTGAAGAATGTCAGGAGGAAGAACGTTCCAAACAGGAGCCAGGGAGATCGGATGATTTTATTCACAGATCTCTCTCCGACAAATTAATGGATGATTTTCCCGATTCTCCATGGACGGAACTTCCATGATTCCTGCTCGTCTTCACTCCATGGCCATGGAACCGAAAGAGAGAACCAAACGAAGATCGCCTTCCCTTTGATATGCCCAAAAGGAACAGTTCCCCATCGGCGGGAATCTGCGGAGAAGTCGCGGTTATCACCCATCACGAAGTAGTTATCCTTCGGAACAGTGAATTTGTAGTAGTTAGCGAAATAATCATTCCCCATATCAACCTGAGTTGTATGAGTCGCAGTGCCGGTTTTTGTTTCCATGAAACGGAACTGATAAGACTTGTAGCGCTCATCCATATCGTCGAGAATTTCTTTGCCATCAATGTCTTTCGTCTCGATCGGCTTGTTGTTCACGTAAACAACTTTGTCGATCACTTCAATCGTGTCACCGGGAAGACCAATCACACGCTTGATGTAATTGAGGTTCGTGTCTTTCGGGTATTTGAAAACGATGACATCCCCTCTTTCTGGAGCTGCCGGGCCTGTCACGTAAACCGGATCAGTGAACCAGTCACTGAACGGAACCTTGAATCCGTAAGAAAATTTATTCACGAGAATGAAGTCACCAATCAGGAGTGTCGGGATCATTGAGCCCGAAGGAATCTTGAAAGGCTCGAAGAGTACCGAACGGAATGCAAGAACAGAAAGGATGATAATAACAAAAGACTTGGCCTCTTTGACGAACTTGTCCTTCTTACTGATCAAAGGAGCTGCGCTCACCGATGCGTCGACTGAAGGCTCAACTTTATCGATGTTCTCCGGAGGTGAATTCTGATCCATGACTTTTCCTTTTTATTTCTTCAGGGGATAGAGCGTGGAGTAGTAAAACTCCATGATGTTTTTCGCGAGAAGTGGAGACTTGATGTACCACTTTTTCTGATTCACGATCATCACGCAGATCGAAATCCCTTTATCGTTTTTTTCTTCAATTGATTTAGCGTAACTCACAAACCAGTCGCGTTTCCCATGAGGCTCACCACCAGTGATGCTTCCGGTTTTACCGCCGATTTCAAGCTTGTTCAGAAGATACTGGCTACGACGGAAAGAAGAACGGGCTGTTCCTTCAGTGATCGTTGCCATGAAAAGCGTTCTCATATCATCAGCTGACTGGGGAGTCAGAACTTGCTCATCTTTTTTTAATGGAGGATAGATCAATTTCTTATCACTCAAGCCTTCGAGAGACTTGATGACAACCGGGTGGCGAAGAACACCACCGTTTGCAATAACCGAAGCAATGACAGCTCCATGAACCGGGCTCATCATGGTCGTCGTATTCAGACCTGAAGAAAGTTCCGCGAGGTTGTACTGATCCTGTGCCATGACAAATACTGAGGGTGGAAGATTCACACCTTCAACAAGTTTTTTATTGAAGCCGAATTTCTCCGCCATCTTCTTGAGACCAGCAGGAGTGAGATTTTCAATCGCCGTACGACCAAAGATAACATTATTCGATGTCGCGAAAGCTTTCTGAAGATCGAGCCTGCGTACCCAGCGGTGATCCGTCGGAATTTTCAGCTGGTGACGATAAAGTGTCGTCGAGCGGCCGGTAAAATGAAACTCAGTGTCAGTCTTAATATGAGTATTCTCTAAAAGATCAGCAGCTGTGATGACTTTAAAGATAGATGCCGAGGGATGAGAGTTACTGAAAGAGATGTCGCGGCCATAAACATTCTTCTGACGGGCGTAATCCACAGCAGCGAGAACCTGGCCATTCTCATTATCCATCACCACCACAGACGTATAGTCAGGGCGGTAAAGGGCGAGTTGCTTTTTAATGAAGCCTTCAAGTTCATCATTGAACGAGTAATTCACATGGTAACGTGAACTGTCGTAATCCACCTGGTCTGTCCAGCTCTGGTGCTGTTTGAGAATCTGGTTCCACTCATTGGAAACGTTCGAATCTTCAGACGGTGCAGCTATGGAGGCGGGTGATAAAAATAGGGTATTATCTTTAATGAAGTTCAGGTTCCCGAACGCAGGTACGCTGACCATTGAAATGAGGCCCAGGCAAATGAGAGCTTTGCGGTTTAAATCCTTGAAAACCATTGAAACATTATGCCTTAAAGTTCTTTCCAATGACAAAAAATTCTTTACTGACACTTCGAGTAGATTTTGGCTTCAAGTAATGGAATTCGTTAAAAAGATTTTTTTGTTCTTTGAGATAATTTTGCGCATGTTGAGAGTCAAAAACTTTGATCACAAAATTTCCGCCCTTTTTGAGAAATCGGGGGAGAAGCTCAAAGACTGACTCAACAAGATTTAAGCTACGATCCTGATCAAGAGACTTCATGCCGGTTGTGCTCGGTGCCATGTCTGACAAGACAACATCGAACTGGGATTCAATTCCAAGCTGGGTGAGATCGTGGATATCAAAAATATCTTTCTGGTAAATTCTGATGTTATTCACACCTGATAATTTTTTATTAACTTCCTGGATGTCGATTCCGATCACGAGTCCTTTGTCGCCGATGATCTTGCTCGTATATTGAGTCCATGAGCCGGGATAATAACCCAGGTCAACGACCTGCATGCCAGGCTTCAGGACCTTATATTTTTCATCAATCTCTTCCAGCTTATAGATACTGCGCGCGAGATAGTTCTCTTTTTTCGCCTTATCAAAATAGTGGTCTTTGACTTTAAAATTTCCCATATCTTTCTCTAGCAAGCTTTGTGCAAACAGGCCAATTTTGATAGAATTCAGAGCATGAAAAACAATGACCGGGCCCTTGAAGTCTTTAAGCGATTAAAGAAGCTCTATCCGGATGCCCACTGCGAACTTAACCATTCGAATGCCTATGAGCTCCTGGTAGCGACGATCCTTTCCGCTCAGTGCACTGATGTCCGGGTCAACATGGTTACCCCTGCTCTTTTTAAAAAATATCCCACTCCTCAGAGTCTCGCAAAAGCAAAACTCCCTGACGTTGAAGAGGCCATCAAGTCTATCAACTTTTTTCGCAATAAAAGTAAGAGCCTTATTTCCTGTGCTCAAAGTCTTGTGAGTGATCACAACGGCGAAGTTCCGAAGACTGTGGAAGAACTCTCCGAACTTGCTGGTGTGGGAAGAAAAACCGCGAACGTTGTTTTAGGAAACGCATTCAACATCAATACCGGCATCGTTGTTGATACTCACGTGAAAAGGACGGCCCATCTTCTTGGACTTACAAAACAGACTGATCCGGCAAAAGTTGAAGTGGACCTGATGAAACTGTTTCCCAATGAAGCATGGACAGATCTTTCTCACTTGCTCATTTTTCTTGGAAGAAGAACCTGTATTGCGAGACGTCCACAGTGTGACTTGTGCGTACTAAAAGATATTTGTGAATCTAAGAATAAATCTTTGAAAGCTCAGGTAAAAGCGAAGGGTGACACCAAACCAAAGGTGGCTCGTAAAGCGGCTTCACCGAAGTGACCTCAACACCTTTTGAATAGAATTTGAAACCTGCTTGCTGACAGAGCAATGTTCCACCTGCGATATCCCAGATATTTTTTGGAAAGAGACTGACAACGAAATCACATTGATGATGTGAAAGTCTTCCGAGTTTGTAAGCAATACTTCCGACGGGATGAATTTCAAATTTCTCAGTCGCACGATTTTTAAAAACGCCTTTTTTCCACTCACTCTTTGAGACTTCTCCACGATAAGTTTTTTTCGGTTGGAAATCCTGCACTTTTCCCTCTGAGAAAAGCTCATTTTTGGCAGGATTATAAACCCAACCTTCTCCTTCAAATGTCTCAGACTGAAATACTCCAAGGGAGATGGCCCACTCCGGATTTCCTTCTATGTATTCTCTGGTTCCATCAAGTGGATCAAGAGCGAGAAGTGGGAATTTCCACTCTGAAAACTTCTCTTCCGAGTAGAATGTGATGAGTGGAAATGACTGACTAAAAAGCTTCTCTATGTACTCCGATAAAGCGAGATCAAGAGAGGTAACTGGAGAACTGTCAGCCTTGTAAGTAATGGTTGGTTTTGTAGAAAGTGTGAAGAGATTGTTAAGGCTTTCTACATGGCTTTTTAAAAAGTCAGCTAAATTTTGGGCCCGTTTCACATTTCTATCCACAATTACGTCCCGGTTATCCACAAGAGTTTTTATTTGTGTCTTTGACTTACAGTGCGAGTTAACTCACTTCTAGATTCTAATATCAGCTACATAAAAAAGGGGAACTATCAGTTCCCCTTCATTTTTTTTTTTGTCAGATCCTTGACAAGCAAGTTCTCCACCAAATTTGTTAACCCGCTTCGTACATGGCCAGCATTTGTACCCAACCATCCTGCGCCACAGAAAGTGCGAACACTCCCTCCGGCGTGGAGTCCTGGTCATCGACGAGATTTGTGAGAATTTTCACTCCCTGAGCATCGACGTAAACGAAAGGCTGATCTGTTGTGGAATCGCTGTGTGACTGAGACGTGTAGTGCTGATAGCTGGAAGAGAAATCTTTGAAAACAGAAGCGGTTAAGGGTGCCTTGTACAAAAGTCCTCCTTGATCCGATGAGCGGGAATCATTCCCCTCTTCTCTTACATATATTTTATCGCCAAAGCCTGATTGGATGAAACAGCAATCTTCAGGATGTCAGTAAATTTATGATCTTAACGCGAAACCAACGATGAAAATGGTCAAGTTTTGCCGGTCAGCGTTTGAGAATCTCAATCACATCCGGCGGCGACTGGTAGAAGTTGTAGAGGATGCGAATGCGCCCTTCAAAGTGCGAATCTAGCAAGCACACCATCACGTAGATCATGTAGATAAAATTCCGGCGCGAACGAAGCCTCGAGATGGATTGAAAGATCCACTCGAGCGGAAGAATGCACAGGAAAACCACAAACCAGAGAAGACCAAAACTCTGTGTGAGATCTTTATCGGCGAACAGGCTGACAAGAAGAACGCATAAAGCGAGAACAGTGAGTTCCTTGAGGCGATTGATGTCGATCGTGAGTGTTCTGAAGAAGCGACTCTTGGGTGCAATCATCATCCAGATCAGGGAAATAGCACCGATCACGGAGAGAGCGTAAAATGCTTTCCTATTCAGAAGGCTCGAGTAATAGTGCCGGAGCTGCTGGAACGTGAGGGCCTCTTCGGAGAAGCGCAGGTCGACGTTCGTGATCAGTGTGACGGCGATGAGAAATAATCCGAGAGTGGTGTATTTAACAAACTGAGTGCGGTACCAGTCAGTGCTGTCTTTAAGGTAGAAGAAATAAAGAAGTCCGAGGCCAATCGGATAGAGAAATACAAAATTGTAATTCATCACCACACCAACGTAACAGAGCAGCCCGAACATCAGTCCTGATCTGTACGTCGAACTTTTCACACACCATAAAATGGCCCAGACCCACAATACTGAGAACGAAGTCGTCGCACATGCGTAGACATCTTTTTTGAGGAAGATCGCGATCGACCAGGTCGAAATGAGAGCGAAAAGGCCCAGGATCGAGAGCCTTCGTGAGATGAAAAACCGAAGGATCCCGTAGAAAGCGAGGACGTAAAGTCCAAGCGATACAAAGTACAGGTGCATGCTCCAGCCGAGATTAATCAGATGCGGAAATCTTCTGAACGGATAGAAGTTCATGTAGAGATAATTCCACAACTGGCCATTCATCTTCTCTTCCGGATCCACCAGAAGCTTGAAGGTTTCAAGGTTACTCATGAACGGAAAACTCGGCATGCTGGTGAAGAACATCGCCACCGTGAGGAAGAGAACGGTTTTCTCAAACGAGTCGAGGTACTTGTATTCGGTGAACTGCGTGCTCACCGATTCTTCGATGATCTTTCCACGGGTCGGCCAGGAATAGAACAGTCCCACGACCACAAAGAAACCCCAGAAGAAGTGGCGGACGATGGAATCCGGGATGAAGGACATCAGGTTAAAGACCACCAGCATAGTGGCGTAGCCGATGATGACCCGATAAAGGATGCGGTCGATGCTGGAATTGGCCCTGAAATAGATTTTCAGGCGGTGATCGATCTCTTTGCCGAGGAAGTACCATTGGCTGGCTATAAAGATCAGGTAAAAGAGCATCAGAATGGATTGGGCGAAAATGTTAAGCTCGACGGTTTTCTGGATCCACACGGGTAAAAGCAGGAAAGAAGAGTAGGTAAGGGCTCGATTTAAGAAGAACTTGGTTTTTTCCCATGTAATACTTGAGTTTTTTTCTAAAGTTCTTTCCATAATACCCGATAAATTTAGTGCATCTTTTAGAAATAGAAGTGCAACCTTAGACTACAAAAAAGAGAGGAGGAAGTTGTTCACCTTCTCTCTTTTTTTATCCACTTTCATTCGGCACCTCTTCTATCGTAGCGCAGTTCTTACCCGCTTGCGACAAATATCCAAAATGATAATCTTAGAGTGGGTTTTCAGAATGAATTCCCGACCCTCATTGTTCAGCTTTCACGGAGGAAAGATTTGGGGATCTCGTTTGGCTCCATCAATTCAGGCCTGCCTAAGGACATTGTTCAGCAAATTGTTGAGGCCGAGAAAATTCCGTTGAAGCAGATGGAAGCGCGCAAAGGTAAAATCGAAGATAAGAAGGCACTCATCACACAGCTCTCAACGCTGGTTGAAAACATGCGTGGCGAACTTCTCAAAAACAAAAACGCCAGATCACTTCGCGAAATCAAAGTTGATACCGGCAAGAGCAATCAGATTGCTGTGACCGCTGATAAAAACGTTGCTGAGCCCGGCAAGCACACACTCTCCGTCGAACAACTCGCCCAGAAATCCTCTGCCATCACAAACGGTGTTGAGGACAAGGATAAAACTTACGTCGGTGTTGGTTACATCCGCGCCGTTCTTCCGGATGGCGAGACAAAAGAAATCTACATCGACGAGCAACACGCAAACCTCACGGGAATTGCGAAGCTCATCAACGAACAAAAAGAACTCGGTCTCAAGGCCAACGTAATCGACGATGGTAAAGGCGGCGACGAGCCCTTCAAGCTCATCGTATCGATGGAAGATACAGGCGATCATGCGAACGCAGAATTCCCTTACCTCTATCTCGTCGATGGTGAAGTCGATATCTTCTTCGAGGAAAACCGTGCTGCTAGAAACGCCAAGGTAAAACTTGACGGCTTCGATGTGGAGCTTCCGAGTAACAAGGCGACAGATCTCATTCCGGGAATGACGATCGATCTGAAGAAAGCAAAACCAGGCGAAGAAATCGATCTCCAGGTTTCAGAGGACATCGAGAAAATCGGCGGGAAGTTTACTAGTCTCATCGATAACATCAACAACGTTCTCAAGTTCATCAAGGACCAAAACTCACTCGATGAAAAAACTGATACCTCACGTACACTCGGGGGGGATCTCACACTAACGACGATTGAATCGAAAATCCGCTCCGCACTCTTTACACCGATTATGACTGACGGTGGACCTATGCGTATGGGTGACATTGGTGTGACCTTCCAGAGAAGCGGTCTCATTCAACTTGATCAGGCGAAGTTCGAAGCAGCACTCGCAAAAGATTACGTTTCTGTTTCCCAGGTCCTGACAGGAAAGTATTCAATGGAAGGCGGCAAGGTTAACGGCTTCATCGACAACCTCGAAAGTACAGCGGCCCAGCTCCTCAACCAGCCTTCAGGTGTTCTCTCTTCAAGAAAATCTGGTCTCCAGAGCAACATCAGCATCATCGACCGCCAGATTGCCAACCGCCAGCGCACGATTGAAAAGAAAGAAGAGATGCTCAAACAGAAGTTTGCCCGACTAGAAGAGACAATCTCTAGGATCAAAGGTCAAGGTGCCGGACTCGCCGGAATGCCTGGAGCGCCTCAGGCCTAAATAAGTAAGTCATTTCTGCCCACCTTGATTGCGCAACTGTGCATGATAAAATTTAAGCGGGGTTTAATTGCCCCGACTCTTTTAAGGAGGAGGATTCCATGAGCTACGGTCTAGGCGCATACAAGAAGACATCTGTTGAGACGGCAAGTAAGGAACAAATCCTGCTGATGCTCTATCAAGCTGCTATCAAAAACTGTAAGAAAGCTATCGAAGCAATTGAGCAGAAAAACCTCGCCAAGAAAGGCGAATACATCGGCAAAATGCAGGACATCGTTGTGGAGCTTTCAAACTCACTCGATTTCGAAGTAGGCGGAGATGTTGCGAAAGAACTTTCGTCACTCTATGACTACATCCTCTATTCAAGCACGCAGGCAAATATCAAGATTGAGAAGTCTCATCTTGAAGGTTGTTTGAGAGTATTGAACACGCTGTATGATGGTTGGACTGAAGCCATTAAATCAATCAAAACACAGGCAGCTAACGGCTCTACAAAGAGCGCGTAATGGAGAAACTCTCCCTGCTCTTCTCAGAATTTATTCTGAAAGCTGTCGTCATGACTGAAAACTTTATCGCCATCCCGGTTGAAGAAGAGAAGCTGGAATCCTTCACTTCGAACCGTGAGCGTCTGTTTCAGGTTATTGATGGCATATCGAAACAAATCGACTGGTCTCAGATTTCTGAAAACCAGAAAGATGAATTCAGCCGTCAGATTGATTACATAAAAAAACTAGATGAGAAACTTCTCGTGAAACTTCAGGAACACAGACTGGAAGTTAAAAAAGATCTCGAGCAGACTCATCGTCAAGGTGAAAGCCTCAAGGGCTACAACCTAAATGATGTGAAATGAAAAAAGTCATCGTCATCCAGCAGGACGAGGCATACTTTCTCTATGAAACTCTGAGAGTTTTGGAGAAAGAACAAAAAGCCTTGAAAGACATTCACCTCACGGTGCTTGTTTCTCCTGCTGCACTGGAAAAGATTCAGGGAATCGCACTGCCGACTGTTCCCGGTATCACGACTGACGTTGACCATTGTCTCGCGCAGGATTTTGATCTCAGTTTTAACCTTTCCCTTAAAGAAGAATCCTGGGACCTCCACCAACTTATTAAAGCAACCCACAAGAACGGACCTCTCCGCACAAATGGAGAACTCATTGTTCCTGACTTGTGGTCGACATTTCTTCTGACCTTTAAGGCGCAAGCTCCTTTCCTTACGTTTCATTTACAGGACATTTACCGCAACATTCTCGGAGTGCGCGGAGTTCCTCATCATGAAAAAAGAAAAGGCCATGTGAACACGATCGCTTTCGGATTCACCAGCACTGGTCTTTTTCCGACGGAAGAGCAGGAAAAACTCATTCACGAAATCAGCCAGCAACATCCGTTTGTTCAGTTTAAAGAACTTTCTGAAATGGATGTTCTTGAAGATCTTTCACACGTTCTCTATATAGGTCCTCCATCGTTCGAAGCTCTTGCTCTTTGTGATAGCGGCGCACGTGGTATTTTCCTTTCACGTCACTTCTCAGGATTTAATCTTCTTCCCTACGATGAAGGAAATTTTCAGGTGACCTCTCAGGGAAAATCATTCAAGGCCGATGATCTGACGTTTGGTATCCTCCAACTCATTCATAACGGCACGATTCCAAAAAGCTTTGCGTTCTCTACATACGCTATCGACCACGACAATTTGTTCGGCGCTTATATGCGAACGATGAACGAAGGTGACGAAGCCTATCCAGTCTATCAGGCTTACGTTGTTCTCTGGAACTTCCTGCTCTCGATGTGCGATGCCAACCTTGATATCAATCGCTGCACACCCATGCAGGTTGAGAAAACAAAAGAGCTGCAGGATATCCTCGCAAAACTTTCAAGACTTCATGACTATGCCTTAAGTTCGATTGATACCATTCATCAGGAAGCAAGAAGTGCGAACGCCCGCGCTGAAGTGATTGCAGGACATGTGAAAAACTTGCAGGAGATTGATTCAACATTTGCAACAATTGCACATTCGCATTCTCTCCTTCGTCCGATCCTTGATTTCTACCGGATCCGCAAAGGCCAGAATGCAGGTGATACATTGAAGGAACAATCTGAAAGCAGCCTTCTTTTATACTCTGAAGAGGGCCAGGCCCTGAAGGCACTTGACGAGCTTTTCACCACGATTCTCGCCAAGACGTAACTGCCCCTACAGCATACCGCACATAAACTTTTTTCTATGACATTGTGACCAAATCACTTACCATTGATCTATACAACATATGGAAGTGAGCACAATGTCAGGGACGACATCGCCAATTCTTGAAAACAAAGTATCGTTCTTTCTGGAGACCGCCGGACTTGCTCAGGAATTCGTCTCAGATATCCTCATCAGCATCCAGACCATGAATCAGTTCGAAGGCCACTCGGAGTATCACCGTAACAACGACATCATGAAGCTCACCCGTCAGGTCAGCCAGTTCGTTGAATTGACCACACTTCTTTCAAAAGCCGTAATGCAGTTCAAGAAAAAAACGATGAACGATTTCAAGAGTTCCCACATCCACCTTCTATTCGTCATGAAGGCCATGAATCAGGCACAGTTAAAGGGCGATTCTGTGGCCCTGGAAGAATTGATTAAGTACGAATTAAAAGATAACTTAACTCAGTGGAAAATAGACCTGATTCCCCAAACCAAGCGCCTGCTCAACAGCTGACAATCTTCATAGATGAGGCCATTAAAAATGAGCTGGGTGAAGTCGCACTTTTTCCTCTCAATGAAGGTCCTCTTACAACCGCACACTTCGCACTTCTCAAAAAGAAAGATCGTCTTTGGGTGAACTTTCCGGATGGTGAGCATTGTGATTTTCCTTATTACCTTAAAAACGTACGTGGTCTACTTGAAAGCTTCAAAAAGTATGAACAGCGAACACCGGATAAAACGGAAGTATTTGATCACTATTTGAAAACGACTCAACAGCTTGAGAAAAAACTTTTCTCAAATGCTTCTCATGAAGCTGGACTCGCCCAAAAAGATTTATGGGGTGAAGTGATCAAAAAGATCAACGCCATTTCCAGCGAGTCGGTGAGTCTTGGCGGTCTTCTGGAAAAACTTCTCGATGTTCCCTTTCTCCAGAGCTTTCAGACATCTCTCGTTATCCTTCATCTCAAGGGCCAGACGAAAGCAGCCTTCATCGGTACTCAGTGGAGATCAGAGAAAGTTAACGGTCTCATCGAGGTCCGTAACTTCAACACTCTTTTTAATTCTGTAAAAAAAGCGAAGATCAAATCTTTTCACACAGATAATTTTTCTCGTATCAATATTCCATTCAACGGAAGTTTTCTTGCTAAAGATGTGACGTCAAAGAAGTACTCTCTCATTGCGATTGCATCGAGACACGACTTCCTTGATTACAGCGATACCGAGATTGAACTCTATGAAACCTGCATTGATCTGCTTCAGCCTCATTTTGAAAGACTCATCGACCAGGAATTTTCTGATCAGCGCATTGCCGAACTTCGCATTTGCCTGAAGGATTTCCCACTCCCTTTGCGGGTGAAAGACAGTGTCTCCGGAACTTCGTTCATGAATGACCTTTATCGTTCAGAGCTCCAGGATCAGGACATCTTCTTCAACAAAAAAATCCAGGGGCCCTTCAGCCTGGATTTGTATGACAGCGATGAGCTCCGCCATTACGCATTCGATCTTTTTCACTTTCAGCGCATCTCCCTATTAGGAGAGCTCTTAAATACTTTGAGGCACGAACTCAGCAATCCGCTCTTCGGGCTTAAGCTGAGTTCACAGATATTCACCACACTTGATGTCAGCGAGGACAGCTCCGAGATCATGAAAGAGATCGAAAAGAATGTTAACAGATGTCAGGTGATCATTGAAAACTTCTCGAACCTCTATCAAATTCAGAATGAGGCGAAACCCGTTGCCCTCAAAAAGTTCATCGATGAGGCCATGGTCCTGTCGAAGAGCGAATCAAGAGAAGTAAGAAAAAACATAGAGTACGTTGCAGATGCTGATGAGACTCTTCTCAATGTGCCGTTGATCTTTGTCGTGCAGATTATCTTTAATCTCATTGTGAATGCATCCCAGGCCATGAAGGGCCGGCGAAACTCCTTGATCACCATCCGCAGTGAAAAGGTTAATCAATTGATCAGTATCGATATTGTGGACAATGGAACAGGCATTCCGGAAAACAAGGTAGGACAGTTGTTTAAGCCGTTTTTCACCACGAAATCTCAGGGCACCGGTCTTGGACTTGTGCTCTCACGGAACCTCGCCCTCAAAATGGGTGGAAATCTGGAATATTTGGATCATAATAGTGAGGAAGGAGCGCACTTTCGCTTAACGTTGCCCATTCTATGAAAAAGATCCTTTTAATTGAAGATGAAATTCTGATTCAGCAATCCTTGAAGAAACTCTTTGAGCGTCGTGGATTCAGCGTTGATGTATCTGCCAGCGGTAAGATCGCCATTGATATGATCATGACAAACAACTACGACCGGATCATCTGCGATCTCATGCTCCAGGATATTTCCGGATTTGATGTGATTGAAGAGTCCAAGAAGAAATATTCTGGTCCTGAGATCGGAGAAAAGTTCGTCATCATGACGGCGTATAATTCGCCGCAGGTTCTGACACGCGCTACTTCTTATCAGTGCAGACTGCTCAATAAGCCTTTTGATGATATCGAACAGGCGATGCGCCTGATGACGGAGTCTATATGAAAAAGCCGATGATTAAAAATGTGGCCATTACGCTTAAGCCAAACTCCACGCCAGATTTTTATCATCTCTTGCCCAATCTCTGTACGTGGCTCATAAGACGTAAGCGCACTGTTATCTTTCGCGCCGAGGACAAAGAGCGAATCCAAAAATTCTTCAAACAAAAAATTCCTGAGGGGTTCCAGTTTTTGGAAGAAAAAAAATTCCATAACGAGCCAGACATCATGTTGTCTCTCGGCGGAGACGGGACTTTGATTGGCGTCTGCCGGAGAATCAATTCTAAGATTCCAGTTCTCGGAATTAATCTTGGCCGTCTTGGATTCATCACGGAATTCAACAAGCACGAATACTTTGACCTTCTGGGAGACATCCTTGAGGGAAAATATGAAGTCACACAAAAACTTCTCTATCATGTATGCGTAAAACGAAAGGGTAAGATTCAATTCAAGGACTATTTCTTCAACGATGCCGTGCTTGGGAAAACAGACATCGCCCGTATGATCTACCTCCGTGCAGAATCTCATGATGAACACATTTACAACCTTGCCGGTGACGGTATTATTGTTTCAAGCCCTATGGGTTCCACTGCCTATTCCATGGCCGCCGGAGGTCCCATCGTCCATCCGGAAGTGAAGGCCCTCATTCTCACACCAATTTGTCCGCATTCGCTCAACCATCGTCCGTTTGTCGTCCCAGACTCGTTTCCGATAAAATTTAAAATCATTCCTCCACACCACACAGCTGTCACACTCACACTAGATGGCCAGGTCGCTGTCGCCGTAGATGATCAGGATGAGGTAGTCATTAACGAGTCACGACCGAAAAAAGTTTTTCTCATTAAGAACCCCTCGCGCCTTTTCTTTCAGACACTTAAGGACAAGTTCATTTCAGAAAAATAATTCGCTCAACTACGGATAAGATACGTTTTTATTGATTTTCCGTAAACTTGCCGTACCATGGTCCCTAGTGAGGTCACACTATGGAACAATTTTATTTAAAAAATCTCCAGATTCAGAATTTTGCCACGTTCAAGAATCAGACGATAAAATTCAGACCCGGTTTCAACGCGATTGTTGGTGAAACTGGGTCAGGCAAGAGTCTTGTCCTGGATGCTCTTCAGCTGATTCTCGGCGGTCGTGCAGATAAAAAAGTTGTGAGACGTGAAACAGACTTCTCATTGATAGAAGCTGTCTTTCGCTGCGAAGATCCGGAAATCAAAAAATTCCTCGAATCGGAGGGCTATCCAATCGAGGGTCATGAGCTCATCATCAAGCGTCTTATTTATAAGAATGGCTCGACGAAAAATTACATCAATCACTTTACCTGCACAGTTAATTTCCTCACTCAATTTGCACGCAAGTACATAGACCTCGTCGGCCAGTTTGAAAACCAGAAGCTTTTGTCTGAGGCCTACCAGCTCCATCTGCTGGATCACTTTGCCAAATTACATGCGGAAGTTCAGGCCTATCAACTTGTCCTCCGCGAATACCGTCAGGCCGTCAAAGAACAACATGAACTAGAACAATCAAAAAATTTACGAGACCAGCGTCTCGACTATCTGACCTATCAGCTTCAAGAGATCGAAAAACTGAACCCTTCCTCCCAGGACGAAGAAGATCTCTTGAAGAAGAAGGTCCTGATGATGAACGTTGAGAAAACGCAGAAGCTTGGTTTCCAGATCAAAGAAATCTTTGAAGGCGGTGAGGGACAGACAGGCATCAACGGACAGATGCGTCTGCTCACATCTATTTTCTCAAGGAATGCGGACCTGTTTCAGAAGCAACTGGAAACTCTGCTACAATCAACTGATCAGCTGGCCATGTTGGAACAGGAGATTGAGAAAAAACTCTCTTTTGAATTTGATCCGGAAGAACTCGAAGGTGTTCTCGAGCGCCTCGATTCATATCAAAAACTTAAAAAGAAATTCGGTGGGACTGTGGAAAGCATTCTTCAGAATCAAGTTGAGTTCTTGAAAGAAAAGAAGCAGCTTGAGGAGCTTGAAGTCAATCTTGGACTAACCACCAGCAGGCTTTCTACACTCGAAAAACAACTTTCAAAGCAATCTCTTGATCTCCACCAGAAACGGGCCAAAGCCGCCAGATCACTCGGAGAAGAACTCACAAAACGCGTACGTCTTCTGAAAATGCAAGGAGCGACTATTAGAATGGAAGTCGAGAAAACACCAGAGTTCACAGAGACTGGTTCAACACGAGCTTTCTTTATGTCAGAGACTAATCTTGGAGAGGGGTTTTTTAAAATTAAAGATATTGCCTCCGGAGGAGAACTCTCCCGGATTCTCCTAAGTGTGAGACAGATCCTGTCTGCTTACGACTCTATCAGCATCTTCCTTTTCGATGAGATCGATACTGGTATTGGAGGTGAAACAGCGAATTGCATCGGTAAGGCCCTTGCAGAAGTTGCCGATGGCGGACAAGTAATAGCGATCACTCACTTACCGCAGATTGCGCAATTCGCAGAAAATCTCATCATCGTGAACAAAGAGATTCACACGAATGACAAACAGCAGAGAACTGAATCTTCAGTTCGCGAAATCTTTGGAAAAATGGTGATGAAAGAAGTGAAAGCGATGGCGCAGTTACATTAGTGAAGGAAAGGAAACTTTATGATTTTCAATCAAGATAAAACTCTGGCTCTTCAGCGCATAGCCGTTGTTGATATAAAAAGAATGAGTGCCGGGCAAATTGTATTCCTCTTTGACATGGCTATGTCCTCCGAGAACAAAATCGAATTTCCCCTTCGTCGTCTCTACAACCCCGGACCGAAATTTATCCCGCTCTTTGTTTTCATCAAATCGATAGGCGCCTCGTTTCTTCGACTGTTGAGAAGCCCGCTCACCAATAAAATGAATAAGTGAATAAGGCATCAGCTTATCGGCCACAATACGTAAAGGAGCTGTACGAATGAAGGCCATGTATTTGTGATAGGCTTCGTTTTTTACGTCGTGCTCATCACCATGAGAGAAATAATAAACTTTTCCATCTATAGCAAACACACCGGGAACCTGAGATGGGACGATCTCCCCACCAGGCCACTTTTTTTTGAAGAGTGCCTTAAGGTGAACGTCATGGTTCCCTTCATAGAAAAGTACTTTTTTTTCCTGTTTTACCAAAGCATCAATTAACTGGAACAAATGAGAATAGTCTTTCAGATATCTCTTGTGATCACCGACCATAAAATCAAAAATATCACCTAATAGGACGATGTAGTCAGATGATTGAACTGTATGGTGAGTTAAAAAAGCAGTAAGAAGACGATCGGCATCGTCATGAGGTTGCTTAACATGGACGTCAGAAATGGCGGATATTCTCATGCTACTCGTTTATAGCATGGAGCTCGTCTTTAATCCTCTCAAAAATATACTTCTCAAGATACTTCCGACTTATCTGATCAATCTGAGTGAAGCTACAGCTGATTCTGAAGACTTTATAACTGAGACCATTCTTATCATCGGGCTCGATTTCTCGGACTGCTGAGATAACGGCTGAAGCTTTACCAGACCAGTTTTTCGTTTTGACTTCTACGACAGGTAATTCGTCGGTCATACTAAAGAACTTAATTTCTGCCCTGGAAACATAGAATGAAAAACCACCTGTACTGATATCAAAACAGGCCTTGTGGAAATGTTGCTTTATCAGTTTGGGCGCCATCATCGTTTTTGCGAAGCTTAGGTGGACGTCCGACTCATCATGGACATTCAGACGAAAACTTTTACGACGTTCGGCTTGAGCAGCCAATTTTGGAATCTCTAAATAGTACCTGAAAGGAGCATCCGTCTGTTTGATCGCACATCGACAAAGGAGGGCCGATTCCGGCACGTAGACATCGATGTAGGTTAAACTTCCGATAATTTCCTGAACCTGCCGATCCTGACCGAGAGAAGGAACAATAGCATAGTCATTTCTGGCCTTGCGAACTGCTTCGATCTTCACCTGGGCCATATGTTTTGAGCCGCCTACAAAACGCCAGAGATAGACCTCATGCTTTTGGTCTTTCGCTGTCTGGATGAGACTTAAAATCGTCCCCTCATCCTTGATTTTTTTAAGCTCGTTACTCAAAACTATTTCTCCAAAAAATTCCCCGGAGTTCATACCCCGGGGAACCTGGGATTTTTAAAAAGTAAGGCAGAATCAATTCACCAAGTATCTATTAACCAATCAAGCGAAGAGCACCTTGACCGATTTGGTTTGCCTGAGCAAGAGTTGCAACACCTGCTGCATTCCTGATCTGAGCAGAAGCAACTTTTGCAGTTGAATCAGCCACGTCTACGTCCTGGATACGGCTGCGAGCAGCTTCCTGGTTAACTACGGCGACGTCGTTGTTATTAATTGTCGATTGTAATCTTGATTGTACCGAACCAAAGTTCGCTCTGAAAGCCGACACTTTGTTAATGGCATTATCAATTTTCTCAAGGTTATCAATCGCACCATCTTTATCACGAAGATGAGTACCACCAACACCAAGGCTTTCAGATGATGCATCAGTAGAACTTGCATCAAGCTGAATCAAGTTATTTTCGCCACCGAATGCACCCACCTGGAACTGGAGTACATCGCCCTCACCGGCAAGAAGATTTCTGCCGTTGAAAGTTGTGGTCTTAGAGATACGATCCGCTTCCTGAACCAATTGCTCGTATTCAAGAGAGAGGAATCCGCGTTCAGTATCACCTACGGTGTCTGAACCGGCCTGAATCGAAAGCTCGCGCAGTCGAGTCAGAATGTTACTTGTTTCATTCAGGCCACCTTCGGCAACCTGAACAAGAGAGATGGCGTCGTTAGCGTTTCTTGTCGCTACACGAAGACCTTTTGTCTCTGCTTCCATTTTCGTAGCAATCGCCAAACCTGCTGCATCATCAGCTGACTTAGTGATTCGTTTACCAGACGAGAGTTTTGAAAACTCTGCTTCTTGTTGGGCATTGCTGACCTTCAAGTTACGTTGCACCTCTTGAGATGCAATGTTGGTGTTGATTCTTAAACCCATAAACGTACTCCTTATAAAACCCCATAAAATCTGACCAACAAGATCAGACATATGCCGTATCGAATCGGTCAGGATTTATTTGACTCCTATTTAGTGCTTTGCATGATAAAAATTGAAAATTCGTCTGATTACTAGCTGTTAGGTGAGAGAAAGAAAGAGTCTCAGTTGAACGATATCCGTACTGTATTTTGGGTAAGCCATCAATATCTTGTTGAGGTGCCTAGATTCTAGGTATAGCCAACCTTCACCTGTTTGATAAAATTTGTGCGCGCTCCAGACCGGCCACTGCTTTATATCCTCATCTATAAGGAGTACATCACGTTTTAAGCGCAAAGAAGCGCACACATTATCGAACCACGCATGAGCAGGACAATGTACGTTAACGTCAGCATGTTGAATAAAACAATGAATGTCATAGGGAACATTGGCGGGAATACTCACAGAAAGAATTTTTTCCTGTGAATAAGAAAAGATCATGCCTGGATTTTGTGAATGATATTTGTTGTTGAGTATCCGTCGACGAAATTGAGTGAATAAACTTGTCCGCCACCAGCGATCACTTCCTTACCACCAACAATCTCCTCAATTTTCCAGTCTCCGCCTTTCACTAAGACAGAAGGCTTAATTTTCAATATGAGATTCAAGGGAGTGTCTTCTGCGAAGATTTCTGTGAAGTCGACTGCCTTAAGCTGAGACAGAACATAAGAGCGATCAGACTCATTATTGATTGGCCGCTCAGGACCTTTCAGTCTTTTTACACTCGCGTCTGAATTCACGCCGAGAACAAGAAGGTCACCAAGCTTTTTGGCTTCATTCAAATAAGTTACATGACCGCGATGAAGAATATCGAAACAGCCATTCGTGAAAACAATTTTCTTGTTTTTATTTTCTAAAAGAAATTTTTCTAACTCGGGGGAAAACATTTTAGTCGTTCCGGATAATTTTAATACCTGTGACTTTATTCTGGAGATCAAACCACGAGAAGAGACCGAGGCTGGCAAAATTAGCGAGAGTGATAATGCTTCTCATGATGAGAATGATAAAACGCGGATCCTGATTCATGTCATCAACAACCCGAATGCTGAGGAGGCCTTTGCCCAGTGTGGATGAAGATGATTTCTCAAAAATAGAAAAATATCCAATGTAGAAGCCAGCGAAGAGAGTCACTGCAAGAGGAGTCATCTCATTAGGATATTCAGTCCAGGCCTGCATGAGATCCATTCCGGTTGCTCTTGCCATCATCATGAGGACGATACTGAGCACAGACCCGATCAGGATCAGGTCGAGCGAATAAGCAAGAACGCGTTCAGATCTGTTTGCTGTACGGATCATCTTCTCAGGACGATCTTCTTTCTGTTCCTGCATTATCGCTTCAGCATTTTTCTGGGCGTGTCCGTAGAAAAGAGAAAGATCGTTTTGATAAACGCTCATATCAGGCTTAACGGCCTTAACTTGCATAGGGCGTAATGGCTGAGCAGTCGTAATCGTAGCTCTTTCCATCATTGATGGTTTAATTTCTGAAGTTGTTTTTGGGTGATGGAAACCAAGACCACTTGTGATGGGTTTAAAATCAAAATCTTCCAGCTCATCAATTGGCTGCGTGATTGGTGCAGAAACTTTTGCTGGTTTTTGTGATTCTAAATTCATTCGTACCTCATCCATTTTTCTTTTCTAAGAGTGACATACAAAACTCAATCCAGCAATCTTCCGAGGAGAATTCCCGCTCCTGTCGCTACTGCTGTAGGTGTTCGCAGGATAGGTGTCGGAAGTCGCAGGATCTCTATCTGAGATTGCGCATGCAGATAGTTGATTTCCTCTGGGGAAAATCCACCTTCTGGGCCTACAATCAGTAATGCTTTTTCGAAACATTTCTGGTCATTTTTTTGACGTTTTTCACTCTGAGAATCAAGCATCAGCGCCAGCGTGAAATCACTCCATGGAATTTCGCTCCAGGTTGCTTCAATGAGCTCGGGCATCCAGACGGAGTTGGACTGTTCAAGTGC
The DNA here is from genome assembly GCA_945883845.1 of Bacteriovorax stolpii. Lineage (GTDB taxonomy): Bacteria > Bdellovibrionota > Bacteriovoracia > Bacteriovoracales > Bacteriovoracaceae > Peredibacter. The sequence goes on along the minus strand of CAMCYI010000008.1, from coordinate 54,747 downwards.
AGAAATGAGAATCTGCTGAAGTCGATCGGCTTCCGGAAGCCTGATCTGAGAATATTGCGAACGCACAAGATAAATCCTGTTGATACCAAGTTCTGTTGCCTGCTTGAGACTTAACTCGAGTGCTTCTTTTTTTGGAACACCGAGGGCGAGATCAATTTGTGTCGAAGGCAGAAACTGTTCATGATTTAGGTGAGTCAGCCTGATTTCTTTTTTTGAAATGGAATCAATGCGTGCTGTGACCTTAAGGCCTTTGCCATTGAGAAGGAGAAGGTTCTCACCGCTTTCAATACGAATGACATGGACGAGATGATGATGACGGTCACCGGTGATGACGTACTGATCATTCAAAGAAAGAGCTGGATCCCAGGAGGCCCGCATCAGTTTGATCCCCTTGCAAAGAGGAGAGCTCCCCAATCACCTTTCTCAATCCGCTTTTTCAGGACGATATTGAGTCTGGAGTAAGCATCGATGATCCCATCCATCTGGTGACGGAGTAATCCGGATAGGATCAGGTTTCCGCCAGGATTCAGACTTTGAGCGAGATACTCTTTTTCCTGCATCAAAATACTCTCGAGGATGTTAGCGAATACCAGATCATAAGAAGGTTGAAGAAGTTTTCTGACTTCCGGTAGGAGCAGGCGAAACTTTGCATCCTGCAGATCATTCAGTGTTGCATTCTGGTCGCAGTTCTTGTTGGCCTCAGGATCAATGTCGTAGAAATCAACTTTGGCATCCGGAGAAAATTTCAAAGCCGTAAGTCCAAGGATCCCTGAACCAGAACCAAAATCCAGAACTGTCTTGAGATAATCCGGATTCATATTTTCAGTCATGAGTTTAAGACATAAAAACGTGGTCTCGTGACTGCCGGTTCCAAAGCCCATGCCAGGGTTTATATAAATTTGTTTTTTTGTCGTGAGTGGATGAGGTTTCATCCACGATGGAATGATTTCGATCAGGTCGTTGACTCTGATCGGAGCATAATGTTTTTTCCACTCAGCGTTCCAGTCCTGCGAAACACATTCTTCCATGACAATTTCACCTAGAAGAATTTTGGAAACTTCGGTTTTAAAAATCATAGCAGAAGGCTCATTATCAAAGAAAATGCGAAATGTTCCGGGACGTCCGAGAACCCGCATTTCCACTTCATCCAGAACTTCCTGGGGCAGATCTCCACCAGAATATGAACGTTCACCGAGAAGAGCGTCGACCTCCGGTTCATCCAGAGAAAATTCCTCAATGCCTAAAGCGTTCAGCGTTGTATTGGCCAGTGCCTCGACTTCGCTCCACTCATCGGGCGAAGGCTGCACGTGAAAGAGGGTAACGATCCAGAACTTATCCATGATAAGGGGCCTTTAAAAGTGTACAATTGCTGGCCTTTATAGCCTGTACGGAGGGAAAGAGCAGTCAGAAAAGCTCATCATTCTGTGAGGATAAAAAAATTACAAAAAAGGCAGTAAAACGTCGCCTCCTCAGTGGATTTTTGATATCTAAACGCCTCAATGAACAAAAAAATCTTTCTGGTGGGAATTGCTGGCGGGTCAGGGTCAGGCAAGACGACCTTTGCCAAAAAAGTCATGAAAGGACTTAACAGCACCCAGTCTACTCTCCTTCACATGGATTCCTATTACGTTCCGACTCTTCCCAAAGAACTCTACACAAGCTCCGGCAAACCCAATTACGATCATCCCGCTGCTTTCGACTGGGATCTCCTTCGTCAGCACCTGACTGAACTCAAAAACGGAAACGCTATTAACGCCCCCGTGTATGATTTCAAAGGCTCTGCCCGCTCTGAAGAATTTGAAACTGTCGGTCCCTGCAAGGTCGTTCTTTTTGAAGGAATTTTTTCTCTCTACGATCAGCAGATCAGAGATCTTCTCAATATTAAATGCTTCCTACATGTTGATTCAGATATCCGCTTCACACGCCGTTTACACCGCGACGTGAAAGAACGTGGACGTTCTTTAGATTCAGTTATTGCTCAATACTACGACACCGTACGTCCTATGTATCAAAAGCACCTCGAGCCTCAGCGTCAGTACGCAGACTTCACAGTAGGGGAAGAAACCGACGTGGCGGCGACGATTTTGTCTGCTAGAATCAAGGAGTTCCTGGGCTCATCCCAGAATGAACTTAACGAGGCCCGCGCCCTTTGAAGAACAAATATTTTTCCGTCTTGCCCATTGGTGGAGTTGAGGAAATCGGCTCTAATATGACTCTCATCCGTACTGCGGATGAAGACATCATCATTGATTGCGGAATGCTTTTTCCCTACGAAGAATGCTTCGACATCAATTACCTGATTCCAGATTTTGGCCTTATCGATCCTAAACGCTGCAAATCCATCATCATCACACACGGGCACGAAGACCATATCGGCGCACTTGGACATCTTCTCAAAGATTTTCCGGAGATGAAGGTATATGCAACACCGTTCACGCTTCATCTCATTCAAAGAAAGCTTGAGGAATATAATGTTATCCTGAATTATCAGGAATATAAAATCGATCAGGATCTTTCATTTGATTCTGTCGATATCTGCCCGGTTCACGTGAACCATTCTATTCCTGAAACCAATGGAATGATTATCCGTACCAAAGATAAGAAATGGGGCGCGCTTTATATTTCCGACTTTAAAGTTGATGTTCTCTCAAAACATGAAGCGCCAATCGACTTCAAGCGAATCAAGGAAAAACTCAGTGCCTGCACTCAGACGGCCTACTTCATGGACAGTACGAACATTCTCAATGACGGAAAGACAACCTCTGAAAATGAACTCATCGCAGATCTCGAACATCTGATTGATCGTCCTGAAAATAGACTCTTCATCACTCTCTTTGCTTCGAACGTTCATCGCATGAATGCCATTGCAAAGATGGCCAAGGCTTCAGGAAGAAAGATTGTGATCATGGGCCGCTCGCTCAAGACATATATGGAAGCAGCTCATGAAACCGGCCACTCAGATCTCACTCCGGAAGAATTCTTTGCACCAGACCAGGTTAAAGGACAAACCGGACGCATGTTGATTTTCCTCTCCGGTTGTCAGGGTGATTTCTTAAGTGCTTTGAGACGGTTTAGTTTTGGTGAAGACGGAACATTCAAGCCAGGAGCAGGGGATCTCATCGTCTTCAGCTCAAAAGTTATTCCAGGTAATGAAAAGAAAATAGCTCGCATCTATAATAAGCTCACTGAATCCGGAGCCGAGATCATTACAGCAAGCGATCACCTTATTCACTCTTCAGGTCACCCGGGCAAAGAAGATCTTCACATGTTGATGAAGAATTTTACCCCGAATTTTTATTTTCCTATTCACGGCGAATCCTACTTCCTGAAAAAACACGTTGAGTTCATACAGAAAAATTATCCCAAAGTTTCCACTCACCTGATTTATAACTACCAGGAAGTCATTCTAGGCGAAGGAACAATCAAGATTTCTGATCACGAACATAGAGAACCTCATCTGGTTCACGGCAAGCATCTTATTATTGAAAAGACCCAGATCAGCCAGCGCCGGAAGATGGCGACACAGGGTGCAGTGTTCATTTCTTACCTGCGTAAGACCGGAAACATTGAAGTCTCTTTGATTGGATTGCCACTCATGGCCAACGATCAAGTGGATGCTCTTAAAAACAGGCTTCTCCAACAAATAAAGTCAGATTTACACTCCCGGGATGAGAACTATTTCAAAGACCAACTGAAAATATCGACGCGTCAGTTTTATAATAATTTGTTGGGATACAAGCCAGTCACTGAAGTACACTTGTACTGATGGATAATACTGCCCTCATATTGATCGTCTCAATGAATATCCTGCTCATTCTCGTATTGGGCGGGTTCGGATTTTTTATCTACAAGCTCATAAAGAATCAGCAAAGACCCCCTCAAGCATCCGCAGAACCTCAAGCTCCATCTGTCATTCCGTTAGCAGCTGATTATCATCCTGAGATCGTCGAGCGCATCAAGGGCCTTGAGAAGATCAAGGCTTCGAGGCGCGCGGAACTTTTCTGTCCTAATCATCCTGATGAACCCGGCGAAGCTTCATGTGGTATCTGCGATCATTTGTTTTGCAAGGCCTGTATCAAGCCCTTCAAGGCACTCCATTTCTGTAAAGAGCATATGCCACTCATGATGAAAAATGACTGGGAAGAAGTTTTGACCCTTCAGACTTCGACAGAAGATCCTGAACAAGGTGTGAAGCTTTACGATATCAAAAAGAAGATCTTTCAAGATAAGAGTATTCCGACCTACATAGAGACTCATTACAAGATCAACGTTGATCAGGACTACGTAGAAACCTACCTGGTTCTTTTTGCGATTAAAAGTGATGTGCCTGTTTTAAAAGAAAATCTGGAAGTTTTTCAGTCTCTTCACTAGTACTTTTGTAAACCCTACAGACAGTGTCTAAATATTCAACACCTGAACATCATGGTTTCAACCGTCTACATCCAGCCATCTTGGTATAAACATTGCTCACTAATCTCCCATAAAACATTTCCTGGGGGGCATCTTGAAATTTACCAAACTTTTAGTTCTTTCAACTGCATTCATTTTCTCTGCAATCGTTCACGCTGATGCCGTAAAGTTTTTAAAAGTTGAAGTTGATGGCGGATCACTCCTTCATCCTTCTTCATTCAAGGCAAACACTGACACTCAGGAAGGAAAAGATAAGATCGTGCATTTCTTCTCTGAAAGTTCACGCAAGCGAGAAATTTTCAAGCGCGTACTGGCCTTTCAGAACTCTCCGGAAACTACTGACAAAGTAAAAGAAGCTGAAGGTCTTCTGGACAAGCTCATCTCTCAAACTCGTTATGTAAAAGGTAACCAGGAAGTACTAGATAAACTCAAAAAAGATTTTGGCATCAAAGCATTTAAGATCGAACTTCGCGATGATCGCCTGCCTTTAAGAGACAGAATCGCCATTGGTTTCCTCGGACGTGAAGGAGACGATCCCTCAACGGCTTCGAGTACAAAGAATTTTATGGAGCGCGATGATCTTCAGGATATCCTTGGAAATGTTCTCCAGGAGTCACGCTTCAGATACGAAGAGGCCATCATGAAAGTTATTGAGAAGGAAGAAAATCGTCTCTACGCTTCTTCTCAAGAAGAGCGCGATGCCCAGAATGATTTCATCAATGATGTGGACCTGAGCGGATTCGGTGCTGTCAATAACGGAACTCGTTCTATAGATCAGGATCGGGATAAGCTTCAGCGTGCTCCAGCAAATCCTGTTAATCCTCAGGTCATTTCTGAATAATCAAATTCAAGATTTTGAAATAAGAAAGGCCCGGTTTCCCGGGCCTTTCTTAATTGATCTGTATTTTTCGATTAGATCTGAGAATCGTGATTTCTTTCGCCCTTCTTCATGAATGAAGGAGTATCAAACTCATCTTCATCGAAGTTGAAGAAGCCAAGCTTTTCAGCAATTGATTTAATTCGGCTGTCACGGTTTTCAACATGCTTAGTAGGACCCGTGTTTTCTCTGTTCTCATTACGGTTCTCGAAAGATTCGTTTTGAGCAGCAAAGTCATGACGTTCAGGAGCAGCATTATTCTGACGCGCTGGAGTTACCGGAGCATCAAAATTTTTCTGTGATTCATAACGAGAAGCTGCACTCTGAAGTTTTTCGGCCCAGTTGATGCGTGGTTTTTCTGTAGCTCTTTCTTCAACACGATCAAAATCAGCAGCTGGCTCTCTCATAAGAGGAGCTTCAACCGGAAGTTCGCGGCGAGTTTCCATGCGTGCAGCAGGAATTTCTGTGCGAGTTTCGATTACTGGAGCGACCGGGGCCATAGGAGCGGCCATCATCGTCTCATGGTATTCATTAGCAGTGTTGGCACGAACAGGGGCTTGTATCGCTTGAGTTGTTTTACGTTGACCAAGAAGTCCTGTCGCAATGACAGTGACCTTGACCGCATCGCCCATATTCTCATCGATCACTGTACCGAAGATGATTTCTGCATCTTCATCAGCAGATTCCATAATAAGAGAAACGGCTTGATTCGTTTCATTCAAAGAAAGCGAGCTATTACCTGTGATGTTGATGATGATGCCAGTAGCACCGTCGATCGTAACATCCTCGAGGAGTGGAGAGCTGATTGCAGTACGTGCTGCTTTGAGAGCGCGATCCGGACCAGTAGCTACTCCTGTACCCATCAATGAAAGACCTTTGTTCGTCATGACAGTCGAAACGTCAGCGAAGTCAGCGTTGATGAGACCAGTGTTATTGATGAGATCAGAAATACCCTGAACAGCGTGAAGAAGTACTTCATCAGCAGCGCGGAATGTATCTACGAGAGAAAGATTTTCGCCAGCGAGTTGAAGAAGACGCTGGTTTGGAATACAGATGAGAGAGTCCACAGACTCTTCAAGAGCGCGGATACCTTCTTCTGCCTGACGTGAACGTTTCTTACCTTCGAACATGAAAGGCTTAGTGACTACACCAACAGTGAGTGCACCCATTTCACGAGCGAGTTTTGCAATGACAGGAGCTGCACCAGTACCGGTACCGCCGCCCATACCTGCAGTTACGAATACCATGTCAGCACCTTCGAGAATTTCCGAAAGTCTTTCATAGTCTTCGATCGCAGCTTTGCGACCAATTTCAGGATTTGCACCAGCTCCGAGACCTTTGGTCACGTTTGAGCCGAGCTGAAGCTTGATTCCAGCAAGACTTGCTGCGAGGGCCTGAGAGTCAGTGTTAGCTACAATATATTCAACGCCTGTAAGGCCTGAACGGATCATGGTGTTAACAGCATTACAACCGCCGCCACCGATGCCGATCACTTTGATCTTGGCGCCCAATGGTAGGTTGTTGTTATCGGCGATATCGAACATAAAATCCTCCGAATTAAAAAATCTCTTTGAAAACGTTTTTTAAAGTCTTACCTAGTTTATCAAACATATCTGATTCGTCTTGTCTTTTCTCTTGATGAGTCTGAGCTTCTGATTCATAACGGGACTCTTGAAGAAGACCAAGAACGGTTGAAAATTTCGGATGCTGCATGGCCGTGGTCATTCCACCAAAGGCAGTTGGGATTCCAAGTTTCACCGGTTTTTCCCAGGTGTATTCAGCGTATTCTGTGAGATGACGGATTAAGGCTCCTCCTCCGGTGAGGACAAACCCGCCTGTGATCACATCTTGCAAGTTGCGTTCCACGATCACGTCGCGGACAACGTCAAAGAGTTCAAGGGCCCTTGCACTTAAAACTTCAGCAACATAGCTCACAGGAACTTCACGGGCCTTGGTGCCAGAAAGACCCTGAACAGGAATCATGGTTTCGGCATTCCGGCCCTGGTCTGCCAGAACTGTACCGTAAGTCATCTTGATTCTTTCTGCTTCGTTATGTGGAATTTTCAGCGCGACAGCGAGGTCGTTCGTGAAGTGGTTTCCACCAAGTGGAATAATTTGAGAATGAAGAAGGCTACCCTCTTTCCAGATGGCGATATCAGTTGTTCCACCGCCGATATCAATCAATACAACTCCTAATTCTTTTTCTTCTTGAGAAAGAACAGAACGAGAAGATGCAATCGGCTGGAGGATGACAGAGTTAGCGAGAAGTCCCGCTTGCTCAACACACTTGATAAGATTTTGAATGAGTGGAGTTTTACCAGTCACAATGTGAACGTTTACTTCAAGACGAGAGCCACGCATACCAATTGGATTTTTGATTCCAGTTGTATTATCCACTTTAAATTCTTGTGGAATAACGTGGATGATTTCACGTTCAGAAGGAATGAGAACAGCTTTCGCTGCTTCGATCACGCGATCAACATCTGCTTGGTCAATTTCTTTATTCTTAACAGGTACGACACCTGAAGAGTTAAATGCATAGATATGATTTCCTGCAATTCCGATTGTAGCGGACTCGAGATCTTCGATGCCTGCCATGAGTTTGGCTTCTTCGATGGAATTGCGAATTGATTCGACTGTTTTTTCGATGTTAACAACAGAACCTTTTTTCAGGCCGTTGCTCGGATGAGAGCCTACTCCGAGGATTTCAATGCTTTTGTGAGTTTTTTGCGCAATAAGCGTGCAGACTTTGGTGGTTCCAATGTCCAGTGCGACGATGACACTTTTGGTACTCATGAGATTCCTTTCTCAAAAACTCTCCGCAAGCGGAGAGAGCAGATTCATTCTGGCTAAAACAAAAGAAGCTTAATGCTTCTAGTATCATTTTAGATACTGTCCGAAAACTTGACAACAACCTTTTTGGCGTTCAAAAGGTTGATGCTGCTTGGGTAGCGTTTGTTTTTTGTGACATATCCAACGATCTTCGTGAGTTTGGTGAGTTTTTCTTCCCAGAGATCTGCCCCCATGAAAACACTTGTTGCTTTTCTTCCCAGGGCAAAAACAATCGTCAACTCGTTGTTTTTGTTTAGAATCATTTCCGAAATTTCCTGACGAAGATCTGGTTCCATGAGCTTGATAAAACCGGCAAGATTCGTAGGGGCATCACCTTCAAGTTGATCCATTGAAACTGCCAGGAGTGGAAGATTGTAGGTGAGTTTTTTCTCGGCCTTCATGAGGTTCTCATAGTGAGGCTCATACATACGGCCGTTATCTCCAAGAATCGCGGAGTAATGTTCGTCACCGTTACTGCGATAAACCTGGATCTTGGCGAGTGGTTGTGGGCACTCGAGATTTACTTTGAGAGTTTTGATAACCGGATTGAAGCTAATGCGGTAGTCGGACAGAAAGTACTTCTCATCGAGTTTTGCCTCGAGGATTTTCTCTTTCACGTCTTTCAAAGAGTGTTTCTTTTCGAACTCTTTCATGATGATGAGAGAGAGAAGACCAGATGATTTTGAAGGGCACTGGCCGAAATAGGTCTGGTACTTGATGTTTTTTTGCACGAATGTTTCAGGCCGTGAAGCCATCACGTTTAGTGAAGAGAGCATGAGGAGTGATACTAAAAAAACTGACTGCATGAATTAATCTTACGGGATTTTGACTTCCAGTTCAAATTCAATTCCATAAAAATGATTCATCTCGAGGTTGATGGTATCGACGAGGGCCCTAAAATCATCCCAATTCGCATTTTGAGTGTTCTCCATGAAGTTAGCGTGCTTCGGACTCACTCTCAAACCTCCGACAGAGAGACCTTTGAGACCGAGTAAATCGATCAGTCTTCCTGCCTGCATTTCTTTGCAGGGATTTTTGAAGACACACCCGCAGTTTTTCGTAGCAAGTGGCTGGGATGTTTTTCTGTAGTCGAGATAGTCTTTAATTTTTTGTGGAAGTGCCGGGTCCTGGCCTTGATTCTTCAACGTTGCACCAACGATGATTTCACCAGGTTTTACGAAATGATTATGTCGGTACGTAAAGCTCTCCGAATTCATTATCTCTGTTCTCAGATGTCCTGCAGTTGTGACGAGAGTTACGTCTTTAACAATATTTCCAATCTCGCCCAGATTGGTTCCGGCATTCATATAGAGAGCTCCCCCAAGAGAGGCAGGAATTCCTGTGAAAACCTCCCAACCTTTCATCCCGAACTTAACGGCGTGGCCTGTGAGATGGTTGATACCGAGGGAAGCAGGAACAACGTACTCATCTCTCAGAGTCTCAAGATACTTATTATCGAAAGGAAAACTCAGATGAATGACAAGTTTATCGGATGTCGCTGGAAGAATTTGATTCGCTCCCCAACCGAGAACTAAATAATCTTTTTTATATTTATGAAGAAGCGGAACTACTTTCTGGAGAGCCGCTACTGATTTCACTTCAAGATAATCTGCTCTGGAAGCAAGCTTAAAAGTCGTCAAGGATGAGAGATCCCGGTCCGGGAAGAATTCGCAATCAGGAATTAAAGTCAGTTCACTTTGCAAAATCATAGTTCCCGTAGAATGGTTTGAATTTTTTTAGAAATAGCACCAGCACCTAAAGTCAGGAATATTCGTTTTTGCCCTGATCGTTCGCGGACGAGGTCTTTCATTCCATCAAGCGAAGGCAGGAAAGTGACGTTCATTCCACGAGCTTTCATTTCATTGATAAGATTTTCAGTCGTAATCCCCGGAATCGGCGCTTCGGAGGCTGCGTAAATCGGAGTAATGAAGAGCTCATCAGTACCATCAAAGCTTTCCTGAAACTCTTTCCAGAAATTCTGTGTTCGTGAAAATCGATGTGGCTCAAAGACAACAGTGAGCGGTCTAGAATCAACCGCTTTGAGGGCCGAAATAGTGGCCTTCACTTCCGTTGGGTGATGACCATAATCATCGATTACGAGGAATTCATCTTTCTTATAAAGCTTCTCCAGGCGTCTACCGACTCCCTGAAATTTCAGAAGTCCTGCCTGGATGGTTTCTGTAGTTATACCTGCCTCAAGGCATGAACCGATGGCAGCGAGACTATTCGATACATTATGTTCGCCCAATAAGTGAGTCTGGATTCTGCCGAGTAAAATACCTCGATGAAAAAGCTGAAAAGATGTTCCCTCAGCCGAGAATTTTATGTCCGTGGCGACGAAGTCGGCTTGGTTCTCAGGAATATTCTTTCCATACCAGAGAACTGGTCTTTTCAGACGGTCCTTGATCTTCACAGAATTTAAATCGTTGATATTAAGAATCGCCTTTCCGTAAAAGGGGAGTTTATTCACAAACTCAACGAAAGCATCAACAATCTTATCTTCAGTTCCGTAATGATCGAGATGATCATTATCAATATTGGTCACAGCGGCCATGATGGGACTCAACAGGAGAAACGATCCGTCAGATTCGTCAGCTTCAGCGATAAGATATTCTCCATCCCCTTTGCGGGCGTTTCCCCCGAGATTATGTACGATCCCACCAATGATATGAGTCGCATCCATATTAGCTTCGTGAAAAATCGTAGCAACCATACTTGTTGTGGTCGTCTTGCCGTGAGATCCGGCGATCGCGATTCCCTTTTTCAAGCGCATGAGTTCGGCCAGCATCTCTGCGCGACGGATAATAGGAATTTTCAATTCAAGTGCGCGGGCGACTTCAGGATTTTTTTTATCAATTGCTGTGCTGGTGATAACAAGTGTTACGTCATTTACCTGGGAAGCTTCGTGCCCCTGAAAGACAGTGGCACCTTTGCGTTTGAGATTTTCTGTCACAGGTGATGATGAAAGATCGGAGCCGGAAACCTGATATCCGAGATCGAGGAGAACTTCCGCGATTCCGCTCATACCAATGCCACCGATGCCAATGAAGTGAAGCTTTGTCGTCTTAAGGGATCCCAACATATTCTTTAATCTCTCGTGTAATCTGGACACAGGTATTATTACCCGCTTGGAGATTCTTAGAATACTTCAATTGCTGCTGCCAGGCCTTAGCGAGAAATTCATTTGTCGCTCGCAGTGCATCCGCGTGAGAAATCTGAGGACTTAGGACATCCACAGTGAAATCTGACTCTTCACGGAATATTTCTGCATTATACAGCTGATGATTATCGGTTGCCTGAGGATAAGGGATAATCAGGACGGGTTTACGGATAATGGCGAGTTCAGAAATCGTGCTGGCACCGGAACGCGTGATCATGACGTCACACCACTCGTATTCGCGCTGGATATCCTCAATGTAATTCATCGGTAAGTAATTCACTGAAGATGTATTCTCTGGAGCTTTAACCGTACCACCGAGCTGATGATGAATCTCCAGTCCAAAAGACGGGGGTGATTTCAGGAGGTCAAAAATAATGTTGTTAATTTGAGTCGCACCTAAGCTTCCGCCGAAGACCAGAACACGCAGAGGTCCATCGACAGTGCGGGGATTGACTGGCTGGATGGATTTTCTGGTTGGATTGCCCACCACACGCACTTTCTTTTGCAGACCTTCATTCAGTCCGCGTGTCTTCGAAAAGTGAACAAAGATCCGCGCTGAAAACCAACCCAGAAGTGTATTCGTTAATCCCATAACCGCATTTTGCTCGATGATAAAAACCGGAATGAACTGAATATATCCTGCAAGCAGAGACGGGCCGCAGACGTACCCACCGGCTCCCACAATGAACTTCGGCCGCTTCACAAGGAGCATACAGAATATTTCCAGGAAGCTTGTGACGTTCAGGAATATATTCTTGAAAAGGGTAAACGGATTATTGGTACGTAACGGACGAGAGTTGAGATAACGGACGTTCTGACCTTTAAAGAGTTTATAATCCAGCGGACGTTTGCCCGTGAGATATAGAATCGTATAACCTTCTTCTTTGAAGGCTTCGCCTACGGCCAAAGCTGCGTTGATGTGACCGCCGGTTCCACCGGCAACCATAACTGCGTACTTCATGCGTTGAAGGCACTCTTAAATGCGCCGACAGGCGATTGTCTTCCTCTTTCACGGACTGTTTTCGCATCCCCAGGAAGGATCTTCACACAGGCAAAGATTAATCCGATAGCAGCAAGATTGGCGACAATTGATGAACCACCGTAACTAATGAAAGGAAGATTTAATCCTTTCGTTGGAAGAACACCGAGTACGACGCCCATATTCAGGAAAGCCTGAAAACCGATAGCAAAGACAATAGTAGAAACCATAATGCTACCGACTCTCGACTTGAGGGAGATGGCGATTTTAAAACCAATGAAGATGAAAGCCACAAACATAAGTGCTGTTGCGAGAACGCCGATAAAACCGAGTTCTTCTCCGACCACTGAGAAAATAAAATCGTTGTAGGCCTCAGGAAGATAGAAAAGTTTTTCATTACTGTTTCCTAGACCCTGACCAAAAAAAGATCCGTTCGCGAAAGCGAGAAAACTCTGAATGATCTGAAATCCTGAGCCACGTGGATCTTTCCACGGATCAAGAAAAGCAAGAATTCGTTTTACCCGGTAGGGAGCTGCAAACAATAGTCCGAAAGCACCAAAAGCACCGGCAATCAGGAATGAATAAAAATATTTTCGTGGAAATGAACTCAGGAAAGCAATAAACCCTATAATCATAGCGCAAATAAAAAATGTACCGAAATCCGGCTGTACCATGAAAATAGCGAGCGGATAAACGATTCCAGAAAGATAAAGAAGTCTCTGCTTCGGCGTATAGGAATTGAAATTTTCAAAATATCTGATCGCTGCCAGCATGAGCGTGTACTTCAGGAACTCACCCGGCTGCAGATTCATGAAACCAAGATTCAACCAACGACGAGACCCTTTCATCATCACACCAAGGCCCGGAACCAGTGTCATTGTCAAAAGGATGCCGAAAGCAGCATTAATTCGGTAGGCCTGCTTATAGAGATATAGAATTTTAAGTTTCGAAATGACGAATGCCACTCCCAAACCAAGGGTGATATAAATCAATTGCTTCGAGAGGAAGAAGTGACTCGTCCCCATGTTTTCCTTGGCGTACATGTAGCTCGCCGAGAAAATCATGATGATGCCGAAGAGGCAGAGGAAGAAGATATTGATGACGAAATAGTTAGTTAATTTTTCGAGTCTGCTATTGGCTTCGTTATTCATGTATTCCATCACTATGAAAAAGAATTCTTCTTCTTAGTGTAATCCGTAGCCGTGAGCGGAGCAACATCGAAGAGTGCCCCTACGTCATTTCAAACAAAAAAGGCCGGGGATGCATGCTGATACATCCCCGGCCTCTGGTTTGAAAATATCAGAGTTGGAAAATGAGCTTCTTGTAATAGTTACCTTTCTCTTCAAAATCACGGAATACGTCTGTCGAATCATTCCCCGGACAGAGGAGGATCGTGTCACCCGTGCGTGATTTCTGATAAGCAAGGAGTACAGACTCATCGAATGAACCGACAAGGTAAGTCTGGGTAGAATCACCAAGAACTCGGTTCATGGTTTCTTTGACCTCACCCACAAGAACAAGCACGCGGACTTTCTCTTTGATGATGCCAATGTATTTGTCGAACGGAATACCTTCAATCTCCTTACCCCCGGCCACCAGAATGACAGGATCCTTGAATGCTTCGAGAGAAATCTTGAGCTCATCCATCGTCTCAGACTTCGAGTCATTGTAGAAACGAACACCGTTTTTCTCCACCACGAATTCGAGGCGATGAGGAATACCAGGGAACTTCTCAATACAGTGCTGGATAGAAGCATCAGTCACTTTGAGTGCCTTACAGGCAGTAATAGCGGCCATGAGGTTTTCGCGGTTATTAACACCAACGATTCTCATGTCAGTCACTTTGTACTCAGAGTGGAAGTGAATGTTTGAATGAATGCGCTTGTCGTGGAAATGAGTTCCCTGAATCTCAGAGATCACACCCATACTGACGAAAGACTTGCGCGAATACCAGAACGTCTGAGCTTGTGCCTGACGAAGAACTGAGTTCGTCGCAAGTTTATCAAAGTTCACAACCAGGAAGTTTTCCGGGCCGAGGTTCTTCGCTACTTTGAGCGCAGTATCGAGGTACTCAGAAGACGTCTTGAAACGACCCAGAAGGTTTTTCTCTTCGAGGTTAGGATAGATCGCCATGACGGGTTTGAATGTATCAACGGTCTGAAGCTGTTGAGGAGAGACTTCAATCACGCAGTAATCAATCTCTTCTTTATTGGGGAGAGAAAGGAAATTGATGAATGGCTCTTCAGAAGTCCCGCCAACAAAGACGTTCTTCTTATCAACTTTAAGTGTGTAACCAATCATGTGAGCTGTGATCGTACGACCATGGCTTCCGCAAACAGCTACGATGGGTTTTGTGCAATTAGCGTAGGCGAATGAGAAATCAGAGTGAACTTCACGACCGTGTTCTTTCGCCACTTTTAACTGAGGAAGATGAACATCTACAGAAGAAGAATAAACGATGAGATCAGCTTCAATGAAGTCTTCATCTTTATGCTCTCCGAGAGTCATAGTCGGAGTTGGATTGATTTTTTTGAGACGCTTCACCTGCTTGTTCAGGTCGAAGATCGGCTTGATATCAGTAACCTTAATCTCACAGCCCAGCTGGGTAAAAAGGTGGATGAGAGCAAATCCGGTTTTGCCGAGGCCAACAACCAGGACTTTTTTCCCTTTATACTTTTCCATAGAAACTCCTTAATTTTTTTATCTCAGCTTCAACGTTGCAAGGGCAAGGATGGCAAATACGAGACTGACGATCCAGAAGCGGACAATCACTTTCGTTTCCGGCCAGCCTAAGAGCTCAAAGTGATGATGAATAGGTGCCATTTTAAAAATCCGCTTTCCACGGGTTTTAAACGAAGCAACTTGCAGTATGACCGAGAGGGCCTCAATCACAAAGATTCCACCAATCAGAACAAATAAGAATTCATTTTTTGTAAGGACCGCGATCGCACCGAGGCATCCTCCGAGAGAAAGTGAACCCACGTCTCCCATGAAGATTTCGGCAGGATAAGCGTTGTACCAGAGAAATCCGACTCCGGCGCCCATAATCGCTGCCACGAGAACAAGAAGCTCACCGACGTCAGGAACGTGAGGGATCAAAAGATATTCTGCGATTTCTCTGTGGCCACAAAGGTAAGCAAGGAAACCAAGAGTTGCGGCTGAAATAATGGTCGGGCCGATGGCAAGGCCATCAAGACCATCAGTGAGATTGAGGGCATTGGATGAACCAACGATCACGAATGCAGCAAAAGCGACGTAACCATATCCAAGATTGATCACAGGATCTTTCAGGAAAGGAATGTAGAGATTGGAATCAGTGATATTGAAATGAATCATGAAAAACGCAGCAACGAGTCCGGTTAAAAACTGCCATGCTAGTTTCTGGCGGGCACTAACACCCTTCGTGTTTTTCTTCAGGACTTTCAGGTAGTCATCAAGACCACCGAGAAAGAAATAGGAAAGCGTGACAAAGAGAACGAGCAAAAACGGTGGTGAATGAAAATTTCCACAAATCAGACAGGCAATGAAAGCACTACCAATAATAAAAACACCGCCGAAAGTTGGAGTGCCTTTTTTCTTTTTATGTGTTTCCGGACCATCTTCACGGATTGTTTGACCAAACTGACGGACTTTCATGAGAGCAATAAATCTCTTTCCCCAAAAAACTGAAACGAGAGTTGCGACGATGAAAGCTACGAAGGATCTAAAAGTAATGTACTTGAAGATGTTCAGAAAATGATTGGATTGACTTAGTGGGTAAAGCCAATGATACAGCATGTCTATCCCTTTAAAAAAGATAAACTTAAGTTATATCGAAGAGTGACTCCAATTGTAAAGAGCGGGAGCCTTTTATAAAGTGATGTGAGAATGACGGCAAACAGGTGCTGCGATAGATCGGTTTGAACTCCGCACTACTTTCTTGTGCATGACCTTCGGGAAATCCTTTCAGGTAATGTGAGGCATAGCGGCCAACAAAATAAACATGAGTGAAGCCTAGTTTTTTCACGTACTCGCCCACTTCCTGGTGATAGAGCGGTGTGGAATCTCCAAGCTCGTTCATATCCCCTAAAACAACGCATGCCTCACTGAGTTTACGACCCTGACTTTCGACACTCTCCTTAAAGCCCTGGAGTGCGGCCATCATCGAAGAAGGATTCGCATTATAGGCGTCAAGAAAGACAGCTTTTCCATCAACATCCATCCATTCAGAACGGTTTTTTGTCGGCTTAAATTCGCTCGCAGCAGCTTCAATCGCAGCTTTTTGTTCAGGATAAAAATGGTGGGCAATGAACGCGCACGTGATGAGATTAAGCTTATTGTGGCGGCCGGTGATGTGATCATTTACTACTGAGAGGGTAAGATCTTTGTAAGAAAGTATCGCACCCTTTTCTGTGAATTTGATTTTTGCATCGGCTCCCGAATTCTCGCCGTAAGAGATTGTTCCTGCTGATTTTTTCCAGCGTTTAAGAAAGTTATCATCAATGTTCTGAAGAAAAAAACCTTTGCCTGCCGTAAATTCATTTACAGCGTGGAAGAGATGGCCCTCTTCTTCAAAAACAGCTTCTTCAGATCCGAAGAACTCAAGGTGAGTCGCTCCGATGTTTGTCGTGAGCCCTGCTGTCGGAAAAGCGATATCACAAAGTACTTTTATCTCTCCCGGATGATTACTTCCGAGTTCAAGAACGACGATTTCTGTATCACGGCCGGCCTGCAAAAGTGTGAGTGGAACACCCAGGTGATTATTATTGTTTTTTTCCGTGGCAACGACTTTGCCAGGAAGAATTGTTTTCAAGATATGCGCGAGCATTTCTTTATGAGTCGTCTTGCCATTTGAGCCGGAAATAGCAAATACCGTATTTCGTGAAGAAGTATGTTTCCAGGCTTCGGTATGTGCCTGAGAAAGTTCCTGGAGGAAAGTGACACTGTCGAGACAAGTGAGAAAATCAGTATTGGGAAATTTCACTTTGAGAACAGCCGCTTTCAAATCGTTCTCAGTACTTTTCTGATAAACAACCAGAGAGCACCCTTTCGTCAGCAGATCCTCGCAGAGATCGAGAGGATTTACTTTAGCTCCCGGAATCGCTACAAAAAAACCCGGGTGTTTATATTTGCGAGTATCGGTGCAAAGAAAGAAATCTCCCTTAGCGCGAAAATGCTTATCGATCAGGGTGGAGCATTTTGAAAAATGAGAAAGATTAATCATGGATTTCCTGCCAGAAAGTTCTCTACTTCCTGAATGTCACTATAGGGATATTTAATACCGTTTATAAGAATATAATCCTCATGACCCTTCCCTGCGAGCAGAAGAATTTCTTTCTCTTTTAACTGATGAAAAGCCTCTCTTACTGCTTTGGGCCGGTCGGCGATACGCTTGAAATTCTTCGACTTAATTCCCTGAACAATATCGTCAATAATACGCTCGGGATCTTCCGTTCGGGGGTTGTCACTGGTCACAATAATTTCATGTGCCCATTTTTCAACAGTGGCCGCCATCAAAGGTCTCTTCGTCCTGTCACGATCTCCACCACAGCCGAACAGAACTTTTAATTGATGATCCGGAAATGCAGTCCTGATTCCTGAACAGATATTTTCCAACGCATCGGGTGTATGAGCGAAATCGACCACTATATAATTTGTTTTGTATGGCCGGATATAAAAGCGTCCATCGGGTGGATTGAGTTCATCAAACTTATGCGGAACTTTAACATTGAATACGTCTTCAACCATGGCAAGTGCCACTTCAAGATTGTTGCGATTAAATTTTGTGGAAAAAAACAATGGCAACGTACCGCTGACAACAGGTGCTTCTCTCGTTTTATCAGATCTATCTTGCAATCGCTGAAGGAGTATTTTTTGTTCTGAGGGAACAAAAAGATGTGCACCGGCCTTCAACTTTTTAAAGATGATCGCCTTGGCTTCAAAGTACGCATCCATGGTCTTATGATAATCAAGATGGTCCTGGGTAAATGAAAGCCATCCTGCTGAGTCAAACTCGATTTCAAATAATCGTTCTTGTTCAAGAGCATGAGAACTTGCTTCCAAAACACAAAAGTCTTTGCCTTGACCGTAAGTGAAGAGAAATTTTCGAAGATCAATATATCCCGGAGAAGTTAATCCAAAATCGAGAAGAGTCTTATGGTTTTCACGAACCCCGAGAGTACCAATGCTTATTCCTTTGAGCCCGCAAAGTTCAGCGCACTGAAGAACCAGATCCGTCGTCGTGCTTTTTCCGTTTGTTCCTGTCAGGGCGAGAATTTTAAGTTTAGGGGCCGGGTAAACCACATCCATGATCTCTTTATAAAAAGGATTCCATTCTGCATCCGGTATCACAGTTGCATTCTTCGGAAGCTTTGGGTGAGAGCGGTTGACTATCAGCCAGGCAAAATTAGTTTTTGAAATACGTTCGCTGAAGTCACGCTGGGATTTTTCGTCTTCGCCTATGCGATAGAATAAAATTGAATCATAGGTTGAATCTTGTGTCTTCCAGTGAATATCCTTAATTCTTCCGGCCGTAGCATCATCAATTTGAGAAATTCGCGCCTTAAGAATACTACTCAGCATAAGTAGGAGCTTCGAACTGAAGTCTCAGAATATAGTCCCCATCGAGAGAAGTACCTGAAGCGATAGACTGTGACTTCACCACGCCGAAACCAGAAACATGTACTTTGATGTTTTTTTCCTGTGCAAGTTCAAGCGCACTGGCCTTATCAAGACCAATGAAGCTCGGGATTGTTCCGGGAATGTAAGTAGGAGCAGCCGCTGATTGCTGGGAATGAACTTCATCCAGGTTCACCTTGTTCGACTTCTCATCGTATTTAGCAAACTGAGCAAAATCTTTTTTCTTATAGAGAATATACTGAGTAATCTTCTTAAAGATCGGTGCAGCTGTGGCCCCACCGTAATAACCATTGGCCGTCGGGTGGTCAATATAAGTGAGCACAACAAATTTTTTATTCACATTCACCGGGAAGCCTATGAAACTTCCGATGTAGCCGGAGTATCCACCACCTGGTGAGACTCTCTGGGCCGTTCCGGTTTTTCCTGCCACTTCATAGTGAGGAATTCTCGCTTCGTCACCGGTACCTTCATTCACCACATCTACAAGCATGCTTGTCATTGCGGCAGCAGTTTTCTCTGAAAGTATTCTGTTCTCTGGCTTAAGCTGAGATTCAGAACTTTTGAGAAGAGTCGGTTTTACGAGATATCCACCGTTGGCAATCGCAGCATATGAACGGAGCATTTGAAGTGCAGTTGTCGCGATTCCCTGACCAAAACTAATATTACTCAATGTGAGCGGACGTACTTTATCTGTCGCTTTATAATTTAAGATACCTTTCGATTCACCCGAAACTTCAATACCCGTTTTCTGAGCGAACTTAAACTTATCAAGAGATTCTCTGAGACGCGGGTATTTGAGGGCGAAGGCCACTTTCGTCGTACCGACATTGGAACTGAATTTCAGGATATCAGCGACTGTAAGCCATTCAAACTTTTCGTGGGTCTCAGCTTCAGAAATCCAGTGATTCTGAACTTTAAGTTTTCCGTATTCACAAAAGTATTTTGTATTCGCTTTGGCCACATTGTTCTCTAGCGCCGACGCAATCGTAATCGTTTTGAAAATCGAACCCGGTTCGAAGGGATCAGAAACAAATGCAAGTTTTCTATGCTCTACGGGAAACTGAGACGCCTTATTGGGATCGTAAGTAGGGTAATTGGCAATGGCGAGAATCTCGCCTGTTTCTGCATCCATGACTCCTGCGCCCCCGCGGAAGGCCTGGTGATGGATGACAGCTTCTTTCAAATAACTTTCAAGAGCGCCCTGCATGTCTTTATCAATAGAGAGCTGAATATCCTCGGCTACGAGCTGAGAAGCTTTTGTTTCATACTTAATTGGGCGTCCCTTCGCATCACGGACGTACTTCACGACCTGAGGGAGACCCTTGAGTTTTTTATTCTGACTGCTTTCAATTCCTGCGAGACCAGAGTTGTCCTGTCCGACGAAACCGAGTGTCTGTGAAAGAAGCTCACGATTCGGATATACCCGCTCTGAATGTGACTCGACGATGATACCTTCGATTTTTTTGATTTTTTTAAGCTGTTCTTCAGAAAGTTTGATCTTCTTCCCAAGCCACGTGTAGCGGGTTCTTTTTTTCACCAGTGCCTGAAGTTTTGCGTATGGAAGTTCAGGAACAACCTGAGAAAGAGACTTCAATTGCTGATAGAATTTTGTGTTCTTGTTTTTTGGAATCGTAAAAACGTTATAGACATGAATGTTAATCGCAAGCGGATGCCCGTTACGGTCAATGATGTTCCCGCGATTCGGGTACTCACTAACTTCACGGATAAATTGTGACTTGGAATAGGCGAGAAGTTTTTCTTTGTTCACAACCTGAATGTAAAACGCCTTCATGATCACAACCGTGAACAAAAAGCAGAACATTAAAAAGCTGAAAAAAATCCTATTCTTCAATCTTTCTCTCTCTAGGGAATTAAAATAATTTGTTCAGGGCCTGGCTCTTTCAGATCGTACTTCACGGCAAATTCTCTCAAGCGCGGCACAGACATATCCCGTGCTCGTTCTGCTTTAAGTTCTTTGTTGCGAATGACTGCCTTACGAATGTCAGATTCAATATTATTCACCTGATACGCCTGTTCGATTCCCTTCATGCGGAAGCCAACGAAAAGTACAGCAAGTGTCGTGAATGTTAAAGTAAACGGTAGGGCCTTCGGATTAAACAGGAATTGAATCAACCGATTATTAAACGGAAGTCTTCCTTTGTTTCTAAGTGCCATCAACCCTCCCTGGTTGGGAATTCCATTCGTTCGACAAAGCAGGACACTTCGTGGACAGGAATTCTGAGACAGCTCTTCATCCGTGGCTGCAAGTGGCTTCTAGGTTAGATAGTATCAGGGAAAATTATTTTCATCATCAATTTTGATTCAGAATGTCGATGAGTTTTCATCGGACCACAAGAGTGGTCCTACGGTGATTAAAGTGATTTTTGGATGAGGCGAAGCTTTGCACTTCGTGATCTGGGATTTTCTGCGAGTTCTTCCTCTGTAGCCGTCATGGGCTTCTTAGTCAGAATTTGCATCGTTTCTGTTTCGGCCAGGGCCTTAAAAGCATGTTTCACAATCCTGTCTTCAAGCGAATGAAAGCTGATAATCGCCAGGACTCCACCAGGGGCCAGATAAGGAATCAATTTCGGCACAACTTTTTCAAGAACCGTCAGCTCTTCATTGACGGCAATTCTTAACGCCTGAAACGTTCTGGTCGCAGGATGTGGGCCCTTGTGACGATCTTTCGGGGGGTAGCAATGGAAAACAATGTTTTCAATTTCGCCGGTTGTTTCTACGCGCTTAGTTTTGCGAAGTTCAACAATTCGGGCAGCAATCTTTCGCGAATATCTTTCTTCACCGTAGTTGAAAATAATGTCAGCGATTTCTTTCTCGGTCAGGTCATTCAGTAAATCAGCCGCTGTTGGTATGGAGTCATCACCATAATTCATCCGCATATCGAGAGGAGCATCGGCCCGAAAACTGAATCCTCTCTCCATCTTATCAAACTGGTGAGACGAAACTCCGAGATCCATCAATATTCCTGCGATCTTTCCTTCCATCGCATTTTGCTCACACCATTCAGGAAAACTCACAAAGTTCATCGGCAAAAGAATGACCTTTCCGTCTTTTCCTTTCGCCAGGATATTGGCCTCACCATTTTTTAGGGCATCTGGGTCCTGATCGACCGCATAGACTTGAGAATTTTCAAACCTGTCTGACATCGCAAACGTATGACCGCCGGCCCCGAAGGTCATATCGGCGAACGTGCTGATGCCTGAGGCCTCTCTGCCGGTTTCCATGGCTTCGAGACATTCTTTTAACATCACTGAATAATGTCTAAGGTACTCCGTCATGATTTCAGAAGAACTTCGAGGATTTCCTGATGCTTCTTAGTATGGAGTTTTGGATCAGTCATCACTGCGTACTGGTTTTCCGCCTGGAACTTAATAGGATTTTTAACGAGATCAGGAATCGCCTTTACGACGAATTTCTGAGCTGAAATGTAGTTTGATTTCATGACATCCATGATTTCCTGGACCGTGCAGTGTTCTTCTTTCCAGCAATCATAGTCAGTCACCATGGCCACAGTGGCATAGGCCATGCCTGCTTCTTTTGCGAGAAAAGCCTCCGGTACGTTAGTCATACCAATCACGGAAGCACCGAAGCTCCGATAGATTTTAGATTCTGCTCGGGTAGAGAACTGCGGGCCCTCAATGCAAATGTACGCTCCACCAAGGTGAGATGTGACACCGGCACCAACGCACGCTTCATAAAGTCGTTTTTGTAATGAGAGCTCGACCGGATTAGCAGCAGACACGTGGCCCACCATTCCGTCTTCAAAGAAAGTGCGTGCACGCTTGCCCTTGGTCCAGTCAATGAACTGGTCCACCAGGACAAAGTGCTTGGGAGCATATTCTTCCTGGAGAGATCCCACGGCAGAAATACTGACGATGGTATCCACTCCAAGTTTTTTAAGGGCAAAGATATTCGCGCGGTAGTTTACTTCACTGGGTGTGAAGTGGTGGCCAATGCCATGACGTGGAAGAAAATAAAAACCAGCACCATCAATTTCACACTCCATGACGTCCGCACTCGGCGAACCAAAAGGTGTTTCCACCTTATGAGTTGTGTTGATCTTGATGGCATCGAGCTTGTAAATTCCGCTTCCGCCGATGATTGCAACTTTGTGGCCCATAACTTTCCTTAAGCGAGCATTCCCGTGAGGTCAACAGTTTTACCAAGTGACTTGCTCTGGCGGCCGAAGAAGCTCGAAGACTCTTCGCGTTCCGCTTCTTCTTTACATTGAATGCACATTTCAGCAGTCGGGCGTGCGAGCAAACGCTCGAACTTGATCCACGAACCGCACTCATTGCACATGCCGTATTCATTCACTTCAAATTTCTTCAGGGCACCTTCGATTTTCTTTGTGTAGAAAACTTCGCGGTTGCGGAAACGAAGTAGGTGCGAGTTTTGGTAATCCGTGATGGACTGCTCAACTTCGTCACTTCCTTCCGGGAGAGAAAGACTGATATTGTCTGTGAGTTCAGCGAACACCAGACTGTGTTTTTCGGCTAAGAGCTTCTGTCTTAACGTCTCAAGTTGCTTCTTGCTCAGTGCTCTTACTTTTTCTGCGGCCATGGGTTACTCCTTCAAAAATCTATTCAAGTCCGCCCTTAATATTAAGGAGGACTGATTTTGATATCATTTTTAGTGTTTCAAAAACTCCCTCTCCGCTCGTCGCTATAGCTTCAAACGCAGGAAGTTTTCTTTTATTCAGTTGGTGCTGGAGATCTTCTGTCGACACAATGTTCGGCAGATCGCGCTTGTTCCATTGAAGGACCATAGGAACTTTAGTGAGGTCGTAACCCTGATCTGTGAGATTCTTCTCAAGACCACGGAGGGACTCCAGATTCGAGTCCATTCTCTCAACCTGTGAATCCGCAACAAATACAAGACCATCTACTCCACGAAGAATCAACTTGCGGCTGGCCTCGTAAAAGACCTGGCCAGGAACCGTGTACAGATGGAAACGTGTCTTAAAGCCACGAATCTCACCGAGATCAAGCGGAAGGAAATCGAAGAACAGAGTTCTTTCGTTTTCAGTATTGAGCGTAATCATCTGACCTTTGTTTTGAGCGCTGGTCTTCTGATAGATATATTGAATGTTCGTCGTCTTTCCACCAAGGCCCGGCCCGTAGTAGACGATTTTGCAGTTAATCTCTTTGGTATGATAGTTAACAAATGACATTTAAATCCTGCCCGGGGCGAAGAGACGATCGATCTCTTCATCCGAAATATCTTTGAATAAAAACCCTTCGCGAGCCTCAAAAGCCATCATTGGCTTTTTCACAGGCATAGACTGGGCAAAAACAACATCGAACTCTTCTTTCATCATCGCCACTCTTCGCTTGAGCTGGCCCGGATTCGTGAGTCCTGTATAAATCGCACCGAGGAAATATCTCTTTCCTGAGATCTCCAGAGGTACGAGAAAAATTCCCTGTGATGACGTATCGAAACCCAAGCGGAATTCGAGCACATCAGAATTCTGATTCACCAGATTCATCAAAGCTTCAGAGGCCTGCCAGACGCCGCTGACAAGAGCCGCCACGGAAGTCGTGGTCTGGTTCTGTACAGAATCGTAGATCGTGATTCCGTCGTCTCTCGTGACAAAAAGACGTGCATCGACAGAAACCCTTTTAGGCTCCAGCAATAGTTTCACTCTTTCTGTGAGGTTCAACTTACTCATATCTAGAATCTCTTCCTGTTTTCTAAAGCTTTCGTAATCGTCATCGGATCGAGGTACTCAAGGTTTCCGCCGATAGGTACACCAAAACCGATTCTTTCAACCTTCACGGTTTCCGGAAGTAATGTTTTAAAATAAGAACAAGTAGCATCTCCTTCTACAGAAGGATTGATGGCGAGAATAACTTCCTGAACTTCTCTTTCGATGATCCGGTTTTTTAACTCATCCATTTTTAATTCATCGGGGCCGACACCAAGAAGCGGATTTAATACTCCGCCGAGGATATGGTAAGTACCTTTGAAGGTACTACTTTTTTCGATGGCTATCAGGTCTGCGTGATTTTCCACCACGCAGATTGATTTAATGCTCTGACGATTTTCATCCAGGCAGACTGAGCAAAACTGCGCTTCAGAAAACATTCCGCAGTCCTGACACAGTTTAAGATCACGAAGTTCAGAAATAGCATTTCCTACTTCAATCAGCTCTGCGCCTCTCCAGTGAGTCATGCTCATAACCATCCGGAAAGCAGTCTTCTCGCCAACACCCGGCAGGCGGGTGAGAGCTTCAACTGCATTCTTGATGACTTCAGGGAGTTGGATCATGCTTAAAACATCCCTGGTATATTCATGCCGCCTGTGACTTTCGACATCGCTTGCTGAACCATGTCCTGAGAGGCCTTAAGACCAGAGTTCACAGCTGTCAGAACGAGTTCTTCCAGTGTGGCAACATCATTAGGATCAACAGCTTCTTTACTGATCTCAATACTTAGAACCTGCTGCTTGCCATTTACTTTAACCTTAACTGCACCACCGCCGGCAGAAGCTTCAACTTCGCGGTCGTTGAGTTCGTTCTGAAGCATGGCGAGTTTTGCCTGCATTTGCTGAGCTTGTTTCATCAGGTTATTCATATTCATAAGTGGCTCCCGCTAGTTCAAAATAATTTTATCAATCTTCGAGTTAAAAATTTTCTCCGCTTCTTTCACGAAAGGATCGTTGAGAATTTTTTGTCTTCTCTCTTCAACTTCTATTGCCTTCAGCTCGTCATCAATTTCAACAGTCGTCCTGAAATTCTTGTCTTTCTTCTCTTCAAGACTCATCAACTGAGTTTTGAACTGGATATCATCGACCGAAAGTTCAAAGTAATCGGCCATGTGATTTTTCAATCTGGCGTAAACTTCTTTGTCTTCCAGATACTCGAAGAACACTGAAGCTGTTTCCGGAAAGGCGAGTTTCACAAGGAAGGGCTTTTCTCCCGGGTTCAGATTCTCGAGCAGGTTCCCATGCTCAAGATTAGATCCCAGTGCCGGAGACGCTTGCCTTAAGTAGGCAATGAACTCATTCCACGTCTTCGCCGGGACTTCGGGAGCTGCAGTTCTAACTTCCCGTCCGGCCTCTGACTTTCCCACGTTTTGCGGGACGTCCTCTAATTTAATATCTTCACCAGAGAGTATCGTCCGACGAAGGCTTACTTTTTGTAACAGAATCAGAACAACTTTTTCCGGATTCAAAGTCGCAAGACCCCACGAGAAATCTTTCACAAGAGTTTCGTAAATCCAGAAGAGCTCAGCAATCGTCACACCACTGAGAGCGTTCTCAGCGATGATCTCATCCTGATAAAGGGCTTTCTGATCATCAATTGAATTAATGACGAGATACATGCTGTCGAGAATCTGATCGCAAAGTTTTTTGAGGTCGATATTTTCAGCAACGAGACCCTGGAAAATTGCAGATGTTTTCTGTGAGTTGCCGGTAAGTATGCTTGTGAGGAGATCCTTAAGTGCAGAAGTTCCGGCGAGTCCCAGCGCCTGTGAAAGTGAATCCTCAGTAACTGTCTGCGAACCTGAGAGACCAAGCACCTGATCGAAAATTGAAAGAGCATCGCGTACGGAACCATGACCGAGTTCTGCAAGTTTCTTGGCGACTTTATCAGAAGAGAAATTGATTCCTTCGGCCTGTGCTATTTTCAGAATGTGGACCGTGAGAATATCCACAGGCACATTTTTAAAATCGTACCTCTGTGTACGCGAGATCACTGTTCCAAGAAGTTTATGAGGATCAGTTGTCGCAAGAATAAAGATTGTATGAGCAGGCGGTTCTTCAAGCGTCTTAAGAAGAGCATTGAAGGCACTCGTTGAAAGCATGTGTACTTCATCAATCACGTAGATTTTGTGAGTTCCACGAGTCGGAAGGTACTGAACGTTTTCAATTAATGAGCGAACATCATCGACACTATTATTAGAGGCTCCATCGATTTCCATGAAGTCCATGGAACTACCGGAATCAATGTCCTTACAAGTGACACAAACAAGACACGGATTGAAATCTGGTTTTCTGTTTTCACAACGAATGGCTTTTGCGAACAAACGTGCGATTGAAGTTTTCCCAACTCCACGCGTCCCTGTAAAAAGATAGGCGTGAGCGAGCTTATTTTGTTTTATTGCGTTCTGAAGAGTGCGCGTGACATGGGTCTGTCCTACGACTTCTTCAAACTGCTTTGGACGCCATTTTCGAGCAAGCACCTGATAGGCCATAACTCTCCAAAAAAATTGATTTTGCTAGTCGGTAAATAGGGGAGTTCGGCACGTAAGTCATGGTGCAGATGCTTCGCTTTTAAGAATTAAAAAGCGATGTAAGTTTATTTAAGTTCGATATTTTTTTGTTTATTTTCCCTCGGAAAATTACCAAAGATCTTCTTCTGAAAGCAGCTGCTTGGTGAGTTCTTTCGCTTCGAGGCCACCGTAGTTTCTAGGTTGCGGCATTTCACGATTATCTACAAAATTTGTTACGACGATGTAATCTTTCGCTCCGACACTGAGATGCGCAACATACCATCCGATTCTATACTTCATCTCGTCATCGATAAATCCTGAGCCTGTTTTTCCCTGAATCGTTCTGTGAGGAGGATTTACTTCTTTCGGAAGGATTTTCTTCGTCATCTCGAAAGCATGTTTTGAAACTGGCAAAGTCTGGTTCCAGAATTTCGCCAGGAATTCTACCTGCCCGTAGCCGGAAATTTTCAGTGAGTTTTTAATCTGTTCTTTGTTTATCGGCGCCGGTGTCAGCCATGCGTGCTTGATCCCACCAGAGAAATCAAGATTACCGTATTTGAAGTCACGCAAGTAATGCTCGATCTTCTGCTGACCGATCTGCGGAGTGATGGCCTGAGAATACCAGACAACAGAATCTTTCATCCACGACTCTGCCGTATGATCCTTGTTCCAGGCCTCGATGGTATTAGGCGTGTGGTCCCACATAATCGTCGTGGTTTCGTCTTTCAGGATCTCAGTATCGAATGCCATGAGGGCGAGCGGAACTTTGAATGTCGAGGCAGCCGGAAGCTCCTCACGACAGAAAGATGAATTGATTTTTTTCTTAAACTTCTTTGTCTGCAAATCATAGATCAGAAAGCAGACATTTTTATTCTCGAACTTGCGGGCAGTGGAACATGAGAAAAGAATGAGGGAGAGAAGAAGCAAAGAAATAGTTTTCATGGGGAAGAGAATACAGAAAAAAAAGCGGCAGCCCAAGCCCAAACACAACATCCCAAACCACTACCGTTGCTCCATTCCTGGCCTGGCGGGGTTGATGGCGAAATGCTCATCTGAGTCAGACTGCCGTCGTCGATACTAAGCACCTTCCCCAGTTCTGTAAAGAAATTCGAGTCCTTAACCGCCCTGTGTGAATGATAAAAATTACAGAATATTAGGCACTTCTTGACCTTTTGGTTGCGCCGCGGCATGGTGCGCAGGATTTTAAGTCTGCTAAGGGGATACCTCTGAGAACAGGCCTGACCATTGTGACCATGCTTATTCTTTCCCTGACGGGCTTCGCCAAGGTCAATTCTGATATTGTTCCGGATGATGCCGTCGAGTTTCCCGAAGAAAATCTTCCTGTCTCCATTCCATGTAAATCGCAGGCCATAAGTGAAGTGCAAAAATTATCAAAAGCTCAGGGTTATTCCGTTGAGCATTCTGATGTCGTTGAAATTTACAAAACTGGTGTGGCCATCAAACTCGTGGTGGGAATCGGCAGTTGCGATCAGATCAGATACTACAACGTTCTTGCGTCCGTTTCCGGAACGAAAAACCACTGCAGGATTGCATCGGTGAAAGAATCAATTTCAAAATAGAATAAGGCTTTGACATTAATACTGGGCACCAAAGCAGTGATTTCGGACCGAGCGCCTCGGGCTAACCACTTGTATTTACAGTGCTTACACATTTAAAAAAAAATATCACCCTCCTCAAATTTGGTTAAGACTTAAAATCTCGTAATCACTTCCACGGAGTAAATATGCGTACCATGCTCACCTTCACTTCGCTTCTGATTGTTTCAAGCACAGCAATTGCTCAAGACTCTGTTGCCCCGATAGCACCTAGTGCACTGATTGCTTCGGCCATCGCTCAAAAGTCTTTGAAGCTTAACTGGAAAGATAACTCAACAAATGAAGCAGGGTTTGAATTGAAGCGCACTCTGGGAACTGCTGTCGTTACAGTTAATCTAGGGGCCAATGTTACTTCGTATAACGAAGTAAGCGTTATGCCAGCTAGTAGCTATAGTTACTCAATCAGATCTTATATAATTAAGAAATCTGTAAAACGATACTCATCTTCTATCGCTGTATCAGTGAAAACACTGGCTCCAGTTGTTGTTACGCCAACACCAACGCCAACACCAACACCAACACCAACACCTGTGCCCGTTACAAGCTCTGGTCTTAAAGCATTCCCAACAGCGGAAGGATTCGGAGCTAAATCAATCGGTGGCCGTGGTGGTAAAATCTTTATCGTCTCAAGTTTAGCTGATGCTGGTGTAGGATCTCTGCGGGAATGCGTAAGTGCAGTTGGTGCTCGCACTTGTGTGTTCAGTGCTTCAGGTACAATCTTGCTGGATTCAGCATTGGCCATTAACAATCCATTCATTACAATCGCAGGACAAACTTCCCCTGGTGGAATTCAGTTACGTAACAGAAATAATTTACAGTCACCGATTCTTGTTGATGCCAACGATGTTGTTATCCGTCACCTTCGTGTTCGTCCAGGCCCGTCAGTTCAAATTTCTGACTTGGTTGATGCCATTACAATTGCATCAAAAGATCGCCCTGCGGTGAGAGTTATTATCGATCACGTTTCAATGTCATGGGCGACTGATGAATTAGTGCAAACAGGGCCAGCTGCGAGTGATTTAACAGTGCAGTGGAGCTTTGTTTACGAAGGTCTTTCTCGCTCAACTCACGTGAGTGGCGAACACAGTAAGGGTCCATTCCTAAAAGGTAACCGCACAACACTTCATATGAACTATGTTGCAAATAACACTCGTCGAGTGCCAAACGTTTCTTCGGCTTCAGTTGCAGCACATCAGGTTGATCTCGTGAACAACGTTTTCTATAACGTCCGTGAGGCTTTTGGTGAATTCTATGATGAGCATGGGAAAATCAATATAAACGCTGTAGGAAATATTTTTCAAATGGGACCAGAATCATTTACTAATCTTAATGGTGCTTACGCTGCTTTCGATTATGCGAACTCAGGTAAATACGGTTTTTCTCTCTACTTGAAAGACAACCTTGATCCTAATCGTCGCGGACTTTCCGGTGAAGCTGAAAACCTGATCCTTCCATTAAGCTCACGTGTCTACACTGTTGCTCAACCTGTTGGACAAGGTCTTACAGCTCCAGCTTATCCAGTAAAGCAAGCAGCTCTGGATATTTTGGCATTCGCTGGTTCTAACTTGCCTTCACGAGACTCATCAGATGCTCGAGTCGTAAGTGAGTTCTTTAACTGTCGAGGAATGATTATTGATAATCCAACTGAAGTTGGAGGATGGCCGCAAATGTTCGCAGCTGTTGCTCCACTTGATTCAGATCGTGATGGGATGTCGGATGCATGGGAAGACCGTCGCATGCTCAATAGAAATCTCGCTTCAGATGCAAACGGTGATGATGATAAAGACGGTTATACTAACGTTGAAGAGTACATCAATGAACTGGCCGGAGATCATGTCAGCAAGATTGGTAAAGGTCTTGGAACACTTCCAGCTCACAGATGTGGAAGATAGCTTAAAAGATGGCGGAGTTGGAGAGATTCGAACTCTCGAATGGCTTTCACCATTAAACGCTTTCCAAGCGTTCTCATTCGACCGCTCTGACACAACTCCATCTAAGCAACGAAAATGAAGGTCTTTTTTAACATGGCAATGGAGATTCAGACAACTAATTCTTGACCTTGTAAGCCCCGCGACGCTCTCTGAAAAACTGCGAGAGAAGCTTTGAGCATTCGAAGTGACGAACGCCACCCACGACGGAAAATTGATGATTGAGGCGCTTATCCTGATGGATGTGATAGCCAAGGCTTAAGGCCCCGCCTTTTGAATCGTATGAACCAAAAACACATTGCTTGATACGGGCCTGAACAAGACCGGTGAGGCACATGGGGCAGGGTTCCAATGTCACATAGAGAGTGCAATCGGTGAGACGCCAGTTCTGATTTTTTTTTGCACCATCGATAAGTGCGAGAATTTCTGCATGTCCGACCGGATTGAAATTTGATTCTTTCACATTGTGCTGGCGGGAGAGGACTTCACCATTCGGAGAAACAAGAACTGCGCCTACCGGAACTTCGCCCAGTCTGTATGCGATTTCGGCTTGCTCAAGAGCAAGACCCATAAACCATAAATGGTCCTGAAGTGAGTGGTACATTTTATTCTCTGACGGCGGCGAACTTATTGCGGATTTTGATTTTTTTACTTTCACGCCAGTAATTGGTCAAAAGTTTAAGGCGCTGTTTCTGTTCGAGATCGTTGTTCACGAATTTAACACCGTAAATTATCGAGCGGCCGATAATGGGTTCTCGTTTCGATCGTACTTCTGCATAAAGAGTAAAATGCTGATTCAGAACTTCGAGACTGATCTGAACCTGATTGCCAATGTTCATGTGATCAAAAAGCTCCAGGCATGCGGCACCCCGACGTAAATCGGAAAGCCTTCCCTTCACCTGCCTTCCATCAACTTCCGCCCAGCACTTAATATCGGCACGGAATCTGAAATCGTATTCCCACCAGTTCACGCGAGGATAATAAAGTGGAGAAGAAATAATATAGCAGCTCATCGAAAGCAGAATCAGACTTATGAGAAACAAAGTTCCGATCATCGGATACTCAATGACTGTAAAATTTCTGATCATCGCAATGAGATAATAAATCGCAAAGACGAGTGACATGTTCCAGAACGAATAGAAAAGATTTGAGAGCGCATTGAAATAAAAGTTGTAGGCCACGAGCAATATTGTTGTCTGAAAAATAAACGAAAAATAAAAAACAGACTTCGTCGCAAATGCCTCGGCAACAAAGGCAATCAAAACCAGGATGAACTGGAGGATGGTCAGGAACTTGACCTTGTCGTAGGACTTTTGAAGATTCAGTTTATTCAACATATATAGACTTAACGGCAACTAGCTGATTTTTTCAACAAACTCCTGCGTTTTTATTGTCCGACCTTTTCAATCTGTATGTGTTTTGGCTCCAGTTCACGGGGAAGAACCGGTAAATGAACGATATGCAGCTCTTTTCCTTCCGGCGTCGTCACAATCTGGCCCATAAATTTCTTTTTATCTGTCACATAACATACGGGTTGCCCGAAGTGATCAAGATCGAACCGCCAGAAGTCGAACTGGTTTTTACGTGAGTGATAGTTCAATGCCGGCACATCCATTTTGAGGTAATATGAAAGTTTCGCCGCGATCTGATACGAGTTGGCCATGATCACCCTATGACCGCACTTAATTTTCACTCCCAGGGCAAAGCCCCTCCAGCCGTTGAATTCACCAAGACGTTTCAAGGGTAGCTGGTCTTTATCGAAGACAAAAACCAAGCGCGCGAGGAGGACAATGCCGAATGATACATAGAGAAGTCTCTGGACCCATTTCCTGTCCCAGATCTCGTGCTGAAGAGTCAGAATGATAAGCGGAACTGTGAGGTACACAGTCCAGTTGGCCTCAGTTTTTTTAGAGAGGCTTGAGATTAAAAAGAAAATCACTGACCCGATGGAAATGAATTTCAGACTGCGCTCAAATTGATCTGTCGTTTTATGCTTGATGACTCCCCACCAGACAACAGGTCCTGCCAGAAGTCCCGCGAGAATAACCTGCAGGAAGACAAATTCAAAGGATCTCTTGAAGCTGAAACTCGACGATGGTCGCTCCAGAAAATGATAACGAAGAGTGGCGAAGTTATGACTATACTGCCACCACATGTGTGGCAGGAAGATAAGAATGGCCACCAATGTGACAATGTAAAAACTTTTGCGCTGGAGAAGTTTTGGGATAGCTAGCAGGGTGAAAAAAACCAGAAGAACGCCGTGATATTTTGCATAAAACAAGAGTGCGATTGCAGCTCCAAGACTGCAGGAGTTTTTCAGGTCATCCTTCTCGAGATAATTTCTCAAGAGCCAGGCATAGACTGCTGTCATGAACAACAAGGGCATGTCTGGCAAGGCCAACATTCCGCCAATGGATGCCAGCGGGAAAGCAAAGAACAGGAACAGAACTTTGGTCTTATGACGTTCCGGAACTAAGTCCATAACCAGAAAAACAGTGAGGAACTGAATACAGATAAATCCGGCACGGACGGACAGTTCATGGTGTCCAAGAAAAGAAAAATAACGGATGAGGACAGCCACAAAGGGCGGATGATCGAAAAATCCCCAGTCCAGATGGCGAGAGAACAGCCAATAATAAGCTTCGTCATGTGCCAGGCCAAAAAGCCCTGCCACGACGAGCTGGAAAACGAACAATATTCCTAAACTTACTTTTAACCGGGTAGTCATGTTTCACCAAGTTTGGGATACTGAATTCAACATAAACGCGTGCGCCCGGGATTTACGTTGATCAGCTTAGATAAACTTATTGTTATCATACCAACCTATAACGAAATTGCGAACATTGAAAAAATGCTCGTGACACTCGATCGCCTTCATCCTTCATTGAATGTTTTGATTATTGATGATGGTTCACCGGATGGTACGGCCAACGTCGTAAAAGATTTCCAACAGAAAAAAACCAATCTTCATCTCCTGCAGAGGGCCGGTAAACTTGGCCTCGGTACTGCTTACATCAAAGGCTTTCGCTGGGCCCTGGATAATAAATTCGAAGGTGTGATCACAATGGACTGCGATTTTTCGCATGAGCCGGAAGCGATCCCCTTTTTCGCCCAACTTCTGGGTCCCAATGACCTGGTGGTAGGTTCACGCTACATCGGCGGCATCCGGATCATGAACTGGCCGATGCAGCGACTTCTCCTTTCCTTTTTTGCGTCCGTTTATGCCCGCATCATCACCGGAGTTCCCTTTCTGGATTCAACCGGTGGCTTCAATGCTTATTCACGGAAGGCGCTGACCTCTATCAACCTCGATAAGATATTCTCTATCGGCTACGCTTTTCAGATCGAGCTCAAGTATAAAGTCTGGAGCCTGGGTCTTCCCTGTCAGGAGATGCCGATCACTTTCTTTGAGCGAAACGAAGGCAAGTCGAAGATGAGTCGCAAGATTATTTTCGAAGCCGTCATTAACGTGTTTCGCCTTCGCTTTAAAAAAATCATCGGAACACTTCAGTGATCCAGGCCATGAACTCCATAGACACAGCACTTTTCCTCTGGATGAATGGCCTTCACGCCTATTGGCTCAACCCAGTTATGGTATTCATTTCCGGTCAGATCATCTGGTATCCCATCCTCGCGTTTTTTCTTTTTATCTGTTTCAAGCAATTGGGAAGTCGAAGTACTTTGATTTTTTCTCTCTTTATTCTGCTCGCGATCATTGCTTCTGATACGACGAGTTCGCAGATCCTGAAAAATATTTTCATGCGCCTGCGGCCCTGTCGCAATGACGAAGTGATGGACCTGCTTCATCAGTTTGGTCAGAGATGCGGAGGAAGGTTTGGCTTTGTTTCTTCGCATGCTGCGAATACTTTCGCTGCCACTGTGTTTATGATTCAGGCCTTGAATGTTTCCAGAAAGGTAAAAATCCTTGCACTACTCTTTCCTCTGCTGGTTTCTTACAGCAGGATATATCTTGGTGTTCATTACCCAGGAGATGTACTGGGTGGAGCACTGGTGGGAATTGGCTGGGGTGTTCTCTTTTCTAAGATCTTTCTACACCATCACGGTGCTAAACGGTAAATCTTCCAGCCTGAATCAGTTCGCTCATATGCAATACGGTCATGCATGCGATTGTCGCGTCCTTGCCAGAACTCAAAATAGGTAGGGTTCAATGCATATCCGCCCCATTGAGCAGGCCTTGGTAACGATTGATCCGGTGTAAATTCTTTCGTCGCCTTTTCAAACATCTCTTCAAGATCCTGACGGCTTTTAACTACAAGGCTTTGAGGTGATGAAATCGCACCCAATTGACTTCCACGAGGGCGCTTCTGAAAATACTCGTCTGAATCCTGTGCGGATGTTTTCACAATGACGCCTTCAATTCGTACTTGGCGATGAAGGGGAAGCCAGAGAAACGTCATGGATGCTTTCGGATTTTTTGAAAGCTCTGATCCCTTGTCACTATCGTAGTTAGTATAAAATGCAAAACCATCATCTTTAATGCCTTTTAATAAAACGACTCTTCCACGTGGCTGATCACCTTCCACGGTTGAAAGTGTAAATGCATTGGGCTCGTCACACTCAGAAGAAATGGCCTCTTCGAGCCAAAGAGAAAACTGTTTTTCCGGAATCACGTCACAGTCGTCGAAATCGAGAGCTCGCGACTGATAACGAACGCGGAGTTTTTCAAGTGTCTCATTGATGTTTTTCATGGGGAGATCATAAAACGGAAAGGTCTGTTCTGTCGATTCTAAGGTTCTTCGCGAACACCAGTCATCAGGTAGACACGGAAGGATTCCACAATCCGGTGGGCCCTATCATTCTTTTCAACAGCATTGTTCTCCTGGTCCAGGGCATTACCCTGGCCAAGGGAGATGACGTTCCTTAATGAAGAGATTTTTTTCTTCTCCTCAGGATCATCTAGCTGCCCTTCCACTTCTTCGAGCAGCCGGAGGATAAAAACCTGACTGACTTTAATAAGGATCTCAGTCGCTATGATCTGGATGACAGTACTCTTTAAGCGAAGTCCTTTAAAATTGAGCTGGTGGCCGCTCTGTCTGATGCCGTGAACACTGCCGAGTGTGTAACTGCAGAGCAATGCTATGACTTTAAGACACAAAACTGTTTTGTTTTTGGGATCCGACTGGGCATCCAATTCTTTCAAAAGATCATCATGAAAGTAAAGGAGGCCCTGTCTGATTCTTCCAGGAAGGTCCTTGAAAACTGCTACAGACTCTACTGTGGAGTTTTTTATTTCAGAGAGAGTTATTTTCACGCCGTTATTCTTTGATTTCCGGTAGAAGCTCTTAGTCTCTTTTTTTATTCCACGATAGACGGGACGTAGATCCTGTTTCCAGAAGCTCTGGAAAATTTCACCTTTACGATGCTTCAGGACATATATCATCGACTGCGCGATGTTCATGGATTCCATTATCCTACAAACCTAAAGGAAAGCTCACACTAAAAATCCAGGAGTCATTATTGACGTCGATTTTCTTAGAATCAAAATTCGCCAGGCTGGTTTTGGCTTTTGTGCGATCAAATTCCATTTTTTGCCATTCAACGTTCAAGCTTACCATCCAGAGCTTGATGCCTGCACCCAGACGGTAACCGGAACCTTCCGTGAAATTCGGATCGATTCCCTTGTCCTTCTCTGGATTCAAAGCACCATCGACGATGTATGTACCCCAGACCCTGAGCGATACAGCAGTCGGCAACTGCACACCAGCCGTCGGACCCCAGTTCCATGCTTCTGCGTCTGTATTCATGTGAAAGCCAGATTCTTTAAATGTCGGCTTCGAATAGCGGCCATCAGCTCCGATGAAAACAGTATCAAGAACATGAAAACCAAGTCGTGCGCCGGCACCAAAGCCTTTAACGTCCGTGTCAGAGTCTTTAATAGGAGACGGGTAATCAATTTCTCCTTCCCCCTGCTCATACGTGATCATTGGTTCAACAAACAAACCCGCACCTTCAACTGCAAAAGCAGATGCTGTTATTAGGAGTGCCGGAACAATAGTGAGAATCTTTTTCATTTTTCCTCCATGAAGTTAATCGAAATTTTTCTAGTCAACAGCGTCTTCAACTTTGTCAGCAGTGTTCTGAACACCATGCTTTAGTTTCTGAGCTGCACATTCCATTTTTCCATTTACCAATTCGCAAGTTTTTTCTTTTACAGCGCGTCCGGCTTTTTTAGTTCCACGTGCGATGTCATTGCTTGTTTCTTTGGCCTGGCTTTTGATTGCCTCGTCAGCTATTGAACGACTGCTGATGATGAGGCCGAGAAGAGCTGTGAACACAAAAGCGAAACTGGTTTTGAACGGTGAGTGCATGAATCCTCCTTGAAAGGTTGTCCTCAACAGAACCTTAATATTGCAGCAGGGGTGCCACCAAATACTTGCCGAATATCCATTACTTATTAATATAGGCTTAGTTGAACTTGGGTATTAATGCCTCTGCGTTTGACTAAAATTCCCCTCAAAGGATTTGTGCCCCATGAAAATAAAAAACAACCCGCTCATTACTTTGATTGATGATGATCTGGATTTACTTGATCTTCTGACTTCGTTCTTCAAGCAACGCGGTTACAAAGTTGAAGCATTCAGCAACGCCGAAGAAGCATTGATTGAAATTGAAAACAATCGTCTGCATCCAGACGTAGTGATCTCGGATTTAAAACTTCCAACGATGTCAGGGATTGATTTCATCAAGCGCATGCGGAAAAACAATTCCTCTCTTCCTATTATTCTTATGACGTCCGAAGGAAGCCTGGAAGTTGCTGTTGAGGCCATTGAATCTGGTGCATACGATTTTGTTTTGAAGCCGCTTCACTTTCCACAACTCCTTATCTCACTTCAACGTGCCCTCTTCTTAAACCAGGTACAAGAAGAGAACTCGAATCTCAAAAGTCTTTTCCAAGAAGATGTTCCGGGCCTTAAAGGTGTTATCGGAAAATCTGCAGGTTTTAAAAAAGCTCTTGAACTGGCCCGTCGTGTTTCATTCAGTCAGGCAAACGTATTGATTAGCGGAGAGAGTGGTGCCGGTAAAGAAGTGATCGCTCGAGCTGTACATGAACTTGGAGATAAAAAAGACGGTCCATTCATAGCCATCAACTGTACTGCGATTCCGGAAAACCTTCTCGAGAGTGAGCTCTTTGGTCACGCCAAGGGAGCTTTCACAGGAGCTATTGATAAAAAAATTGGTCTTTTTGAAGAGGCCAATAAAGGAACTCTCTTTCTTGATGAGATCGGTGACCTTACTCTTCCATTACAGGCGAAGCTTCTTCGCGTGCTTCAGGAAAGAAAAGTAAAACGCATAGGAGAGAATCAGTATCGTGACATCACGGCACGAATCATCTGTGCGACACATAAAGATTTAAGAAAGGAAGTTGCAGAAGGAAGATTCCGGGAAGATTTATTTTTCCGCCTGAATGTTATTCCTATCTACATGCCGCCTTTGCGCGAAAGGAAAGACGATATTCTCCCGCTCAGCGAATTCTTCCTGAAAAAATTTGCCGTCATGAACAATTCTTCAGTGAAAGGCTTCACCAAAGAAGCGATCCAAAAACTCGAAGGCAGTCCATGGAAAGGTAACGTTCGTGAATTAGAAAACGCCATCGAGAGAGCAGTTGTCCTTGCAACCTCTGATCAGATTCATCCCGACGATCTTCCGATGGAAGAGCATCACGGACAAGAATCGGGGCAGGGCCAGATGACGGCTGCCCCTTTGATGTTCAAATCCAACGATGCTCCAATGACCCTCGATGAATTGTGTAAAAAATATATTCAGCACATCTTCGACAAGAATGAGGGGGCCAAGGAGCAGACGGCGAAAGACCTAGGCATTGATCGGAAAACGTTGTACCGGAAGCTCAAGGAAATGAACCTCAATTGAGGTGGTGGTGGGGGAAAATTCCACAGCAGCAAGGAGCAAAACTTCATTCAAACCTTGGAAATGACATCTGAAGACTTTGGCCTAAAACCTGCTAATCACTGTAAAGCTGACAAGGACCGGGAGGATTTCCGGTTCTCATTAAAAATAATTCCTGCAAGCAAAGTCAGCAAAGTCTTCACATGAGCTTTATGCTAGGATCGGGGCATGACGGTAATACCAGAAATCCGCCCCGGTCAGAGTCTAGAACTCCTGAAAGAACTCCACATTCTTACCCGCGATGGAAAAATCAACCAGGACACTCGCAGAAAACTGAAACAGGTTTACCACTTGTTTCAATTCCTCGAGCCTTTGTTGAAAGACCTGAGTGCTGATGAGAAGAACTTTCATGTCGTCGACCACGGGGCCGGAAAATCATATCTTGGTTTCATTTTGTATGACCTCTTCCTGAAAGAACTCAGGCAAGGAACGATGGTTGGAATCGAAACGAGGGAAGACCTCGTCAAAAAATCCCAGGAACTTGCACAGAGATTAAAATTTTCCCGTATGGAGTTTCATCACCTCACTGTTGAGGATTCCATAGCGTCAAAAAGCCTTCCGGACGAAGTGGAAATGGTGACCGCACTTCACGCCTGCGATACCGCAACGGATGACGCCATCAAATTTGCCCTGAGCAAGAAATCGAAGTACATCGTTCTCGTTCCCTGCTGCCAGGCCGAAGTCGCTACAGTCATGAGAAAAAATAAGCAACGGAATATTGCCCGCACTCCATTGACAGAAATCTGGAGGCACTCGCTTCATACACGTGAGTTTGGAAGCCATATGACCAATGTCCTACGCTGCCTTGAGCTCGAGGCCCACGGCTACCAGGTGACTGTGACAGAGCTTATTGGGTGGGAACACTCAATGAAAAATGAATTGATAATCGCTCACCAGAAAAATCTTCCGACTCGTTATCCTGGCGAAAGACTTTCAAATCTTTTACAGGAAATGGATCTGGAAGAATTGTCGTTTAGATTCATTCAAAATAAATAAGGCGGAAGCCGAAGCTCCCGCCATTCGAAGATCAGTCAATCAATCGATCATCGTATTATTTTTTTTGCATTAAGGC
The DNA here is from genome assembly GCA_945883845.1 of Bacteriovorax stolpii. GTDB lineage: Bacteria > Bdellovibrionota > Bacteriovoracia > Bacteriovoracales > Bacteriovoracaceae > Peredibacter. The sequence continues at coordinate 15,095 of CAMCYI010000008.1, read as the reverse complement.
TTCGGGGTATCGATCGTGGCAATCTATTCTGCCCTTTTCAATCCTGCATTCCCTGTCGTCATCAAATCGCAAAGTCTCAGGCTTAACTACGATGACTCCAAGAAAAAGAAGCGAGATGAAAGTTACAAGGAAATGAATTCTTGATTCCATACTCGTGCCTTTTTGTTGAAAACGATCATTTAACGATGCGCTTACCAACGACAAGGCTTGCAACAAAACTAATCACTGCAAGAATAAGGAATACAAACAAGAGAGTCTTACCAATGTCGATCGATAGACCTGCAACACCGTTTGCTCCCAAAAGGATAGCAACCAGACCCAAAACGAAAAATGCGATAGAAGCTCTTAACATACTTATCTCCTTGTAGCTGTGGTGAGACGATCCTCGTTCTCACATTCCATATGGCACATTCGGTGCCGGCCTGTTTTTAAGAAAATTTCACAACTTATCCACTTCCCTATGAATTATAGAGGGGCAAATTTCCCGAGTATTCGGGGTTATCTGGCCTTCAAAATCATCTTCATCATGTCTGTTGGCTGAATGTTTCCAACATATTCACGCGCAATACCATAGGTTTGATTCAGGTCTTCGCGCAGTTTCATTATGTCTTTTCGGATGACTTCGTATTGATTTCTCAGGGCCTTCAACGCAGAAACTTTGCTTCGTTTTGTATCACCCGACTCGTGAGTTTCTTCAGTTGAGTGAACTTCATTCTCAGCACCCAGCCTCTTACTCATTTGTTGCAAAACCTTTGCTGCGTGATTTCTTCTCTTGTTGTTAACCAGTTTGGTAGTAGACATGTGTTCCTCCTTGTCTCTGAGATCTGATAAGCAAACCTGATACCAATTTTTTGGCATCAGTCGTGCTTAGTGAATAACGGGAGATTTTATGAACACAACTGAATCACTCAAAAACCATCTCGAAAAACTTTTCAGTATCGTGGTCAAGCTCAGAGACGAGGCCATCAGTATATATGAAGAGGGAAAGCAGAGAGCCAAAGAAAAGACGCATTCAAAAGAAGACGATGAGAAAAATTTTTCCATCGATCCTTCTGAAGATAAAAAAAAGATTTCAATAGCAAGGAGGCTTCAATGATGAATCAAGATCAGATTTTAGGCATATGGAAAGAATTTAAAAGCGGAGTGAGAAACCTCTGGGGACAAATCACTGATGATGAGCTTGAGAGCACTCGTGGAAATATCTCTCAGATCTCCGGTATCATTCAGCAGAAATACGGTGAAACGAAGGCCACAGTTCAGGACAAGATGGACAGGCTTATGACCTCATTTGAAAATGATACAGATCTTGGTGGCGTAAAAGACCGGGCTTCATTCGAGCGAAATCCGGTTCAGCCAAGGACATCAGAAAAATCCCAGACACAGGACAGTATTCAGGGATTGAAGTCAGGTAGTAAGGAAAGAAGAACATTTGATAATGAAGCTTACGAAGCTTCGCAGGAGTCACTCCGCAATCCCTCAGGATCATCAAGTCACTCAGAGATGAACTAAAATACCACGCTTCGGTGGGGGGATTAGTTCATTTCTTTACTTAAAGTCACAATTCTTTCCAGAAAATTTCTCGTATGACTTTCTTCCAACTCCGGGTTGGCTATGATCATTCTAAAAAACGTTTTTCCACCTCGTGTTGAATAGTTTACGAAGTGGTGACCTTCTTCGAGCAGTTTCTGGCGAACGTTAATAACAAGCTTATCCGGGTCTTTCGAATCCTTGTAGCGAAAACAAATGTTCAGCATGTGACTTTCAAACATCAGCTCGAGTTCAGGCATCCTGGCAATGAGATCACGGGCCCGATCAGCTTTAATAAACAACTGATTCACAAGATCTTCAAGTCCGTTATCACCAAGGGCCTTCCACATGAGCCACACCTTGATGGCATCAATGCGACGTCCACACTGAAGGGAAGCAGGTCCAGTGTCCCAAATTGAATTCTCGGAATCGTGAAAGATGTAATTCCCATCTCCGGAATCATTTGAGGCCCTGAGTGCATTCGTATGCCGTGTCAGGAAGAACGAACTGATGAGGCCAGTACCCAGCATTTTATGGGTATCCCAGGTCATGCTGTCAGCAAGTTCAACACCGGCCATAAGGTGGCGGTGCTTCTTGGAGAGCAATGTACTTCCACCCCAGGCACCGTCAACATGAAGCCAGATTTCAAATTCTTTGGCGATCACTGAAAGTTCGCGGATCGGATCAAAGGCACCGAGTACTGTTGTCCCTGCCGTAGCAGCGATGAAAAATGGTGTCTCGCCGCGAGCGATGGACTCCTGAATTTTCTGACGTAAAGCCGAAGGAATGATGGCTCCGTTTTTGTCAGCAGGAACCTTAATCAGGTTTTTCGTTCCCAGGCCCATCAAGTTAACGGCTTTATCAAATGAATAATGACTTTCCTCAGAGACGAATGCCGTAAAGATTTTATTTCCAAGGCCCTTCGTTTTTGTTTCTGGAAAAAGTGTATTTCTTGCCACCAGCATACCGACGAGATTTGAATTAGAACCACCAGTGACCATGATGCCATCGCCGGATTTCCATCCGACAAAACTGTTCATATGCTGAATGAGTTCCTTCTCAACCAGAGTTCCCACCGGTGATGCTTCGTAAGTCGCCATCGTCGTGTTGATGATGGTTGATAGCCAGTCACCTGCGAGTGCATAAGGATTGAGTCCCGAAAAAAGCTGATTTTGAAACTGGGGAGTTAGTGTGTTTGCTGAAAAACTCAGGAAGTTACTCATCTCTTTCTGAATAACGTCATCACTGGCGCCTTCTGAATTAAGTTTCAGTCCGAGAGTTTTTTTGAGTTCGAGAGGTAGTAGAAGAGAGCCCACGTGAGGTCGTCCGCTAAGGTGCTCTAACGTGAGTTGATAAGCCGTTTTAAGGAGTTCCTGGACAGTTTTCACTATGGGCGGACGATACCACGGGGTCCTATAAAGTGCAAAAAAAAGGGCACCCGAAGGTGCCCTTTAAGACAGAAGAATTACTTCTTTTTATTCTTTTTAACCGGAAGCGATGCTGCCTGAGCAACGGCCGCGATTTTCTTACCAGTACCAGTTACTGTTACACAGTTACCAGCTCTCCAGAAAGAAGCGTTCGTGATGAAATCAGCGCCTGATTTCTTCTGAGCGCCTGAAATAACTTCGTCCATCAAACCGATGGCGCCTTTATCATTCCACTGATCTGTACAGAATTCTGATTCAACGTCACCGATTTCAACAAGGTTTTGGCCTGGTTCAAGTGACTGGTGAGTCATCGATACTGCAGTAGCATCGAGGAATTTTTGTTTTGTAGCACAACTTGAAGCTACAACTAAAAGAGAAGCGATGATTAGAGTTTTCATTTATTTGTACCCGATCCCTGTAACAACCAGACACTGCTTGCCGAGAAGGTAAGCATTGAAGCCTTCATTGGTTGTGTTTGCATTGTTAATGTAACGAATTTCTTTCGAGTTATCTTTAGTCGTCAATGCGCCGAAACCAGCTGCAGAGATCGCACCAGATTGCTCTTTAGCGTTGATGAAAGCTTTATCGATTGTCGGAGCCCCACCAAGTTGTTGGTTAAAAACTGTCCAAGTACAGTCTTCACCACGGATTGGACCAACGGCCGTACCTTTAGTCATGTCTTCACTGAATGAAATTGTCTTAACTTTTTGAGCGTAGTGGTAAGTTGCACAGCTGCTCAGCACGGATAGTGTTAAAGTTAAGAGAATCGAATTTCTCATCTGATCCCCCTATAAAATGTTTGAGTCGAAATGATTAATTAAGTTTAGATAAAAGTAAATCAGCTAAGGGGCTTAATTTCGCAGATGTGAGGCAATTTAAGAGTTGAGAGGGAGGTTAAGAATAAATGTGGTATTGGGTTGCTGCGCATTAAGAAAGAGATCTCCATTGTGCTCGCGTGAGATCCTCAACAGCATCAAATGCATTTTTTATCAGGTTATAGAGCACTTGGGTTATCTGAATCGGATGGGCGTAGATTCTTGCCTCAGGAATTGGATCAATGATCAAATCTATCGAATGTGCATTTAAAACTTTAGAATAGCCAAAGATGTAAATGAATCAACGCAGGCTTTCAGGCTTGGCAAGCATGGACTTCCCGGTATCTGTTAGGGGGACTGCTTTTTCCGGCTGGATCTTGGCCTTCACGTTTTCCATGAGACTCGTGAGTTCCAGACTATAGTTCTGATTTTCGCTTTTTTCACTCTTTGAAACCAGCATCACTAGACCCATTGGTTTAGCGTCGTCACTGATCCAATAATCCACAGTCTGGCCATTATTGGAAACACGGTAGTGGGTAGCCTTGGTCGTACCTGCCGCGATCTCGACAGTTTCTTCTCCAACTTTGTCTTTATCGAGCTGGGCCTTATCTGCGAAGAGAAAATCGTTCACCTGGATCCCGCCCTGAGCGCCCTTGAGATATTCCGGTGGCATTATCTCGGCATCCTTCAGTTCTTTTGTCTGGACGTAGCCCTTAAGAATCTGAGCACCACGTGGTGTGACACCGATTTCAAACTGCTGCCACATCTGAACAGGAATAATACCTTTTGTTTCCATGAAGTATTCGATATGAACCGAATCAACCCGGGTTCCCGCCACATAAAGTGAAAGGTGAATAGGAGTTGCATCCTGACGCATTTTTACTTTGTAGGTGGAACCTTTGCCAGCAGGAAAACTTTCGGAAAGACTTGCAGCGAGTGCGGTTACAGATAGTCCTAAAAAGAGCGTGAAATATAATATCTTCATTATTGATCTTCCTTATCGAGTTCATCAAGAATTTTTTGCGACTCAGCCTGTTTGGCCTTGATGCTGTTAATATCTTCCATTAATTTTTTTGTTTGTTCAGGCGTCATTGAGGCACCGGAAGCAGACGGCGAAGCCTCTGTTTTTTTCTCAGAAGTCTCGTCCTGGTAATTAACTTTTTTCAGGCCTGAGGGAGCGGACCCCTGTTTGCTCTCGAGTTTATCCATTTTTTCTTTCATCACTCTCATGTCTTCCACCAGTTTTCGCTGTTCCTCTGCAGAGAGGTTCTGGGCCGGGGAATTCATTGAAAAGAGAGCAATGAGAATAAAGAGAGAAAATTTCATAGGATACCTCAGGGGTTATCCACTTATTTTAACTTGTCCCGTTCAATTCGCAGCAAGGCAGTTTGTGCCCTGAGAATCTTAATGATCGTAATTTTTACAATTTCCAACACGGGAATTCAGCCTGTATTAAGATGCGTCTTCAAACGCTGCCGGGAGATGATATGATCAAACCATTTATCGCCGCTTTAATCTTCACTTCATTTTCGGCAATAGCACAGAATCCCGATATTTTTCTGGGTAAGTATTCAATCGCTCCGGGGGATAAGTGCCGGATGGGTGTCGATGCCACCCGGACATATGTAACCATCCACATGAACAGAGGCATCAACGAAATTTCAATTCAAGCTTTCGGGCCGGAGTCTCAAATCACTGTCATCCCTGTTCAGAGTGGTATTGTTCCCTCACCTGGAACCCGCGCAGAAGACAATGTGACTGATACGATTCAGATTAAATGGGCAAACGATATGTCCATGACATCGACAGTGACAACGGATGCCCCAAGCATGAACATTCGTTACACAGAAACGTTTACTCTTGTTACCAACGGCAAGAGACTGAGGATAAAAAAAAGGGCCAGTAATGATCCGGCCCGTTCATCTACATGTGTTTTAGTGAGAAAATAATTACGGTCTGAACTGGTGACGGAAAAAGATCCCGTCATCTCCAAACTGTGAAGTCACAAATTCAGAAGTCGTGACAATGTCTGCAATGTGAACAGAATCCTTCACGAAGCTATCTACCGTTTCCGGTGAGTACTCTTCATAGTTAAAATCCTTGTGCTTCTCAGAAAGGGCCCTGAGTTGATAGACCACTGTTCCTTCAGGAATTGTGACCAGATCTTCGCGGACATCATGCGAGTCCGATGAGAACCTCATCGTGGAACCCGGAACAAAGAACAATTGCTTCGGAGAAATCACATCTTTAATTTTAGAACCATGAGCATCAATCTCGGCCATGTTTTGAGCAACGAGTTCTTCAGGATACTGAGAAACTTTGTGGAATAACTTGTGGACAAGTTTCTGACCGAGACCAGACCCAACAGGAACGATGTTCGACATAGGATTCTTGAAAATATTAAAATCCTGTTCCTGTCCATTCAGCGATACAAGTGCGGATACGTTGGCGCTAAATGTTCCATCACGGAAAACTTTGAGCGCGAGACCAGGGGCCACTGGTTTGCCGCCTGCTGCTTTATAAGTGAGGGAGATTCGAAGAAGAGCACACTCGGCACCTTTAAAGACTCCCGTATATTTAGAATCTTTTGCCACGATTTTAACTTTTGCGAGAGCACCACGACGGTGAAGATATTTTTTCCAGCCATCTGGTGCGAAGTCTGAATGATGATTACCCTTTTTCTGCAGTTCCTGAAAGCTCATTCCTAAAAGTTGGAATGCACCAAACTTACGGTAACCGGGAAGGTCCTTGTAAATTGAGGTGAGTGCTTTTTCCCAGAGAACTTCCTGCTTCTCGCAGCCTTTGAGAGAATCGTAGTTTTGTGGCACAGAAGCCGGGCCGCGCATTTGTTCAGGTTCAGTTTCCCATGTAAGGAAGGTATAAACGGAGAGCACGCATGCGAAGAGCATCGAGATAGTGGCCGCTTTTTTCAAAATTTCCTCCGGGGAATACCTGCGTAAAACAATAAGTCATTTTACCAGCAACACGGATTAAAACTAAGACGGAAAATATTTCTCAATGAGATTATGGGCCTAAGATCTTTTTTTGAAACTTCGACATCACCCAGGCCGGTCCGACTAATAAAAAGAACAGATCTTGAAAGAAAGAAGGTTTTTTGCCTTCGATCTTGTGTCCCCAAAACTGACCAATCCAGGCAACTACGAAGAGACAGCCCACCACCGGCATGAAGAATTTGAAAGGGGCAAAATACGCACTAATGCAAAGTGAAATTACATATAATACGATCATCGGGGGCAAGAAAGAGCGCATCGATCTGTAATAAAATACGAGAGATGCGAAGATGATGAGCCCGGTCAAAGGTAGAGGCAAATAATAATAAACAGTAGCGACAACAGTGAAGAAAATCACAGGAACACAGACCAGATGAATAAGTTGGTTGGTTTCATTCTGATGCGAAGAAGAATAAGTCGTTATGAGATTGTTCTGGTTTTTTAACATTTGCCCCGCCTTAACATTTTTTTAAGGTAGTATTAAGAGAAACACGGATCGTTTCATTTTGTTATGTAAAAGGAGTTTACATGAAATTCAAAGTATTGCCACTGCTGGCAATCACAACCCTTCTGGCGCAGTTCACTTCTTGTGCTCAGAAAACACCACCAACAACAGTTGTATCTTCACGGACACCAACTTCTGAGAAAGTTGATACTCCATGGACGACCTGGTACCACAAAGGGACGGTTGGAGGATTGTTAGTGCTGAAAGGTATTCGCGAAGATCTTCTCGAGAACAACCTTCAGGACGCTCACGTTGATTACTCCGGCTACAAAGCAATCGACTGTTCAAAAACAAATACGAAATTCAGAAGCGCAGACGGTACTTGTACTGATCCGACAAATCCAAATGTTGGTGCGGCCGGAACAGCATTCAGCCGCAACGTACCGCCTGAGTTCATTGACCACAACGCTGCCGATAAGATGATGACTCCGAATCCATCGAAGGTTTCACAGGTGCTGTTCACCAGAGAAGGAGCGATGAAAGAAGTTCCTTTCCTGAACATGCTCGCCGCAAGCTGGATTCAGTTCATGGTCCACGACTGGTTGACACACGGACCGAATGCTGAAAAAAATCCGATGCACGTTGAACACGGAGGCCCAGCTTCGACTTCAGTTGATAGAACAAAAGAAAACACTTCTGATAGCAAAATGTATAAGCCTGCTTTCGGTAAAACGACTCTTAACGACAACACTCACTGGTGGGATGGATCGCAGATTTATGGATCTAACCAGGCCGAGCAAAATGAGGTTCGCTCTTTCTCTAACGGCAAAATGTCGACAGTCATGATCAATGGTCGCGAAGTTCTTCCTAAGAACTCAAGCCTTAACATTCAGATGAACAGACAGAATGTAGGTTATGAAGTTACAGGCTTTAGAGAAAACTGGTGGATGGGTCTGAGCATGCTTCACCATTTGTTCGTTAAAGAGCACAACTCGATCGCTGACATGCTCATGAAAAAGTACGTTACTAAAGAGGATGCTTCAGGGAAGTGGATCTGGAAAAACGGCAAAGAAAGACTTGTTCTTGATAACAAGGGCCTTGATGAGCAGATTTTCGGAACTGCCCGTCTTATTAACTCTGCAGTGATGGCGAAAATCCACACAATTGAGTGGACTCCTGCCATTCTCAACAACGACGTGTTGAAAAAAGCCATGTACACAAACTGGTATGGACTTGCTCACCCACAGACGTGGTCAAAACTTATCAAGCACATTCCAGGGTTCAACAAGGTTGCACTCATCAAAGGTATTAATACTGGTTACACACTCGGTGGTATCGTAGGCCAGAACAGAAATGATTACGGCGTTCCTTTCAGTATCTCAGAAGAGTTCGCATCGGTTTACCGTCTGCACTCCCTGTTACCTGAAAACATCAACCTTAAGAAGTACAGCGACAAGAAAATGGTTGAGGTTCCTTTCAGCCAAATGAGAAACGAGAAGAGTTACGATTTCTTCACGAACTATGATCTCAAAGATCTCTTCTATTCATTCGGTACTCAACTTCCAGGCCAGCTCGTGCTGAATAACTTTCCTAAGTTCATGCAGGAGCTTAAGATTCCTGGACACGGAATTATGGATCTCGGAATGGTTGACATTATCAGAGACCGTGAACGTGGCGTTCCACGCTACAATCAGTTCAGACGTGGTATCAGCTTGAAGCCGATCACAAGCTACGCAGATTTCTTTCCTGCAGGTAAGCCACTTGATCAAAGACAAAAAGACATCATCAAGAAGCTCAATGCTGTTTACGGAAAAGATGACAGCGGAAGCGATAACGTTGAAGCTATCGACCTTCTGGTTGGTACTCTTGCAGAAGAAGTTCGTCCTACGAACTTCGGATTCGGTGAGACAATGTTCCACATTTTTATTCTTATGGCTTCACGCCGTCTGATGGCCGACAGATTCTTCACTGACGATTACAATAATAAATTCTACACGAAAGGTGGAATGGGCTGGATCGATGATGAAGGTTACATGCATAAAGTAATCGGTCGTCACATGCCGGAACTCAAGCCTCATATGAAGGGTCTTGAGACTGCATTTATGCCTTGGAAAGACTAAGTTCTTAAAGCGAAAATGGGGGGCGAAAGCCTCCCTTTTTTTTGGAAATATCGATGCAAAAGAAAATTGATCGGCATTATGGGCTCGATGTTGTCCGTGCGATCGCAATCACAGCAGTCGTCCTCTATCATTGGCCAAGAGAACAATCGCAAGTCCTTTTCCGGGTGATAAGCCATTTCGGATACCTAGGAGTTGACCTGTTTTTTGTCCTCAGTGGTTACTTGATCGTTGGTCAATCCTTGAGTCTTATCGAGAAAAATACTTTCACACCAAAACGTTTTTACATCAGTCGCCTGATGAGAACCCTGCCAAATTATTATTTCGTCCTTTTTGCTTCTGTGCTCGTTCACGGTGTGAGTCAGTATGACTGGCGATATCTATTCTTTCTCCAGAATTTCGGAGGCCTCTATTCGTTCTCGCATTCCTGGTCTCTCTGTGTAGAAGAGCACTTTTACCTTTTTCTGCCTTTCATCCTGGTGTTCTTAAATAGAAGCAACATGAAGCGTATCCCACTCGTTGTCGCAGTCATTGTTGTCGTAGAAATTTTGATACGTTTATTGGTATGGATCAAAATTCGACCGGACATTGCTTATTCAACGAATGCTGATGCAGGATACGAATTGTTCTTCAAGCACCTCTTCTACCCGTCGTACACAAGAATGGACGGCCTCGCACTCGGATCGCTCGTTGCTTACATCAAACAATCGCATAAAGAACTTTGGATCAAGCTGACTTCCCGGAGTCATTTTTTTTTCTTTGGATCACTTCTCTTTTTTCTCCCCGTCGCCTATCTCATCTATCACAAAACGGAATTTTTCAATGCTGTATTGGGAAATACACTCGTTGCGATTTTCAGTGTGGGAATCTTAATATCCTGCATTTCCGAGAAATCTCTTCTTCAGAGAATCAGGCTCCCAGGTATTACACTTATTTCTATGCTGAGTTACTCCATCTACCTCACGCATGGCCATGCTCTTCATCTTTCTGAAATTGTGGGTCAAAGTCTCGGTGCTGGAGCAGTATTGATGAACTTGATCCGGATCGTGGTATTAATGGGATTGGCCTGTATTCTATACTTTGGTCTCGAAAAACCTATCCTTCGTTATCGTGATCGAATCCTACTGACCACGTAATCACAAAAGATGATATTTCAGTAATGGTTACAGTTCGAATTCTTCATAGAAAGGTCCAGTAACAATCCCGAAAAATTAATTCATGCTATGAAATGAGCGCAGAATCCATGATCACCATCTTCGTACCTTCAAACTGATTAGTCTCAAGCTTCATGTCCAGAATAGTGCCGTAAAACTTCATCGCGCGGCTGATGTTGGTCGCAGGAATTTCAAACCAATTAATTGTGTTCAAAACAGTCGTCATTAACTTTCTTCGGTTAATTGTTGAGTGATTTATGGGCCAGGGATAAAGATGACGAAACTTAATATTGGATGGAGTGCGAAAGGGAGGACAAAAAATGGCGCAATCGGTACGATTCGAACGTACGACCTCTTGATTCGTAGTCAAGTGCTCTATCCAACTAAGCTACGACTGCGCATTGATTGAAGGTCTAGTTTTTAATCAAAAAATCATGGTTTAGCAAGGGACAAATCATAGCCACATGATCCCCTTTGAGCACCCAAGCCACCGATTATACAGATGTTTCCGGCGGGTTTGTGTCTGAAAATTAGACACCCCTGAGTAGAAATTTCATCCGAATCCTATAAATCAGGCCCAGCCATTAAAATGATTCAAATTCAGTAACGGAGATTCACATGCGTAATTTTAAAGTCGTTCTCGCCCTAACTGCATCCCTGACTATGTTTCAGGCCTTTGCTGATTCATGTCTCGGAGAGATTTGTAGTGGAGAAAGAGTCATCACCAAAGATGGAACAGTGTTAAAGGTAATTTCTATTGATGCAGCCAAGAGTGAAGTCGTTGGCCGCAACAGTTCTGGCCATATTTACTCTATGGCACCAACTCTTCTTAGTGATGAGATTTCCTCTTCCAAGTTTCCTGTCGGCATCAATGTGATCAATGAGAATAACGATCTGGGTATAGCTACGGTAGCCTTCAGAAACGGGGAAGTCGTTTACAAAGTAACTGCAGGTTACGAGTATCACAGTAAAAATCTTTCACCAGAGGTTGAGCGTATTGGCGGATTCAGTAAAAAAGTTCAGATCCTCAATAGTAATAATGACCAAGGAACTGTTGAACACGTATTTGAAAACAATTCAGTTCTCTATAAAGTTTCTGCCGGCTACGTGTACGCAGCTAAAATCTCAACGCTCTCATTTGAGGTTCCCGAGAATGGTCTGTTTAAAGTCGGAACAAAGTCCCTCAATTCAAATAATGATAGAGGTACCGTCACAGCAGTTTTCTCTGATGGTCGCGTCTCATACAAGGTGGCAGCGGGTTACGAATATGTTGGAAACGTTAAGAACATGACGGCAGCAATTCCGGAGTCTGGCGCTTTCAAAACCGGAACCATCATTCTCAACTCCAACAGCGACCAAGGCGTCGTGACCGATGTCTTTCAGGATGGTCGTCTTATGTACAAAGTTCCTGCGGGCTACGAGTACTCCGCAAGAGCGAGTACCACGACATATGAGATTGAATCACTCGAAGGTGGAACATTCCGCAACGGCATCAACGTCCTGAACGAAAGCAACGATATGGGTGTGATTCAAAAGACATTCGCCGATGGAAGAATGAGCTATAAGGTGGCCGCGGGATATACTTACGTATCAAGTAAATTGATTCCAGAGGTGGCGACACATGAAACTTATAATAAGGATACAGAGTACGCGTCCGCTGGAAATGAAATCGGAAAGCCTAAGCGTTTCTACGCAAATGGCATGGTCCTTATCGGCCCTTACGTTACCCGCACACTCCATGCTGAAGTCGTTGATTTCAACGGCGTCTCTCAAGGTTCTGAGGTCATTGACCTAGATAAATCAACTTTCATCGTTGATAAGATTTTTGCTAATGGGGCCGCGCGAGTAGAAGACGAGAAGAAAAAGTCTCTCGTTCTTAAAGTCAAAACAACTAAAGAAGTGCTTTCTGAAGATGCAGCCTTCGCACTGATGAACCTCTCGGGAAAAATCACAAAGGATAACAAGCTCAGTTACCATACTGATGCGTTCCTTCTGGCAGATGCCCTGGCCTTTAAGAGACGTCTCATAATGGCCTTAAAGGCCGACAGAAACACCAACGAGACTGAAAAGAACAAGTTTATAAACTTCTTTAAAGCTAACTTGCTAGATGGCGAAGAAGATCTTGGTGAACCAACAGAACTTCCTCAGACACCAGCACCAACATCGAATGGCCTCACCTACCTCGTGAGTATCTCACCTGACAGCATGATCAAACAGGTTAAGGCCCTCCTGGACTCGAAGAAAATCGAATATATCCTTGCCACAAACTCAGAAGTAAATGGAGCTGATTACGGACTCTATATCGCTCACACAAAGTCATTGATAGGCGGTACCTGTAAGATCACTCTGAAGCAGGGAAGTGTGGAGATAAATCAGGATCTGAAAGGAACCGGATTAAAAAATCCCAAGGCTTGCATAAACGAACTCAAAAAACTTCTTAACTAGCGAAAACCCCGCCTTGAGCGGGGTTTTTTTTGACCAAATTTTAGACACCCCTTCGTAGAAATTTCAACAAAACCCAAGGCCTTAGAACGATCCGATATCATTGTGAAAAATCACGAACGGAGATTCTCATGTCAAATTTCAAAATTCTACTCGCCCTTACTGCATCCCTGAATATGTTTCAGGCTTTTGCCGACAGCTGCATCGAGGACATCTGCAGTGGTGAAACTGTTATTGATAGCAGCAACAATATCACTCGCGTAGTAGGTATCGACGAAGAGAAAAATGAAATCATCGTTAAGAATATTTATGGCACACTGGTTTCAGTGAAAGCATCGATTCTGTCAGATGAAGTTTCTTCTGAGAGATACCCACTTAACAAAACAGTACTCGATTCCTCAAATCTCCTCGGTAAAGTAAAAAACGTTTTCCGCAATGGAAAGATTGCTTACCTTAGAGACGGCTACGGATCAGTGACAATTGCAACATCATCTCAACTTGCTCCTGAAACAGAATCTGTGCAAGGTTTCCAGGATGGCGACAGAGTCATCGACTCTTCAAACCTTAAAGGCAAAATTGTTATCATGTTCGCTAATAATACAATTCATTACCTGAGAGACGGATACGGAAGTAATACTTCCACATCTCCACAATCACTTTCTCTTCGAATTGAACGTACTGAAAGACTTTCTAAAGGAACACGCATCATTGACTCTTCAAACCTCAAAGGTGCCGTGACTGACATGTACGCCGACGGCCGCACATTTTACCTTAGAGACGGGTATGGAAGTGAGACTATGGTTTCCGGCCCTCGCTTACTTATCCTGCAGGCAACAGAGTACAGGGCCCTCGTCAGAGGAACCAGAATTATCGACACTTCTAACCTTAAAGGTGCAATCACTGATATCTACGAAGATGGGAGAATCTTTTATCTCCGCGATGGTTATGGTAGCGACACCATGACGAGCAATACTTCGCAGCTGGTTCTCCGCACTGAAACTGTTGCCGGTCTCGTCAAAGGATCTATTGTCATCGATTCAAGTAACCTCATCGGCAAAGTGACTGATCTTTATGTTGATGGCCGCGTATTTTATCTTCGTAACGGATACGGCAGCGATACGATGGTAAGCACCCCTTCACAACTTGTGCTGGAGGCTTCTGAACTTAACAATGGTGAATTCAGAGTCGGGACGAAAGTAGCAGATTCAAGCAATGTCGAAGGAGAAATCAAGCAGCTCTTCAGGGACGGAAGAATGGTTTACCTGAGAAACGGTTATGGCAGTAGCTCAATCGCGACGACTCTTTTTTCTGAAGTTTCATCTCATGAAACTTATTCGAAAGACGTACAGTACGCGACTCCTGGCCTTCGTATCGGCAAGCCTTCAAGATTTTACTCAAACGGGATGGTTTCTCTCGGAGGCGAACTCACACGCTCTCTCTATGAAGAGGTTCAGGACTACAAGGGCATCGCATCTGGATCAGATGTCATCGCTCTGGATAAAACAAACTTTAATGTTAAAAACATTTTTAGTAATGGAGTGATCTCTGCCAAGGACGAAAAAGATAAATCGTTCACTCTTCGCGCTCTGGTATCTGCTGACTTCACAAAAGAGAACGTTGAAAACATGATCGTCCAGCTTTCCTACAATATTACAAAAGAAAACAAGCTTGCTTCTCATATCAATGGCTTTATTTCTGCGGACGCCCTAGAACTCAAGTTGAAAATGAAAGAAGCCATCAAGTCCAGCAAGGACATCTATCTGAATGCTGAAGCGAAAATGAGCATCCTGAATTTCTTCCGCGCCAATAAGCTTGATGGTGAAACTGATGTTGAAGAATCAGAGATCCCGGCACCGGCACCGACCACCAACAGTCTTACTTATCTCGTTAGTATTAAACCTGATTCGATGATTCAGATCGTGAAGGACCTATTAAATTCTAAAAACATTGATTTCGCTCTTGCTTCAGAAGACGAGGTAAGAAGAGCTGACTACGGAATCATCATCCAGCACTCAAAATCGGTGTTGAGTGGATCTTGTAATATCTATCTTAAAGAAGGATCACTACAGAGATCACAGTCTGCTTCGAATGGCGGACTCAAAGATCCTAAGAAATGCGTGAAAGAACTTAAAAATCTTCTCAACTAACAAGAAACCC
>CAMCYI010000007.1 GCA_945883845.1 Bacteriovorax stolpii | reverse complement strand
AACACGCCACAAAATGAAATTAGATCCAGAGGATCTATCAATAGTAAAATGGAGCTGCTCACAGGAGTCGAACCTGCGACCTACGGTTTACAAAACCGTTGCTCTACCAACTGAGCTAGAGCAGCCCAAAAAACTAACGATAAATCGTGAGTTTGAAATTTATAATGGCTGACTGAGAGATTTTCAAGAACTTTCGGGTTAAATGCCGAAACATTTTTCCATCGCAATCGCGGCAGCGGATGCGACATTGAGAGATTTTATTTGTCCTTGAGAGGGAAGACTGAGGTTTTTCTGCACTAATCGAGCGACGGCGTTAGAAAGTCCAGTTTCTTCGGCTCCAAGCAGTAAACAAATTTTCTTTTGTGCGCGCAGGTCCATTGGCGTGAGATTTTCCACCGAATGTTCTGAAAGGCCGACCGTTGTAAAACCAGCATCGTTAAGCTGGCCCACAACTTTGCTAAGGGAATTCGCGCGAATGAGATTCACGTATTCAGTAGCACCACTGGCAATCCGATAAAATGAAGGAGTGAGACCAAAAGATTTTTCAGAGGGAATAATCACGCCCGTCACTCCGTAAAAACATGCGGAACGAAGAATAGCAGCACCATTATGAACATCTGTAATCTGGTCAAGGGCAATTAACCTCGCATTTGGATCTCTGATAAAATCCTGAATCGCGAACGTTTCCAGAGGAGATGTGACGAGAAAGATTTGCGAAGGGACGCGATAAAATTCGAAATCCATTTCAGCGCAAATGCGTTTTGCACTCTCCTGAAGAGCGTGAGAGGCCAGCATTTCAACTTTAACGTTGAAGTTCTTGGGATTCACATTGTGCTTACGAATGAGTTCCTGAAGGCCTTCGTCTGTTGCTACGAGCTTGATATGCTCGCGACTTTTATTCGCCAAGGCCGCGGCGATACTGTGGAGACCGAAAATGAGATCGAATTCTCTTTCTACTGCCATTTTCCTAACTCTCCCAATTTCGTCTTGATTGTCGCAATCAATTCGTTCTTTTGAACTTTAAGTGTTTCGCAGGTTTTACGAATTTTGACTTCGATTTCACCAGTCGCATTGAAGTCACGCTCACCGATGACAACTCTGACTGGAAGGCCAATGAGATCAGCGTCCTTGAGCATCTGACCCGGGCCAAGCATGCGGTCATCAAAGAGAACGTCCAAACCTGCTTTTTTAAAATCGTCCCAGAGGCCATCAGCAACAGCTTTTATTTCCGGAGTTTTCCCGATGAAGCAAAGATAAACATCATAAGGAGCAATCGCTGCCGGCCAGATGATGCCGTCTTTATCGTTATTTTGCTCGATAGCCGCTGCGAGAACTCGGGTCATCCCGATTCCGTAACAACCCATCAGAGGTGTAATGCCTTTGCCCTGTTCATTGAGAACCGTCACTTTCATTGCTTTGGTATATTTATCACCGAGCTGGAAGATGTGACCGACTTCAATACCTTTTTTGAGCGTGATCTGATCTTCACCGATAAAATCGCCCTCTTTTGCCATACGCATGTCTGCACGGAAATTTTTCGGTTTTGTATCACGTGAAGGTACGAATCCTTTTAGGTGATGATCCGGCTCATTGGCACCGACAACGTAAGAAGCATTCATATCGATAGCTTCATCGAAAATGATTTTAAAGCCCTCTGCTGTTGTCGTAGGACCCATGAAACCTCTCACAAGACCAAGACGATCGAGTTCAGCTTGCTGAGCAGGACGGATGTGATCAGCATTTACTTTATTCTTGAATTTGATTTCGTTAAGAGAATCATCGCCGAGAAGCATGACCATGAAAAATTGTTCTTTCTGTCCGATCACTGTCTGCATGACGAGAGCTTTTAAACTTTGTGTGATCTGAAAGCCGTGAGCGGCACAAACTTCTTCACAAGTTTTCTGATTCGGAGTTGCGAAATTTGTAAGTTCTGCGGGTGGCGATGTGGTGATGTTCTTACGAACAGTCATGGCCTTCTCGATATTCGCCGCAAATTTCGTACGGGGAACAGTGACGACGTAGTCTTCACCATTATCAGCTACAACCTGGAACTCGTGAGTTTTGGCCCCACCAGCGGCCATGTTTCCACCATCTGCTTCCACTGCGATGAAATCAAGTCCCATGCGCTGAAAACTTTTTTCATAGGCGCCAAACATTTCGTCGTAAAACTTATCGAGAGATTCTTTATCAGCGTGGAAGGAATAACCATCTTTCATGATGAATTCTCGGGCACGCATCAATCCGAAACGGGGACGGATTTCATCACGGAATTTTGTATTGATATGATAGAGACAAACTGGCAATTGTTTATATGAATTTACGGTACGACGGAAAAGATCCGTCACCGTTTCTTCATTGGTTGGAGATACACAAAGATCGCGTTCTGCACGATCCTTAAACTTGAGCATTTGGCCGCCCATAGCATCCCAACGACCTGACTCTTGCCATAACTCTCCGGGAGTAATCACTGGCATCAGAATTTCAAAGCAGTTGATCCGGTCCATCTCTTCACGAACAATGTTCTCAATCTTTTTGTAGGCCTTGAATGCCATTGGTTGAAGAGTATAGAGACCAGCTCCGGTCTTATACATAAGGCCTGCACGCATCATCAGCTGTTGCGATACGACGTCTGCATCATTAGGAGTTTCTTTGAGAGTTTGCCAGTAACCTTGGGACAGTCGCATGGAATTGCCTTATTCGAAGAGAGAATTTGAGTAGTAATCTTTGAGCTCGAGATAAACATTGAGCTCGCAACCTGTGTCGAGGAGAACGCCTACTTCCACGAGTGGCGACGTGCGATCAACCGGGATGATTTCCTGATCGGTGACCATGTTCGGACCTGGGCAAGCTTTGTAATCAAAAATGTAGAGTGCCAATGAAACTCCGGGAATCGAGAGAGGAATGAGGGCCTTGAGCTCAACTTCCTGTCCAACAACTACATCCAGGATAGATCCCGAACGTTCAAGTTGTTTCAGCTGAAAAGATTGGGTGAGCTTGTACTTTGATCCGACTTCAAGATCTGACCAGTCAGTGGCAAAGACTTGAGTCGTAAGCAAAAGAAGAGCGAAGAGTATGCGCATAAATCCTCCGTAATTTGGACTTATGTTAGCTAAAAGCAATCGAATTGGGAAAAGAAAGAGGTCACGCACCTCGGCTAAATGCCGAAGTGCGGGTTATTTTTAATCTTCGAACAGGGAGCGAGAGTAGTAATCATTAGCGCCGACGGCGACATTCAGAATGCAACCTGTCTCCAGGTGAACACCAACGCGCACAGCGGGTGTTGTATTATTGATCTGGACACTTGCTTGGCCTGTTCTCATAGCTGTTCCGGGACATAACTTATATTCCAGGGCGTAAAGCTCATGGTTTCTACCAGGCATGGTAACTGAAACCGCCAAAAGAAATCTGAACTCCTGGCCCTTCATTAATTCAAGCATAGATCCTGATGGACCGTTTAGTTTGAGCTGAATGTTCTGGGTAAGCTTATATGTTTTACCTTGCTCGAGGTTTCTCCAGTCAGTGGCGAAAGCTTGAGTTGTGAGAAGTAAAAGAGCAAATAATGTACGCATGGAATTCTCCCTGTTAATGGAGAAATGATAACCAAAAGTTCGAGGGAGGGGAAAGATCAGTGCGAAACCGTAATAAACTGAGGAAGTTTATGGGCTTCACGCACCTCAGCTTTGAGGGCCGATGCAGAAACGATCTCGTAGGCAGATGGTGTGTCGAGAAGTTTACGGCAAAGAAGGTTGTGAAGGTTGTGACCAGACTTATATGTCGTAATCTTCCCGGCGATTTCGTAACCAAGAAGACTCACGTCACCAATAGTATCGAGAATTTTATGGCGAACGAACTCATTAGCGTAACGAAGACCTTCTGGATTCATGACTTTATAGTCATCGAGAACGATAGCGTTATCGAGAGATCCACCTTTAATGAGACCTTTGCGCTTCAGCATATCCACGTCTTTGGCGAAACCAAAAGTGCGGGCCTTGGCGATATCTGCGATAAAATTCTCGCAAGAAAACTCAAAATCAAAACGCTGAGTTTTAATCTGTGGGTGAGCGAAAACGATAGTTGAATCGATAAGAAGATTGTTGTTAGGCTCGAACTGGGCCCACTTACCATCTTTTTCAACTCTCACTGTATCGAGGATCACGAGAAACTTTTTAGATTTATTGAGATTCTTGATGCCGGTTTCTTTAAAGAGAAAAACAAAAGAAGCACCAGAGCCGTCCATGATCGGAACTTCGGGACCATCAATTTCGATCAGGCAGTTATCAACGCCCAGACCATAAAGTGTACCAAGAAGATGTTCTACCGTATGGATCGCACCTGCACCTGAGCCCAGCGTCGTCGCGTTCTCAGTTGTTCCGACCGTGAGGGCGTTTGCCTTCATCGGGATGGCGCCTGCGATATCAGTTCTGATGAACTGAATACCGAAATCGGCGTCGGCAGGATTCAATTTCATGGTAACTTTGCGTCCAGAGTGGAGCCCGATTCCGGTCACTTTCACATTTTTCGCAAGGGTACGTTGGTAAATCATCTCTAACCTTATAAAAAGTCGTACTTATCAAGTATAAACGAAACTTGTGATTTTGTACGATAGAAAATTAGCGCATCATGTATAGTCCGAGCAGTCTCGTCAAGCATGCTTAAGTTTGAAGGAAGTATTTTCACGGAACCCGAATAATCTCAACGCCTCCACGCTCATCCCTTACGACTGAGATAATCACAAATTGACCTGAATCAAGCCCCTTCGTGAACTTAGACTTCTCCCCCACATCCGCTTTAGGGAGATCGAGCTCCCCACTAGAGGCAAAGAATGCGACTTTGTACTTTTCTTGAAGAACTTCAGTTGAATTATCCACGTTCTGATAAGAGTAGGTTTCTTGATCCGTGCTCGAGACCGAGAGGCTATCATTTTTTTGGGGAGTTCCAGAGAATACGGCACCATTTAATTCAAGACTCGAAGAAGCGGGGTTAAAGTTAAGATCATTTCTCGAAGTTATGTTGATTCTTTTTAAAACCTTCACCACTTTCCCATCAACGTTAAAAGTAAATATGGTGATGTATCCGACTCCATTAAATTTATCGCGGGCCGATCTGCCGGAGAGAAGCTGCCCCGGTACAATTACTGGTAAAATGTCTGTGTTTAATCCAGTGGATAAATTTCCACTCGGATCCCCGGCAGTGGTGTCAATGGTGTAGCTCCCGGTCTGTCTGGTGGGATCATGGTCACAGCTGACAGAGGCTCCGCTGGATATCCCGGGATCGAGACAAGACACCGTCGTTCCCGTAAATGAACGACCACCACTTTTAACATCCGAAACATAGAGCTGAAGATCGACGTTTCCTCCACCGGGTCCGACTTCGGGAGGTGTGGCAACAATGGCAAGAACTCGAAAATCACCAAGGCTTTCGACTTTGTTAAAATTATCGTCTGAACAAGAAATGAGGATAATAAAAAACAACACGAGATAAGGTCTCATTAAAATTCTCCCTTGACGCCGATCGTAGGTAAGATGGGAAGGCCACGGACTTTTTTCTTCTGGGAATAATCGTAGGAATACTCGATGTTCTGCGAATTTTTTGAGTTCATGATGTTTAAGACATCGATGTAGTAAGTCAGAATCCAACGATCATAAATTACTTTTCGATCTACGCGCACATCAAGTTGATTAAAGGCTTCAAAACGCTGAGAGTAGATCTGGCCACGAGTGGGGATATAGACATCGTTGTCACTATCAAATGTCGCCCCTGTGATCGGAGTATATGGGTTTCCTGTGACGAAGCGGAATCGTCCTCCGAAGGTCCACCTTTCGAGAGTGTACGAACCGATGAGATTTAAATTGTGGGTTTGATCGAACTCCGATGGCTGAGTCCCGAAGCCTGGAATATTTCTTTTACTATCCAGATAGGTATACACAAACTGACCGGCCCAGGCATCTTTCCGGTACTTCGCCTGAATCTCAGATCCCAGTATCGTTCCTGTACCAGAGTTCTCATAGTTCTTCTCAACACTCGGAAAAACGAGGTCCTTCAGTTCTTTAAAAAAATAATTATTCGTTACTTCGAAACCATTGGTCTCTCCATTCCTAAAATCTTTCGTGAAACCCGTAGTGTAATGGATGGCATAGGGAGAACGAATCTTTTTGTTTCCATAATCTCTGGAAGTTTCCTGAGGCTGCGGGGGCTGGGCGTACAAACCCCAGGTGCCTCGGAGGAGAAGGGTGGGATCCCATTGATACCGAAGCTGGAAGCGCGGCTGGAGAAATGTCTCTTGGGTTGTAGAAAAGTGATCAACCCGGACATTGGGAAGGTAGGTCCAACGGGAGTCCTGAGATGGTTTTAGTTCCTGGCGCAGATAAGCTCCCAGCAAAATCTCGGTTCCATTTGAGTCGAATTTTTTATTTTCCCCAACGGAAAATGGATTCCCCACTCCACCTACAGAATACGAATTGGGTAGATTCACTCTCACCTCATCTACCGAGATCTGATTGTCTAATCCAAAATAAGATTTTGAGGTTCCGCTCCATTCGTGAACAATTTCTGAACGCTGGGAGAGGACATTGCTTTCCACCTCCAGATATCTTCCAGCAATATTAACGAGAATACTGTCCCGGCCAATTCCCAGAGAATTTTCCATTTTCGTTTTTCCGGATAACTCCGTTGTTACCTGTGGAATAAATCGAAAAAATTCTGTTCGATTATAAAAATCTCCCCGGAGTTCGGGATCGTTTGCCGGGCTTTTGTTGAAAATAAGTTCAAGCTCGTCTTTGCTTGCGACAAAAGTCGCCTTGAGAGTATTCGTTGCATTTAACTTGCGTGAATAGATGGTCGTAAAATCGTAGTAGGTTGGAGCAGCAGTCAATTCGAAGTTTTCGTTTTCTTTGGCGACAGCTTTTAAAACCTGTCCGATGTAGCTATATCGACCGGCAGCAAGGAAAGATGACTTTTCGTCAATTGGCCCCTCGATGAGTGCTCCAGTATTAAGAAGATCTACAAAGGCCATTCCGTGAAGACGATCAGTTCTGGGTTCCTTGGTCGTCAGTCCTATAATTCCACCGATGGCCCGTGAATACTCTGGGCCATATCCACTGGGCAGGAGTTCAACACGTTCCACGGCCTGAGGAATAATAACGCTTGAAAGGCCCCCGAAGTGGAACACCAAAGGCACGCGATGGCCGTTGATGAGATATCCCGTGTCGTCAGGACTCGCACCCTGGACGATGATCTGTGCACTACCACCGTTTTGAGCTACACCTGGTAAATTCTGAGCTGCTCTGACCGGATCACCCCCGAATGAGCCCGGTGCCATCAGAAACTCTTCCTGGGTCAACGACTGTCCTTGATCATCTCTCTTATTAACTTTACCAGTGACTGTCGTTTCAAAGTTTTTGTAGAATTTTTTCTCTAAAAAAATAGTCATTGTATTTACATCTGCGCATTTCAAACTTTTTTCGTATTTTCCGTAACCTGACAGATTCACGATAATGTCACAATCCTCACCCGTGATTTGAGGGAAAGAAAAAATTCCGTTAGCGTTAGAAACCGCTTTTAGTTTCATGGGCAAAACAAAAATATTCGCATCTCCAATTGGAGTTCGCGTGCCACGCTCGAGGAGACTTCCAGCGAATGCGGAATGGGCCAGTGCCAGAAGTGATAAAAATAAATACATCAGAACTCCAGCTCAAATTTAAGTGAATACCTTATCCTCACCGCTACAGGCTTTGCATCGATGACCGCAGGCTTAAACCTGAACTTTTTCATGGCATCAACAGCTCCCCGGCGAAACACCTCAAGTCCTTCAATAATTTTTACTTCCCGGACTTTCCCTTGAGCATCAATCAGGACGTCCAGAACCACGGTTCCTGCGATTTGTTTCTCTCTTGCTTCTTTTGGGTACAGGGGTCTGACCTCTGTGAGAACTGAAGGCATTTCTGAAACAAGATACTCCTCGACTGGCGAAGGGAGAGAGTCGGCATCAGAGTCTCTGAGGACTTCCGAGTCAGAATCCTTGCTTAGAGTATTTCCCTTCTTGGCGGCAATACCGGAATTCTCACTCGAGTCATCCGTGAGCGAGTTCCGACTTGTACCGAAAACCTCTCTTGCTGAAGCTTTAACTGGAGCTGGTTCATTGACTGACTTTAAAACAATTTTCGTATCTTTCTTTATTTCTTTCAGGTCTTGAACATTCTGAGGTGCTTCAATGACAATGGGAACTTCAAAAGGTTCAGGAGCGTCTTTTATGAGAACCAAAGCGGCGAACCCACCGATCAGAATGGCATGATAAATGATCGAGGTGTTTAGAGGTGAAAGAAGCCGTGCGCTCATGGGCCTGGGTCCTTAATCTTTTCCACCTGAAGGGCAAATCGATTGAGGTTATTTTTCTTCAACAGATCAATCATGCGAACGACTTCTCCATGGAGTGCCTCGGCATCAGCGCTGATCAGAAAATTAGTCTCGGGTGCTTCCCGGGAATATCGGGAAAGCTCTTTGGTGAGACTCTCACGACTCATGAGCTGCCCGTTAAAAATAACCTGACCGTCTTTAGTTATGGCAACACCAACAGTCGCAGATTTTGACTGGGCATCGGAAGTTAAAGTTTTAGGAAGATTAACTTTCAAGCTCTCTTTAAGCATGACCGGGGCCGTAACCATGAAGATCACCAGCAACACGAGAACAACATCGACAAAGGGAGTAATGTTAATTTCGTTTATC
This sequence comes from Bacteriovorax stolpii, assembly GCA_945883845.1. Lineage (GTDB taxonomy): Bacteria > Bdellovibrionota > Bacteriovoracia > Bacteriovoracales > Bacteriovoracaceae > Peredibacter. The sequence continues at coordinate 144,032 of CAMCYI010000007.1, read as the reverse complement.
CCTTCGCTGAGTTCCGAGGGGTCAAAGTTTTTTCCGGCCATGGCTAAGCTCTTTGATTAAGAAAGATATTTTTAACGGTCACAGCCTCTGAAAGGGCGAGTCGAGCTTTTCTTGAAAAATAGTTGAAAGCTATAACTGCGGGGATGGCAACCAAGAGACCCATCGCCGTTAATATCAGGGCTTCGGCGAGAGAGAACATGACTGAGTTCGTCGATCCAGATCCCTGTGAGAGTTCGCCGAAAGACACAATAATTCCTAAAACAGTTCCAAGAAGACCGATGAAAGGAGTGGTTGATCCAAGAGTGCCCAGAATCGATAGTCCTTTTTCCATTTCACTTTTTTTTTCGCTGATGAAGATATCAAATGCGCGCTCGACTTGTTCATTTGAATTAAACAGCGCAGCCTCTTGAAAAAAATCTTTCAGGAAATTTTGGTCGCCGGTCTGATAAGGAGATTTTTTTGATCTTAAGCTGTTCTTGAAATCAGCATCAGGTATTTTAAGGGCCCGGTAGAATCTTCGACGTTCAAGAATAATAGCTATAGACCAAATGGATAGCCCCACAAGAAAGACAAAGATCAATCGGGCCATCCAACCAACAATAGTGAGCCACAACATAAAATCTCCCTGAAAAAAGAAGAGGATCAGCAAATGCAAAAACTTTTGCAAAACTACCAGATGTTAAATTGTAATCCTATAGGGGATTTTTAGGTCGCTATGTGTTGTATAGGTTCTGTTTCACTGAATATGCAAAATAGCCTGTTCAGATAAAACCCGGCCCCGGGGGGTTCTGAGAATAAGACCTTGTTTCAGCAAATACGGCTCATAGACCTCTTCGATAGTCTGTTTATCTTCACCGAGAGTCGCTGAAAGCGCATCAATTCCGACCGGTCCGCCAGAGTAGTAACTCTTCATGACGGTAAGAATTTTTCTGTCCATTGAATCGAGACCGAGATCATCAATATCCAAAAGATTAAGAGCAGCAGTTACTTCTTTAGTTTCCACTTTATGTGTACCACTCACGAGCGCAAAGTCACGAACACGGCGAAGAATCCTATTCGCTATACGAGGTGTTCCACGAGATCTGCGGGCGATCTGATTTTTTGCATCGACTGAAAGCTCGATCCCCATTTTCTTCGCATTATTCATGATGATAATCGCGATCATGTCAGGCTCGTAATAATCAAAATTTAAGTGGGCCATAAAGCGGTCACGCAGTGGATTCGAAAGAAGTCCAGAACGTGTCGTAGCACCAATCAAAGTGAAAGAAGAAAGATCGATCTGCATCGTACGCGCCGATGCTCCCTGCCCAATCAGAATATCCAGGCGGAAGTCTTCCATCGCGGAATAAAGAAGTTCTTCAACCGTAATGTGTAAGCGATGGATTTCATCAATAAAAAGGACATCACGAGGTTTGAGATTCGTCAGAACGGCAGCAAGGTCACCTTTCTTTTCAATGGCCGGGCCTGAGACGAGATGGAGTTCAGAGCCAAGGGATTTTGCAATCAACATGGCGAGAGACGTTTTACCCAGACCCGGAGGGCCTGAAAGAAGAACGTGATCCATTCCAGTTTTACGTACGAGGGCCGACTTCACCATGAGATCAATGTTATCGACGACTTTTTTCTGGCCGATGAATTCGGAAAAATTCTGAGGGCGAAGCTGGGCTTCCTGCTCGCGATCAGGTGTTGTTAAATTTCCAGTCACCACTCGATCGGTCATGATTATCTCATTTCTTTAAGAATCAGTTTTACGAGATCTTCAGGTCTTTTTGCGTCACCGGTTTGAAGATGGCGCTGGATGAGAGGAAGAATATCGTTATCTTTGAAACCAAGTCCCTGACAGGCAGCGAGAGTTTCTTTTACCAGGTGGGCATCGAGGAGATTTTTCTCAGGAGTTTTTACTCCGGAAGTGACTGGCTTATCTTTTGTCGAGAAACCGATTTCCAGTTTTGTTACCTTATCTTTAAGAGACAAAACAATTTGTTCTGCGCTTTTTTTGCCAACACCAGGAGCTGACTTAAGGATATCAACGTTTTCAAAAGTAATCGCGCTGATTATCTGTTGAACTCCGAGATGAGAAACCAGGGCGAAAGCAGATTTTGGACCGATGCCATTCACATCGAGAAGCATTTCAAAAAACTTCTTCTCGTCAGCCGATTCAAACCCAAAGAGAGACTGTGAATCTTCACGAATGATGTGAGAGATAAAGAGAGCAGTATCACGGTTCGGTACCATCGGAGTGGCAGTATGAATTTCATAACCCACACCTTGGGCCGTGAGAACGATCGATTTGTGTGAGTCCGAATAAACAACTGTGCCTGATATATAACCGATCATAAATTTGTTTCCTTGATCTTGTGTGCGAGTGCAGCTGCAAGACCGTTACCGGATTTCTTGCCCGCTTTTTTGCGCGGAGTTTTAGTCAGCACCTGGCCGTGATTAAGAATATGGCAGAGTGCGATCGCTACGGCATCACTTTCGTCATGAGTTTTGAAATTTGAAAGGCCCAGATATTGCTTAAGGACTTTCTGCACGCCTTCTTTGTCTGCGTGGCCATGACCTGTGACAGATGACTTCACGAGGTTAGGAGAATATTCGTAAATTTTCTGATGATACTTCTGTGAAAGCGCGGCGAGCATGGTGCCGCGGGATTGAGCGAGTTTAATCAAGGCCGCAGGACTTTTAACAAAAATCAATGACTCAAGGGCTACTTCATCGGGTTGATATTGATCCATGAGATTCATGGTTTGATCGTAAATGTCTTTTACCCTGTGCAGAAATTCGTCGCCAGAATTAAATTTCAGAATCCCTGATGCGATATAATGAACTTTGCGACCATCTTTTTGCAGAAGGGCATAACCGGCAGTGACTGAACCGGGATCAATGGCGAGTACTATCATGAATAAATTGTACTCAAGGTGAGACGCTTGCGTCTACCTTGCAGAACGGCCTTTGAGATAATTTCCGACGTAAAACACAAATGATCCCAAAACGAGTTGGGCCAATTCTAAGCGACCGTAATCACCATTTGTAATTCCGGAAAAAAAACATAATCCGACCGCGGTTAAGCCGAAGATCTGCATTCCAAGAGCAACATAAAAAAGTGATTTCATAGGAAGAGAAATACTAAAGCCGCCATAAATAAGAAAGGACTTTTTAGAGGGTTATAGTCTATAGTGATCACAAAATATGAATGCACGAATCTTAACTGCCACTCCGGTTGTTGAAAAAACAAAAATTGATTTGAAAGAGCGGTGTCTCGCTCTAAAAAATCGAGGCATTACACCGGCCATGAGTGTTGTTCTGGTTGGACATAATCCCGCAAGTCTTAGTTACATCCGCAATAAGAAAAAAATCTGTGAAGAAGTCGGCGCTAAATTTACTCTGGAACAGTACCCGAGTGAAATTTCTGAAAAAGAATTCCTCGGACACATCGACAGATTAAACAAGGATCCTGGAACTCACGGAATAATCATTCAGTTGCCGGTCAGCCCGCAGCTTCGCAATCTCAATCTACCGGATTTAGTTGTTCCTGAAAAAGATATTGATGGTTTTCACAGTCAGAACACGCAGTCTTTATACGAAGGTTCTGCTGATCTCAAATTACTTTTGCCGTGCACACCAAAAGGCGTCATCAAGCTCCTGCAATTTTATAACGTTCCCATCTCGGGGCAGAATGTCGTCGTCGTTGGCCGCAGCTTGATTGTTGGGAAACCACTTTCAATGCTTTTTACCAACCTTAACGCCACAGTCACTCTGACACATTCAAAAACACGAGATCTGCGTGAATTTACAAAGAATGCAGATATCGTCGTTTCAGCTATTGGAATAGCTCACCTGCTGGATGAAACATATTTTGATAAAAAAAGAAAAACTGTTGTGATTGATGTGGGCATGAATACTTTCGACGGAAAACTGGTCGGTGACTGTTCGAGAGAGAGGCTTCTCAGTACTGTTGAAGCTATCAGCCCTGTTCCAGGTGGCGTAGGCCCAATGACAGTGGTGAGTTTGATTGAAAACTTAATTGTGGCCACTGAAGGCCAGTTGAAAGGAATAAAATGAGCGCATTGTTAAGAACATCTCTTTTTGATGAGCACGTTCGTCTCAGCGGAAAGATGGTTCCGTTCGCAGGCTGGGAAATGCCGGTTCAATATACATCCGTAAAAGATGAATCCATCGCAGTGAGAAATCATGTCGGCGTCTTTGATGTCAGTCACATGGGTGAATTTTTTCTTGAAGGCAAAGATGCCGAAGCATTTGCTGATTACCTTGTTACCAACGACATTATGGGAGCTCCGACCGGTAAAGCTATCTACTCCCCTCTCTGTCGAGAGGATGGAACGGTTGTGGACGATTTGATCGTCTACAAATTATCTCCGGGGAAAGTTCTCATTTGCGTTAACGCCTCTAACATCCAGAAAGATTTTGAATGGATGAAATCCAAGCACCAGGGATTTCAGTGCACATTTACAAATAAGTCCGATGATTACTCGCTTCTCGCCCTGCAAGGGCCCAAATCATATCCCATCCTGAAATCCCTTCTCAAAGAGTTGCCGGAAATTGAGTACTACTCTGTTTTTGAAACTCAACTGGGTTCAGAAGCCGTTATCGTTGCGCGTACCGGATACACTGGAGAGGACGGGTTCGAAATCTTCGGCTCTCACAATGCGATCAAATCATTGTGGGCCAGCTTCATGACTGCGGGGGTTGTCCCTTGTGGTCTGGCTTCCCGCGATGTTCTGCGCCTCGAAGTTTGTTACCCACTTTACGGTCATGAATTGAATGATGAAGTGAATCCTTATGATGCAGGTCTTGGCTGGACAGTAAAAGGCTCGAAAACAAAATTTATTGGCAAGGATGCTTTAAGCACAAAGCCTGCAAAATTCAAACTCGTGAAGCTGACTCTTGATAAGGGAATTCCAAGAGAAGGATATCCTGTTGTGAACGCTGCTCAGGAAGTTATTGGCGTCGTCACAAGCGGCACAATGTCGGTTACGACTGGAAAAGGAATTGCGTTTGCACGCATTGAACTCTCCAAAGTACCGAAAGATGAAAATTACCAGATAGATATCCGTCATAAATATTATCCAGCGACACAAGTTAAACAACCGTTTGTAACCGGAGGACATAAATAATGAGCACGAACATTCCAGCAAATTTGAAATACACAAAAGAACATGAGTGGGCACTTGTTGAAGGTGACACGATCACTGTTGGTATTACAGACTTTGCACAATCAGCTTTGGGCGACATTGTTTTCCTTGAAGTTCCAGATGTTGGATCTGAACTTAAGCTTGGAAGTACGTTCGGTGTTGTTGAATCGATCAAATCTGTGAGTGATCTTTATGCTCCTGCCACAGGAGAAGTGGTCGCAAAAAATACAGACCTAGAAGGTTCTCCGGAGAAAATTAATTCAGATGCGTACGGATCGTGGCTAATTAAAGTCAAGGTCAAAGATAAGACTGAACTTACAAATCTTTTAACAGCAGAGCAGTATCAAGAGTTTTGCAACACATCTCACTAAAAAATTTTAGGTGTCACGGCTTATAAGAGACGTGACACCTTTTAGCAAAAATAGAAAATTATTTGGCCCACCTCGAATTAAAAAGCTTTCCTGAAATTCATCCTAAAATTTTTATTCTCTTATTAAATCATTCTTTACGAACGAGTTGAGTTTGGTGATACTGCCCCACCACTGTCACTGCCAGCCCTAAGGAATTTTTTTAATGGAATCTATTCAGCTTCTCAATACAGCGATCATTAAAAGCAAAGAAAAAAAAGTTAATCATTCTTTCGAAGAAAGACTGAACCAGGTTTGTAATTCGCCCGTGATTGAGATTTTGAACAAGTGCATTTCTCAGTACGCTGAGACTCAAAAAATTTCCCGTGATCAAGCAGCACTTCAAGTAGTTGAAGCTATCCGCGAGTTGGACTCGATCTGGTCTGACTATGTAGTTATGGAAGGTATTGATCGTCTCAAGACTCTACTCAAGACTCACTAAGATTTTACGACAAAGCCCCATTCGATTACGGCCTTACCATTCACTAAAAGATCTTTTGGTGGATTCGGAAATGGACCGGCCTGATTAAATGATTCAATGGCAGCATCATCAAGCTCTTTGATTCCGGATGCCCCCAGAACTTTCACATTAACGATTTCGCCTTTTTCATTCATCGTGATCTGCAAAGACGTGATCAGATCCTGTGAAGAAGCAATTTTTCTACCGGAACGGAAAAGCGTGTGGGCCTTTTCCTGAATGCTTCTGCCCCAGAACTGTTCGAGTTTCTGGCGGATACGATGATAGAAACCATAGAACTTGTATTCAACTGTATTGAGATGAGTGAAATCCCCTAGAGCGACTTCTTCAACGTAATCATTTGTAGCTGATAAACCGTTACTCAATGGATCGCCATTATCGAGACCTTGAGTTGAGACACTCGCTGGTGCACGTATTGGTTCAGGCTTTTGAGGAGCCGCTGCCATTCCGATGTCGGAGAGCTTAAGATCTTTGAGAAGTGGCTTTCTTTGCGCTTCCTGTGGCTTTTGGGCAACGACAGGATTTTTTTGGGCTGCCTGATTGATGGCCGCATTGCCTTTGCCGGCCTTTTTGAAAATATCAACATTTCTCGCCATCGTTTGACGATCAAAAGTGCGATCTTTATCGCTGAGGAAAGCAGCTTCTTTTGGCTTGTCTTTATTTGCTGAATCTTCAGACTGTGCGATTTGTTTTTTATGTTGAACCAGGGCCGCTTTCATAGCTTCATCCATAATGGTAACTTTCATGGCATCATTTACTGCGCTTGAAAGGGATGTGCTGGTGGAATGACTTCTGAATTTAACAATCAGAACAGAGCTATGGATAACCAGCGCTGCTAGAAGAAAATAAGAATAAGCTTTTCTTTGATCGGCCAAAAATTGCATAGGTCCTCCACTTAGGACCTATCGACACTCTTGATAATTATCTTACTGATTCATGTAATAATCGCCGTCATCCGTGGTCTGGGAAGAATTTGATGGGGCCGTGCCACCTTGCTCAAATACCTGAGGATCTGAATTGGGATCATACCCGTTAGCGAAAGATTCCAGAAATCCACCATTTGATCCTGTTGGCATAGGTTTTCCTGTCTCTTTATTCACCATCATGTTTATGATGCCATCAGGAGCATTAAACTCAGGTGCACCATAACGGGGAATGGCCGAAGACATATAATCGATCCAGATAGGAAGTGCGGTTTTCGTACCGGTTTCTCCATAACCCAAGGGACGGTTATCATCAAAACCTGCCCATGTACCCACGACGAGATTTGACGTAAATCCGACGAAAAGAGCGTCTACATAGTTGCTTGTTGTTCCGGTTTTTCCACCAACATTCGGGTTGAGGCGACCAGCAGCTGCGCCCGTTCCATAGAGTGCTACCCCGCGAAGAAGGTTCGTCATGAGATAGGCCAGGCGTGGATCATAGACCTGGGTATTGGAAAGATTCTGCTGGAAAGGGTTTCCTGTAACAATAGGTGCGGTCGCTGTTACACCTTCTGCCAGAGGAGCTTCATTAGTCTTAGTTGCGTCAGGATCCTGTGGCCATGGTTTATCCACTTCTGGAACCGGATACGATTTTCCGTTTCGATCTTTTATCGAAGTGATGTGGTGGAGACGAATTGCTTTTCCACCATTCGGAAAAATCGCATAAGCTTTCGTGAGTTCTGCGAGACTGATACCGAATGAACCCAGAGATAGAGACATGTCTTTCGGAAGTTCAGCATCGATATGAAAACGTTTCGCGAAATCAGTAATCTTTTTCACTCCTACATCCATGAGAAGTCTGACTGTAGGAATGTTACGGCTGACTTCAAGAGCATGACGAAGTGTCATAGGACCCATGAACTCTCCGTCATAGTTACGCGGCTTCCAGTTGAGTGAATCATCAACTCCACCAAGCGCCTGAGGTGAATCCATCAGGATGCTTGAAGGATTATATCCACTCTCTAAAGCAGCAGCGTAGATGAAAGGCTTAAATGATGATCCCGGCTGGCGAGAAGACTGTATTGCACGATTAAACTGGGACTTCTGGAAATCCACACCACCCACCAAAGTAACGATGTCTCCATTGTGAGCATTGATCGCAATGAGAGCGCCCTCAGCTTCCGGTTCCTGATCAAGTGCTGCTTTGATGAACTTCTGTTTTGTCAGGAGAGATTTCAGCGAAGGGTCTTTATATTTTTTCAAAAAATCGGAATTCGAAAGCTGGTCAAGTGATACACTTGACTCGAGAATTTGCACCAAAACAACATCGCCTTTCTTCAGGATTTTTGATGGAGTTTTCGGAGGGTTCATATAAACAGGATTTTCACCGAATTTACGCTCGTGTGCCCATTCGAATCCGGATTCAGGGATGATCGCACGTGTTCCGGCGATATCGACAACGACAGTTCTCTTAAGATCGTCCACAATCATAACAACACCAGGATATGACTTCCCGGCCTGAAGGAATTTCAGGAATGGATCGTTAGAAGTATTTCCAATTTCCACCATGTTTTTAAAACGCTCATTGATTTTTTCTTTTTCAGACTCAAAGTACTCGTGGTTTTTTTTCAACGAGTCTTCTTCTTCATGAAATTCGTAAACGTTTTTTCCCGCAATCACGAATGTAAAAAAAGTTGATTGATCGCGAAGAATACTTTTCCTATGCTCGCGAAGGTAATCCATGATTTCTTCATCGGTTGCAAGGTGCTTGAGTGCACCCTTAAAACCCTGACGCTTATCAAGTTCCTTTATTTTCTCTTTTACACTCTTTTCCGCTTTCAGCTGAAGAGGCCAGTCGAGAGTTGTGACAACTTTAAATCCGTTATTAAGAAACTCCTCAGTTCCGACTGATTTCATCACTTCCTGTCTTACCCAGTCAGTAAAGTGTCCGCCCTTAACTTCGTTAGGCTTGCGGATACGCATTTTGATGTCTTCTTTCAAAGCAGTCTTATATTCTTCTTCTGTAATTTGTTTAGTTTCGAACATTCGTCTGAGAACATAGTTCTGCCTGACTTTTGAATATTGTGGATTTACATATGGCGAATATTTCGTAGGTGCCACGAGTAGACCAGCTACAAGAGCACATTCGGCGGGCGTTGCCTGTTCAAGGTCCTTATCAAAGTATCCACGGAACGCAGCTTTCACGCCGTAATATCCACCACCAAGATAAACCTGATTAAGATAGAGGAAGAGAATTTCTTCTTTTGAAAATTTCTGTTCGATTTTTCGGGCAAGAAGGAGATCTTTCACTTTTCTGGAGATGGTTCTTTCTTTGGTAAGAAGAAATGATTTTGCTACCTGCTGAGTGATCGTTGACCCACCCTGAACCAGATGGCCTGCTTTCATGTTGACGAGAAAAGCTCGTGCGATACCGTAGTAATCAATTCCTTCATGTTGGTAGAAATTATCGTCTTCAGCGGCAAGGAAGGCGCTGACGACTTTTTTCGGCATTTTCTCAAAAGGAACTACTTCTCTTGTTTCTGTACCAATATCGAGAAGAACTACACCATCACGTGAAACGATCTGAGAATTCATCGGAGGATTATAATCTTTTAAAGAATTTATCTCGGGCAGATCCATTGAAATATAGAAGAACATACCCAGAACTGAACCGACACCCAACATGAGCAAAACCACCAGCACGGCGAGGGTTTTAATTAAACGTTTCAAAAAACATCCTTATATAAGAAGACTGTCTGTACATTTTAAGGGAATTTGGATTTAAGGAAAGGACTACTCTTTATAATCTATTTCTTTGAGACTATCGCTCAGGATTTTGATTTTCTTCTCGGCTGTTTCCAGAGTCTGACGACATTTTTTGTAGAGCTCAATTCCTTGCTCAAATTTTCTCAGACTGTCATCCAGGCTGACGTCACCTGACTCTAATTCTCGGACAATTTTCTCCAGATCGAGGAGTGAATTTTCAAAATTTGGGGCAGTTGGTGTAACCATGGCATTCTCAAAAAAAATACTGTTATCGTTTTGACACTTGTTGAGCCCAAAGACTCTCATAAATGAGGGTCCCAGACAAGGTTTCAAAGGGTTAAGATTAGCGGAGAAAATTGCCCATGCTAGGTTTATGGCACTCTCGTTGCTAAAATTTGCCTACAGGGCATTTCCCGCCCACTCCATCAGGATGAAGGAGTCTCTCTGAAGAACATATGGGTGCCGCTATCAGGACAGATAGCGCAACAGCGTAAAGTCGAAACTATCGCCAACAATGTGGCGAACGCTAACACCGTGGGCTTTAAAAAAGATCAGCTTGTATTCAAGGAACAACTGACTGCGCTTTCTGGTGCTGATCAGGATATCCATATTCCTAGAAAAGAATTTTCGCCTGACGATTTCTATCACACACAAGGTGCTGAGAATGCCATGGTTGCTGTTGATGGAAGTTTCACTGTTCATGAGCAAGGACAGATGATTCCAACCCAGAACCCACTTGATGTGGCACTTCAGGGAGAAGGCTTCATCGAAATTCTTACGCCGAATGGAGTACGATTTACCCGCAAAGGAAATCTCTCTATTAGTAAGGAAGGCGAACTCGTTAACGATCAGGGCTTCAAAGTGTTGAGCGCTCTCAACGCTTCGCCGGAATCCTTGCGCGAGCCTGCATCTGCGGGTTCATTTCCAAAGCCAGAAGAAAGAACCATTCGTATTCCAACTGATGCCAAAATCACCATCAACCTTGAGGGTGATGTGATGACGAAAAATGGTGCCATCAGCAAGTTATCAGTTATTGAATTCACAGACAGACATGCACTCCGCAAAGAAGGCAACTCGCTCTTCATTACTCCGGATGAAACAAATATTAACAGAACGAACGTTAAAACAACCGTGAATCAGGGTTTTCTCGAGGGATCGAACGTGAATGCGATTGAAGAAATGTCGGAGCTCATCAAGGCTCACCGTCATTTCGAATCTATTCAAAAAGCGATCAATGCTTACGACAGCATTTCCGGGAAGGCCGCTAATGACATCGGTAAATTTTAAATAGGGGGATTATGATCAGAGCACTCCACACTGCTGCAACGGGTATGGCCGCACAGGAATCAAACGTTAACACGATCTCGAACAACATCGCGAACGTGAACACTACTGGCTTCAAGAAAGCACGTACCGAGTTTGATGATCTCCTCTACGAAACTGTTCAGGAAGCCGGAGCAAAATCTTCAGGTAACACTGACTATAACGTTGGCCTTCAGGTGGGTTCAGGAGCGAAAGTTTCTGCGACGAGAAAAATTCATTCGCAGGGTGCGGTTCAGATGACCAATAACCCTTACGATCTTATGGTTAACGGCGAAGGATTCATGGGAATCGTAAGCCCAAATGGGGAAATGAAATATACCCGTGACGGAAGTTTCAATGTCGATGCCCAGGGGAATCTCGTGACTCGTGCTGGTCATAAAGTATTTCCTGGAGTTGTTGTACCTCCGAACATCATGAAAATTAACATCGCTGAAAATGGACTAGTTGAAGCCTGGAGCCGCGACTCAGTTGAGCCTTCTGTTCTTGGAACAATCCCAGTCTTCACTTTCGTAAACCCGGTAGGTCTGCGATCTGACGGGGGTAACCTTCTTGCTGCTACAGCAGGTTCAGGTCAGGCCATTCAGAACACTGCCGGTGAAAACGGTTCAGGAAATCTCATGCAAGGTGCGATTGAAGCTTCCAACGTCAACGTCATGAATGAAATGACAGATCTAATTAAAGCTCAACGTGCTTATGAAATGAATTCGAAAGTCATGGGTGTCGCAGATCAAATGCTCCAAACCGTAAATAACATCAGGTAATAATGAAAATCTTTATCGCTCTATCACTAATTATGACCAGCATTTCCACATGGGGATGTAGCGTCGCTTTACCGGGTCTCATGGTGATTCTGGGTGAAGGGCAAACTCAGAATTTTTTCACGCAAAAAGACTGTAGCGAGGCGAAGATCACTGATCTTTATCAACTCCTCACCAAACTTGATGGGAGAATTTCTTCTGCGCAGTTGAGTGAGATGATGTCTTCTCGTGGTCATGCAGGGATGCAGTTTACTCCTTACATGATCCAGGTCACGCAATTGAAGAGTATCATCCGTGAGCAACTCCTTCTTCCGGCAGGAATGCAGGTTAAGGCAACCAGATCCGTAAACACTGGAAACATTCTCGCTCTTTCTCCTGGCGATCAGCTTTCACTTTCATGTGAAGCTTGTCTGTATGGAACTCAGCAACCAGTGAACGTTGATATCAAAGGTTTTGACGGTACTTACCGATCGATGGTTGTCACTGCGGATTTTGCAAAAATGGTGAAGGCTTACCGTACGACAACGTATCTCAATTCATTTTCTGACGTAAATCAGGACTCCATCAAAGAAGAGTATGTTGAATCAATTCCGCACACTGATTTAGTGAGCGATCTTTCAGTGCTTAAATTTTATAAGACCAATAAGCCTATCCGAAATGGTGAACTTCTTCGACTCTCAGATCTCAATGCTGTCAATCTCGTTAAGGCTGGATTAAAGACAGATGTCATTCTCGAAAACCAGATGGTGAGGATCAAAACTCAGGGAATAAGCCGCAACAACGGTACACTTGGCGAACTCGTTGAAGTGTATCACGCTCAAAAAAACAAAAAATATCAGGGTAAAGTTATAGACGTAAATAAGGTGTTAGTAGAATTATGAAAAGTTTCACAATTTTCTTTTTATTATTTTTAGTCTCATGTGCCGGCTATGTGACAAACGTTCACCGTCAAATTGACCGTGAGGAAGGTCGCGGTCGAGTAAAGGTGAAAGAAGAGAAAGATCACTTCGCCCGATACAGACGACTTCGTCCGGATGGCGATAAACGCCCCGTAAAAGATCCAGTGACCTACTCTCTTAACGGATCAGGTCCAGGTAGCGCCTATAAGCCGCCTGTCAAACGTGACTACAGACCGCAAAGACATAAAGCGAGCGACTTCACTGATTCTGAAGGTGACGGCAGTCTTTGGGCCAACCAGGGTTCTTCTTCATCGCTTTTCACATACCAGAACGACAAACATACTGGTGACATGGTCATCATTAATGTCCTCGAGAACCTGAGAAATCAGATTTCGGCAGAGTTAAAACGTACGTTTCCGGATAAACCCAAAAAGGACAAGAAAAAAGAAGGCAAAGAAGGCGAAAAAGCAGCCGCTGCTCCTGCAACACCTCCCGCTGGGGCCAATGATCATCACGAGATGGACATGAAAGTGTACGATAAAATTTCCGGAACAGTGACTGAGGAAATCAGCAAGGACTACATCCTTTTACGCGGACACAAGGAAGTTATTTTTAAGAAGGAAAAAAGGGCCATCGAAGTACAGGCGCTTGTGTCGAGAAAAGATATCATGGAAAATGATTATGTGAACTCCGACCGCCTTCTGGAGTCGAGAGTGTTCATTATTAATAGGGAAGAGCAATGATCAGATTTTTACCGTTTTTGCTTTTAACATTTACAGCAACTGGATTTGCGAACTCAAGCAGAATCAAAGACCTCGTAACTGTCAAAGGTGTGCGTGAAAATCCGCTGATCGGATACGGGCTCGTTATCGGCCTCAACGGCACTGGTGACGGTGGCGGTGAAATTACGAATACATCTCTCAAAAAAATGTTTCAAACTCTCGGACTAAATCCTCAGAAAGAAGTGACTTCTAAAAACGTTGCTGCTGTTATCGTAACAGCAAAACTTCCGGCTTTTGGCCGCGTTGGTCAGCGTCTTGATGTAACAGTTTCTTCTATCGGAGATGCTGGTTCACTCGCAGGAGGAACTCTCCTCGTCACTCCACTCAAAGGTGGGGACGGACAAATTTACGCTGTATCAAACGGTCCCCTTTCCATCGGAGGACTTGAGAACGGTAAAAAAATGGCGACGACGGCACGAATTCCTGACGGTGGAACAATTGAAAAAGAACTCGAAGTTGCTTTCAATGAAAAAAAGGCCATTCGCATGGCCCTCAATAATCCAGACTTCACAACTGCGGCCCGAATCGAACGCACAATTAATCAGGAACTCGGTGGGAAATACGCGACTGCTTCAGACGCTACGACAATCGATGTGATTATCCCAAGCTACTACGAGCGTAAAGTTGTTGAGCTCCTTGCTAACATCGAAAACTATAAGGTTGTCTCTGATGTGGCTGCCCGTATAGTGATCAATGAACGTACCGGAACCCTGGTTGCCGGTGGCGACATTGTTTTGAAGAAATCTGCTGTGAGCCATGGTGACCTTGTCCTTGAAGTTAAAGGCGGATCAGATGAGTCAGGTAAGAAAGCTTTTCACGTGATCGAGCAATCGACAACAATCAACGACTTAGTCAAGGCCCTGAACGCCCTTGGAACAACTCCGGAAGACCTGATTTCGATCTTCCAGGCCCTCAAACATAATGGCTCTCTGGTAGCCGAGATCGAACTTATCTAGTTCGGTTTTGACACCAGATTCCCCTCGAAGTGGTACAAATTTCCCAGAGGTCTTTTTAGCTAACACCCCCCTCTAAAAAAATGCTAAACTTTAGGTAGAATCTCATCAGGATGATGGGGTCAGAACACCAGGATGGTAAGAGTGCAAATCAAGCCGACTTTTCAAGGCTCACCGACAGCTCAAAAAACCAATCCTGTTAAACCGTACGAAGACATCGCTGAAGGCATGGAGACGAACTTTACAACTCACCTCCTCGCTGAAATGCGCAAGTCTGTCCCTAAGGAAACGCCTGATTCTTCCGCGATGGAGTACTACAATTCCCTCATGGATTACGAAAGAGCACAACTTATGGCAAAATCAGATACGGGTCTCGGTGTGAAGAAAGTCATCCTGGATCAGATTGTGCCTCAGCACATGAAACAGTATTTAAAAAATGCGCACCCGGTAGAACGTCAAGGAATGACGGACACCCTGAAGGAGAATACAAATGAGTAACAGTATCGACACCCGCTCGAACTTTTTCCCTCGTGGAAGAAACATCGAAACCAATTCTACTCAGAATGGCGGAGCAGTTGACGGTGTCAAGCGCAACACGACGGAGCGTGCCTCAGAACTTCAGGACAAAACAGCGACAGATGCAAAAGTGACTATTCCTGAAGGTGTAAAAGATTTCTCACGCATCAAGAAAGCCGCGATGACTGCACCGGAACAGGATAACTCTGAGAAGATCGCACGTCTGAAAGCTCAGATCCAGGCAGGCACATATGAAGTTGATTACGATGGCCTGGCAGATAAAATCCTCACTTCTGAATTTTAAGGATTAAGACCATGACGAATCGTCTAGATGAGAAGAAGTTTTACTACCATAACGTTGTTACCGTTTGGGAAAGCTTCTGTCGTCTTCACAGAGATCTTTATGAGCTCACTTGCGCTGAGTACCTCACTCTTCTTGAGAGTGACATTGATAAGCTTGAAACCATGATCCCGGTGAAAGAAGAAATCATCGCGAAGATCAATGAACTTGAACGCGAACGTGCCAACCTCATTGACCAGCTCAATAACACAGGCATCGTTGCAACTCCGGTAAAAAAAGCTGGAGACCTCGTAGCTGCGTTCAGTGATCTGGATAAAGCGAATGGTATCCCTGCACTTCAAAATTTAAATTCTCTTCTGATCGATATCGTGACGAAGATCCAGGAACAAAATCGCAAGAATCAATTGTTCCTGAATAAAGCGATGATTTCGTTGAGAGATGTTAAGCAAGGGTTTTCAGGGAAGAAAACTTACTCCACTTACGGCGCTGATGGGATGACCAGACAGCTAGCTAAGTAAAGGAACCAGGGATTGGGTGCTGACCTTTTAAATATTGGTAAATCGGGCCTGTTCACAGCGAAGCAGTCGATGGCGACGACGTCGCATAACATTGCCAATGCCAATACCGAAGGCTTCTCACGTCAGGAAGTTAAAACCAAGACTGGTCACAGTCTCCCGGAAGGCGATTACGTCGTCGGTACAGGCGTAGAAATTCAGAGTATCCGTCGTCAGCACGACGAGCTCATCGAAAAGAAACTCAACAGCTCACTCACCAATAATAAGTTTGATGATGAAAGAACAACTCAGCTTGGACACGTTGAAGAAATTTTCAACGAGATCAATTCTGAAGGAATGAACAAAGTTCTCAACCGCTTCTTCAACTCATTCCGTGAACTCTCCAATCAACCCGAGAATGAGACGATCAGAAACTCTGTGAAAGAGAATGCAAAAATTGTCACAGGCGACTTCCACCGCATTCAGGACAACCTTGATTCCGTCCGCTCGAACATCAACAATAAGATCAAATTGTCTGTTGATGAGATTAACGGTCTCACAGGACAGATCGGCAAGCTCAATAAAGAGATCAATATTCAGGAAGTTTCTGGTGGAATGGCAAACGATCTTCGCGATCAACGCGACAAGGCCATCAGAACTCTCGCTGAATTCTTCCCTATATCATCTTACTCAGACAACCAGGGTCAGTTCGTTGTTAACGTCGTAGGTGTTGGCTCTATTGTTTCAGGCGGACTCGCTCAGGAACTTTCTGTAGGCTCCGTTTTGAAAGCAGGAAAAAATACTGCGGACAAAGGTAACATCGAAGTTTTCTTCACCAACAGACAATCACTTCATATCTCTGATTCGATCAAAGGCGGTACTCTTGGAGCCCAGCTCAAGACCCGTAACGTAGAGATCGTGGGACTTGAAAAACAAATTGATGAACTCGCTCACGGACTTGTTCATTCAGTGAACGCGATTCACCGTCGTGGATTTGCCAATCATCCCGTGCCAGTTGATGCTCAGGGAAATCCTGTTCCAAACGCAGCAGCTCAGAAAGTAACAGGTATCAACTTTTTCAAAGAGCCACTCGACATGACCCGGGCGGCTGAATACATCGAAATTTCTGACGACATCGAAAAAGATCCAAATAACATCGCTGCAGGTCTCGAGGCTAACAAGCCTGGTGATAACCGCGTGATCCTTGCGATCTCTAAACTCCAGCACGAGAAAGTTCTCGGCGATGGAACGACGACGTTTGAAGAACAATACTTAAAGTCTGTCGGAAACATCGGCTTACAAACTGGTAAGGCGAAAATTGATACTGAACAATCTGCAGGAATTCTCGCCCAGGCGAAGTCCTTCAAAGAAAGACTAACTGGAGTCTCTCTCGATGAAGAAGCTGCGAATATGGTGCGCTATCAGAATGCTTACGAAGCTTCTGCAAAAGTGATCAAGGCTTCGGACGAAATGTTCAAAGCAGTCCTGGGGCTATTATCATGAGGCATGAACTATGAGTCGCGTTTCAGAAAATAGTTCGATTAATTCGATTAACTACGCTGTAGGTAAGACGAAGGGCCGTCTTGAGGATCTCCAGCTCAAGGGTTCAACTCTCAAGCGCGTGACTAAACCTTCAGATGATCCGATCGGCAACACTGAGCTTCTCGCGATCCGTTCGCAGAACATCGATGCCGGCCAGTATCTTCGCAATTTGAATTTCGCCAAGACGACTCTTTCATATACTGAAAACGTTCTGGAAGAGATGACTGACATTCTCTCAAAGGCCAAAGAACTCGCTATCGGTCAGGCCTCTACACTCTACGGTCCTGAAATTCGTCAGGGAGTGGCGAAAGAAATTCACCAGCTTCGCCAGCAGATTCTCTCGATCGCTAACAAGCGCATTGGAAGCCGGTTCCTGTTCTCTGGTCAGAAAGTTCTCACTCGTCCATTCGACCAGAACGGAAAGTACCAGGGTGATTCAAACAAAATTAATATCGAAATTAACAAAGACGTTTACGTTCCTATCAATATCAGCGGCGAAGAACTCTTTTTCACCAAGGGTCTCCAGAAGAAAAAAGCCGAAAAAGAAGATCTCGACCTCAAGCTTGATGTAGATCTGAACTCAGACACGTCGATGGTGCGCAAACCCGCGTCTAATGAGCCGGAAGAAGTCACTGTCAGCGTTTTTGATGAAATGCGTGCACTCGAGAATGCATTGCTTACAGATAACCCACAGATCGTTCAGAGCTTGCTGGAACGATTGGACTCTAGTCTTGAGAAAATGGTGGCCTTCAGAACCCAGGTTGGTGCACTGACCAATACCATCGATAACGCAGAGTCCAACATTGAGAAATCAAAACTTGTAAACGAAGCTCACAAATCGAAAATTGAAGACGCCGATGTTGCCGAACTCTTCACCGATCTCCAGAAAGAACAAAACGTTCTTAAGGCTGCCTACAAAGCTAGTTCAAATCTCATGAACACAAACCTTATGGACTTCCTGCGCTAAGAAAATCTTACAAATTCTTAACAATTCTTGCAAAATTCCTTGAATTACCCGTGATTTTATAATAAACCCATGCCCGAAACATAAAAGTTTATTGAGTTAATATTCTTGACACTGAAGACAGGGATCACACCATGCTCGTTCTGACACGGAAGCTAGGAGAAAGCATTGCTATCGATGACAATATCAAAATTGTCGTGGTGCAAATTAAAGGCAAACAGGTTCGCTTAGGGATTAAGGCTCCAAAAGAGACTAAAATTCACAGAGAAGAGGTTTATCAGGCCATTCAGGATCAAAATACTGAAGCGGTGCAAGCAAGCATGTCTGACATCGCCCGCCTAGGTGAAGAATTGAAAAAGAAATAAATTCCCCCCTTGAACATTATAGCCGTTGACTGATACCATCAAAGTGTTATGGTAAGAATACCTTACCATTTCTCTTTTGGAGGAACTCGTGAAAGTCAAAACCACTCGCTTTGGGGAACTTGAAGTTCAACCCACTGATGTCATTACCTTCAGTGAAGGTCTTCTCGGTTTTGAAAATATTAAGAAATACTTTGTAGTTGATCCAGGTGATAGCACTCTCATTCTGTGGCTCCAGTCGACAGAAGATGAAAAAGTGGCCTTCCCAATTATCGAGCCGAAAATTTTCAAGCCAGATTACATCGCAAAACTTCTTCCAGCTGATCTGAATGGTCTCGAACTCGAGTCTCTTCAAGCTGCGAAGCTCTACTGTGTTCTTACAATTCCAGCAAACGTCACTGAGATGTCTGCGAACTTGAAAGCACCAGTGGTTGTAAACTCTGCGAAAAAAGTTGGTAAGCAAATCGTTCTTCAAGACAGCAAGCTTTCTGTTAAGCACGAAATGTACCGCGAACTTAAAACGTATATCGTTAACTACTCTTCTGACGATGCTCGCAGAACTTCTTTCGAGCCAAGCATTACTCTTGAAGCCGGAGATCTTCGCAACACTACGGGAACTTCAACAACAAGAACTCTCGAAGCATAATTTAGAAATTAAAAGTAACAGTAAAAATAAAATATGCTCCTTTCGGAGCCTTTTTTATTACGTCATACTGATGGATGTTTCCGTGGCGCTCTTGGAAAGCCCGATATACATCGATGCTTCCGCGTGCTGAGGTTCTCGACTGAGAACGTTCTGCCACTCTGCCTGGGCTTCAATGATGTTTCCATTCCCATAATAGAGTAGGCCTAAAGCTATGCGAACAGGCATGTAACCAGGATGCTCATTCTTCAGGCGCTTGAGTTCTTCAAATGCCTTTGATGTGAAACCTTTTTTCGTATACGCCTTGGCGATCTTAATGCGGATTTCAAGATTATCCGGATCGAGAGAAGCTGCTTTATTGTATTCGAAAAGAGATTCGTCCATGCGGCCGTAAGAGGCGTACATTTCTGCGATCTCATAATGCTTGAGAGAAAATTTACGGTTGAGATGAGGATCCGCGAGACCTTGTTGTGAAGTGCTCTTCACCTGATTATTTGCTTTCTCAAAGATCGACTTTGCTTCTTCGTAGCGGCCGATATCGTTGAAGATCACAGACAATGAAATAGAGGCATCTGTGTGGGCAGGATCGAGTTCCAGAACACGCTGGAAAGCTTTGATGGCCTTACCTAGTTCGCCTCTGACATGGAAGACGTTAGCGAGAAGGAAAAAGCCTTCGGTGGCATTAGGATTCTGTTCGATGAGTTCATTCAGAAAGAGACTGGCCGTCTTGAGATCATTTTTCTGAAATGCTTCTTTAGCTTTTTTCAGGAGATCATCGAGTTTTACGTTTTCCAATGTTGTCTCCGGTGAATGAAAATTATTGTTTCTTGATACAGTTGTCTTTCACCAATTTTATTTCTTTCTTCGCCCCTTTTTCAACTGAATCATAATATTTTTCTACGTAATCAAGACAAGGTTGCCACTCTTTCAGCGCGTGGGTCGCCAGAATCGTGCGAACCATAGCGTGACTTTGGGTGAATTGATCCCTGTGAGACTCAAGAATATCAAGATACCAGTATCTGGCAGCGGAAAATTCCTTGGTTCTGAAATAGAAATCAGCAATGTAGACATCTTTTTCACGAAGCATCTTTTTGGCAGAGCGTATGCGCTCGCCTGCTTTTCGTTTATAGCTGCTGGTGCTGTATTTCTGAACGACTTCTTCGTAATACTTAATAGATTCCATGGCCGGTTCTAAATCCCGGTCAATGGTAGCCGGAATTTGTTTGAAATAGGATTCAGCAATCCGAAAAACTACGAACGGAATTTTTTCGTGCTTGGGATGGAAATCCCGGAACAATAGATAAGCTGCAGCAGCTTCAATGTAGTTTTCCTGCAAAAAAAGAACATCGGCTTGCAGGAGCTCAGCGGGAGTGGCGTAAAACGAATAAGGATGCTGCGTTTTGATAAGATTGAGTTTTTCTGTGGCAAGGATATATCTCTCAGACTCCATGAGTTCCTGGGCTTCTTTAAAAAGACTTTCCGCTTCTGTGCGGCCTTTGGGCTTATCTGAAGAACATCCAAGAACGAGTGCGAGAATCAGAAACGTAATTTTCATAACTGTACCGATAAATCCTGATAGATTTCTTTGAAGAGAAGTTTAAAGAAGGCAATGAAGGGAATAATTACGATCATGCCGACTATTCCTGCGAGTTGGGAACCAACAATAATACTGACGACAACCACAATCGGATGCAGGTTAACAATTTTAGACACTAATAACGGAAATACGAGAATCATGTCGATCAGGTTGGCGATAGCATAAATACTGACCATGGCAATCATTGAGACATTAGGATCTTTTGAAAGAAGAGCAACAAAGAATGCCGGAATGAATCCAATAATGGGACCAATGTAGGGAAGTATATTGGTAATACCGGCAACAAAGCCAAGAATGAATGGATAAGGGAAGCCGACAACAAGAAGTCCGAGGGTGATCAGGGTTCCGAGAATCGTGGCTTCAATAAACTTCGCGATAATGTACTCACCAAATTTAGTATTGAACTGGGTAAAGAGAACATAGGTTTTTTCAAAAATTGAATTAGGAATCGTTTCCATGAAAAGACCGCTGAACGTTTTTGACTCTTTGAAAAAGAAGAAAAGAAACATTGGAACCAGAAGGAGCCACTCAAAGATGCTTGAAACATAATTGGGAAATTGAACAAGAACCTTGCTTCCCTGCTTCTCCAGCTTCTGGATGACGAAAGTTACCGGATCCATATTGATACGGAGTCCGAAGCGTTCAAAGATTTCCACTTTGAAAGCAAAAAACTTATCCTGAAGAATTTTCTGAACTTCAGGCAGCTGTTGATAGAGACCACCAAAATCAGTTTCCAGATTGTAGAGAGTTGCGAAGAGAGGGAAAAAAAGGAAAGTCACACACACGAGTATCAACATGAGATAAAAAAATCTCTGCTTTTTACTTCCAGTCGTGAGCATCATCGTCAGTGGTTTTGACATCAGGTAAATGATGTAGGAAAAACCGAATGGAAGTGTCAGGCGCGGAAACAT
This sequence comes from Bacteriovorax stolpii, assembly GCA_945883845.1. Taxonomy (GTDB): domain Bacteria; phylum Bdellovibrionota; class Bacteriovoracia; order Bacteriovoracales; family Bacteriovoracaceae; genus Peredibacter. The sequence goes on along the minus strand of CAMCYI010000007.1, from coordinate 122,260 downwards.
CACAGCGAAAACGATCGCCGCGAGAAGCAGAAAATAGAATAGATAAAGCTTTGCGGCCTGAGTATTTCGGGTAGCGTTCAAACTCTTTGCTCCAGGTCTTTGACTTTTTTCTTCAGAGTCAGAATCTCACGTGTGAGCTGGCCCATACGATTCGCCATGATGAGAGCGGTTTCACGCAGGAATTTGGCACCAAGAACCGGATAAATTTCCAGCATGCGCTCCAGATCCGGTTTAAAGATTCCCAACAACACTGTCGATTCTGCAGCGACAACCGTTGCACTTCGACGGTTAAAATCTTCAAGAAGACCCATCTCTCCGAAGTACTGACGTTTTTCAAGACGAATCACAAGGTCACCCAGATCATCAGTCTGAATCTGTTGATTGGCGTAGATATTAACGGAGCCGCTGAAGATAAAATAAAAACCGTAACCAGAATCTCCCTGACGGAAGATCACTTCGTTGACAGCAAATTCACGGCGGTGAAGAAACTTAGTGAACAAGCGGATTTCATTATCTGAAAAGGATTGGAGAACTGAAATTTTCTTGAAGTACTCGTGATAACTTTCTTTCGTGGTCATAAAGGCAAGAGGCGAGGCATCCCACATGTATTTGAGAAGTGGAATATCCAGACGATCAGAAGAACCATCGCCTTTCAGGAATTTTTCCATTTGGTCTTTTTCATAACTCATAACGACTCCAGTTCCTTAATCGAATTTTTTCGGATCCATCCCCTGAAGCGCGAAGGATAAAGAATTTCTCTCCACTCGCCTTCTCCACGGGTGACAATCTTAAGCCCGGCAGGAATATCTGTCAGAGCTGCAAAAATCGCCGAAGGGCCTTCAGCAACCCTATCATCTTTCACCACAATAGCCTCAGGCCACTGCTTCACCAGCAAGCCTAGCGTAAGTGGCACGGCCATGGCGATGACTAACATTGCCAGACGCACCGGATTTCTTTTTTTTCTTAAGCTCAAAAGTCCGACAAACAAAATCATCAGGCTGATGGAAGTTAACTCTCCCTGACTAAGAAAAGTAACACTCTTATAAACATAATCTGAAGCGTTCAAAGGTTTTTCGACTGTGGATAAATCTAGCTTTTCCACAACAAGCTTTTCGTTGTCACGAAGTGATGTGGACTGAAGACCGGACTTACCTGCGATCAAAAAATGATAGCGAGCAAGAGGAAAGTTTTCGAGCTTTGCATAAACGAGCCCCAGATTGTAATGCCAGACGTTCTGAGGAACTTCACCAGGATGATCTTTAAGAACTTTGAGGGCATTGTTGAAGTCGTTTTTTTGATAGTACGCTTCGAATGTTTTCAACATGTCGGTGATAAGTGTATCCTCACATAGGTGTGAGTTATTATCCCTCACGCGCGCAAAAGAAATCAAGAATAACAGGTGAGAGGAATCATGACACCAAGGACCATGGAAGAGGTACTTTTTGAGACGATTCAAAGTCAAAAAGCCGCTTTGCCCGAAATCTACGATCTGAGTGCTCACTCGAATTTGTTTGATCTCGATCATCCCCAGGTGCTAAGAGCAAAATTGGGCTTCAAAGAAGGCCTGCCTCCTCAAAAGTTTCAACATTCCCATTGGAAAGCAGCATTTTACTCCTCAGAAATTGAGGCCAGCAAAAACCATCAAGGAATCAAAACGTTTCTGAAAGGAAACCCTGCAAATATTTTCGATCTCATGAATGGAAAATATCAGGATTTGATCCTCGATTTTTCTCCCTTAGGTTGGGCGGCCCTGTCGTTGAATGACTTAGAGCAAGGCGCCACTCAAGGTGAGCATCTTCACCTTCTTCCGCCTTGGGTTACTTACGCGATGAGTCCGGAACTTTGGTCTGCCTCAGGAAAATGGACTCGATTTCATGAAAGACTCCATACCCTTTTTGAGAAATTTGACCTATTACAGGGTGATGACCGACCGGGGTTTTATCCCCTTAAGCCTTCGACCCAGATCCTGGAATCACATGGTTTCAAGGGATCTCTGCTCGAAGGAAGTTTTCAGCTTATGCCGAATTGGACGTTTCCACTTTCGGCGTTGAAAATTCTGGAAGAAGTCGTTTCTAAGGAGTGTTGATTGTTTATTCTCAGGTCAGTTGAACTCAAGGACCATAAAGATCTATTTAAACTCAGTAATATGATGGTGTTCATCAATTTGCCTGCGGATGAAGAACTCATCAGCTCCAAAATTGAAAGTTCCATTAAAAGCTTTAACAATCCAAGTCCTAAACTCTGGGAAAATTATTACATCTTCGTACTTGAAGATACTGAAAGCAAAGAGATTCTAGGTGTATCTATGATCCATGCTCAACATGGAACAGAAAATGAACCACACTTCTTTTTGTCTGTCGGACAAGAATCGAAATTTTCAAATACGATCAATACAGGATTCGTTCATGGAACTCTCAAGCTGGGCCTTGATTCAAATGGACCGACTGAGATTGGTGGACTGATTCTTAATCCTGAGTTTCGCGGACATAAAGAAAAACTTGGAAAGCAAATTTCGTTTGTTCGTTTTCTATATATGGCAACAAACCAGGAACGCTTTAAGCCGATCATTCATTCCGAGCTCATGCCTCCACTCGATAAAGATGGGAATTCTCCACTCTGGGAAGCAGTTGGAAGAAGATTCATGAACATGAATTACACCGAAGCTGACATCCTTAGCAGAAGTAATAAAGAGTTTATTCTCAGCCTTTATCCATCAGAAAATATCTATCAAACCTTGCTCCCTATGGAGGCTCGTGAATCCATCGGTAAAGTCGGAAAAGAAACTGAACCGGTAAAAAGAATGCTCGAGAGTATCGGCTTCAAATATATGAAAGAAGTTGATCCGTTTGATGGTGGGCCTCACTACAGATGCGCGCTTAAAGATGTGAAGCCCGTTAAAGAGAGAATCACGGGACTTCTGATTACGGCCAAAAGTTTTGACAAATCAAAAGCAAGGGACGTGATCATCTCTCTGGAACACCCGGATCATGATTTTTTTGCAACGAGAACATGGCTGCAGGTTCACGGTGATGGACAAGTTTCTCTTGATCCACAAGTTGTGAAAGAACTGGGAATCTCATTACCGCAAAAAGTTACGGCAATTCCTTTCAGCTAGGCTTGTTTTTTATTGATGAGAATTCCATTGGTGTCAGCGAAGCGGATCTTTTCCTTACCTTCGTCGGTCTGTGTTTTGACCACGTACATTTCTGTCGATTTTTTGTAACCCTTGAAAGCATCCATTTTGTGAACGGCTTCACCGGTGTCTCGGGTGATTTCTCTTTGCCAGAGAATAACATCAGAGGTCAGAAGCTTGCTGCTCTCCTCCTCTTGATTCTTCTTTTTCACTTCCTCATCAGACGGGGGCATATTGATGGAAGGCAGGGCGTTCTTGCTTTTAGGAAAGGGAACGACTTTACCTTCAGGCTTCACCGCAGCTTCAATGGGCTGGCTTTCATCCCAGGAAATTAGCTCTTCACCGACGGCTTTTTGTGCCTGTCCCTGTTTCAATTTCAGAACCTTGGTTAGTTTTAGTATCTGTTCCAGGCCAAGAATACTCAGGGCCCGAAGAACAAAAGATGATGCATTCTTCATCATTGACCTTATCGGTCAATTAAGGCCAGAACTTGAGCTTTTTAATCCCCTGAAATTCATCGAATGTTTGCCTTAGATTAGGCTGGACAATAAATCTTGGGAGTTTTATAAATACAAGCTCTAAAGCCTCTAAGCTGGGGAGTGGCGCAGTTGGTAGCGCAGCAGACTGTTAATCTGTTGGTCGTCGGTTCGAGTCCGACCTTCCCAGCCAATTTTTTATGAATTTCTCCCCCGTACACTACAGGACTCTCAAAAAAAACCTCCAGAAACGGTATGTGAGAGATCTCCCCCAGTCATCCAGGAGCATCAAGAAACAACCTTCTGCTATTGCAGAATGGGTTGAAGAACATGGCCGGGAATTAAAGCAATACTCATCATTCAAATGGTTTTTTCTGCAGCAGTTAAAGAATTTCGCCTTTCTTTCTGAAGCTCAATCAAAGCTCTCATCAAAAGCTAACGTGTTTGGTGAAAGAGAAGACGTAGTCTTTGAGAAATGGAACAAAAGCGAATTCGCAGATGTTTTTCTCAAGGCCCTAAATAGCGGAAAGTCTTTTCCCAAAGCATCTCAAGCTGCCCTCAAAGTTTTTGACGATCACCTGGTTTCACTTGGTGACCGGCAAATCCTAAAAGATTACAGCGTAAAAAAGAAATATCGTCCCTTGCTCGCACTCGGCGACAAGGTGAAAGCAGGAGACCTCACAAGACTTCTTGAAACGACTCTTCATCTTGAAGGTAAAGAACTTGGTCTGATGACTTCGAGCCTGAAAGAGATGAAAGCTTTCTCTCAAAAAATTGAAATCGCCTTGAAAGTTATCCGAAAATTCTCACCCGGTTCATGGGAAAGATTTGTCGCATTTACAGATCTCATCATTCCCATTCATCAAAAAGAATTCGTAAGTTATTCCCATCAGGAACTTCCCGGCGTTTCGATGATCAATCTTTATGATAGGGATTTTGTCGACCTGATGGATGATCTCCTCCATGAGAATGGTCATCATCATCTCAACTATTATCTAAATATTGGGAAGCTCATTGATGAGCCTGTTGATAACATTTACTACAGTCCATGGCGAAGAACACTTCGTCCTCTCCGTGGGATTTACCATGCTTACTTCACTTTTTTCTGGGCCTTTAAGCTGTTCTCAGATCTGGCGAAAGCCAAAGACAACGACTCCATTTTTTATCTCTTCTCCGCTCGGGAAAAAGAAAAGATCATCTGGCGTGCAGTGGAAGAATACTGGATGCTCGAATACAGCTTTGAAGACCTGAAATGGGCCTACAAAAACGGACTGATCACAGCCAAAGGGTGGAAACTGATTCTTGAACAACGTCATGAAGTTCAAAAGATGAAGAGATTCATTCCACTATGGGAAAAGAAATTAAAAACTCATCGGTTGGAATTGAAGGCGTTGAAAGCTGAATTGAAAAATTCAAGAAAAGAATATTTTAAGAATTAAATCCGTTCGAGTTCGCTCTGCATTTGATTCGCAGGCATGAGATCACCTTTTGCTGCTGCTACTTTGATCCCTTCTTTATACGTTGCAACCGCCTGCTCTTTACGACCAAGAGACTGATACGCTTTTCCAAGTGCCAGGTAAGCGACAGAATACTTAGGATCGGCCATGATCACTTTTTCAAGATAGGTCAGAGCTTTTTCCCATTCACCTTTTTCAACAGCTATGGAACCGAGGCCATAATTTGCAAGGGTGTCCTCGCTGTCAATTTCAAGAACCTGATGAAACATGCCTTCGCGCTTTGACCATTCGTCCAATCGCTTTTTCTTATCGGCATCCAGGGCTTCGCGGGTTTTCGCTTCCTCTCCGAATTTTTGAAAGGACTTCACCGTGGCAAAAGATTTTTGTTCTTCTGCTTCTTCAATTTTTCCAAGTTTCATCAGGAACATGGAGAGATTGGTGTGGGCCATCACAGAAGATGGATGACTCTCAGAAAGCTTTTTCATCCATTCAATTGCTTCTTCATATCTACCAAGTCTTCCGAGCAAAACACCGAGAGATTCCAGGGCATCAGCGTGGTGAGGATCGAGTTTGATAGCAAGCTTGAAGGCCTCTTCTGCACTTTGCTCGTTACCCTTGAGGAAGTGATGAGAACCTTCGTAAAAAAGTTCCTGGGCCTTATCTTCGTCCCTGCCTGAGATCAATGGATAATAGCGAACAGTCAAAACGCGTTCCTGCTGATCAATGGAAGCAGAAACTTTCATCTTTTCCACCCGGAAATCTCTGAGGAGAGAAGCCGGCAGATAAAACCGTTTTTCCCACTCGTAACAACCGATGGCCGTGCCAATTTTGTTACCAAAATTTGTCACAACACCGGGCTCTGTTTTTTCAGTTGTCTCAAGCAACACCGGGCCATAGGCCGCTCCACGACGGGTAGCAATTTTCGAAACCGTTTCCTGTCCCGGATAACAGCCTTTGTTGAAAGAGACACAAAGATCAAAGAGACGATTGTTATTGATGATTTCTTTCTGAAAATCCTTACCTTCAAAATCCGGCCAGCCTGTTAATGCTCTCCACGCATCGAGATCCTCATCTGGAATTTCTGCGACGGCAGCTCCTAAATTTGTCCGGGTTAAAAGGGCTTTATCAGCGAACATTTCACCCGTGAATGAAGAAGAATTTTTTTGAAGGAAAGCATCTGATCCCACAACAGAGGTCCATTCTTCCCAATATGGTCCGTGAATTTCAACTTCTTCTGAGATGAGATAGCGGTTCAGCCGTTCTGTCGTGATGTCCTTCAAAGATTCAGGTGCCAGAAGAAGGAAATTTTTCTCTTCACGCAAAAGCCACCCGAAAGTTTCATTTCTTCCCTGCGGATCGAGAAAGGCAGTCAGATGGAATGAACCAACCGGGAGTTCCTGAATATTAAAAGTACTTTGGGCCTGAAGAAAAGATTCAACGTCAGGTCCCTCGAGTTTGAAGGAGTGAAATGAACGGGAGAATTTACCGGAAAAGTAACGAAAGGAATTCATGGGTTAAACAGAAAACGATTCACCACAGCCACAAGTATTCTTGGCATTGGGATTATCAAAAACAAAACCTTTACCTGTGAGGCCATCCTTGAAATCGAGGACAATGCCCTTGAGGTAAATGGCAGATTTTGGATCGATGAGAACTTTGACCTGCCCGAACTGGAGTACGTTATCGCGCTCCTTAGACTCAGAATATTCCATTTTGTAGGAAAGACCCGAACAACCACCGCCTGTAACAGCTAATCGCAAACCTTTGTTGCCATCAGGGTTGTCCGATTTTGCAATCGTCTCAATCTGCTGAAGGGCTTTTTCTGTAATCACGATAAGTTCTTGTTCCATAAGGTTTCCTCCCGGACTCCCAAGGCAATTAGTACTCCTATTCTAGCATATTTTCAATGAGATTACGCGTTAACCCCATAACAAGTGGTTTGGAATTAGAGGAGTTACACTTATAATATTCAGAAATGAGCAAAATATGACCCCAACACTTTATCATTACGTGCACTGTCCTTTCTGCATAAGGGTAAGGATGACTCTCGGATATTTAAACATCAAATACCACTCTGTTGTGGTCCCCTATGATGATGAGGCCACCCCTATCTCCCTCATTGGTAAAAAGATGCTTCCGATTCTTAAAACAGAGAAACAGGCCATGCCAGAGAGTCTCGATATCATGTCGTTTCTCGACCAAGGGAATGCACTGAAGATTAGTGAATTCAGGTCCCGTTCTGAGTTCAGTACTTTCGAATCATTGATTAATGATATTGGAAGCCTCGTGCATTCACTGGCCATGCCCTTCTGGATCTACACGGCAGAATTCAATGAAAGTTCACGGGAATATTTTAAGAAGAAAAAAGAGGCCAAGCGTGGGCCTTTCAAAGACCTTGTCACAAAACAGTCCGAGTTCATTTCACTCATTCAGCCGATCCTTGAAAGACTTGAAAAAGAATTCAAGCCTTTTTATGGATCAACATCAATGACGGTTAAAGATATCATGCTGGCCTCACATCTTTGGGGCCTTTATTCCGTTCCAGAGTATCAGTTGCCCACAGGATTACATGCCTATCTGCAAAGCGTGAAATCAGAATGCCGATTCAATTATCAAAAGCCACTTTGGGAGCTCACTTGAAAGCTGTATTAACAATTGTCAGTATGAACCAGGTTTTTGACGTTGAAGTCTCAGTTGGAAACAGGCTCGTTTTAGGTCGCGGAAGTCATACGAACCCGCCCATTAAAGACGAGAAAGTCAGTGTAAAGCATTGCATTTTTACCATCAATAATGGCTATCTCAAACTTGAAGACGCTGATTCAAAGAATGGTACCTACCTGAACGGAATTCGGATTGATAATGCTGAAATATTTATCGGTGATGAGATTAAAATTGGTGACACGATCATCACGTTGAATGAAAAAAGCATGGATAACTATGCAGTCGATAATCTGACTTTCCCGGGACCTAAAAAAGAGAGAATGGATTACGAATTAAAAGCTGACTTTACCGGGGCCCGGATACAGAACCAGCTCTACACTCATGCGCATCCGGATAATCTTCTCAATACACCTTCGCAAGCCAAAGAAATTGCCCTTCGTAAAAAAGCACAAACACGCATTATTCTTTCCAAGCAGGAGATAAAGCTCCGGAGCCTTAGTCAGGTTCACAGTGCCAGGTGGATCGATGGCATACTCACTTTTTTTGTATTTCTCCTGCCTATCATTTACGTTAATTCGGCTTCTCGGTTTGGTGGGATTCCATGGTTGGAATTGTCAGCAGAGATTGTCAATAAACACAGAATGAATCTCATCGGTGCCGGAGAAATTTTCTTTTCGGGGATGTTCTTTATTATTAATTCACGGCTGATGAACTTCAGTATCGGCGAAAAACTGATGGGTGTAGAAAAGCTTTATCAGGATCAGAACAACTGATCAAGTAAATGGCTTCCAGAGAATTTCATTTTGATTTTGTTTGTTCGTTACAAATCTCGCCACTGTAAAAAAATAATCTGAAAGTCGGTTCAGGAATTCAACACTGTTGTCCGGAGCGGTCTCATTTGTTTTGTTTAGGAAAGCGACAAGTTTTCTTTCTACGTTTCTTGAACCAGTCCGGCAGAGGTGAAGTGCTGAGGCATCTGCTGGCCCACCCGGAAGGATAAAATTCTTTAAAGGTGATAGTGACTTCTCCATGGAATCAATGGCGGTTTCAAGCTTTGTAACCAGCCCAGCCGACAAATGAGGAAGTTTAAAATTCGCACGTTCTCCGGGTTCACAGGCGAGATTCGAACCAAGATCAAACAGGGCCGACTGGATTTCATGAAGGAACTGGATTTCATTTCCAAACATAGCTGGGGCCATCAGGGAAACGGCCATACCAATCCTTGAATTTAGTTCATCCACTTCTCCATAGAGATCAATCCTGTCATCAGCTTTAGAAACTCGCTTGCCACCCACAAGTCCAGTCTCACCCATATCGCCGTTTTTAGTATAAATTTTCGTCATTACATATTTCTCCGGTAGCGGCCGCCAACTTCATAAAGAACTGAAGTGATCTGTCCGAGACTGCAATAGCGTACAGTCGTCAGAAGCTCTTCAAAGATATTTCCACCTGTCAGGGCCACATCACGAAGCTTCTTGAGACATAGATCCGATTTATTTTTGTTACTATCTTGAAATTTTTTCAATCGATTGATCTGATCATTTTTTTCTTCTGAAGAGGCCCGTGAAAGTTCAATGGGTTTCCATTCGGCCATTTTTTCAGGCAGGAATGTATTCACTCCGATAATCGGAAACTCGCCGGAGTCTTTCAGGGTCTCGTAATAGAGAGATTCTTCCTGGATTTTCCCACGCTGATACATCGATTCCATCGCTCCAAGTACACCACCCTTATCAGAGATTCTTTCGAACTCAGTAAGTACCGCCTCTTCGACAATTTCAGCAAGTTCATCAACGATGTACGCCCCCTGAAGCGGGTTATCCGTTTTATTCATTCCAAACTCACGGTTGATGATGAGCTGAATAGCCATGGCTCGACGTACTGACTCCTCTGTCGGTGTTGTAATGGCTTCGTCATACGCATTTGTGTGAAGCGAATTACAGTTATCAGAGAGAGCAATGAATGCCTGCAGGGTTGTGCGGATATCATTGAAATCAATTTCCTGAGCGTGCAGAGAACGGCCCGAAGTCTGAATGTGGTACTTCAATTTCTGAGATTTATCAGACGCAGCATATTTTTCTTTCATCGAGACAGCCCAGATTTTACGGGCAACACGGCCAAGCACTGTGTATTCCGGATCAAGACCATTAGAGAAGAAGAAAGATAAATTCTCGCAGAAGTCATCGATCTTCATTCCGCGAGAGAGATAATACTCAACATAAGTGAAGCCGTTAGAAAGTGTTAAGGCCAGCTGAGTGATCGGATTGGCTCCGGCTTCCGCAATGTGGTATCCCGAAATGGAAACGGTATAATAGTTCTTTATTTTATTCTTACAGAAAAACTCCTGAACATCTCCCATCATTTTGAGAGCGAATTCGAGAGAGAAGATACATGTATTCTGGGCCTGGTCTTCCTTGAGGATGTCGGCCTGAACTGTTCCACGGACCTGCTGCATGACCTGGACTATCTTCTCGCGATTTTCCTGATCACCTTCTGGAAGTGTGCGGTTGATAGCTGTGTTCATGAACATGGCGAGAATAATCGGTGCCGGTCCATTAATGGTCATGGATACAGAAGTTGATGGAGAGGTCAGATCAAACCCTTTGTAGAGCTCCATCATGTCATCAAGCATACAGATCGAAACACCTGACTCACCGACTTTCCCGTAAATATCCGGTCTTGTTGCTGGGTCTTCTCCATAAAGCGTTACGGAGTCGAAAGCAGTTGAAAGTCTTTTTGCTGTATCGTTTTTGGAGAGATAGTGGAAACGTGCGTTCGTGCGTTTAGGCCCGCCTTCCCCGGCAAACTGTCGTTTGGGATCTTCATCAGCACGCTTGAACGGAAAGACACCGCCGGCAAACGGATAGAAGCCTGGAAAGTTTTGCGAGCGGATGAACTGCAGTTTGTCGGAGGCGTAATGAAATTTCGGAAAGCCGACCTTCGAGATGACTTGCTGAGAGAGCGAAGTGTACTTCGTTCCCACTTTGATATCTTTTCCGCGAACCACGTAAGTGTATTCACCTTTTGAATACTGATCGACGATGCTGTCAAACTCAGCAACTTCTTTCAACTCAGTGGTAAAAGTTTTTTCAATCTCATGAGCTTTTGTTTTCAGCGATGGTGCATCGGTGACGATCTTCGCCGCTTCAATCAGAGTTTCATACTGGCGAAGTTTAGTGACCGATTCAACCGCGCGCGAATTATATTTACGAACGGTATCTGAGATATCGCGAAGGTAATTAATCTGGGCAGCAGGAATGACAGATGCTTTTTTAGCAGGGGCCCGTTCTGCAGGAACAAGATCAAGTTCCGTATTATGAGCGAAGCCAACTGACTTCACCATTTCAGAGAAGAGAGCGTTCACACCAACATCATTGAATTTTGAGGCCATCGTTCCGAAGACGGGAAGCTCAGCATCAGTCGGAGAACCAGGATGATTGGCAAAGAGAACTTTATTGCGCCGATACTGCTTACGAACATCTCGAAGGGCATCTTCAGATCTTGGTTTTTCAAATTTGTTAACGGCAATGAAGTTCGCGACTTCAAGCATCTCGATTTTTTCAAGCTGAGTGGCCGCACCGAATTCAGGTGTCATAACATAGAGAGTCTTATCAGCGACTTTGGTGATTTCATCTGAAGCCTGACCGATCCCGGAAGTTTCAACGAGGATGAGATCAAAGTCCTGAGACTTTAAGAAGTCGACCACTTTGCGAATTTCAGGAGAAAGTTCATTCGCAGAATCACGTGTTGCAAGAGAACGGATATAAAAATTCCCGTAAACAGCAGAACCAAGGCGAATGCGGTCACCCAGAAGGGCACCCTGGTTTTTCTTTTTCGTCGGATCTACAGAAACGAGAGCAATTTTTTTATCAGCGTAGTAGCGATGAAAGCGAAGAAGAAGTTCATCAATGAGAGATGACTTTCCAGCGCCACCAGTTCCGGTAATACCAAGAACTGGAACATTTTTAGGATTGAAGGTAAAAGGAACTTCACGGCGATCTTCAACGAACGTAATTACTTTCGCCGTTTCGTAAGCCGTTAGTTTTTTCGTCGCAAGGGTTTTGAAATCAACTCCATCGATTGTTGAGTAATCACATTTGTTGATCATGTCATCGATGATGCCATTCAGACCTAGGGCCGTCCCATCAGCGGGACCATAAATGCGCGAGATGCCTCGGGTGTGAAGCTCATTAATTTCTGGAGGTGTGATGACTCCGCCACCACCGCCGAAGATTCGAACATTTTTTCCGCCTGCTTTATCCAGAAGCTCCCTGACGTAAGTGAAATATTCCATATGCCCACCCTGATATGAACTCAGAGCGATGGCGTGAGCGTCTTCAGATAGTGCAGCTTCAACGACTTCTTGTGCAGAACGATTGTGACCCAGGTGAATGACCTCGACCCCTTTGCTTTGCAAAAGTCTTCTCATAATGTTGATTGAAGCATCATGCCCATCAAATAGGCTCGCAGCGGTAACAAAGCGAAGTTTTCTAGCAGTCATTGACAAATCCCGTCGATAAACATTAGTTATTTATATATACCTGTAGCCTCAGTATATCGAGGCGAATTCGGATAGGAAATGCTTTATAGCTCATGGCCCAGAGTGTATAATAGGGCTTCATAGAGTACGCAAGGATTTCACATGAGTGAGAGCGAAGTAAAAGTCGAAAACCCGTTCCATACGGCACGGTTTAAGCCACAGAGAAAAGGTAAGAAGCCACCTAAGCTTCTCGCCGTTGTTCATCAATCAGGTTGTACTGGTTGTGAGGTTTGTATTGCTGGCTGCCCTGTGGATTCCATCGAATTAGTTCCTGGACCTGATCCTAAGAATCCCGGTTTCCAGCAAATGGTTGAGATCGATCTCTCACGTTGTATCGGTTGTCAGAACTGCTCTCAGGACTGTCCGTGGGAAACAATCACAATGTACCAACATGATGATGCGTTCGTTGCGTGGGGTAACGAGACTCTCAATTCAGAGCTCTACGTTGAGCCTTCGATTCTAGATGTGTTGAAAATCGATGAAGATAAAAAAGAAGAAGTTGTTGGATAATAAAAAGGCTCCTGATTGGAGCCTTTTTTAATTAAAGATTAATCGGGATTGAAAGAGACATTAGATATGACGAATACGTGATTTTATCATCATCGTAATTCGTATCGCCGAGCTTGTATTCATTCACTGAGCCGGCACGATACTCAAGATTGATCACAAGAAACGGCAGGCCTGTGAACCCAATGCCAAATTTTGTTCCGGAGCCGGATTTAAGATCAAGTTCCTGGATATCATCATTCTTGTCTTTAAATTTTGAAGTTCCGCTGGCTGAAAAAATGTAACCCGCGTAAACCCGAAGAAGAATCGGAAATTCAAATCCAACAAACCCGCCCCACTCGTTCAATGTGAGGTTTTTATCAAAGTCCTTATCATCCATATCAAGGCTGCTGTGGAGATAATCGACGCCAAGCTGGAAACCAAGCTTCTGGTAGCCAAGTCGGCCACCAAATGCACCCCCTGCTCCGGAATAGGCATTCTGATTATCATCATCATCGATCTTGGCTTTTGAACTGAAGTTGTAACCAACCAGTGGCTCAATCAATACAGATGCCTGAGCAGTCTGCGAAATGGCGAAGAATAAAATAATAAGAAGAAAGAGTTGAGTAATCTTCAGCACAGAAGCTCCTGGAATAGTCTTAGGAATCTAAGTCTATTCTAAGAGCTTTCAGGAATTGTGCATTACTTTTGTATCTTACCCATGAGGTCAGATATTTTGACAAACATGAGATCTGAGCCATTGTTCGACTTGATCGCTACATGCCCTTCCGGAACTGTATGGATGTTGCTACTGGCGATGTTACGGCCACTTGGATCATTAGAGACTTCACCGACCATTTCACCTGAGCGTGCCATGACCTGACCAACATAACCCTTACCGAAGATGACAATGTCACCGTCTACAATATTGTAGCGACAGCCCGTGCAATTGTAGCGGTTATCCACAACTACAGTCTTACCTTTCATCAAACTGTAGTTTTTGAGGTCATCTTTAATCTTAGTCACAGAATAGAAGTTCAGATCAGTCTTGATAATGATCGCAAAGATGAAACAAGCAGAAAGCACCTGAAAGATTTTTGATCTCTGAAGGATGACACCCTCAAACTCAATATCGCGGTATTTTTCATTTTGAGAAGCTTCTGGAGCAGTCATCTGGTTCTGAAGCTTTTTATCAAAAACAAACTTCTTAATCACAACCGAAAAGGCAAAGTTCGTTACGAGAAGAACGAGAAGCGAATACATAAACAATCGGAAGAAATAGAGACCTTCCTGATGAATCATCACTTCGCGAGATTGAACAAAGTAAGCACACATGAGGAAGAGACATGGGAGCATGAACCAGTTGAAGACATCGACAACCTTATGCTTAAAGAACCATTCTTTTCTCTTCTGGTGGTGATCATATTGAACAAGCTTCAGGCGGAATTCTTCAAACTCTTCACCTTTCATTAATTCTGGACGAGTTGCTTTAAGGCCTTCCCACACGTAATCAATGCGATCAAAACCTGAACTGAAGTAATGTTTATGACCATCTTTCATTTTAAAATAAAAGAGTGACCAGTACACCATCGACACAGATTCTACATCTTCAAAGTTAGCTTCAACGGATTGTGAACCATCGTGTAGAACGACTTTATCAGGAAAAACCTGAATGAATCTTCTGAGACGTGGTCTTAACCACAGGAAGTAGTAAGCTCCAAATCCCGAGAAAAAAACCGAAGAGAATAAAAGTTCCGCCCACTGCTCAGAAAGAATTTTATTAAATTCAGTCAGCGTGAAACGGTATCCCCAGTAGCTCACCAGCATGCTGGAAAAAACCAGAGCAAAGCTTAGATAGATTTTGTAATGGCCTCGAAAGCGCAATGAACGCGGTTGAATCGATTCCCATTTTGCAGTCTTCAAAGTTGAGTCTCCTGATAAGTTACTAAGGTCTTATCGGAAGTCTATGGGAATACTTGACTGGATTATTTCACATTAAGCTAAGGCTCTGGAATGCTTAATTTTATAGAAGAGGCCAAGCCCTAAAATGACCAGGGCCAGGGAAATCCATTGAGAAGGACTAAGTAGAAACCACTCGCCCCTGATGATATCCCCGCGAAGGAACTCGATACCAAAACGACTGAGGCCATAGATCACGAAATAGAACACCAACAGCTCCGATTTGGGCTTTTTTGATTTTAAAAGTACAAATCCCATCAAAGAGAGAACGAGAATTTCCAGGATCTGTGTGGGATGGCGATGTTCACCATGAAGGAATATACCCCACGGTAGTGTCGTTGGAGTTCCAAAGCAGCATCCTGCGAGCAGACAACCCACTCTGCCCACTGCATGTCCGAAAGTGAGTGCTGGTAGCATAGGCCAGAAATTTTCTTCACGAAGTGGTTCCCAAATTCTGTAGATGAGAAGAAAAATTAATGCACCAAGAAGCCCGCCGTAAAAAACAAATCCTCCGCCCATCCAGAATGACATTTCACCAGCAATCGAACTCAGATCTTTGGGGTAAGTGAGAAGGAAAAATAATTTTGCTCCGATCCATGAAGAAAGAAAAACTCCCCAGAAAAGAATCTGTGCTTTAAGCCGGGAAACGGAGGGATTCATCAGCCCAAAATATATCTGATAAGCAAAGCCCCATCCGAGCCCCATGAACAAGGGATACGAATAGATGATGAGATCATGGCCTTGATAAAGTATTGGGTACATTACCGGCCTTGTTTTTTTGGAGAAAATAATCAAGAATCAGCAGACCTGCCGCAATGGTGATGCAGCTGTCAGCGATATTAAAAGCAGGAAAATGGTGTCGTTCGTCTCCCCAGTAGAATAATAAAAAATCCACAACGTAGCCTACAGTAAATCGATCAAGAAGATTTCCATCTGCACCAGCAAGAACCAAAGCGTATGCAAGTGACACGTGGAAAGGGCCCTTGAGCGACTTTATCAAGGCCCAAAATATCCAGCAGCAGATGATGACGGGAAAGAAAAGAAAGAGAACCTGACGAACAACCGGATGGCTTTCAGCGCCCATACCAAATGCAGCACCCTGATTATGAACGTGGGTGATACTGAAGAAGCCCTTAATAACCTGAATAGATTCACCAGGGGCAAGACTCGATTGAATCGCGCCCTTGGTGAGTTGATCAATGATGATGAGGAAAGCAATTAAAAGACTGAGCGACCAAAACCTGGCCATAGAGGTTAGTAGTAATCCTTAGGATGGATTTCGTACTTCTCAATTTTCCGGAGAAGAGTCTTCTTCGGAATATTTGCGTTCAATGCAGTTTGATTGATTTTGCCTTTATTGATTTTCAAGGCTTGAACAATAAACTCTTTCTCAAAAAGATCTTTTGCTACAGCAAAGTCAAGTTTCCCGCCTTCGCCAAGTTTTGTACCGAACGAGAAATGAACATCGTTGCCAGTTTTTGTACCGGCGCTTGCGCCGTCTAGTACTGAGTTCTGAATATCTTCAAGATCTATCACGCTGTCTTCAGCAACATGGTCCTTAGATTCAACTTTCTTATTATCTTTAAAGACAATAGAAGGAAGTGAGTTCGCATGAATGTGATCCGATGATTCCATGATGAAACAGTGTTCGATAATATTACGAAGTTCGCGGATGTTACCCGGCCATGAATAGTTCGTCAGAACTTCCATTGCATCAGGTTCTGCACCTTTTACTTTCAGATTGTGAACACTGTTGAAGTAATTGATGTAGTGATTCACAAGATGTGGAATATCTGATTTTCTCTCACGAAGAGGCGGGAGATAAACCGGAAGGACGTTCAGACGATAGAATAAATCCTCGCGGAAGCTTCCGTCTTTGATCATTTCCTCGAATGGTTTGTGGGACGCCGCAATGATACGAACATCAATTTTTACTTCGCGGTTAGATCCCACGGGCATGAATGTTTTTTCCTGAAGGATGCGAAGAAGTTTAACCTGCATGCCCGCAGAGATATCACCAATTTCATCAAGGAAAATCGTCCCGCCTTCAGCGAACTGGAATTTACCGATCTTTCTTTGATCAGCTCCTGTGAAGGCACCTTTTTCGTGTCCAAAAAGTTCCGACTCGATGAGGTTTTCAGAAATCGCACCACAGTTAATGGTAACGAACTTTTCATCTTTTCTTGGCGAGTTATAGTGAATCGCTTTTGCAACGAGCTCTTTACCTGTACCAGACTCTCCACGGATCAAAACCGGAGTGGCAACTTTCGCAAGTTTCGAAATAACATCGAAAACTTTTTTCATCGCACTTGATTCACCAACGAACTTATCTTTTGAAGTTGCAGTCTCGCCGATTGAAAGTGTTGGGGAAGAGAATGTCAGAGTCTCTACCATCGAACGTGCTTTGAGAGCGCGCTTGATAAGGGCCACTAGATTCTCAGAGCTGATTGGCTTTTCAAGATAGTTATAGGCCCCTTCCTTAACCGCTTTCACCGCATCTGTTACGTTAGAATAAGCAGTGAGGATCAAAACAATAACTGAAGGATCGTGCTTTTTAATTTCAGTAAGCGCCTGAATCCCATCCATCTCCGGCATATTCACGTCCATAACGACGAGATCATATTTTTGTCCGTAGACTTTAGTGACGGCTTCTTTTCCGTTGTCGGCAACATCAACAACAAAGTGGTGATACTCTAGGGCCTGTTTCACCGACTGCTGAAGAACCTTGTCATCATCAACAACTAAAACCTTATGCATGAGAAATCTCCCTATTCATTCTTTAACTTAATTATAAACGAAGTTCCCTGACCTAGCTCGGATGAAGCAGAAATAACCCCATTATGTAGCTCAATGAAGTATTTTACCAGATAAAGCCCCAGACCTGACCCCTTGATCGCGTGGGTTGAATCGTTCTTCACCCGATAAAATTTATCAAAAATATGGGCAAGATCCTCTGCCCCTATGCCCACGCCATTATCTTTTACCTCAATGAATACCCAGTTCGGGTCATCCCAGGTTTTGACGGACACGATTTTGTCCTTACCTGCGTACTTGATCGCATTTTCAATAAGATTTGAAATAACCCTGTTCATTAGTACAGTATCAATCTGGATCGGGTAGAGCGGAGAGAGCTCAGCCTCAAGAGTAATGTTCTTGGCGTTCGCTTCGAACTCAAGCTTCCCTACAATCCCTTCAATGATCTTGTTGATGTCGCGCGACTCGCGTTTGATCGTGAGGTTTTGAGACTCAATTTTAGTAAGATCGAGAATGGAATTGATAAAGTTGTTTAACTCTTTAGTGGAGTTCACGATATTATCGATAAGCTCTTTCTGTTCAGTCGTGTTGTTGAACTTGATTGTCAGAATATCTGCAATACCCGCAATCTTGGCTACTGGAGTTTTTAAATCGTGGCTCATCAAAGAGATGAAGTTCTGTTTGAGGTTATCAACCTGCTTTAAAAGTTTCGTCTCTTCCTGGATGGCGTAACGTGTTTGATATTCTTCAATGGCCCGGAATGGCACCCAGATGTAGTAGACCACAAAGATGGAGAGCACCAAATGGGAGAGCTTTATCCACCACCCCATCGTAACGAACGCCAGATAAGACATCAGGAGAATTCCCATGATCAACAGGATGGTGATCATGAGTCCTTTCACAGGTTGTACTCGGGAAATAATAAATGAAAGAATGATCGCAATGAGAACTGCTGCAATCTGCGTAACATAATCTTCTACACTCAGAATTGTTCGTTCCGAAATGAGAGCATCAATCACATTCGCATGAACATTTAACTTCGGCGTTCGTGCGCTGTCTTTTTCAAAAGGCGTCTGGATGAAGTTACTTGAATTTGAGAGATACTGCGGGCCGACCAGAACGATCTTGTCCTTGAAGAAATTCTTAGGGAAGTTGCCGACAACAACTCTGTGAAAGGGAATAACCTGGAGATCACTATTGATCGGATTACCCGCATACTTGAACAAGGCGAAGTTCGCATCGGCTTCAGAGTTGTAATAAGCACCTTTGTAGGCCGTAGCATCGATCGGAGGAAGTTTTTTAATTTCGCGATATCTCTTCGCAGTCCAAAGATGAAGAGAGTCTTCGCCTGAGATATTAAGAATCGCACGTCTGACGACTTCGTCTTTCGAGAAGACCAGCTGATCCTTATATAACTGTCCGAGGTAATAACCAATGTCCCGAATACCCTCAGGAGGAATGACTTCTCCGAGGTTATCAATCTCTGTTCCGAACTTAAAATTATTGCCTGCGGGTGAAAATTCTTTGATCGCTCCATGAAACTCATCCTGATAACGAATTTCAATATCTGAGTCAGGCTCAAGGAGAGAAACAAAATAATTGATGATAGCAGGCTCGTCTTTCATGACCCGGCCAAGGAGGCGGTTATGGGAAGCGTAAGAATATGGATAAGTTTCACCCAGGAACTGATCACTTTCTTCGTCCATTGAAATGACAACAATCGGATTGATCATGTGCTTCGAAGAAATATCTGACTTGATCCAGAAATCAAAGAAAATGGATTCGAGCGGGTTAAACGAATACTGAATCAGGATAAGAATGAATGCCAGTGTAACCAGCAGAGGAGCGAACTTACTGAATTCAACGTGTTTAAACCTGTGGAGCACTAAGCTTATCCTCGCTGCTGAAAAGTAAATCCCATTCGTGAGGTAAAAACTCTAACGCCAGAATATTCTGAAAATGAGTGTTCCGTGTTATTGAGGAGAGCTCGATGAGTTTTCTCGAAGGAAGTGAGTGAATCATTTTCGGACGACGGAGTTTCAGTCCGAGTCTACCGAGCATCTCGTCCTCGATAGGGAAATCCTGAATGAAACTTTTTAATTTCCGAAAATATGCCTCTCCCAGTGTGAAGGAGAAAATCAAGTTCATCCATGGATGAAGAAGATAATTGAGAAACCAGTCCGTTGATTGACGTACTTCCTTATTAGGAATGAATCGCATGAAGAGGGAGACAAAAGAATGTGTCACCCACGACATTGTTCCCAGGAGGAACATCACTTTTGTTCTCTTGGAAGCCATTCCTTTTTTAACTTGAAGAAGAAGTTCAAAGCAGATCGCATCGAGTTCTTCCGGACTGCAATTTTCAAGAAGACTTTTGCTTAAAACAAGACTTTGCGTATGACGTGATTCGAGAACGAATCCACGATCGAGTGTGCCGTTGTAAAAATAGAGTTTCGGAAGTGATACGGAGAGTTTGTATGCTTCCTGAGAAGCGGCCTTGAAAAATGCTGGTTCGTCCGTGCTTCTGATTTCACGGGCGCCCAAATAGAACAGGATGGATGTGTCTGCGTAACCCACTGTAATCACGCCTACCAAGAAGAGGAAAGCTGCTGCAAGAGCGAACATGAACCCACTTAGTGACACCCAAAATGAGAGTGCCATGAAGAGGAAGATGAGGATGATTAAAAATGTCACTCGCATAGCTTAATACTCGGATTTTCTTAGACTGTTTCAACTATTTTAACATCTCACAATTCTTATTTGTATTACTTTATTACAAGCAAAGGGCTTTCCCATGGACAGAAATTCGGTCTGGGGCTATAAACGGCCAACTCTTTTTCAAGAATGAAAGACGGTGTTTTCGCACAGCATGAAAGCAGAGACAAAATGGATAAGGATTTTCTTCGTCAGATAGACGATGTTAAAGATTTTCTTTCTTCTAAAGAGAAAGAAAAGCTCGATAACGACTTCCTGATTTGTGAATGTTTCTGCGTCAACGTGGGAGACATACGTCTATCCTGTTCTGATCTCGGTGAAGTAAACCTGGATCACTTACAGGAGAGGTTTCAACTTGGGCGAGGATGTCAGAGTTGTATTAAAGATGCAGATAGTTGGATTAAAAAAATATTTTGAGTCCTAAGGGGTATTCCATGGGTTTTGAACGACTTCTTTTTGGTACAGCGGGTGTTCCCAATAGTACCGTGAAGAAAAACAATCCGGTTGAAGGTGTTAAGAGAATTCACGAGCTTGGTCTCGATTGTATGCAGCTTGAGTTCGCTCATGGCGTGCGCATGAAAGAAGAAGTGTCATCGGCCTTGCGTAAAGTATCTTACGAGCTGGGAGTTCCTCTCACGTCTCATGGTCCTTATTACATCAACCTTAACGCTCGTGAGCAGGATAAGATCGACTCATCTGTTGAGCGTATTATCCAGACTGCTAAGATCTCTGATCTTTGTGGTGCAGAATCGATGACATTCCACGCCGCTTTCTACATGAAAGACTCTCCTTATGATGTATTTGACCTCGTAGAGAAGTCTTTGAACGTCATTGAAGAGCGACTTTCACGTCTTGATATTGAGATCGAACTTCGACCTGAATTGACTGGTAAAACATCACAGTTTGGTTCACTTGAAGAGTTGATCTCTCTTTCTAAATCAGTCACAAGCTGTAAGCCATGTATGGACTTCTCTCACTTGTACGCTCGCACAGGTTCAGTGAATGACTACAAAGCTTTTTGCGAAACTCTGGAAACGCTCAAAACTGAACTTGGTAAGAATGCTCTCAAAGAAATGCACATCCACATTTCAGGGATCAGCTCGAACTCCAAAGGTGACTTGAAGCATTTGAACCTCGAGAAATCGAAGTTCAACTGGAAAGACCTCATGAAGGCCCTCAAGGATATGGACTGCAGAGGTTACGTTGTTTGTAACTCTCCAAACCTTGAAGTCGACTCAGCTATGCTGAAACAGTACTACGCTGCTCTCTAAGAATTAAAATCTTACTTAGAATAGAAAAGCCCTCTTTGGAGGGCTTTTTTATTTTTATGCGCTTTTAAGCCATTCTTGTGGATTGAGAAGATCGTGCAAGTGAGCATCTTCGCCTGCCTTGAGACCTACGAGATAACAGAAACCATCGGCGTGTGTAACGAGAAGTTTTTCGAACTTCTTGTTCCAGGCCATGCGAATGACTTCGAAAAAATGTTCATCATCATTCGCCTCGTCAAGAAGCGCTCCATTGGCATTATCGATGGAGAACACTGACCAGTTAACAGGAATATCAAGATCGCCAAATGTTGTTTTAAATCGAAGAACTTGCGCCAGCGGAATGAATTCGCCCTTGATGAAATTAAGACCGTAATCTGTGAGTTTACGCTCGAGGCTTGAGAGCTCGATTTCTCCAGACTTCTGAAGTTTCAAAGTTTCATCGACTAAAAAAGAGAGAAAACCGCGTTCTTCCATTCTGCCTCCGCCTGCTATCGTATCGGTCTTCATAGCGTATTCTTTATTCAAGAGGATTAATGGGCTCGATGGCCTCTACATAGGTTTTGACATTGCTGACATCTGCGATCAACCATTTGCCTTCAATATTTTGAAGTTCAGCAATTTTCTTCACTTCCGTCGTATAAACCGTCTTATCGTCTTCGTTCGTTTTGTAGGCCACTGAGTAGGTAATGAAGCATTGTTTTTCCTGGCATGACTTCGTCAGGATTTTGAAACTGTCCTTTTTCATTTTTCGAAGATCCGAAAATTTTGCGAATTCTTCATCAGAAGTATTCTCAAGACCCTGCTTTAACTTGCCTGTCACCCGCTCGAGGACGAAGTTTTTTGTAACGACCGCTTCGAAGCGCGCTTCAACAAAATTTTTCAAAGCACTTTCTGGAGAAAGCTTATCGTCCACACATGAGAGTGTTAAAAGAACTGTAAGCAAGATAAATAGTGTCGTAAGTTTCATCGTAACCTTCTGGGTTGAAAGCCAAGTTCCTCGATGAGTTCTATGAACTCGCTCCAGTTAAAAGTCTTTAAATCCTTCCCTGTTTGGTCTAATTTTACGCCAACACCTCGAAAATCAACAGAGTGTGCAACTACTTCCCCTTCTTGTTGAAAGTCCCGTCCATGGAATGAAATTCGAATGTGCACTTTCGCGGGTACTTTGACTGCTTCATCGAGATAGATGAAACAACCAGACTCATCCCAGTTCGTAAGAAAGCCACTAGTAATCTTCCCTTCCCAGGTGATCTCGCAGGGAATTTTCTGAAGGAGTGGCCCAAAAAGATCACTAATGAGGTAGTTCGGATTGATTCTCGCCAGAGTAAAGTATTGGAGGAGTAGCTGATAGATAAAGTAGGATATGACGGTATAAAAAAACAGAGCGACCACAATGATCTTATTGAACTCGATGAAGAGACCTTCGATCACTTTATAGGTAATGAGAAAAGCGCAGAGTCTATATGCCCACATTGAATATTTATGATGTGACCAAATAAGAGCAGAGGTGATGAAAAGAGGAATAGCAGCGTACCAGAAAAGTTCGATGCTCTTTCTCATATAAGTCATAGAAAAAGGTGAAAGCTGGTGGCGATAAGCATATTGGAGATAGAGAAATAGGAAGGAAAGTATCAAATAAAAGATACTATTGCGGATAACGGTGTCTTTCTTTCTGACTTTTAATTGTTCCATTTTTTTTATGCTCTATAATGTGATTATGGATCAATTTATCTTAGAAATCTCGTCCATTTGCGTATCGTGCGACAATTGTCGTCTTATCTGCCCCGAAGCGGCAGTAATCAGCGATGGAAAAATATTTTCCATCGATCCATGGAGTTGCACGCTGTGTGGTCTATGCGTAGAGATCTGTCCGGTCGAATGCATCAAAGAAAAAGCCGTCACTTAACTTCTTCTCCAATATCGTGCCACCAGATTCCCCCGATCTCCATTTTCTTCGGCTGTCCTTTTTCAAGAATAATTGAAGGTCCTAGTACGGCGGGATTCTCATCCGGATTCAAGTTCACAACACGTGGTGATTTCGCATGATAAGAAAGTTGGTTTAGATTGATCTTCCAGGTTTTTATCGCTCTCTCGGCTACGAGGAAACGCAAAAATGGATGATTTGAATGAGTACGATAGGTTTCCAGGATATGGAATGTTGTTTCCCAGAACCTTTTTACAGTTCCGAAATCCCAGTAATCAACATTCGTCAGAAGGATCGCTGGAATTTTTTTCTTTTCGAACGGACATACTGAGTCGAAGAAAGCACTCTTGCCAGAAATTTTATCTAGCTGAGCAAGGTCGACGTACGAAATTCCGGTATATGTCTCGATCGTTTTTCCCGGAGGAAGATCCTTGTTCTTAATGATCGCTTTCACAGATCGATCTGTATTCATCTCAAGAGCGTTATATCCAAGAGATGTGTTTACCCAAAAAGTGAAAAGTGCAGCTGGCGATTTTTTAAAAGGTTCGAGATATCGGAGGAGATCATCTTTCTTGATGTAAAAAAACTGATCTGCATTCAGTACCAGAAGTTTTCCCTTATACTTCACACCAGGACGGGCAGCGAGATTATGAACCGCTCCACCAATATCGAGAATATCCGGCTTTTCCCAGAGAAACTCTACCCCTTCGAAGGCGGGCCTCGATTTACAGTACGTTTCAATTTCCTCGCCCATATAGTGAAGGTTGATAAAGATCTTTGAAGCTCCCAGACTACGGGCATAGGCAACCTGTAGCTCGAGAAGAGATTTTTCAAAGACAGGCCAGAGAACCTTTGGGAGCTTCTGTCCGATAGCACCCATGCGCGTTCCGAAGCCAGCCGCAAGTATTAAACAGTAATCAATTTGCATAATAGTGTTGAAAGAGTTTTTTCTTGAGGTCCGCATATCTTGGATCATCCATCATCACGAGACGGATTTTTTCCATAGCAAAACCAATATATTTCAAATAACGATCATCCTTACGCCAGTTGTAAATGTAGCAGAAGCTACCAACGGCCTTGAACACACGCTGGATTGTCATGTCACGATAATATGATTCAAATTCTTCATAACTTTTCTGCCCATGAATGGAGGCATTGAGGTTATCGAAATAGTATCTCTTCAGTTTCTCACGGTTATCGGTGCGAAGTTCGTAATAACAATCCTCAAGGAGAGAAACCAGGTCATACTGAGGAATTCCCCAGCGCGCATCCTGGAAATCGATGAAGATAAAATCGTTCTTCCGGGCCATGATATTCCGCGAATGGAAATCCCTATGCGTAATGACCATTTTCTGAGACGCCAATCTTTTCATGATGGGTTCAAAGAGTCCTTCAAGTTCCTGGATGAGACTTTCGTCGTGATTCTTGTAAAAGAAGTTCAGGAAGTACTTAAATGTAAATCTTGTTTCATCCATGTACTTCTGATAATCGAAACTCATCTGAAAGAGATTTGGATTTGTCACCGCTGACTTTGGAATGCGGTGGAGTTCGAGCAGTTGATCTATGATTTTTTTATAAATCGTAAATTCTTCCTCACTGGAAGTAATTCCTGCGATTCTATGAAGCAAAGTTTCGTTACCAAGATCTTCCTGCAGTGAATATCCGCGCGGGAGATTGTGGTCCAAAATGCGGGGAACTTTCACGTTACTGTCAGACAGGAATTGTTGAACAGAAAGGAACGGGTGCTTTTCCATCTCGTTATCAAACGGATTATCTAGGCAAACCACATAACTGTCTTTGGTTGTAAAAATTCTATAATAGCGTCTCGTAGACGCATCACCCGTGAGCTTATCAATTTCCTGGAGCTTCACGTCTTTCAGGATGTCCTTGTCTTGTGTCTTGTTGAAGAGCTCTTCAATGTAGAACTGTTCTGCCTGCTCTGGTTTCATAGGACTCCGTCTCTCATCCGGTTGAGTAATGTATAAAATTCTTTTGATGAGTTTTGTTTTGTCATAGTGTCCGGCTGAGGATTCTTAATCAGAAAAGCCTTGAAGAGAGACTCTTCACGGTTAATCTGGTTAACATCTCCAACGTTCAAAAGAAAATCTGCGGTGTTCCTGTTCTGCATCTGCAGATAAGAAAGATAATATTCACCGTCATAGCCACTTCTCGTCGCTATATGAAAAGCCCACTTGTGGACTTCCATCTTGGAATCGAGCGGAAGTCGATTGAAGGCAAGAATTCTTTCGAGTGAGATAAATCCCACCGGAACAACAGAAGCTTTCGGATAAAGAAGTTTTTCACTTCGTACAAGTTCGTATGCAAGCACACTTACAAGCATGCTTTCATGTTTCATGTACTTTGAAATTAATCCACGAGAGAGAAAAAACTCCCCCCTGGGTAATGAAAAATGTAAGGGCGTTTCAGTTTCAAGAATTGTGACATTGGCCGTATTTAGATCCTTGAAAAAAATTTCATTTTTCGAAATCAGTTCATTGCAAATTTTCTGCAGATACGTTGCTACGGCTGCATCAAGCTTGATCGTCTTTATACCAGGAGTTTCAAGAAAGGCCCGCTTGAGTCCCGCCATCTGATCCGCATAGTCCTGACGTGATGAAGCCTGATAGTCATCCGGAAGAAGAGAATCTTTTTTCGATTTGCTGAATGGGATAACGAAACTTCCGCAGGCGGTGAAAAAGATCAAGAGGAGAAAACAAGAAACCCCCGCTTGCGGCGAGGGCTTCAACATTTTCAGGAATAAGGAGGGTTTAAATACCAGATGCGACTTCACGACCGTTTTCTAGGTAATAGAGAGTGAAGCCCGCAAAAATCTTATTAGGATCCTTGATAAGTGGGCGGTTATTTTCCCAGATGAGTTTCCATTTCTTAGGTGTTGTATAAACAGTCTTTGAAATGAGACCCAATGTATCGCCGGTACGAATGAGATATGGAAGGCCTTGCGGATTCCATGTAAATTCCTGCGCAGGAGATACGTAATCAAGAACCATACCTTCACGTACAGTCATGGTGCCTTTGAGCTTAGACGTATTCTGATTGGCGAGTTTTTTCCATTTTGCGTAATCACCGTAGATTTTAAAAGCGATAAGCATCAGCGTTTCATTTTTCTTCACAGTGTATTGCATCGTTGCACCACCAGAGGTGCCAACACCGACTTCATTAACAGCTTCGACGTGATCTTCAGCAACAACTTCACTCACGATCGGCTCTTCAGCAGTATCCGCAGTGTCTGCACCATCAACTGTTTCTTCCGTAGGAGCAACAGCTGCAGCTGTCTCTACAGGTTCTTCTGTCGGCGTTTCAATGAACTCGTCAGTTTCTGATAATTCAATTTGTGGGGTTTCTTCGTTTACTTTTTTGGCGGATTTAGATCCAGAGCAAGAAAACATGCTCAGTCCTAAAATTACCATCCATGGTATAAGTTTCATTTATTCACTCCCTGAATATGACTCGATATCTTATAAGTTTATTATACTTATAGATTCAGAACAGGGTGGAAAAATTTGCTAAGTGCTTAGAAATAAAAAAACATATCTTTTTGGTCAATTGAATCGACGATTCTTTTAACCAGACGATCAAAATGTTCCTCGTTATCAAGGAAATCGAGTTCATCCGTATCGACGACGAGTGATTTTCCAAGATTATAGCGGGAGTACCAGTCGTCGTAATACTCATTTAGACTGGTGAGATATTCAACAGGAATGGCCTGTTCGTAGTCGCGACCACGCTGCTTTATTCTTTCCTGAAGCTTAGGAACTGAACGGCGAAGGAAAATCATCAAAGTTGGAGGACTCAGGTATTGAATCATCGACTCAAAGAGCTGGCGGTAGTTTGCGTAGTCACGCTCATCAAGCTTGCCTTGCTCAGCGAGAGAGCGGGCAAAGATATTAGCATCTTCGTAAATCGAGCGATCCTGGATGCAACTTCCGGCCGAAGATTCAATTTGTTTGTGGGCGTTGAAACGGTGGTTCAGGAAATAAACCTGAAGCGGAAACGCCCAGCGGGACATGTCCGCGTAGAAATCTGCCAGATAAGGATTATCCTGAACTGACTCGAAATGAGGTTTCCACCCCAGCCTTTCGGATAGTTTTTTAGTGAGTGTGGTTTTGCCACTTCCGATGTTTCCGGCCACAACCACGAACATGGGATTTGGTGTACTCGCCAAGCGGGTATACGCCAGTTCCGACATTGAATTCTCCTCGATTTGCATTCAAAAAACGTATAACGAATGGTTCATGAAAGCTTGACTCAATTGATCAAACACAAATTTTGGTCAGGCATTTACGTTCATGCGTTAATTCCCTAGAATAAAAGAGAACATGAGAAAATTAGCTCTAATTATTGTTTATTTCTGCTCGGGAATCTTTCTAACTTCGGCTTACTGCCAATCGTTAGTCGAGGATGCCAACGTCGCGACCGCGGCCAGCACCCCCTCAGAAAACGTTTTTACCGAGACAATAAAAATTATTTCTCAGTCGAAAAAGATCTTTATTCTCACCAATAATAATCAAAAGCTGAGTGTGGGTGATTTTGTTTCTATCGCTCTCAAGAACCAACTCGCAGCTCGTGCAGTCGTTGCAAAAAATCATCAGGGCCAGACGGGAATTAAAATTCTCAAAATTTATTCCCTCCAACAATGGGGAAAACTTCGCCGGAACCAGGATGTCCAGATTATTCGCGGAGATGACTCGGCCTTTGGAAAAATTGTTGAATCTAAAACCGACACCGGACCTACCCAAATTAAAAACGAAGAGGATCTTTTCACTGGTGACGTAATTGTTGAAGACGAGATCGGTGAGTTCGATGAAAACAAAAATCGTCACATCAAGCCCGATAATATCGTGGGTCTCTTTGGATCATTTGTGAACGCCGATGAGATTCCTTCCCGTGGCGGAACAACTCGTGCCACTGAATTCGGTTTGTCATGGGCATATCAGTTTGCTGATAACTTTTTTGCGGAAGGTATTTACGGCCGTGCCCTCTTTAATAGTTATCCTAATGACGGCCTGGAAACTCTCGTGAATCATTACGTCGCCAGAATCAAATATAATATCAGAGGCCCACTTTATACTTTTTTCATGCCGTACATTGGTTATCAGAACAAGACTTCAGTCAGTCCTGACGCCGGTAAACCAGGAGATGGAAACAATAATAGAAGAGTATTGGCCGAAGAAAAAAATGCTGTTGAAGATCTCAAGAAAAGTGGACCAATTGTCGGTGTTACAGTTCTCCGTCGTCTCGTACCTGGTTGGTTCGTAAGGGCCGATCTTGGAACAGATATGTTGGGTGCAGGATTCTCAATTGAATTCTAGATTTTTTCTTATCCTCATTTTCTTTTGTCTGAGTGCATGCGGAGTGAAAGGCGATCCTTCGCCTCCAAAAGACACAGTCATGCCATCACTTATGGAAAATTATCCGGACATAAAAACGAATCATGATGTTGATGACGTAAAAAAGACCAGATAATGTCTCTCATCTTAGCTACCGGCTCCAACATAGGTCACCCAGTTCAACATCTCCTTGCTGCACAAAACAAACTTTCTCATCATTTTGAGCTCATCGCCTCGAGCAGGGTCTATCGATCGAAGGCAGTGGATTACGAAAGCCAACCCGACTTTTTTAATCAGGTTCTGGAATTCAAAATTCCTGCGTCATCACCACATGAAGTGATGAAACTTTTATTGGAAATTGAAAAAGAAATGGGACGAACGCGTGATGTCCTGCGCGGCCCGCGTATTATTGATCTCGATATTATTTTTTGGGGAATGAATTCTATCCAGACTGACACGCTGATTATTCCTCATCCACGCTGGGCAGAAAGAAGTTTTGTCATACGTCCTTTAAGCGAATTACCGTTCTTTCAAACCATCGAAAAATGTTTTACAATCCCAGAGTCATTTACTGTAGAAGCTACCCCCGTCTAGAGCAATCTAGCTTAGGAAGGAAATGGATTTTTCTCTTACTCCCGAGCAACGTGAGATCAAAGAACTTGCACTAAAGTTCGCGCGTAACGAAATGATTCCGCATGCCCAGGAACATGATGAGTCCGGCAAATTTCCTTCTGATATTTTTAAGAAAGCGTGGGAACTTGGCCTGATCAATACCTGCATTCCAACGGAGTACGGTGGCACTGGATTTTCAGCTCTTGATGGCGTTATCATTTGCGAAGCCCTGGCCTATGGGTGCATGGGTATGAACACAGCTTTCATGGCCAACGATCTCGCACTTCTTCCGATTGTTATCGGAGGAAATGATGAACAGAAAAAAAGATTTCTTACTCCTTTCACTGAACAATTCCAAATCGCTTCATTCTGCCTGACTGAACCAGGAAATGGCTCGGACGCTGGTGGAATCAAAACATCTTTCAAGGATGGCGGCGATCACTGGGTCGTAAGTGGCGAGAAGATGTGGATTACCAATGCAGGTTTTGCGGATCTCTTTGTGGTCTACGGAACGATTGATGTAAACCTCAAGCACAAAGGTATTTCTGCTCTTGTTGTCGATCCCAAATCACCAGGTGTGGTCATTGGAAAGAAAGAAGACAAGATGGGACACCGTGCTTCAGATACACGTGCAGTTACTTTTTCAAATGTAAAAGTTCCCAAAGAAAACATGCTTGGGAAACCGGGTGAAGGATGGGGAATTGCGATGGCAACCCTTGATCATTCGAGACCGCTGGTAGCTTCTTCTGCCGTTGGCGGAGCTCAGAGAGCGATGGAACTTTCAATTCAATATGCCAAAGAAAGAATTCAATTTGGAGTACCAATCGCCAAACACCAGGCCGTTCAATTCATGATCGCCGAAATGGGAATGAAGATTGAAGCATCACGGCTTCTCGTGCACAAAGCGGCCAGCCTCTGTGACAAGGGGGAGAAAAATACTGAAATCGCATCTTATGCCAAAGCATTAGCAGCAGATTCATGTATGCAAATAACTACTGACGCAGTCCAGATCTATGGCGGTTATGGCTACAGCAAGGAATACCCTGTAGAAAAATTGATGAGAGACGCTAAACTGATACAAATTTACGAAGGGACTTCTCAGATCCAGCGTCTGGTGATGGCCCGGGAATTATTAAAATAATAAATTAGTTCAAGGAGAACCTATGAATATTTTCGTGTGCGTGAAGCAAGTCCCCGACACAGAAACGAAAATCACACCGACTAGTGATGGCAGTTTCATTGAAACATCTTCGATCAAGTGGATCATGAATCCTTATGATGAATTTGCTGTTGAACAAGCACTTCTTGTTAAACAAGCAAATGCAGCTGCAAATATCACGGTTGTTCGCGTGGGCTCGGTAAAAGATACTGAAGCCCTTCGTACAGCAATGGCCATGGGTGCAGATGATGCCATCCTGGTTGAAGCTGGTGATAACCTTGATTCTTATTCAATTGCAAAAGCAATTAAAGGTGCAATTGATAAAACCGGCAAAAAACCAGACCTGGTTCTGGCCGGTAAACAAGCGATTGATGATGATGCTCTCCAGGTTCCTCAGATCCTCGCTGAAATGATGAATATGCCGGGCGTGTCTGTGATCGTCGGATTCGAACTTGCGGGTACAACTCTAAAAGTTAAGCGAGAAGTTGAAGGCGGAGCTCTTGAAGTTTATGAAATCAACGGCCCATGTGTCCTCGCTACCAATAAAGGACTAAACACACCAAGATATGCTTCTCTTCCAGGAATCATGAAAGCAAAGAAA
This sequence comes from Bacteriovorax stolpii, assembly GCA_945883845.1. Taxonomy (GTDB): domain Bacteria; phylum Bdellovibrionota; class Bacteriovoracia; order Bacteriovoracales; family Bacteriovoracaceae; genus Peredibacter. Next base: position 91,170 of record CAMCYI010000007.1, on the reverse strand, counting down.
AAACCAATGGCCCAGCATTCACTTGCTGACGTTGGTGTATCAGATGCTGACCGTCGCGTGAAGTATTCTGGATTCAAACTTCCGCCTGAAAAACCGGCCGGAAAAAAGTTTGATGCTACCGATGCAGCAAAACAAAAAGATGTTGTTGCTCAGGTTGTTGGACTGCTTCGTACTGAAGCAAAAATTATCTAATTAAAGGAAGTATTTTATGGCTAACGTATTAGTATTCACTGAACTTCATGATGGCAAAGTTAAGCCTGTCACTCTTGAAATCCTTGGAAAGCTCACTGGTAATACAGCTGATGTAGCAGTTATCGGCGATATCGCTGCTGACCAGGTTGCTGAGCTCGCCAAGTATGGCGCTCAGAACGTTCATAAGCTCAAAGGTTCGAACCTCGATAAATACTCTCCAGAAGGCTATTCGAATGCTCTTGCTGAGTTTATCAAGTCTAAGAGTTATGATTATGTCTTCGCTGGTGCAACTTCCATGGGTAAAGATCTCTTCCCAAGACTTGCGACTAAATTCCAAGCGGGTCTCGCATCGGATGTGACTAACTTCACAATGGATGGTGGAACATTCGCGGGAACTCGTCCGTTCTTCGCTGGTAAGTGTCTCGCAAAAGTTGAGATCACAGGGCCGAAGCCACACTTCATTACAACAAGACCAAACGCACTGGGTATGAACCCAAGTCCGACAGCTGGTGCTGGAACTGCAGCTGATGCAGCTGCCAACGCCGGAGAAATCCGCGCTCAGATCAAGGAAATTATCAAGGCCGCTTCTACGAAAGTCGATCTCACTGAAGCAAACATTATTGTTTCCGGTGGCCGCGCGATGAAGAATGCGGAAAATTTTAAAATCCTCAATGAGCTTGCTGATGTCATCGGTGCAACGGTTGGCGCATCACGTGCCGCTGTAGATTCTGGTTTCGCTCCACATGCTATGCAGGTTGGTCAAACAGGTAAAACTGTTTCTCCTTCTCTCTACATTGCTTGTGGGATCTCAGGAGCTATTCAGCATCTTGCTGGTATGAGAACTTCTAAAGTGATCGTTGCGATCAACTCTGATCCTGATGCTCCGATTTTCACAAAAGCCGATTACGGAATTGTGGGTGATCTCTTTCAGATTGTTCCTATCCTTACTGAAGAGTTCAAAAAGCTTTTAGGAAAATAAATCTTTGCTTCCGCAGAAAATAGCCGGCCTTATGGCCGGCTTTCTTTACAAGATTTACGCCTCCACTTATCGATATCATCTTAATTTTGAAGATGAATCGGACCGACGATATTTCTTTTCTGATCTTGCGACCAAAGAACCGCACGAGAAGAGCCTGATCTATGCCTGCTACCATCAGGATGACCTGAGTTGTCTTCCCTATTTTTCTGAACATAATATTTGCATTCTCATTTCTCAGTCTAAGGACGGAGAAATTCTCGCCAGTGCTGTGGAGCACATGGGATATCAGACAGTGCGAGGATCTTCTCACCGGGGAGCTGTTGCAGGTTTATTGGCCGGCATGAAAAAAGTTTCAGAAGGTCACAAGATGACAATTGCCGTAGATGGTCCAAGAGGGCCGATCTACAAAGTTAAAGAAGGCATTACGGCCCTTTCACAAAAAGCAAAAAGACCGATCATTCCTGTGATAGCAAAACCTAAATGGAAATACGTGTTTAAAAAAAGCTGGAACAAAGGCTCACTGCCTCTGCCGTTTACAAGAATTGATTTATATTTGGGCAAGATTGCGTTTTATAGTACTGACGAGCTTGAACAAAAAATGAGCAAGCTCAAATTTTAGCCTTCGATTTATCCCTGAAAAGCAACTTCACCGTTCACAGGCCCTGACTGTGCCTGCTCAGCATTCTGCTGCTGGAACTGATCGTAGAATCCAGGTGTTTGTTCCTGGGCCTGCATCGTTTCTCCATTCATCATTTGCTGCTCATTCGGCTGCATTCCCTGCTGGATCTGAAGATCGCGATCGTAGGCTTCCTGAACGTTCTGGGCAGGTGCCGCCATGGCCACTTGTTCTTCAACTGCTGCAGGCTTAGCTATATCACTTCCGTCGTTACCAAAAACGCGGTCATCTTTTTGTTCGCTCTCTGCAACTGTATGTTCATTGGCCTGTTGTTGTTCCAGGCTTGGGGCACCGTCGAACTTCATCCGAGTCCCTTCAAGTGGACCGTTTGTAAGAGTCACCATGTATGAATTCGTATCTACCTGGTACATCATTCCGCTATAGAGCTCACCATTAAAATCATACTCGAAAACGTTGCCGTTCATGTCAGCGAAAGAAACTGATACACCTTCGCCGTTAGGAAGAGAAACAGCGAGAGTTTCGATGACGCCATTATTCGTTGAGAGTGCACCGGTGAACTGCGTATTCTTGAGTCCGTTCTGCCATTTTTTCTGGTTAACCACTTCGACGAGATTGAGATCAAGTGTTTCCTGAACAGCGGCCGTCACTACAGGTGCAGTTGATTCAAGAGTTTTGGTAGTCTTCGCCACAACTTTCTCATTCTTATTATTCTTGTGGAGCTTTTTAATGTCGGCCACTTTAATTGGCTTAAGTTTCTGCCAGTGGGTAGCGGATGCTGCTTCACGAGCGTATTCAGTGACACCGTAGATTTCATCAAGACGTTTGACAAATTTAACATCTGCCCCAGATATGGAAGACTCTGAATTGATGACGACGGCATTATAAGTGCCGATCACCATAAAGAGGCCTGTACCCAGAATAGACATCGTTTTTTTGCTAAAATCAAACATGCTCATAGAACACTCCCTTGCTCTTATCAAAGCAATCTGAGTGCCAACAAAACATGGCTTAAGACCGTGTTTTAGAGAGGATTTTGAGTGAAACCACCTGGAAATGAGTACAGATGTACAAATTTTTTACAGTATTGATGAGACACTGATCATGAGTTCAACAGTGCCAGTAAACCAAAAAAAAGGCCCTTTCGGGCCTCTTACTATTCAGTCATTGGTGTCTGTTTGAGATAATCGGTGTGTGAAGAGCGGAAACGTTTCAAAGCGATGACGACCAGATCATTCAATGGAATTTTAGTGTTCTTTACCATCGTCTCGAGATCCTCCATCACTTGTTTTTCGATTTTAACGGCCAGTTCTTTGAGATCGCCCTGATTGTGTTTTTGAGATTTCATCCTAAGCCCCTGTTCTAAAAAATTTCATCTATCTTAGCGATTTTTGCTGCCGCGGTCACTCATGTTTGTTTCGACTTCCCATGATCTTTAAGGCCTGTTTTTTACGCAGTCCTACGAGGGCCCATGTAATTTCATGATCTAAGAGAGGACAATGCTGATAGATGTCAAAGGGAGAATTCCACTCGGTTAATGTCAGGAGAACGGAATACTCCTGTGGCGTAAGCGAAGTCTTATCAGAAAGAAAGGCAGGCTCCAGCAGGATTTTTACATTTTCCGGCGGGCGCATTTTGAGCGAGTCCCTGTAGGACTTCACCACGTCGGCCATTTGCTCTTTCAACAGAATATAGGGAACAACAATATCACGGTCTGCTTCGTCGACAACTTCTGGTTCAACAACATAAGTAAATGAGTTGAGTGAAAATTCCTGAAGTACGATCTGGAAGAATGCCTTCGGCCCTTTTTGACCTTGATAGTTGGCCTTCACAACTTCGCCTGATAAAAACGTTAAATGTCCTAAGTACTGACGGTTGAAATTTGAAAGGATATTTAATTTGCCCGTGAAATGCACCGACATCTGCTCTTCTATGACTGAAGTAATTCGTAAGTCCATACGTACCTATTTATTCAGTCCGAAGATTTTTGACATTAACCCCTGACGCGGTGGTGGTGAAGTCTTGTCGTTGAAAAATTCTTCAACCTTTGCTGTCACTTTCTCAAAAGCATTCCAGACCGGACGACCTTGAAGATTTTGTTGAGACATATAAGGTTGGCCATTATCCGAACCGGTTCTTAATTCGATCTCGAGAGGAATCTGACCAAGGAAAGTAGTCTGCAGTTGCTCAACTGCGTGACCGACTCCACCTTCACCGAAAATATGGTGTTCAGTTCCGCACGAGGTACAGATAAATGAGCTCATATTCTCAACCATTCCAATAATGGGAAGATTGAGTTTCTTGAACATCTCAAGCCCTTTTTTCGCGTCAAGAAGGGCGATATCCTGAGGAGTTGAAATGATAATAGCACCATCAACGTGCGCATTTTGGATCATTGATAATTGAATATCGCCAGTCCCAGGAGGAAGATCAATCAGAAGATAATCCGTGCCAGTCCAGTCGACATCAAAGAGAAACTGATTCAACACTCCACCGAGCATTGGTCCTCGCCAGATGACTGGATCCTGCTCGTTGATAAAAAACCCAAAGCTCATCATTTTTATTCCAAATGCTTCAACGGGAATAATTTTTCTTTCTGAATTTGATCTCGGTTTTTCTTCGCGCTTACCAAAAAGCATAGGCATTGAAGGGCCATAAATATCTGCATCGATGACACCCACACGGTGACCGGCCTTGGCCAGAGTGATGGCTAGATTTGCCGTGAAAGTAGATTTTCCTACTCCGCCTTTGCCAGAACCAATGGCAATTATTTTCGAGACACCCGGAACTGGCTTTTTCTTATCAATGGTTCCATGACCTGCCTTGATTTGCGCAGGTTGAGTTTCTGGTTGTGCGGCTGCTCCGGCAGGAGCTTCTTTTTCTATGGCCTTAAAAATATCCTGAGACTGAGAAGAGGTTGTTTTGATCATGATGTTTTCTAAGCCTACCAGACCATCGAGCTTTTTTTGGATCTCGCCTTCGATCAGGCGTTTTTCTGCAGGTGAAATTCCATCACGGTTATACTGTCCCGAGAGCATATCTCCACTCAGACTGATGTCCTGCCAGCGCTTTTCTTCATCAAAGGTCTTACCTGAAGCTGGGTTGATAACTGAGCCAAGTCGCTTTTTAATTTCATCTATCATAAACACCCGATTGAATTTGTATGTTAATAAAGGCGCTCTTTTCCGTCTGGTAGAAACACGGTGTTCATTTTATGATGATAGTTAAACGTTGAATAGGACAAAGAAATTGGCATTTTACAAACGCTCGACTTTTATCATAGATAAGGATTTTCAGATCAGGTTCTGCCTGATCGTGACGTCGCTGGTATTTCTCTCCAGCCTTATCTTTCCCGTTATCTTCATCGATTTTCTAGAGGAAATGATTCTTGCTCACCCAGAGTTAGCGAGTGCTGTAAAAGATTATAAGGCCAACCTCATTATGATCATGCTTCCGATACAGTTGGTTTTTATTGGTGTGGTTTTTATTTTTATGATTTTCGTGACTCACAAGATTGCCGGCCCCATGTATAAGCTCAAGGAACATCTGGCGGGTATCCGCGAAGGTGAAGAAGCTCGTCCGCTCACTTTTCGTCAGGGCGATTACTTTGAAGATGTAGCCGAAGAAGTTTCTCGCTACATCGCAACAGTGAGAGAAAACCAGGAAACTGACTTCGAATACCTGGAAGAAGTAACGGCGTACATTGAAAATCTTTCTCCAGCTATTCCTGATGATAAGAGACCTGTTTTAAAAGAAATCTCACGCCGCCTGAATGACATCGTAGATCGCTACAAAAAGAATCTTTAAGCCGTGTAAAAACTAGTATTAATGGTATAATTTTTCATGTCATTCATGATGTGTGACACTTTCCAGTTAGGGACATGATTTTTTTTCTCACTCTACCATTTTTAATTTCTTTCACGTGGGCAGTAGCGATCCCCGGTGTTCAAACATCCGGTCTTGAAAATTTCATTCAGGATGAAAAGATCGCATTGACCAGGTCAGACATCGTTGTCGCCGAGCATCTTGTTCAAATTATTAAACTCGTTGAAAAAGGCTACGTAAGCGCAGAGTTACTTAAAAAAGTATCCCGTGAATCTGCGCTTTCCAAAAATTTTGGTCCATTTGCAAATTGGATCAATGCCATTCAAGATATTCAAAAACTTAAAAAAACTCCTGAATTGATTGCGGCCTGCACTAAATACGGGACGAGAACTGAATCTCTTTCGCTGGAAAGAGTTCTGGAGCGATCTGCTGGCAACTATTGCCGTGAACTGACTCTCGAATCCATTGGCAGGGATATTGATAAAACAAAAATTATCTCCGAAGAAGCCATTGCTTATATCCAGCAGAATTTGAAATTTTATCTAACGAAAAAAAATAAAAAGAATTTTGCATTCTTCGTTCAGTCTCAATCTAAAAGACCAGAGATTCTTCAGAAGATATCTCAGGAAGTGACAACTTTCAGCGTACATAATGGAATCGTTCCTTCACAGGAAGTTCTCCAGGATATTGTTATCAATGACCAGATTACAAAACTTATTCAGGACAAAGGCTTTAATCCTCTCCAGCATAAAAACGTATTTTACGCAGAATATGGAAAGCTGATTGAACAAGGCTATAAGACTCTCGATACAAAACCAGGCGAAAACAAAGTCCGCCAACATTATCAGTTTCTTAAAAATTATCTCGAGCTTAATCAGGATCATCTGCCTGTCGGTTTGTGTCTTTCTCGCTTGAATGACTATGCCAAAGCTGTTTTTCGCTCAGGGGCACAGGAACTTTCAAGGGATGTTTTAAAATTCATCATCCAAAAAAACAACAAAGAAATTCTTGAAGACGCTCAATTCTTCATGCTTTGGACCTACATGTCTCAAGGCAAGTTTGCAGAAGCTCTCAAGCTTGCTGACAACTACAGTCTTGTTAAAAAGAGTCAGACCATCCTCGATGCTCGTCTGAAGTTCTGGCTCGGTCATTCTCTTGAAAAAGTTTCAAAAATTGATGAAGCTATCCGGATGTATGAGCAGATTATTTATGATAATCCATTAAGCTTCTATGCGATCATGGCGACAAAAAGACTAGTGTCCATCAAGCCTGGTTCTGTTGCGGTTACTTTCTATCGTGATCGGTCTGCTCCTTCTTCGAGTCCGCTCTCTGTTCAGGTAAAAGACCTTGATGACGACTTTGTTTCATCACTCATCAGATTACGGGCCTGGGCGAAGATTGATTCACTTCGCATGCTTAAACTTGAACAAAGAAGACTCAACCGCCACAGCATGCCTAACTTGATTGCAAAGCAGCCGACAGCAAGTCAGGCCGGGGTGAAATCTGATCTCCACCTCATCACTTCCAAAATCATTCAGGCCGCCGAGAATTATCTGGCAGCTTTCCGTTATCTTTATACTTCGCTGGATAAGAAAGAAGTTATCTTCAACCGTACACTTCTCGAAATTTTATATCCACGCCCTTACTACGATCAACTCGCAAAAGAACTTAAGAGCGATACTCTTGATCCGATTGTTGTTCTTTCTCTGATCCGTCAGGAATCTGTATTTAATCCACTCGCACGTTCACCAGTAGGTGCGCGTGGTCTCATGCAGCTCATGCCAACCACGGCCCGTCGATTGAGACACTCTGTACGTGACAAACACCTGGTTGATCCTCACACCAATATTGAACTCGGCACAAAGTATTTCAAGGGACTTTATCGTCGCTACGAGGGCAACCTGGTTTATGTCCTGGCCGCCTACAATGCGGGTGAATCTCGTGTTGAAAAGTGGAAAGATCTTTACTTTGATACGGACGGAACGATCATCAAGAATATTGAGTCCATTCCATTTCTTGAAACTCGTAATTACGTTAAGCTCATTTTTAGAAACATTTTTTTCTACAAGCTCTTGATGGATAAGAAAGATCTCAAAGACTCAAGTGACCTGAATAAAATTTTTGATGTAAGTCTTGGGTTTAAGCACTAGTGCTTAAACCATAAGAGCGAATCATTAATCTTGAAGACCGCTGTATTTCATATCATCTTCAACTAGAAATGTTTTATATCCGCGAACGTCTGGCGAGATATATTCAATGTCATAGTAAGCTTTGCCTGAAAGATCGAGACAGATTAGACATTGAATCTGAAGTGAATAACGTCTCCGTCTTTCACTTCGTATTCTTTCCCTTCCATACGTAACTTACCGGCCTCTTTCAATTTAGATTCAGAACCGAGAGCAAACAGGTCGTTACAGTGATAGATCTCGGCCTTAATAAATCCACGTTCGAAATCAGTGTGAATCACACCAGCGGCCTGGGGAGCCTTAGCGCCCTTAGGGAATGTCCATGCACGAACTTCTTTAACACCTGCTGTGAAGTACGTGTACATGTCGAGCATGTTATAGCCGGCCTTGATCATTTTCGAGAGACCAGACTCTTCGATACCGATATCTTTCAGAAACTCTGCTTTTTCTTCTGCAGATTCAAGAGCAGCTATTTCTGATTCAATTTTTCCGCAGATCGTGATGACTTGTGCGCCTTCTTTAGCAGCAATTTCTTTCACGATTTTTACATATTCATTTTCTTTCGTAAGATTCGCTTCATCCACGTTGCAAACGTAGAGCTGCTTTTTCATGGTGATGAGGTGAAGATCAGATATCGCGTCACGCTCGTCAGCATCGAGAGGAAGTGAGCGTGCCGGTAAACCAGATTCGAGAGTTTTAAGAATGCCTTCAAGAATCGGCTTTGTGTATTTAGCTTTATCAGAAATTTTCTTATCCTGAGACTTGATGAATTTATCCACACCCTGAAGTCTTTTTGCCACAGTTTCAAGATCTGCGAGAGCAAGTTCGATATTGATGACTTCGATATCAGACTTCGGATCAACTTTACCGGCAACGTGAATAATATCTCCGTCGTCAAAACAACGGACAACGTGACAGATGGCCCCTACTGAACGGATGTGACCAAGAAACTGGTTTCCTAATCCTTCACCTTTCGATGCACCCTTAACCAGGCCCGCGATATCAACGAACTCAGTGATCGCTGGAATGACTTTTTCAGGGCCGACAATTTTTGCAATTTTTTCAAGACGCTCATCCGGTACATGTACAACACCAATGTTTGGTTCAATGGTACAGAACGGGTAGTTTGCAGCTTCAGCAGGCGCACTTGTGAGAGCAGAAAAGATTGTTGATTTACCGACGTTTGGTAATCCTACAATTCCACAGTTCATTCCCATAATATCTCCCTACCTTATGCTAAAAGATTTTTCTTATTATAAATTCCGACTTTTCCCAATCCGTCTACCATAGCGGAAAGCAGAGGGTCATGCAATTTCTCGAGCAAAGTGGGCAGCTGAATTTTCTCGTCTTTACCAAAGGGACTCAGAACCCAGTTGGCCACATCACCGTGCGCAGGACGGCCGATTCCAATCCGCATGCGTGCAAACTGGTCGGTTCCGAGACAAGCGGCAATGGATTTCAAGCCGTTGTGGCCCGCAAGTCCTCCGCCCATTTTGAAATGTACCTGACCATAGGGAATATCAAGTTCGTCGTGGATGACCAGGATGCGTTCCGGCTCTATTTTAAAAAACGCGGCCATTGGCTGGACGGATTCGCCGGAGAGATTCATGAATGTCTGCGGTTTCAGGGCGTAAACCTTCTCCCCTTTTACAGTGGATTCAGCGTACTCGCCTTTGAACTTGGATTTCCAGATAGAACTTCTGAACAATGGGGACTGATCGAGAAGCATCCAGGCGATGTTGTGTTTTGTATCTGAGTACTGAGAGCCTGGATTTCCAACGCCAACAATTAGGTTGAACACGTCAGATGAAAAGTGAGCTCACCGAATCGTGGTTGAAGGTGCGATGAATGGCCTTCGCCAGAATGTCAGCTGTGCTTACAACTTTGATTTTTTCGATTTTGCGGGCTTCCATCGTGAGTGGAATTGTATCTGTCGTGATAACGGCTTCAAGTTCTTCACATTCAGCGATTCTTGCGATCGCAGGATCAGAGAAAACCGGATGGGTCGCGGCTGCGTAGATTTTATTAGCACCATTTTTACGAAGAGCTTTCACGGCTTGAATAAGTGTTCCTGCTGTATCGATCATATCGTCGATGATGATACAGTCTTTGCCTTTCACATCCCCGATCACGTTCATCGCTTCAGCGACATTCGGTCCGGTTCTGCGTTTATCAATGAGCGCCAATTCACTCGAAAGTTTATAAGCGTAATGACGAACTCTTTCGACACCTCCAGCATCAGGGGAAACAGCAACGAGTTTTTCTTTATCAAGATTTTTCGTGATGTAATCAAGAAGAACAGGAGAAGCAAAAATGTTATCAAATGGAATGTTAAAGAAGCCCTGGATCTGACCCGCGTGAAGGTCCATTGTGACCACACGAGAAGCGCCGGCAACGGTCATCATGTCTGCTACGAGCTTGGCCGTGATCGGAGTACGCGGAGCTGATTTGCGATCCTGACGTGAGTAGCCGTAGTGAGGAACAACCGCCGTTATAGAAAGTGCTGAAGCACGTTTCAGAGCATCAATTATGATCAGGAGCTCCATGAGGTTTTCGTTCACCGGAGCACAAGTACTCTGGATAACAAAAACGTCCGCACCGCGAACGTTTTTTTCAATCTCACAGTAAACTTCACCGTTGGCGAAGCGTCTTAACTGGGGATTAACGAGAGGTAAATCAAGAAATTCGGAGATTTTTTTAGAGAGGGTGGGGTTTGAGGTACCCGAGACAAGAACAATACGTCTCACTCTGAACTCCTAGATGAAAAAGGTGGTAGGGGTGGCAGGGATCGAACCTACGAATGGCAGAATCAAAATCTGCTGACTTACCACTTGTCGACACCCCTACAGATACTTTTTGCGTTCTCAGGAATATAGATTACCCAAAGCTTTTTTGCAAGTCATCCTCATAAAAGCAGAGCGTTTTTTGTGCTTCGGGCTTTCCACATTCAGACGGATTTTATAGAGTTTCGTGTTCATAAAATTTTTCTTCATGACTCCCCCAAGCGAGTCAACACCTGAGGAGTCTCTGTGACCGTTAAATGGTTCCGTATTACTGCTATTGCCACACTTTCTACTCTGAGCATCAATTCGGCCATGGCCCTTCCCATCGACTGGACTGGTACTTTTGGAGTCGACACGACCATGATCAGTAATATGCGTCGTACAAATGATACGATTACAGATGCTGAAAAGCCTCTTCCTAATGATCCGGCTGGTTCAACTAGAAATGGTACACAGGGAATTCGTAGCGGAGATAATGGTGCTACTTTTCAAACATATGTTTTCAAACTCAATCCACAAATTATCGTAAACGATGGTGTGACACTTAAAGGTGAACTCTCATCCGGTTACCTACGTGGTGGATTCGCTGGTGATAACTCAACAACGACAGCTGACGGCTCAGGAAACAATACTTATTTCTACACTTCATCTGCGCAGAGAAGTGCACTTAACGTTAACCAGATGTACATGGAGCTTTATGCTGATACAGCCCTCGTAAAAATCGGTCGTATGTCAAAGCACTACGGTCTCGGTGTTGTCTGGGACAACGGAAACGATTCGTGGGATCGTTTTTTCACAATGTATGACGGTATCGAAGCTCAGATGACCATTGGGAATTTTAGTCTTACTCCTTATTACGCAAAAATCAGTTCGTATAACAATGGCAAAACTGGTGGCGCTGGTTCTGAACCTGCTGGTGGTTGGGACGTAAGAGAAATGGGTCTCACAGCTCAGTACGATAATAAGAACCGTGATTTTGTTGTCAGCATTCTCTACGCTAAAAGATCTTCAGAGAGAAAAGCTTCTTTCTACAAAACAAATGAAGCCGATACTGACACGGTAGCAACAGGTGCTGAACGTGGAAAAACTTCTGTGACTGTTATCGAGCCATATTTTTCAAAAAAATGGAACAAGTTCAAAATCGCAGGAGAAGCTTCATTGCAATCCGGTGATTACGGTAACGTTTACGGATCAGCTGAAAGAGCTTCGAAGCTTTCTGCCTCTGCCTACATCGTCGACGCAACTTATGACCTCAATCCGAAATGGGACATGGGAATCAAGGCCGGGCAAATTAGCGGAGATAAAGGAAGTTCAAACAAGTTTGAAGCAGCTTACCTCCATCCAAACTATCAGATCGCAGAACTTATGTTCCGCTACTACTACCCAGGCTTCACTGAAGGCGGCCGCTCTATCTTTGATTCATCAATCACGAACACTCGTTTTTTTAAATTTCTCGGCAATTACAAAACTGATAAGTGGACCTGGAAGAGTGCTTTGATCATGGCAAGTGCTATGGAAACAGCGAAGGCCGGCAAACGCGGATATCACCACGAAGAAAACTATTCGTTCAATTCTACTCAAAAGCAGAACGACGACATGGGATACGAATTAGATTTTGGATTTGATTATCGCTGGAATCCGAATGTCACAATCAGCGGTGGCTACGGTTACTGGTTCGTGGGTGATTACTACAAATTCACAAACAGCTCGGATACACTTTCGCTTAACAACGTTCACGGGGGCAGCCTGAAGGCCACCCTCGAGTTTTAATTAATTAACGAAACGTTCCAGTGTTCATATATGGTGATGACATATACGGGGAAGACATCATGCCCGGGTTTGTCATCCCCATGCCGCCCATACCCATTCCCATCTGACCCATGCCACCCATCATATAGGGAGACTGCTGCATCCCATATCCTGCTTGCATACCCATCTGCCCCATACCACCCATTCCGTTCATGTATGGCGAAGACATATAGGGAGAAGACATTCCGTTCATTCCATTCATTCCGTAAGAACCCATGCCGTAGGGAGAATACATAGATGAAGCGCCCATCATAGATCCCTGACCCATATACATTTGCGGTGACTGCATTCCCAATCCAAGATTTCCGCTGAAGCTGAAACCAGAGTTTTGCGGATACAGTGATGTCTGCTGCTGCATCATCATTTGCTGCTGTTGTTGTTGCTGCTGTTGCATCATGGCCTGCTGCTGGGCCAGCTGCTGTTGCTGACCCTGTTGACCTTGCTGGCCTTGTTGAGCTTGAGAAGTGATCTGAGCAACCTGTTGATTCAGACGGCTTCTACATTCACGTTCAGTAACACGCTCGCCATTCTGTTGAGCAGCGGCGACACAACCCTTCGCTTCGAGTTCAGCGTATGAACGAACTTTACCGTCGATTTCAGTAGCCTCAGCTTGCAATGCAACTGCCTCTTCCTGAATATCAGCGAGGTCGTCCTGGAGATCTGCCATACAGTTCTGACGGTTAACCCAATATTGTGAACATCTTTGTTGAGCTTCCTGAATCAGTTCCTGTCTCTCCTGAGCAAGTTGCTGGATAGCTTGTCTGATTGTAAGAGCTGCTTCGGCCATCGCAACAGTTTGACCTGACGATTGACCAGTGCGAATTTCAAATTTTTCTTTTTCAGTGACGATGTTGTTACTAAACTGAACACGAATCTGGCTAATCTGTGACTCAGCAGACTCAGCTGTGATGTCAACGTTGTTAACTTTCTGTCCGAGTTTTGCGAACACGGCCATTGACACTCTGATGCCATAAAGTTTTTCAGCAGCATCGAAGTTACCTTCTGCCATGAGCTTATCAACTTGTGCCGATTCAAAATATGGTCTTTGATTGAAGCTTGCGAGTTCAGCTTTGAGAGCATTCAGGCGGGTTTGCTTAGCTGTTTTATCAGGACCACTTTGAAGAGACTGGATCTCAGCATAGAGAGCTTTCATTTCTTCAATTTTTGGCTGGAGAATGTACTTGTTAAAGCTATCGAGTACCGCAAAGTCTTCATCACTCGGAGAGCCGGCAGCAAATTTTCTTGCAGACGCTTTCGCAGCATCGAGGAGTAGTGATTCACGGTGAGCAACGAGATCATTGAAGGCCGGGTTTCTTTCGATAAAGTCAGAAAGCTGGGTCAACTGATCAAGTGGACAAGAGCGAAGTGAATCGGCTTGAGCTTGAAGTGAAAGGTTATCTGTTTCTTCAGCAGAATAAACGCGAACACCATTGGCAGAAATTTTTTCAAAGTAGTCACATCCATCGTTCATGAGGAAGCTTCCGTATGCAGCTCTTTCCGTCACTGAACTCTGACCGTGAGACATAAAGACAACGTCCCCTGAGTCTTTTACGTTTCCGAAAGGAAAGTTAATGCCTTCAGGATAAATTCCATCCGCATTGATTTTTCCATCGGCTTTGATAACGCCAGAGTCAGTAAGACATTTTCTAAAACCAGTAAGAGATGGTTCAAAAGAAGGCTCGAGGTTCGTAATTTCATCCCCGACTTTTTTCTTAATTTTGTACTTACAGTCTTTGATGACTGTTGTATCCGCACCGGCAGCATCTTTAACAAAAGTACATTCTTCGCCTTGCTTGAAAGCGAATTCGATCGCGTAAGTCATTCTGCCTGAGATCTCTTTGCCTTTAAGTTTTGGCTCGATCATCGCATTACAGTTACCAATCATTTCCGGACCAGAAACTGTAAGAACTCCACCGCGTGGGTCATGATCAACTGTTATTTTCGGATCTGCGTCCAAGACGAGATCTAGTAATGAAGAAAGTGGAAGAGATGTTTGTCTTGGTTCATCACAGCGAGTGACTGTCGTGAGTCTCTCCGGACCAGCTGTCACAACTCCAGGTCTTGCTGGCGAACCAGGTGAAGCGGGACCCGAGGCACCGAGTGACCTTTGGTAAGCACGAAGCTCACTTCTCGTGTCAGCGATAGCGGACAGAGCACAAAATGAGAGAAGAACAATCAGAGTCTTTTTCATAATTTCCTCAAAACGGAAGTTTCTTTCTTAACGTCCTTAACGGTGGATTCTGCGGATAACTTGAATATTTACATGAGGGTATAAGGGTCAACATCGATTTTATAGGTGACGGAACTCAATGATTTGTAGTTCATTTCAAACGATTTCAAAAAGTTATGGAGCTGGGTGAGGTCTTTGGATTTTAAAAGTAATGACCAAGTAAACTGGTTGGACTTTCTTTCGATGGTCGCAGGACGAGGCCCAAGAACGGCCACTTCAGGAAAGTGCGAACGGATGAGATTTCTAGCGAGGGGACCCACTTGCTCGGTCACATGGGTAATTAGCTTATCCTGAAATCTTCCTGTGAAATGAATCATGACAAGTCTGTTGAAAGGAGGAACACTTCCCATTTCTCTGATCTTGACTTCATCCTGGTAGAACTCATCGAAGCCGTGTTCTTTCACAATTCGAAAGAGTTCATTTTCCGGATTCAGTGTCTGAATAACAACCTTACCATCCTGAGAATAACGGCCCGCTCTACCTGAAACCTGAGTGAGAGTCTGGTAGACTCGCTCTGTTGCCCTGAAATCCGGAAAATTCAACTGACTATCTATTCCGAGAATCAAAACTAGTTTTACTTTTTCAAAGTTGTGTCCCTTGGAAAGCATCTGAGTGCCCACCATCATCCGGATCTTTCCGCTATGAAAATCCGCGAGTCTCTCTTCAAGTTGCTTGAAGTTTTTTATTTCATCACGATCGAATCTATCGATTTGTTTCTCTGGAAAAATTTTCTGTAAAACTTCCTGAACTTTTTCTGTACCAAAACCCTTATGTGACATCGTGAGATTCCCGCAGGCCGGACACTCCCCCGGCATAGGCTCTTTATAGTCACAATAATGGCAAGCAAGATGATTTTTTTTCTTATAGTATCTCAACGTCACAGAGCAGTTGGGACATGCGAACTGATGGCCGCACGCACGACACTGTAGGTAGTTTGCGAACCCAAGTCTATTTACAAAAACAAGAACCTGTTCGTCTCTTTCCAGTGCTTCCTTGATGGCAGTCACTGATGCTGGCACCAGAGGCCATATATCGTCTTCGTTTTTTTCTTTTTTCTTAGCTCTGGCATCGATCAATGTCACCGCGGGAAGAAACGCCTGCCCTGCCCTTTCTCTCATCTCAAAACGCTGAGTCTCTAGTGGCTGTTTATGAAACTGAGCATAGGACTCAATACTTGGCGTCGCTGACCCCATAACGAGAGGGATGTTCATCTGCTGCGCTTTTTTTGTAGCAACATCACGGGCATTATAAGGACACCTGTCATCCTGCTTAAACGATGTATCGTGCTCTTCATCAATGATAATAATTCCTAAATTTTCCAAAGGAATGAAAATAGAACTTCGGACACCCAGGATAAGGGCCGGCGAATTCGCCGTTCGGGCATACTGCCAGATCTGATATTTCTGAGCTGCAGGAATCTCAGAGTGATAAGAGAAAATGGGACAATCGAGATAGCGCGCAAAGGTTGATGTAAACTGCGGAGTCAGGTTAATTTCCGGAAGTAAAAAAAGTACGCTTTTCCCCTGTGCGATTGTTTTACGAATGAGCTCCAGATAAACAATTGTTTTACCGGAACCTGTCACTCCGTGAACCAGGAAACGCTTAAACTCATTCAAGCTCAAGGAAATTTTATCAATAATTTCTTGCTGTGTGGGATTCGGTGAGAACTCCAGGGCCTTGCCTTCGCCATTCTCCATGTTCAGTGGTTTTGGTTTTTTTAGTACCTTGGGTTCAGGCAGGCAATCAAAGATGAGCTGGCCCAGGCCATAGTGATAGTATCCGGCCATCCACTCATAGAGCTCCAATTCTTTCTCGTTGAGTTTTAAGTCCGGAACGACGGAGATAACCGTTTTCATCTTGTCTTGAGGAGTTTGCTTGTACTCAACAGATTCAGATTCATCAGTGGAGATTACACACCCCTGGGAGGTGCGATGTCCGAGTGGAACCACAACTATTTGCCCGCGCTCCAATACTCCCTCATAAAAATAAAGGAGACCGTTATTTTTTAGAGGATAGTTAACAGCAATGCGGGCGACATTCATTAAAGAAGAAATTCAGGGCGAGGATCAGTATTATTTTTGCCTTTGAGAATCTGCTCCCAACGGTTCAGACGTCTCACGAGTTCGTCATCTCTCTCAACAAAATGTTTCATGCTGGTGATTTCAACCTGGTAGTTTTCGCCCGTAAGAGTTTTGATCAGCACATAGCGAGGAGCACTGTGTGAACCATTTGCAAGCCAGTAGTCTTTGAAACTAAATTCAACATCACCGGCCTGGGATTTATAAGATAGTTTCAGCACGTCCCGGGTTTTGTAGGAAACCACTGCATGAAAATTTCCTGCTTCTACAATCCATGCCATCTCTCCGTCTTCACGTCCAAGCTTCACTTGATGAGTGTCGATATACATTGATCCGGCCATGATCGAATCAATTCTAGCCTTTGCAACAGGATCCTCCGGCTTGAGCGGATTCGGTTCTGTTTTTCGGGCATTACGATCTCGACTGATGAGGTTCAGATACCGCTTATAGCTCGCGAGATAATCGATTTTTTCACGATTAATTAAATCGTTATTTAAACGAACAGGAATCCCGAGGCTCTTAAGGTAGTTAACCATATGGGCACCGTTATTAAAAAGTATCGAATTAAGTGCAGAGAAAAGTAATCCTCTTTCCAGTTGCTCGACACTTCCCTTTACTGTGTAGGCGGAGAAGTTTGGAAAATAAATCTTTTGCTCAAGTGCTGTTTCTGCAAAACTCGCATTGTTAAAACGGCCTTGGGAAACTTTTAGTCCTTCATTTGATATTCGATTGAAGTACAGCTTATAATAATCTTCCGCTTTTTCTTCTTTCAGTAGAGATACCTCGCCAGTTGGTTCGGCTGCTGTGGAATGAATCTTTTTTACAACGAGATTCAGGACAACACCATTAGCAGTAAGGTCTGGATTGGCCCCGTGACGAAAAAGGGATTCAACAGTCGGAACGTAAGACCACGCAGAAGATGAAAGAACTAAGAGGGCGAGAAACTTAATCATAGTTGGATTCCATATTTTGCAAGACGAATTTTTAAAGACGCGACAAATTTATCACGAGTCTCCGGATCTTTCAGAGCAAAATCTACCGTTGCATCGAGATAACCGTGAACATTTCCAGTATCGAATCTTTCGCCTTCAAAGCGATAAGCAAAAACATCCTTTTCCATGCAAAGAACGTTGATCGCGTCAGTAAGTTGATACTCGTTGCCTGCACCACGTGGGATTTTTTCCAGGATCGTAAAAATATCTGGAGTAAGAATATATCGACCAGGAGTGGCAAGATTGGTCGGCGCGTCCTCAGGCTTCGGTTTTTCCACCATACCCGTCATCCGAAGAGTCTTCTCGTTAACGATGTCCCCTTTCACAATTCCGTACTTACTCGTGTCACTTTTAGGAACTTCCATCACGCCAATGACAGACGCTCCGTTATTTCCCATTGAAACATCCATAAGCTGCTTGATCGCAGGAACTTTATTGATAACGATGTCGTCACCGAGCAGAACAGCGAATGGTTCATCACCAATCATATTTTTGGCCATCAGGACAGCGTGGCCAAGGCCTAATTGCTCTTTTTGTCTGACGGCAGTCACATCTACCATGGAGCCGATCTTGCGGATTAATTCGAGTTCTTTGAATTTATTATTTCTCTCGAGATACGCTTCGAGTTCAAGGTTTCTGTCGAAGTAATCTTCCACTGAAAACTTCCCTGAAGAAGTCACAAAAATAATCTGCTCGATGCCGGCTTCAACAGCTTCTTTGACTACGTAATGAATCATGGGCGTATTAATGATCGGAATGATTTCTTTGGCTATTTGTTTGGTCGCTGGGAGAAAACGAGTGCCCTTACCGGCGATAGGAATAATGGCTTTTCTGATTTTCACAAATGTTCCTTGTTTTAGAGATATTTTTTCTCTACATTTTTCATTATGAAGAAGTTAATTATTTTAGCAACAATACTCACAGCAGGACATGCTTTCGCCCAGATTCGTGAGTTCCAGACAACCCGCTTAAACTCAACTGCCGGTACGGGTGTCGCGAGCATACTTTCTACCGAAGCCGCCATTCTTAATCCAGCGTCTGCAGCATTTTTTGGGGATTCTTCAGCTTCCCTACAATCTTATTCAACCTCGTTGCGTAAGGAAAACTCTCTGCGAAAAACAATCCCGGATAAGTTCCCAAAAAATAATAAGTCTTCGGGGTATTTTTTGTCCGACCATTCTGCTGGGGTAAAGGGCGGGATTGCTTATCTTCAACAAGATGAAAATCGTTTTGGGCGCGAAAAAATGGTTTTCCACGGCGCAGCCCCTGTAGGGGCAGAAGGTGCGGTAGGGTTCAGCTATAATTACATCCGGGACACTCTTCCGAAAAAATACAACAAGCGTCATCGCACCCATCATCAGATGAGAGTAGGCTCAACTTTCATTCTCAACGAAGGAAGTTATCTCGGTTTAGTTATTGTGGATCCGACCCGCACAAATCCAGGTGATGAAAGAGTTCTGATTGGATTCCAGCAAGCAATGACCAGTTCTCTCATTCTCATGGCAGACGTAGGTTCCCAATATTCCAAAGATGTCATGGACAAGTCTCTCTGGGGTGTCGCCATTCAAATGAATCTTTTTGATGATTTCTTTATTCGCGGCGGACGCTCTTACGACAATATCACCAAGCTTCGTGGCTATGGGTATGGAGTTGGATGGGTAGGCCCACGCTTCGGCGTTGAGTTCGCTCAGCGATTCTCCGAGAGTTTTGGTAAGGGAACATATATCTACAAGAAAGAGAGCCTGGTTGATACGGCCCTCTCTGCGATCTTAAAATTCTAACCCCTTACAACTTTCATCCGATAAGTCTCGTATGAGTAATAAGACCGGCAGGGCGGCCCGTGAAGAACGAGAGCGAAACCTGGTTCTCAAGCATAAATACGAGAATCGGATTACGACTGTTCGTTTTGGAAAAGAATCTCTCGACGTGAGTGACTGGGGAAATGCGCTCGCTCGCTGGACTGATTATCTGAAAACTCTTTCAGAGGCCAAGCGTGCAAAAGATATTTACTCACTTCGCATCCAGCACTTTGATCAGAAAAAAGAACTCACTGAAATGCTCATGATCAGCCATCTTTATTTTGAGATGGCCCGTATGTACGATGCCCATCCGAAGTTTCACGAAGAGTCCCGAAAATGCCTTGATCAATTCGTTCATTTCTCTGCCAACCAGCCTTACCAGGTTGTGAACTCGGAGCTCATGAGAAAATGGCTTAAGAAAGCAAGCTTTAAAAACGAAGCGGCTTTTCGACTCGCTTATCAGCAGATTTTTATTCAATCCAAGAAATGCTACGTTGTGACTTTCTGCTATGGTGAGAACGACGTCGTTACGCACGAGTTTCGTCAGTTAAAAGACTGGCTGCTGGAACGCCACTGGGGGATGAAAATCGTGGAAACCTACTATCGCCACTCGTCTATCGTTGTACCGAAGTATGAGCATCATTTTGCTGCGAGATATTTCTCGCGTCTGATCATTAAACCGGCCTTACTTTTATTTTCAAAACTGGTCCTGCCGCTTATAATCAAATAATGCTCCTCATCTCGCGCATCATCATTAAGGAATGGTTTAAAAATTACATCGGTGCTGTGGTCGTTCTTTTTCTCCTGATTTCAACAGCTGATCTGATCAATGGATTCCTTCAGGGTAAAGATGTTCCACGTGTTCTTCTTGAATACTCTCTGAAGATGCCGGACCTCATGAGCAAGATGCTGGGAATTTGTTGTCTCGTCGCCACTCTTTTTTCATTCAACAAACTTAAAGCACACGCAGAATTAATTTCAATTCTCGCAGCTGGCTTTTCTTTTACACATATATACGCTCTTGTCGCTGGTTGCTCACTTTTTGTTGTAGGGTTACAGTTTTTGAATCTTGGATATCTTGAACCATACGCGAATAAAATAAAACGGCAGGAAATTCAAAAAAGCCGCCTGAATGAAGGTAAGTACCTCACGAGGAGTTCCCTGGATGGCGGAAAGTTCTGGTACAAATCACAGGGTTATTTCGCTTCGTTTGCATATTTTGATCGCGAAAAAAAATCTCTGAAAGATTTTGAGATCTATTTTTTCTCTGAACAAAACACCAGCGTAAAAATCATTCGCTCGAGTGCTGCGATTTTTGCCGGTGATCAACACTGGCAACTCAAGGATGCCATCGAATATACCAACCTCGACTCTTCGGCTTTTCCCATGGAGCAGGTTCGCGGAAATCTTACATTGAAGCTGGGCGAGGGCCCTGAGGACTTTGGAGAATTCGAAGCGGATCTTACAACCCTGAATTTTTTCAAGCTTCGCCAGTTCATTGGAAAGCTGTCTAAAACGGGAATTAATATTGGAGAATATCAGGTCATCCTCTGGAACAAAGTATTCCTGAGTCTTGCCTGTCTGGTTTTCGCCCTTCTTCCCCTATCCACTATTTTTAACCCGAACCGTCGTTCCAGCTCATTTGGATTAAATGTTGTGATTACCCTCTTAACGACTGTCGTCTTTTGGGTACTTTACAGCTCATCAGTTGCCTTCGGAAACTCAGGTAAACTGCCTCCACTTGTCGCCACTGGTCTGGTTCCCTCGGTCTTCATGCTTTACGTCGTATGGACCTTCCTTAAGAATCGAAAACTCTCAATTTAATTTCATTCTCCATTGTGCTATAAAAAAGCACTATGAATCTTGAAAAATATGAACTCGCAGGGGACGAATTAGAGATCGTTAAATACCCTGATCCTGTCCTTTCAAAGAAGGCCTCGGAAGTCACCGATTTTGGACCTGGCTTGCAGAAGCTGGTGAAAGACATGCTTTTCACTATGTATCATGCTCCCGGGATTGGTCTCGCTGCTCCACAAGTAGGACAAAGCCTTCGCCTTTTTGTTCTTGATGTTGAATACGATCGCGAAGAAATGACCAACTCGCGTGGCGAAGACGACTGGAAACTTTCTAACTTCAATCCCAAAGTGTTTATCAATCCTGTCCTCACAGGAAACAGCGGAACAACGACTTATGAAGAAGGTTGTCTCTCGGTTCCCGGTGTATACGAAGAAGTGAAACGCTATCAGGCAGTTCACGTGAAGTATCAAAACCTGAAAGGCGAATTTGAAGAAATGGAAGCTGATGACATGCTTTCAATCTGCATCCAGCATGAGAACGATCATCTTGAAGGGATCGTCTTCATCGAACGACTGAGTAACCTCAAAAAGAATTTCTACAAAAAGAAAATGGCCAAAGAGAAGGCGGCACGATGAAAAAATTTCGGGTCGCGTTTTGCGGAACTCCGGATTTCTCTGTTCCGACTCTGGATTTGCTGGCCCACCATCCGCACATTGATCTTCGTCTTGTCATCTCTATGCCGGATCGTCCCTCAGGTCGCGGAATGGATTTAAAATCTCCAGAAGTCATTGAGTACGCCAAGACCCACAAGATACCTTTCGTTCAATGTGAAAATGTGAATAAAGAAGCAGAACTACTCGATAAATTAAAAAGTGAGGAACTTGATTTCATCGTGGTTCTCGCATTTGCCCAGTTTCTTGGAACAGACCTCCTGAACATCGCGAAGATCGGTTGTTTTAATATTCACACTTCCATTCTTCCAAAATATCGTGGAGCTGCACCGATTCAATATGCCCTCATGAATGGCGACACTGAAACAGGTGTCTCGATCCAGAAGATGGTCAAAAAAATGGACGCTGGAGACCTCGTCCATTTTCACACGGTCGCAATTTCTCCGACAGAAAATGGTGGCCAGCTCTATACACGTTTAAAATACCAGGCCGCACTTGCGATGAATGACCTGATTCAGATCATTCTCAATAAAAAAATGATCCAGACTCCTCAGGATGAAGGGAAAGTTTCTTTTGCTCCCACACTGAAGAAAGAAGATGGTCTTCTCGATTTTGCCCATAAGTCCCGTCAGGAAATACTTAATCTCGTTCGCGCTCTAGATCCCTGGCCTGGCACTTACTGCTTTCTCAATGGAAAACGCCTAAAGGTTCTCCTCGCAGAAAATTACCATGCCAAAATTGCACCAGGGAAATCCCAAAACGATATGGGCTCCTTGATTGTCGGATGTCTCGACGGAAGTCTCAGGCTTTCTGAGATCCAGCTTGAAGGAAAAAAGGCCTGCTCAGATCGCGAACTTCTGAACGGCATTAAAACAGAAATCATTATCAGCACCGGAAAGGAATAATATGTCGATTACGATCTCTCCGAGCCTTCTCTCTGTTAATTTTTTAGAACTTAAGACTGAGCTTGAAAGATTAAACGCTGTTGATGATCTCTGGCTTCACCTTGATGTCATGGACGGCCACTTTGTTCCGAACCTCACCTTTGGTGAGCCTGTTCTCAACAAAGTTAAGACAGTCAGTAAGCACAAACTCGACGCTCATTTCATGGTCACAAATCCGGATCTCTACGTTGATACGTTTAAAAACGTAGGTCTCCATAACTTCACTTTCCATTGGGAAGCAGAAGTTCACCACGACCGCTTAATTGCAAAAATCAAAGAGTCTTATCCCTCTGTCGGTATTTCACTTAATCCATCAACACCACTTTCGGTTGTGCCTAAGTACATCTGGGGCAAGGTCGATCTCGTGCTTCTCATGAGTGTTAATCCAGGATTTGGTGGGCAGAAATTTATCCCTGAGATTGTCGACAAGGTCATCGAACTGGATAAAATTCGTCACGAAAACAAATTCAATTTCCAGATTCAGGTTGATGGCGGAATTAATGACCAGAACTCAGGTTACCTGATTCAGGCAGGGGCCAACAATCTCGTCGCTGGAAATTACATCTTCTCTGAACCCAACAAAGACTATCTCTCCCGCGTGAATAAACTCCGCTAAGGTTTTTTATGACGAATTTTTCTCAGGCCCAAACTTATGAGCTCACAGGTTTAAATCTTACGATTGATGAACTGACATCCATTGCGCGTGCAAAGACCGGACAAGTGAAACTTTCGATCGACAGTAACTCTCTCGAAAAAATGAAGAAGTCCCGCCAGGTCGTGATGGATATCGTGAAGAAGGGCAAGCCTGTTTACGGAATCAACACGGGCTTTGGTGCTCTCGCCTCAATGCAAATTGCGGCGGAAGACCTTGAGCAATTGCAATACAATCTTATCCGCTCTCACTGTACAGGTGTTGGCCGTCCATTCTCGCGTGAAGTATCCCGTGCGATCATGCTCTCCCGCGCGAACTGCCTCATCCAGGGTTATTCAGGTTTAACACCTGAAACGATTGCTCTCCTTCTCGACTTCATCAACTATGGCATCACACCTGTCATTCCAGAAAAAGGAAGTGTCGGCGCATCTGGAGATCTTGCACCACTATCACACGTTGCCCTGGCCCTTATCGGTGAAGGTGATGTGGAATTCGAAGGAAAAATTGTACGTTCAGACTTCGCGATCCATCAGATTGGTAAAGTGCCGGCGAAGCTTGGACCTAAAGATGGTCTCGCTCTGATTAATGGAACGTCGGTGATGTTGGCACTGGGCTGTCTCGCTTTCGTAGATGCCAAACGAATCATGAAGCAAGCCGATATCATTTCATGCCTGACTCTCGATGCTGTACGAGGCACTGCCTCCGCCTTTGATGAGCGTATTTCTCTCCTGAAGCCGCAACCAGGCCAGCTCGATGTTTCTCGCAATCTTTTAAAAATCATCAAAGGTTCTGAGATCGTTGTTTCTCACAAAGAAGACGGCAAAGTTCAGGATGCATATTCACTCCGCTGTATTCCACAGGTTCACGGAGCTTGCCGACAGACACTTCGCCACGCGGAAGAAGTTCTTACGATTGAATTGAACTCAGTCACAGATAATCCACTCGTCTTCATTGAAACAGGTGATGTTATTTCCGGCGGTAACTTTCATGGTGAAGCTCTTGCTCTCATGATGGATTACCTGGCCATGGGACTCGCTGAAATCTGCAGTATTGCCGAAAGAAGAGTTGAGAAGATGATGAACCCGAGCTTCTCGGATCTTCCAGCGTTTCTCACGAAAAACTCCGGCCTCAATTCCGGGCTAATGATCGCACATGTGACGATGGCCGCACTCGCTTCAGAGAATAAATATCTCTGCCATCCCGCTTCTGTGGATTCGATCCCGACATCAACCGATAAAGAAGATCACGTTTCGATGGGGGTGACTTCCGGAAGAAAACTTCTGGAGGTTGTGAATAACGTCCAGCACGGACTTGCAATCGAACTTCTTTGCAATACTCAGGGCCTTGAGTTTTTGCGCCCTTTGAAAACATCACCCGCCCTCGAAAAAGTCATGACTCTCGTACGTAAACACGTTCAGCCGATTCATGAAGACCGGGTTTTTTACAAGGACATTGAGAATCTTGCTCGCCTTCTTCAATCCGAAGAAATTGTTTCTGAGGTTGAATCCGTTATCGGTCCTCTCGCTTAAGGAGATTTTTATGACTCAGCAAATTCCACTTCCACCTACGGGCGACAAACTTACTTGTAAGGGTTGGCATCAGGAAGCGGCACTTCGTTGCCTTTTAAATAACCTTCATCCCGACGTCGCTGAAGATCGTGACAATCTCATCGTATACGGCGGGAATGGCCAGGCTGCTCGTAATCATAAAGCGCTTAACGATCTTATTACGGCGCTTAAGAATCTTGAAAACGATGAAACACTGATCGTACAATCAGGAAAGCCTGTTGCTGTTTTCCCGAGCAATCCTCAGGGCCCTCGTGTTCTTATCGCAAACTCAAACCTTGTTCCTCATTGGGCCAACTGGGATCACTTCAATAAATTAAAAGACGAAGGTCTCATGATGTACGGCCAGATGACGGCCGGATCGTGGATTTATATCGGAACCCAGGGAATTCTCCAGGGAACCTATGAAACATTCATGGCTGCGGCCAGAAAGCACTGGGGCGAGAACTCAACACTCAAAGGCAAGCTTGTTCTGACTGCCGGTACCGGTGGAATGGGTGGAGCTCAGCCTCTTGCAGTCAAGATGGCCGAAGGAGTTTGTCTCATCTGTGATGTCGATCCTACCCGGATTGAAAAACGTCTTAAGACAAAATATCTGGATGTTCTCGCGAATAGTTTTGATGAGGCACTTGATATTGCCCTGAAGGCGAAGAAAAATAGTGAAGCACTCTCTATAGGCGTGGTCGGAAATGCTGTCGACTTCTTTGAGTACGTCCTCGATAAGGGAGTTCTACCGGATTTGGTGACAGACCAAACCTCAGCACACGATCCGCTTAACGGTTATGTTCCGGCAGGAATGACATTGGCCGAAGCAGTAGATCTTAGAAAAACGAATCCACAAAAATACACAGAATATTCTTACGAGACGATGGGTCAGCATGTACGCGTGATGATTGCGTTCAAAAAGAAAGGTTCGCACGTTTTCGACTACGGAAACAACCTTCGTGCCGGTGCCCAGAAAGTCGGCGTGAAAGACGCCTTCTCGTTCCCGGGATTCGTCCCTGCTTACATTCGTCCGCTGTTCTGTGAAGGCTCAGGTCCATTTCGTTGGGTCGCTCTCTCGGGAGATCCGGATGATATCAGAGTGACCGATGAGGCCATCAAGGAACTCTTCCCTGAAAATAAATCCATGATCAACTGGCTCGATAAGGCCGGTCGCATGATTCAATTTCAGGGATTGCCAGCTCGTATCTGCTGGCTGAAATACGGAGACCGGGAAAAAGCAGCTCTCCTGTTCAATAAACTTGTTCGCGAAAAGAAAGTAAAAGCACCCATCGTGATCGGTCGTGATCATCTGGATTGCGGAAGTGTCGCAAGTCCGAACCGTGAAACTGAAGCCATGAAAGATGGATCAGATGCGGTCTCTGACTGGCCCCTGCTGAATGCCATGATCAACATTAACAATGGTGCGAGCTGGATTTCACTTCACCACGGGGGTGGTGTAGGAATGGGATACTCACAGCATTCCGGCATGGTTATCGTTTGTGACGGAACTCCGGAGATGGATATACGTCTTTCACGAGTCCTCAATTCAGATTCTGGCATGGGAATTGTCCGTCATGCAGACGCCGGATACGAGATCGCCCTCGACGTTGCTAAAAGCAAGGACACAAAAATAAAATTTCCCTCCCTCTGATTTCGCAAAATTAGCGGATAGTGTTTAAACTTTTGACAGGGATATTTTCCAGACTTACGTCGGAAACTTTCCTTCTAAATCCGTTCCCGGTGTATTCTTAAGCGCCGGAGGATTTGATGAAAGTTTTGCTCACAACATTGCTAATGCTTTCGAGCCTAACAGGCCACGCCTTCGACGTTAATGAAATCGTCGAAGAATGCAAATCCGTCGTCATCGCCAAGCTTGAAGACAAAGCAATCGCCCAGGACGCAGAACTTGATGAAAGTTCAATTACTCCTCTTGAAATTGATAACAAGCTGCTCTCTCCATCGGTTGTCGTATGGTTCAAGGCGAACGCCTATAGGTCTTCAGACAACAAAAGAATTTTCGTTACAGGCCTCACCGAAAAACCAGTTCTCCCTCTAAAAAAACCCTGCTTTTAAACTTCTGACCATGGCATAATAGCTTTATGATCAAGGTCTATCGTCACCTCAATCAATTGGTCACGCTCTCTCCATGTCTTCAGAAAGACGGCCGTCACCTATTACCTGAAGATCTCGGCATCATAGAATCAGCTGCCGTTGTCTTCGACGATCATTCCATTCTCTGGGCCGGATCTGATGACCAGCTTCCAACAGAATACTCTAAAGAGAAAAGTTTTAATCTCACTGGTCATGTCCTTACTCCGGAGATCGTCGATTCTCATACGCATCTGATTTTCGGTGGCGATCGTTCGAGTGAATATGCTGATCGCCTCAACGGAACAAGTTACGAGGAAATTGCTAAGCGTGGTGGCGGAATTCTCTTCACGATGAAAGAGACCAACGCCGCATCTCCAGATGAATTATTCCAGAAAGCATGCGAACGCATTGAACGTATTCACTCTTATGGTGTGGGTTCTATAGAAATTAAATCAGGCTACGGATTAAATTATGCAAAGGAAAAAGCACTTTCTCTCATCATTGATCGCCTGAAAAAGAAATATGCCCCTAAAATACAAATCCGAAATACGTTTCTCGCGGCTCATGATGTGCCAAAGAGTTTCGCATCATCAGCTGATTACATGAAGGAAGTCGTTTTTCCTCTCCTGACAGAACTGGCCCCCCTTGATGTCATTGATGCTGTAGATATTTTTCACGAGAAAAATTATTTCACCACTGAGGATACTGAAGCACTCTTCTCTCATGCCAGGTCTTTAGGTATTTCACGCAAGCTACATGCTGATGAACTCAATGATAACCATGGTGCCGAAATCGCTGCCCGGTTTCATTGTTTGAGCGCCGACCATTTATTGAAAATTTCTGATTCATCAATTGAGGCGTTAAAAAAATCCCAGACAGTGGCAACACTGCTGCCGGGAACTGCTTTCTTTATCGGTAAGCCATTGGCACCGGCAAGAAGAATGCTGGATGCGGGCCTCAAGCTTGCCCTAGCTTCAGATTTTAATCCTGGCTCATGTCATTGCGATAATCTTCTGCTGATTGCTTCAGTCTCAGCTCAACAGTTGAAACTGAATCAGGCCGAACTATGGACCGCCATAACTCTCAATGCGGCCCACGCTCTCGGGCTGCATTCTCAAGGTGCTATTCAGGCCGGACTAAATCCACGCTTCACGCTGTTCAAGACTGAGACATTGTCACAGGTCACTTACAGCTGGGGACGAAATCTCTCTGTTTCTTTACCGTAATTAATTTTTTAGATTTTCATCGATGAGGGCCAGAAACTCTGTGTCCATGAAGTCGTGAAGCTTCTTATTTTCGTAGATCACTTTGCCTTTATAAAAGACAATTGAAACTGGATACGTTGTGACGAGGAACTTATTTGAGATCGTGCTGTCTGGATCAATAACTGACGGGAAATTCAGCTTATACTTTGCTTCTGTTTTTTTTATGTTTGTTTCAGGGTTTTCTTCGTCCCCATTAATCCCGATGACTTTGACTTTACCGGCGTATTTCTCCTGAAATTTAACGAGGCTCGGAAATTCCTTAAGACACGGGAGACACCATGATGCCCAGAAATTCAGGACAACAATGGGGGCCTTCTCATTCTTGAGTTCGATGATCTCCTTCGCAGAAGTCGTCAAATTAAGGCCTTGGAAGGCAGTCTCATAAACGGAGTGTTTTTGTTTCCCCTCATCTACCTGTTCAGCGTTAAGCTTAAAGGTGTCCCAGATAATTTGTGTGGAAAGAAAGCCCGTGAAGGCTAAAATAAAGAGAAGAAGAGGAATGAATTTTTGTGTTTTTTTATCCATAAGTTCGTCCTGATCCTACCCTAAATGGTACTGAATATGAAGACATGGCAAATGCTGTCGACACATTTAAGATTGCGCTCAAAACTCCTCAAGCATAGGGGTCAGGCCCTCGTGGAATTCATTCTACTGCTCGTCGCCATAGCCGGTATTTCGTTCGGATTTGTGAATATCATGAACCGAAATCTCGGAAAGTACTGGGAATACTACGCAAACCTCATCATTAATGACAAACCGGGTGTCACAACAGTTAGACTAAAATAAACATTATTCTCTGATTTAAGGAAAAAATCATGACTTACATCCTTGCCATCGACCAGGGCACGACGGGCTCGACTTCACTTCTCATGGACTCCAAAAGCCTCAAAATCCTCGATAAAGAAAAAGTCGATTATCGCCAGATCTATCCCAAACCGGGGTGGGTCGAGCACGACCTTGAAGACATCTGGAGCTCGGTTGAGACTTCAGTTACAGCTATCATTAAGCGACAGAAAATAGATCCTAAGCAGATAGAAGCCATTGGGATCACCAACCAGCGTGAAACAACCTGCGCCTACGATAAGAAAGGAAGACCTCTAAATAATGCCATCGTCTGGCAGGATCGCAGGACGTCTTCGTGGTGTGACGAACAGCGATCGAAATACACCAGCCTTAGAAAAAAAACAGGCCTTCCACTTGATCCATATTTCTCCGGAACTAAAATGCGCTGGCTCCTGGATTCGGTCCCGGCAGTTAAAGTTGCGAGCGAGAGAAAGGATCTGTGTCTTTCTACGATCGATACCTTTCTCCTCTACCGTTTAAGTTCAGGAAAAGCTTTTGCGACCGAAGCTTCAAATGCTTCGCGAACGATGCTCATGAATCTCGAAACATTTCAATGGGATCCTGAGCTCTTGACTTTTTTTGGCATCTCAAAAGACTGCCTGCCTGAGATCAAAGAATCGTTTACAACTTTCGGTGAAACCAAAGGATGTTCATTTCTTCCGGATGGCATTCCCGTTCTCTCTATTCTCGGAGATCAACAGGCGGCTTTGTTTGGACAGGCGTGTGTGCGCGAGGGAGATTTGAAATGTACTTATGGTACAGGTGCTTTTCTTCTGCTTAATATTGGCGAGAAAGTTATTCACTCACAAACAGGTCTTCTTACAACAGCGGCTTATTCGTTCCGCGGAAAAAAAGTTTATGCTCTCGAAGGCTCCGCCTACATCGCAGGTGCGGCCGTCCAATGGCTAAGAGATAATCTTAAATCTATCAAGTCTTCACCTGAAGTCACAACTCTTGCAAATGAAGTGAAAGATCTCTCGCAAATGGAACATGTTCTTTTCCTGCCTTTTTTTACCGGTATCGGAACTCCGTATTGGAACTCGGAAGCAAAAGCCGCTATCACTGGCCTCACACGCGATACCCACAACGGACACATTGCACGCGCCTGTCTCGAGGGGATTGCACTTTCAGTTAACGATTCAGTATCAAGCTTCAAAAAAGATTTCGCTGATCTGAATGACATTCGAGTCGACGGTGGTGCTGCGTCCAATGACCTTCTCATGCAGATGCAGGCAAACTTCTCACAGAAGAATATTCTGCGCCCTGAAGTCACAGATACCACGGCCTTCGGTGTTGCTGTCGGATGCCTCGTGGCCCGCGGAGATGTGAGCATAGAGAATATGGGCAAATACTGGAAACTTGATAAAGAATTCAGGACAGAGAAAGAATCGTACTACACCAAGAAAAAAGATCTCTGGGACAACACGATCAAACGCCTCTATCTCGACAGATAATTACTGAAAAAGAAGATTCTTGAGCTCGGAAGCCTTGGTAATGCCCACGAGCTCAAGCTTGTACTTACCTTTCAAATCATCAGCGACTCGTTTAGATGTGATCACTCTTTTATAATTCATTTGGGCAATCTCTTTCAGGCGCATTTCCATCATCGGAACTGATCTCACCTCACCCGTAAGTCCTACTTCGCCCAGAAAGATCGTGTCGTTCGGAACAGGGATCTGATAATAAGAACTGAGAAGAGAAGCAATGACCGACAAATCGTTTTCACGACTGGTAAGTTTCATCCCACCGACAACGTTCACATAAATATCGTTATATGAAAGCGGGATACCTAGATATTTATCTATAACAGCAACTAGCAACGCCACGCGATTCGAGTCAAGCCCTTGAGTTGTTCTTCTTCCCTGAGCAAATTTATTTTCAACGACGAGTGCCTGAATCTCCACAAACAGAGAGCGAGATCCTTCAAGGATACAGGTCAGCGACCTTCCGAATGATCCAGGAAGGGATTGTTCAAGAAAATATTGCGAAGGGTTTTTTATCTCCACGAGACCTTTTTCCTGCATTTCGAAAATACCCACTTCATTCGTGTTCCCGAAGCGATTTTTCATCACTCTCAGCATGCGGTACTGCCCAAGCTGATCACCTTCAAAATAAATGACTGTATCAACCATGTGCTCCAGGACTTTCGGTCCTGCGATCTGTCCCTCTTTTGTCACGTGCCCGATGATGAAGCAGGTGAGGTCATAGGCCTTGGCATAGTTCATGAGCTCGTAGGTCACTTCACGAATCTGAGTAAGAGTTCCCGCAGCTGACTCAACCTGGTTTGAATGAGTCGTCTGAATTGAATCGATCACAAGAAATTTTGGCTTGAGTGTTTTGACCTGCTCCAGAATCTTTTGCCAGCAGGATTCATTGTAAATATAAAAGCCGTCATTACTGACTCCGAGGCGCTTTGAGCGTTGTGCAACCTGAGATTCAGATTCCTCACCACTCACATATAAAATCCGCTCTTTTCCATATTCGGTAAGAAGTTTTCCACACACCTCCATGAGAAGTGTGGATTTACCGATACCGGGCTCCCCTCCGATAAGGGTCAGTGAGCCAATCGTTACACCACCACCCATTACGCGATCAAACTCGGTCATCTTGGTGAAGTATCGATGAACGTTTTCGTGTTCAACTTCATTAATTGTCTTCGGACGTGTTTCTCTTCCGGAAATTGATTTAGGAGCGGCCTTACTTTCTTTGATACTCTCTTCTTCAGAAAAAGAGTTCCATTGCTGGCAGTCAGGACATTTGCCGAGCCACTTGGCAGACTTATACCCGCATTCCTGGCAAGTGAAGACTGTTTTGATCTTGGCCATATTACCCTTCAATAAGCTTCTTAAGCTTTTTTTCGTTGATGATCGGCACATCCAGATTCTTCGCTTTCACAAATTTACTAGATGAACTTTCTTCCTCGTTGGTAACGAGGTAGCTCAGATTTTTGGAAACACTACTCACCATCACCCCACCATTCTGCTTGATGAGTTTCTCTATCTGGGGACGGGGAGAACTAAGTTCACCCGTAATACAAAATTTCTTACCGGCCAGTGGGCCTTCCCCAAGACTTATTTCATCCGCTTTCACGACGACCCCCACGCTGAGAAGTTCGTCGATGAGATCTTTCTTCTTATTCAGCGAATGAAGAATGTCAGTTGAAGACTTCTCTGCGAAACCTTCAAAGTTAAGCATCTTCTCTAGCGTCAGTGACTGGATTTTTTCCAGCGTATTATAACCCTGAGAAATAATCTTTTCAGTTTTGGACATAGCGAGACCTTCAATTCCAAGAGCGGAAATAAACTGAACGAGGTTTTGCTCTTTTGTTTTCTGGATATTCTCATACATTTTATTGGCAAGCTTCTCTTTCACTTTATCGAGAACCAACATGGCCTCACTATCAAGCCTGTAGAGATCTGGTATCCCCTGAATGAGACCCTTATCTATCATCTCCTGCAACCGTTTATCAGAAACATCATCAATGCCTGCCTTGCGCACATAATTCAGGATTTCTTCGAGAACTCTCGATGGACAAATCTTATTGGGGCATGACAACCAGATATCCTGAATAACAAGCCCAGAACCGCAGCTCGGACATTTCGTTGGATACGTAAATTTCCCGCGAGATTTCTCTGCGATTCCCAGAAACTTAGGAATGACTTCACCGGAACGGATGATTTCAATTTTATCACCGGCCTTGAGCTCGAAACTTTGTACCATACCAAAATTATGCAACGTCACTCGACCGATTACTGCGCCGGAAAGTTCCGTAGGTTCAATAAGTGCAACAGGAGTGAGAGTTCCATTGCGGGAAACACCCCATTCAATTTCATTTATTTTAGCGATTTTCGTTTCACCGGCGAACTTAAAGGCAATTTTATAGCGAGGATGATGGCTTGTTTCGCCCAGCTCATTATGAACCTTGAGATCATCGTAAATGAACACAAGTCCATCAATGAGATAATTTCCCTCGACCATGAATTCTTTTGCTGTCTTGATTCGTGCATCTATCGATTTCAATTTTTTGTGAATTTCGTAGTCGGGAATATCGAAACCCAGTTCTTTGAGTTTATCGAGCTTCTCATGCTCATTTTTAAATTTATCATCTGAGATAATATCAAAAGCCTTGAAACTCAAAAATCGAGAGAGCTGGATATTTTCTTTCCTGCCGAGAAGACCCGCCACAATGTTACGTTGTGAAGTCGGAGTTTCTAAATTTAGTTCCTGCATTTCTTTTGTAAGCTGGAAGAAACTTTCTTCAATACAATATACTTCACCTCTGACTTCGATCGAGTGCTTGTCCTTTATGGATTTTGGAATATCACCAATGAACAAAGCTTTTTTGGTAATGTTCTCACCAAACTGCCCATCTCCTCTGGTCTTCGCAGTAACAAGATGACCATTCTCATAGATCAGTGAACAACTTGAACCGTCTATTTTAAAAACACTGACGGCATCACCTTTCTCAATCCATTTTTTCAGATCAGCTTCATCATAAGTCTTATCCAGTGAAAGCATTTTCTTCTGGTGTTCAACTTTGTTTAAACTTTCTGTTTGTTTGAAACCTACGAGTTCAAGCATCGGGTTTTTTGGATCGAGCTTTATTAACTCCGATTCGAGCTTGTCATATTTTTCATCGGAGATTTCAGCATGGCCGCGATAATAACGTTCTTTATGGTGGAGAATGAGCTTTTCTAGCTCTTGAATTCGCTGAATGGTCATGATGCATTTTTATCACATTCAGCGACTGATGATCAAAAGTTAAAAGATGCTCCAATCTTTAAGCGATTGTCCTGATATGACACTTCTTTATAGTCTGAATTAAACGTCGCTTTACGCGCCAGAGTTTCAATACTTACGTCTAGGGTCGTACGGATATTGATCTGATATTTCATACCAAACTCAAGCTCCATGGCAGAGGCGCTCTTGCTCGTTTTATAAGTACCATCATCGTCCTTAAACCCAGGAAACGGCAGGAATTCAAACTGAGCGAAAAAACGGTATTCCCTGCTCAGCGGAACGTTCGCACCCACACCGAGAAGTATTCCGGAAATACTGTTTTTCCCAAAACCATCTTTTTTTGAAAAATCCATATCTGCAGAGTAGTTGGCGTAACCACCAAAAAAATCTACCTGAGGCCCGTAAAAGAACCCAATTGGAAGGTATTTGTATCCACCAGTGAGCTTAAACGTACTGTGAGTGACATCCACATCTTTGGTATCGGTCTTACCAGAAGATTTTTTTAGAGTTCCCAAAGAACGGACAAGTTCAACAGCACCAAAGAACTGGCGGGTGATCCAGCCCTCTGCGCGGATGTCGGCACCAAGAAGTCGCCCACTCATTCTGCGAGAACCGGAAGGTGTTGTCGTATCTACGCTTGATGAAGTTCCAAAGAGGGCGAGGGAAACAATTCCGAGTGTGCCTGGTGAATCTTCTTTTTTCTCTTCATAATCTCTTTCAGGCTTATCTTCTTCTTTCCACTGCTCAAGGCGAACCCAGTCACCGGGAGCGAGTTTTTTATCCGTCTTATAGACTTTCACCATACCAAGTGCCTGGTTATCGGAAACATTGAAGACCTTACCTTCGGCCATTGTTTCAGTTTCCCAATCAACGATCTTTTTCAGGAGCGGATGTTTTTTCTTCGCCACCATTCGCTTAACCACGAAGCGCTGACCAACCTGGATAGGATAACCCTTACCAACATCAAGTGTGATCTGATCACCGAGAATTCCATTAACTTTCGCATCGTAAGGAATCATCTTCGCATACATATCCATCCAGTTCCGGACGGTAGAGGTGATAACGTCAACATCATCTGAATTGAGTATTGCTTTTTCACTGAAGAGAAGATCTTCACCATTTTCCCCCATCACTTCCATCTGAATCTCAACACCTTTAAGATCATTGATGATGGAGATACGAAGTATGGATCCAACTTTAAGTTTTTCTGAGACAGTCTGGAGGACTTCTTTTGTTTTTAAATGCCGAGGAAGATTTTCACGGTAACGCGTAAAAACAGACATCATTCCTGAATTTGAAACGTAGGTACACCAGTTGCTCGACTTAAGTTCATGTTCAACTTCTTCAAATACTTTAAAGCCAATGGCGCCACCGACACTGTCAGTAATCGGCAGCAGCGTGCAACGCCTCACGGAAGACTGAGCAAATGCTTGAGATGAGATCAGAAAAATAAAAGTGATGAAAAATTTAATCATGGATAAACAGAAATTCCGGAGGTGTATCCAGGATACTTTTTTTATTTTCGTAGAGATCAACAAGCATGCGCATTTCGTTGTTCTCCTCACGTAGTTCGCGGACTTGTGATTTCATAAGTTCGATTTCGAGGCGAAGCCTGAGGACTTCTTCTTCTTCACGAAGTTTAATACGTTCCATCGAAGGAACGTAGATGAGATATTTTCCATCCTCTTCGCGGTGCTTGAGGATATTATTCTTGATGTGCCGACGAATCGTAGAGACCGAAACACTTTTGTATCGTGAGTAGTCGCTTATGGATAGCCAAACTCCGTCCGTGGCAGTCATTAATCCTCCTTGAAGTATTAACGATAATCATAAATAATCCGATGGAGATGTGCAAAATCAAAAATCTAAGTAACAAAGTTGATCGATGAACTCAGTTGATTTAAACGAGCTCAAAGGCAAGAAAATAGCACTGGTCCTATCAGGCGGTGTTGTTAAGGCAGCGGCCTGGCATCTGGGCGTAACTCTCGCTCTCGAGGAGCTGGGTTTCCATCTTAAAACAAACAAGAATTCGAAACCGGCACAGAATCAAAACCCAAGAAGCCTTGAAATCGGAACATTTGTCGGATCCAGCGCTGGCGCATTGATTTGTGTTTATCTTGCCAGTGGATACACTCCACAGGACGTGATCCAGGCCACTATTGGCGTTAAGGGATCTAAACTCAAAGGTATTACTTACAAAGACATGTTCACGCTCAAACGCCCGGAACTTAAGGCGCCGAAGTCCGATTTGTATCATCCTCTTGAAGGTCTTCCTTCAATTATTAAAACGTTTCTCAAACCGGTTATCTCTCTTCCGGGATTTTTTACGACTGAAGGCCTGCGGAAATATCTGGTGAATAATGTGATCGAAAATGATCATTTCGAAGATTACGCCGCAGACTTATTTATCGTAGCGACTCAGCTTGATCACTCCCGTAAGGTGATCTTCTCCAAGTTTAATTATCCGAATCCAAGTCATGACAGTACGTCGGTTTATTACACCGGAACCAATATTTCTCACGCCACAGCGGCCACAATGAGCGTTCCTCCGTTCTACTGCCCCTACCCGATCAAGAATCGTTACACGGGCGGAGTGGATTATTATATCGACGGAGAGATCCGCGAAACACTTTCAACTCACGTAGCCGAAGATAACGGATGTGATGTGATCATCAGTTCGTGGACGCATACGCCGTACCACTTTCATGATGAAGTTGGCTCCCTGGTGAACTACGGAATGCCTCCGATTGCCATCCAGTCAATCTACCTGATGATTCAGAAAAAAATTATCGCTCACCGTGCTGAACGCGCAAAGGCCATCGATATCATGGATACAGTGAACGATTACATGAAAATGGAAAAGTTCTCACAAAGCCATCGCAGAGAGATCATGGCGATTCTCCAAAGAAAATTGAATATCAATCCAAAAGTTAAGCTCATCGATATTTTTCCAGACCATCACGACTACCGCTTATTTTTTTCAAATTCATTTTCCTTAAATCCAGATACATCTACTCACGCAGTTGAAGCCGGATATAAGCGCACCATGCAGATTTTGAGCCCTCGATAATGCGATTCTATAAATATCTTCTTTTCCTGATGCTCGGGATTTTTTTTACTGCTTCTGATATTGATTTTGGGGTCGAGAAACTTTTCTATTCTCTTCCCGGAACCAAACGAAGTGATGTCGAAGAAGTTTCGTGGTCTGATTTCAATCGCGTTCAGAAATATCTACATGATGAAGACAAAAGAGTTTCACCTCTCTTTAAGATGAAACCTTATTTTGAACCTACTGTTTATTTCTGGTTTCTGGTCTATACCGAGTTTGAATCCAGTCAGATTATTTTTCATGACAGGACAAATCTCCGGCTCATTTATAAAGTCCTGGATTTCTCAGCACTCTATGACAAAGGCCTTCCTCGCTTCACTGTTTACTCACTTCAGGAAAAGTTGAGCGAAGAAAAACTCCTCACCCTGAAAGATGATCTCGAACATTTAACCCGAAATCCTTATAGTCTGGAGCAAAGATCCAAGACAATTTACCGCATGATAAAATATGCGGGAGCGACCCTGCCTGTGGCCCGCGGCCCTCGCATAGAGTTTTTCAAAAAACTACGCACAAATATCCGCACCCAGACCGGTCAGGCAAACTTCATCAAACAGGGAATTGTTCGTGCCATGCCATATCAGCATTTCATCCGGGATTTTCTGACTGAAAAAAAACTACCTCGTGAAATTTTTGCTATTCCCTTTCTTGAATCAAGTTTCAACCCTATCGCAGAATCAAAAGTCAGCGCACTGGGGGTCTGGCAGTTCATGCCTTTGATAGCGAGTTTCTATGTTCCCAAGCGAACTATTCATGTTGATTACCGTTCAAATGTAGGTGTCGCATCTGTCGCCGCTTCATATCTTATGTCAGAGAATTTCCAGATTATGAAATCCTGGGATCTTGCTGTAACTGCCTACAACTCCGGCACCAGACATTTACTTAAATCAAAACGCCGACTCGCCAGCCAGGACATTGACCTCGAAAAAATCATCCGTCATTCTGACTCTGAACACTTTGGTTTCGCCTCTAAGAATTTTTTCAGTGAATTTCTCGCCCTAACCCGTGTCCTGGCCTACAAGGAAGAACTTTATGACGATCTCCATGCTCACGATCGCTCTGACGTCGATGATGGTCTCAGATTCTTTCTCACGAAGTGCTCATTTCGCTTAAACAAGGTTTTAGAGGGTGACATCTTGGATGATGTCTCTTTCCATAATAACCAGCTCCAGGACCTTTCTCGAGAGTATCCGCGTGGACTGATTGTGACGGCGAAATCATCTTTGCCAAAGAATAAGTTTGTAGAATTAACCATTTCACAGATGGCGACAAGAAAACCGAAAGATTGGGCCGTTTTTTTAAAAAATCAGAGTTGTTCGACGAGATAGCTGTTTGGTGAGCAGTAACTTCCAAGATATTCTACAGATCCATCTACATAATTCAGCTTGATATTGATTCGGCCATCACGACTGAATGAATCAGAACCCTGTGATTCGCCGATGATGATGATTTTCTTCGTCTTATCACTAGGTGAGTCGTAGAATTTTCCATCCTGATCAAGCAATTGTGTATTAGTTTCAAGAGATTCATTAACCGACTCAGAACCAACGATGATTTTATCAAGACCCTTAGGAAGATTGATCTGAACAACACAACGGTTCGTCATATCATGGCCGGGCAGATTGGCAAGAACGTGTCTCATGAAATTCTCAGAAGGAACATGAACTGTCTTGTTTTGACGAATTCCCACGAACACGGGTTCGTCCTGATGGTTTAATTCAATGTAATTTCTTTCACCCAACAGGCCCAATCCAAAATCCAGTTCATAGGTGCTTTGATTGATTTTTTTCGCCGTCTTGTTTGTAGCGAATACACGAACACGTTCAGCACTTGTGACCAGTGACGATTTTCCGCTGGCAAGAAGCTCTTCTTCCTGAAGAGAAACTCTTACTCGCTGAAGATTATCAAACTCGTTCGCATCAAAAGTTACTTCTTGCTCATGGACATGAATGATCTTAGAAATTCTTTGACGATTTTGATGACGGTAAGTGAGGAGTGCATTTCCTGCACGCACGCCGAGGAACAACTTGTAACGATAATCATCTTTATCAGTAACTTTCAGGTCACCATCAAGAGGAAGTGCTTTTCCATAAGGAGAATCGAGATCTGCATCGTCAGTATTGTCGTCAAGCTCAACCAAAACTGCACCAATGAAGCCTCTGTTACCGTATGGCTCCATCATTGTATTAAAGGCACGCTCTTCAATCACCGGGAGTGAAAGTGTCGTCTCACCTTTCTCAAGGATCAAATCATTGTTCGTTGGTACATATCCACGCTTCAATACTGTCACAGATCTTGTCATTCGATCCTGACGGAGCTCATCTTCAAGAGTGATTGAACCAGTTCCATAATCTTCACGAACATCTGAGGCATCATCATTAAAACGAATCTCAAAGTTTGTTTCTATTTGCGGCTTTTGAAAGTCTGTCGAAGTTAGCTGAATAATTGTGCGGGCCGGATAATGTGTTGTTTTTGTAAGTGCGCTCTTATTAGAAGCAAGGAAGGCCTCAACTTCAGGAAGTGTTTCTTCCTGTACAAGGCCTTTCTTGGAATCATTATTTTGTGGAGCTGGTTTGCGAACCTGAGGTTTGTGGTGAGTACTCATGGAAGATACCTTGGGAACATTATTCGCCTGAACATCTTTTTGCATGCCTGAGTAGTCAAAGGCCATCATATCATTCAAAGAGACTTCTTCTGCTTTCTCAGGACTCGGAGTTGCTTTCTCACTTTCCTGAATCTGCTTGAGATTACTCACAGTCATCGCTGGTATCTCATTGACCGGCGCGGCTGCTGCGCCAGTGATTTCTGGTTCCGCTGGATAGTCAAAGAAGAGACTTTCTACATCATCATCCTGAGGTACGCTTTTAGATACTTCCGATTGAGGAGCTGTAAAATCTTTTTGAGTAGTCACGGCTGGAGCAGTTTGAACCGCGGCTGCTACCGGTTTCGCATTTGCTACAGGATATTCGAAGAACATGGCATCCAGGTCTTCTTCGGTACTTTTAACAGAATCTTTTTTATCGGCCTGTGCAAGTGTCGTTTTAACTTTGTCTTCGATAATTGCCGGAGCGACAGCAACGGCTTCTATGTGAACACCCGTAAACAGTGACTCATTATTAGCAACGATCACGTGTTTGAATTCAACGACATTCAAGACAACCTGTTCATGAAAATTTAATTCAGATTTTTGAGTCACGATGATTTTAGTTTTTTGTTCTGCAATCACAACTTCTTCAACAACAACCCTCTTCCCGGGAGCAAGTGCCACAGCTTTATATACAGGTCGTGTGACGTGAATTTTTATTTCGTTGAATGCAATTTCAGGTGTAACCACTTCTTCCGTTACTACCGGAGAGAATTTAAAGTCACGGATGTTTTCAAGGTACTGACTATCAAAGAGAAAAACTGTTTGTTGAGGAACAAGAAAACGCACGCCGATTGATCCCACCAAAAGTGCAGCAAGAATCGTTACGTAACCAAGAATGCGAATTCCAAAAGACATCATTACTTAATATCCTAAGGGAAAAGATCTTTTAATTCGCCTGTCCAGCTGTCACGGTCGGTCGATTTTGATTATTCAATGAGATGGAAGTGACTTCTTTGGTGAGTATTCATGGCAGGCCCATGAGTAGTCATTGGTCCTATGGGGGCAAAACTAAAAAAAAGGCCCTCCGGAGAGGGCCTTTTGATTTAACTATTTCAGATTCGCAAGTCTGAGTCGCATTTCCGCTCTTTCGAGCTTTCTGCGGAACTTAATAAGATCAACATCGTTAAGGTTCTCTTTTCCTGAAAGACGATCCATCGCTTTAGTCTTGGCCGTTTTTGCACGATCAAGATCAATCGATTCAGACTTCTCTGAAGTAAAAGAAAGAACTGTCACAGTGTCTTTAAGAACACGGCAAAGACCGGCCGTAACAGAAAAATGACGGGTTCCCATTGTTGTTTTTGCTGTCAGAACTCCAGTGCTCAATTCCGTAAGAATGTGAGTGTGCTCAGGGAGAATATTAATCTCCCCGCGTACTGTAGGAATTGTGATTTCACTGCACTCAAGATCTTTTACGATCACACCCTTTGGAGTGTTGAGGTTGAGTTTAAATGCAGATGCCATAATTATTTCCCTTCAGAGAGCTTTTTAGCTTTCTCATGAACCATCTCAAGTCCACCAACGAGGTAAAAAGCTTGTTCAGGAAGATGATCTACTTCACCAGCGAGAATTGCTTTGAAACCTTTGATTGTGTCTTCGATTTTCACGAACTGACCATCGATACCAGTGAACTGCTGGGCCACGAAGAATGGCTGAGAGAGGAACTTCTGGATCTTACGAGCGCGTGCCACGAGCATTTTATCTTCTTCCGAAAGCTCATCCATCCCGAGGATCGCGATGATATCCTGAAGCTCTTTATACTTCTGGAGAACTGACTGAACCTGACGAGCAGTTGCATAGTGTTCAGCACCCATGATTTCTTCAGAAAGAATCGTAGATGAAGAAGTCAGTGGATCAACCGCAGGGTAAATTCCAAGCTCAGCAATCTGACGAGAAAGTTCTGTTGTTGCATCCAAGTGAGCAAACGTTGTAGCAGGAGCTGGATCGGTATAGTCATCCGCAGGAACGTAAACGGCCTGGATTGATGTAATTGATCCATCTTTTGTTGATGTAATACGTTCTTGCATAGCTCCCATCTCTGTACCGAGAGTTGGCTGATAACCTACCGCAGACGGAATACGTCCGAGGAGGGCAGACACTTCAGAACCCGCTTGAGTAAAGCGGAAGATGTTATCAACGAAGAAAAGAACGTCTTGCTTCTCTTCATCGCGGAAATATTCAGCGAGAGAGAGACCAGTCAAGGCAACACGTGCGCGTGCTCCGGGTGGCTCGTTCATCTGGCCGTAACAGAGTGCAGTTTTTTCAAGAACCCCTGATTCTTTCATTTCGTGCCAGAGATCGTTACCCTCACGAGTACGTTCACCTACACCAGCGAATACAGAGAATCCTCCGTGTTGAGTAGCGATGTTGTTAATAAGTTCCATAATAAGAACTGTCTTACCAACTCCAGCTCCGCCGAAGAGACCAATCTTTCCACCCTTGAGGTAAGGAGCGAGAAGATCGATAACTTTAATACCAGTGAAGAATGGCTCTTTCTTAGTAGATTGGTTAGCGAACTTAGGAGCTTCACGGTGAATTGGATAGCTCTTCTTGTTGTTCAAAGGACCAGCTTCATCAACCGGCTCCCCAATAACGTTAATGATACGGCCGAGACACTCGCGTCCAACCGGAGCTTGAATTGGTCTGCCTGTATCCGTAACTTTTAATCCGCGAGCAAGACCTTCTGTCGCGTCCATAGCGATACAGCGAACCATGTTGTTACCCAAGTGAGATGCTACTTCCACTGTAAGGTTACCTTCACCGCCGCCCAGAGTTTTGTTCGTGATTTTGAGAGCGTTGTAAAGCGCCGGAAGTTTGCCGTTAGCAAACTCAACGTCGATTACAGGTCCCAATACTTGCTTGATTACGCCTGTGTTTTCCATTTATGACCCCTTAACCGTTGAGAGACTCAGCACCAGATACAACTTCGATCAACTCGGTTGTAATACGGGCCTGTCTCATCTTATTCATTTTGAGAGATAATTTCTTAATAACTTCTTTTGAGTTCTTCGAAGCATTCTCCATCGCATTCATACGAGCTCCGTGTTCAGATGCAATCGCATCGAGAACGCAGGTATAAACAGTCGTGAGATAAACTTCTGGAACGAGAGTATCGAGGATGTTCGCAGCCGACGGCTCATATTTAAAGTCGTACGGATACTTTGCCTTGATCGTATCTTTATCAGCAGCAGAAACCTGCATTGGAAGAAGCTGTCTCACCTTGGAATCAAAAGCGATCGCCGAGATGAACGAGTTGTATGCAACGTAAACTTTGCCAATTTCACCGGAGATGAACATGGCACCGAGTTCGTCCGCAACTTTTCTCACTTCTTCGTATGTTGGGTCAGCTTTAACGAAAGTGAAGTGCTTACCAGAGTTCACATCTTTCGAGATGAGCTCTTTTACTTTTTTTCCGATCCAATAAAACTTCAGATCTTCATCTTTGTGCTCGTTCGTGAAACGACGGACAGTTTTTGCGAGTGAAGAATTGTATCCACCGCAGAGACCTTTATCCGAAGAAATCACGAGAACAACGGCCTTGTTATTATCCTTTGGAAGGAAATATTCATTGCTGTAGTCCGTTGC
This sequence comes from Bacteriovorax stolpii, assembly GCA_945883845.1. Taxonomy (GTDB): domain Bacteria; phylum Bdellovibrionota; class Bacteriovoracia; order Bacteriovoracales; family Bacteriovoracaceae; genus Peredibacter. Next base: position 47,775 of record CAMCYI010000007.1, on the reverse strand, counting down.
GAGAGCAGATACAGTTCTTACTGTATCTTCAAGCTCGCTCGAGTATGGACGAAGACCCAAGATGCGCACCTGAGCTTTGTTCAACTTTGCAGCAGAAACAAGTTTCATCGCTTTCGTGATCTTAAAAGTACCTTTGGTACTCTTGATCTTTTTCTTGAGTTCTTTAATATTTGCCATATGGCCTGTTCCTTAAATTAAACTTTGTAGCTAGCTACGAAGTTCTTAATGAGGTCTGTTACTTTTGCTTCGTTCTCAGCAGACATCTGCTTCTCAGCTCTCATCTGGTTCATCATGTCGGCCTGACGAGAGTTCAGCATAGCAAGAAGGTCTTTCTCAACCTGGCCGATTTTGTTAACCGGGATTGAATCGAAGTAACCTTTCGTAGCTGCGAAGATAGACACAGCTTGATCGATAACATCCATTGGTGAGTATTGACCTTGTTTCAGAAGTTCAACGAGACGAGCACCACGTGCCAGCTGACGCTGAGTTGCTTCATCAAGGTCAGATCCGAACTGAGCAAACGCTGCAAGTTCGCGGTACTGAGCGAGATCGAGGCGGAGTGTACCAGCAACTTTTTTCATTGCTTTAATCTGAGCAGCACCACCTACGCGAGAAACTGAGAGACCAACGTTTACCGCTGGGCGAATACCAGCGTTGAACAAATCTGACTCGAGGTAGATCTGGCCATCTGTGATCGAAATTACGTTTGTAGGAATGTAAGCAGCAACGTCACCTTCCTGAGTTTCGATGATCGGAAGAGCTGTAAGAGATCCAGCACCCAATTCATCATTCACTTTACAAGCGCGCTCGAGGAGGCGTGAGTGAATATAGAAAACGTCTCCAGGAAATGCTTCTCGGCCTGGTGGACGACGAAGGAGGAGAGAGAGCTGACGGTAAGCCTGAGATTGTTTTGTAAGATCGTCGTACACGATAAGAGCGTGCTTACCTTGATCACGGTAGTACTCACCCATTGTACAGCCAGTGTACGGAGCAAGATACTGAAGTGGAGCAGAGTGAGAAGCAGTCGCAGAAACGATGATTGTGTACTCAAGAGCACCAGCTTCCATCAGTTTTTGGTAAACCTGGCGAACAGTTGATTGCTTCTGGCCGATAGCTACGTAAACGCAAACTACGCCTTTGCCTTTCTGGTTGATGATCGTATCAACGGCAACAGCTGTCTTACCTGTCTTACGGTCACCAATGATAAGTTCGCGCTGACCACGGCCGATTGGAATCATTGCATCGATCGCTTTAATACCAGTCTGCATAGGCTCGTGAACTGATTTACGGGCAATAATTCCCGGCGCTTTAATTTCAACGTTACGAGTTTCTTTTGTATTGATTTCGCCCTGGCCATCGATAGGCTCGCCGATCGCGTTTACTACGCGCCCGAGAAGAGCATCACCAACAGGAACAGAAACGATTTTTTCTGTGCGCTTAACAGTAGAGCCTTCTTTGATGGACTCGTCGTTACCGAGAACCACGATCCCTACGTTATTCGCTTCAAGGTTAAGAACCATTCCTTTAACTCCGCCTTCAAACTCTACGAGCTCACCGGCTAGAACGTTCTTCAAACCGAAAACGCGTGCCACACCATCACCGATAGTGAGAACTGTTCCGATTTCATTCATCTGAAGACGCGATTCGAAGTTAGCGATTCTGTCCTTGATGATTCCTGTGATTTCTTCAGGTCTAATTGATGTACTCATCTAAAATCCTTCCCTTTTTTTGGGTAATTTTTATTCGCCTAAAATTGATTGTTTAAACTGTTGTAACTGATTATCGAGTGAAGCATCCAACTGCAGATCTTCCACTGTCACTTTATAACCGGCACTTAAATTATTGTTTTGTACGTAGTCCAGGTGAGGTTCGCGGCCGAGCTTTGTTTTAAGAAAGCCTTCAATCTTCGCCTTAAAGACGGGATCGATCTGTGCCTGAGTTCCTTCTATTGTTCCCTTGATGAAACCGCGACGTTCGTCATCCATAACGATCACTTCTTTGATGATCAGAGGAAGAATGCCGATTCGTTTTTCATCGATGAGAAATTTAATCGTCTCCGTCGTGATCTGAGAAAGCTCAAGCTTCTTCGCAACTTCAATGAAAACGGCTTTCTTTTCTTCGAGTGTAAACACTTCCATGAAAAGAACGTTTTCAAGCTGGTTCGATTTATTGATTGTTTCTGTTAAACGAACCAGCTCGTCTGCGAGCTTGATTTTATGTTCATCTCCAAGCTCGAGGAGTGATTTCGCGTATACTTTAGCAACAGTAAGTTCTCTCATATCTTATAAACCCTGGAGAAGTTTCGTAGAAACTTTGTTCTGGTAATCGTTGTTACCCTTGATCGTTGCTTTTGTTTTCTTCACAACCTGATCAAGAAGTTCAGCATTCAAAGCATCGACCATGGCTTTTTTATCGGCCATGATTTTTGAATTCGCGTCGATCTTGAGCTTGTGTGATTTATCTTCAACTTCGGCTGAAAGTTTTTTTTCAAAATTCGTCACGTCGTTTTCAGATTGTGAATTGATTGATTTTATTTCATTCGATAGGCCTGCGATTTTTCTCTGCTCGTTTTCAAGCATAATTTTCGCTTCTTTCGACTTGAGGCTCGCGCGCTCAAGAGTGTTTGAAACTTGGTCGGCCATTTTAGCGAAATGTGCAGCGATAGGTCCTTTGAGTTTCCAGACAAGAAAACCTACCAGGAGGGCAACGTTAACAGCAGGAGCAATCAGGTCAGAAACTGAACCGTGATGTTCGCCGCCATGACCTTCTGCCATCGCTTTTGTCATAAACCCAAGAGCTAAAATTGCATAAGCAGTCCAAAAACGCATAGCTATCCTTATTGAAGAATCTTCTGAACGAGTGATTGAGAGAGGGCATCCGCTTCCGCAAGATACTTTTCTTTATTGCTCGCAACTTCTTTGCTGAACTCAGTACGGGAAGCATCTATGAAAGAGTTCACTTCTTTTTCTGTCTGCTTGTATTGTTCAGTGTAACGAAGAGCGATTTTTTGTTTTTTATCAGTCGCTGTTTTCAAAGCAGTACGATTTGCATCGTCCATTTTTATTTTGTATTCAGCTTTCATGGTTGAAACTTTTTCAATTGTTTCATCAGCCGAGCTCTCAAGCTTTACCGTTTTTTCTTCACGTGTTTCAAGCACTGTCTGGAGCTTGCCGAGGAAAAGAAGCTGAGCGAGAACAAAGATAACCACAACAATAATGAATTGAGGCAACAAGGTGTTATCTACACCCAGCTGTGTGAAAATAGCTGTGACTGTATCCATGGTTTTGTACCTTAAATGTGCGAATTAAATTGCAATAAATTTTTAAGGCCCGGGCGAGCTTTCGTCAAGGGATATGGGTCTTATTTTTTGTCTTTCATCTTCGTGATTCCGTGGAAAATAACGCCCTCTTCCACGATGAGACTTGGACTCGTCACTGTACCTTCAAAGCGCGCGGGGCGTCTGATTTCTACGCGCGAAGATGCTTTGATGGTTCCTTTCACTGAACCTGAAATGATCACAATATTTGCGTTAATGTCAGCGTTGATGATCGCACCTTCACTAATGATGAGGGTATCGTTGGAAAAGATACTACCGGTCACGTAGCCCGCAATACGAACGGTTCCGCTGAAGGAAAGATTGCCTTCAAACTTACAGCCTTCTTCAATGATGGCACAGATATCGTTTTTGCGGGTCAAGGGATCTCCGGAGCGTTATTTCATCAGATAAGAAAATATATCATTAAATTCAGCTTCGTTGCTAAATTTGATGAGGATTTCCCCGCCGCCATTTTTTTTGCTCTTCACATCAAAATGGTAACCGGTCTTTTGCTCGAGTTTGTTTCTTAGTTGGCCGTACTGCTCAGCTATGAATTTATTGCTTCCCAATTTCTTCGAAGGTTTTTTTGACTTTTTTGCCATTTCTTCGAGTTCACGAACTGAAAGTCCTTTCGTCATCACTTCGTTGGCCAGTCGCTTGATCAGCTCGTCATCTGAAAGGCTGACGAGAACTTTAGCGTGGCCGAAAGAGAGCAGATCTTTTTGCAAGAACATGATCACGTCTTTTGGAAGTTTTAGAATGCGGAGGAAGTTTGCGATTGTTGAACGCTCTTTTCCGATCTTCTTCGCTACTTCTTCCTGGGTCAGTTCGAATTCATTTAAAAGCTGGAAGTAAGCGAGAGCTTCCTCAACACAGTTGAGGTCTGAACGCTGAACGTTTTCAATGATCGACATCACGAGAATATCTTTCTTAGTCGCACGTTTCACGATCACAGGAATTTTTGAAATGCCTGCAAGCTTCGTTGCACGGAAACGTCGCTCACCAGCGATGATTTCAAACATGCCGTCTTTTTCAACGACGATGATGGGCTGGATAACTCCGTTCTCTTTGATGGATTCAGAAAGTTCAAGGAGTTCTTTTTCTTTGAATATTTTGCGAGGCTGACCCTTGTTGGCCATGATTCTCTCAACATCAACCAGCATCGGTTGAGTTTCGATCTGGATTTCTCTCTTTGCCTCTATAGGGGCAGTCTCATTATAAGTCGGGTTGTTCCCGAGGAGAGCAGCCATGCCTTTACCAAGTTGAATCTTCGTATTTTTTTGCATTGTCGTATCTCCTAAGGATTTACCTGATAGTCTTCAAATTTTGGAATGCGGTCGTTGATCGCCATCTTCGTGTGTGAAGTTGTCGATGGTTTCTCAGTCTTGAGAATAATTTCTCTAGCGAGAGAGAGATAGGCTTCACTTCCCTTTGAAGTAATATCATAAAGGATGATCGGCTTGCCGAAGCTGGTGCACTCGGAAAGTTTCACGTTCCTTGGAATGATTGATTTAAAGATTTCCTCTTTGAAGTGGTTCTGAAGATCAGTGGCCACAAGCTTACAAAGATTATTGCGTGAGTCGTACATCGTAAGGAGAATTCCCTCGAGAGCAAGCTTCGGATTAAGAGAAGCTCTGATCAATCTTACGGTGTTCAGCAATTGCGAGAGACCTTCCATCGCAAGGTATTCTGTCTGCATCGGTACGAGGTAAGAATTAGCGGCCGTGAAAGCATTCACCGTCAGCAAGTTGAGCGACGGAGCACAGTCGATAATGATGTAATCGTATTTATCCTGGATCGCTTCGAGAGCGACTTTCAGTTTTGATTCGCGTGCGAACATGTGAACGAGCTCAAGCTCTGCACCAACGAGATCATTGTTTGATGGACACAAATCAAGAAGAGGGAGTTCGGTCTGATAAATGCATTTTTCAAAAGCTTCTTCATTGATGAGAGCGTGATAAACGTTCATGTCTTTGAATGATTCTTTCTCGATACCGAGACAAGAACTGCCGTTACCTTGGGGATCGAAATCAATGAGAAGAGTTCTTTTTTCTGCTGCGGCGAGGCATGCCGCTAGATTTACTGATGTTGTTGTTTTACCAACTCCACCTTTCTGGTTTGCAACTGCAATGATTTTAGCCATTTATGTGCCTCTTAGAAGATGTTTGAGAGGCTAAAAATTTACAGATTTTCTGAAAGTTTGACAAGAATTTTAGACGTTCCACGTGGAACATTCTGACTAGAAAAGGCAACTAAAAAACGCTGCTGTGTGCCAGGAACTTTGATCTCAACATTTTCTTCCAGCTTCCAGCTCTTCTTTAATTTTTCAATCATTTTGCCTTCGAGTTCCTCGAAATTTGGGCCCTTATAGAAGAAGACTTTCATCCCTTCGGTGCGGTTAATGATTGGAAGATAATCACCAATGGTACCTACGGCCTTGAAAGTGACCGTGCATTTCTTATCAAACAAAAAATCTTCAAGGCGTGAATGAACGAGTTTCACATTCGTGATGCCAAGCTCGTCGGCGATCAATTTTACGGCATCAACTTTTTTTCTTTTGCTTTCAACTCCTACGAACTGAACATCTGGAAGCAGCTTGGCCAGAGGAAGTATCGGGAAGCCGCCACCGAAGCCAACGTCCACGACGAGACCAGTTTCCTTGACACTTTTCTGAAACCGTTCTGACTGTAAATAGGGATTGATCGAGTCAAGGATCTGCTTGTTGTAAAATTCGTCCGGATCAAGGATGTTCGTAAGGTTCAGGCCCTCGAGCTTTGTTTTCAGCACTTGGAGATAGCGGATGGAGAAGTCGAGCATCTAGAGCGCCTTGGCCGCAACTACGGCGAGTGTAGCGGGACGAATCCCCTCGATGAGTTTGAGCTGGCCGAATGTCTCAGGACGAATCCGGAGAATTCTCTGCTTACACTCAAACGAAATATTGTTCGAACCCGTGATCTTTTCCCAATCAATCTTCATGCTATCCATCTTCTTAAGACGTTCAAACTGGCCATCAGCACGCTTGATATAGCCTTCGTATTTCTTGGTAATGGCCGCCGTACGTATAAGATCACCATGGAGAGAAATTTCATGGAAATCCAGAATACGTTTCAATGTTGAAATCGGATTAAGCCAGGCCTGCTTTAAAAGTTCGGTAACAGACATTCTTCTTGTGAGCTGCTGAAGCTCCCCAGCGCCCGAGAATTCTTTCATGAGGACTGAGGTTTCCGGAATCATCGTCTCGTCACAATACTGAGAGAGAGATTCGAACTGTTCCAGGAAATCTCTTTGATAGATATCCAAGTTACGATTGAGGAAAAGCTGTGCACGATAAGGCGACATTCGAATGAGTGTATTATCTTCGCGAATGAAAAGTCGGTTCTCAGAACGTGCCGTGAACAAGCGATAAGGCTCATCACGCAGATTAGTAATCAAATCTTCGATCATCACCCCTATATAAGACTCATGCCTACTCAAAACGAGCGGATCGAGGCCATTAAGGGCCAAAGATGCATTTACTCCTGCTATGAAGCCTTGTCCTGCGGCTTCCTCGTAGCCGGAAGTGCCATTGACCTGTCCAGCAAAGTAAAGATTCTTGATATGGTTGTGTTCTAAGGTCAGGTTTAGAGTAGTCGTATCGACGACATCATATTCGACTGCGTATCCAAAAACTTCTATTTCGGCTTTTTCGAGTCCATGAATTGAGCGAACATAGCTCTCTTGAACTTCTTTAGGCAAAGAAGATGAGATTCCCGATGGGTAAACAGTGCTGAGATCGAGACCCTCAGGCTCTATGAAAACGTGATGAACATGCTTCTCAGGATAGCGAAAAGCTTTATCTTCAATAGAAGGACAATACCGTGCTCCAGTCCCCTTAATTTGCCCATTGAACATAGGACTTTTTTCTTTGTTCTCACGAATGATCGACATCGTTTGCTCATTTGTGTGAGCGAGATAACAAGAAACCTGGGTTGAATATCTTTCAAACTCAGAGTTCATGCAATGGAAGTTGCGAACACTGGAATCTGATGGCTGTTCTTCGAGCTGGGAGTAATCGATAGAATCTTTATTCAGGCGTGGAGGAGTTCCTGTTTTGAATCTCAGTGGTTGAGTCTGGATTTGAGCAAACAAATCCTGCAAACCGGGGGATTTTTCACAATCAATCCGCCCGCCAAGGGTTTGTGAGGAGCCAGTATGCATTTTTCCATTAAGAAAAGTTCCGACAGTCATAATGAGTTTATGAGTTATGTATGATCCAGTATCCGTTTTCACTTCAAAACCGCTCTCAACTTGTTCCACGTGGAACACTTTCTCTTTTATGACTGTAATATTTGAGATTTTCCCGATGATCTCTTCGGCATAAAGAGAATATCTCTCCTTATCGATCTGAACCCTCGAAGACTGGACAGCGAAACCCTTAGAGTCGTTCAATGTTCTAAACTGGATTCCAGCTTTATCCGCCAGAATTCCCATCAATCCGCCAAGAGCATCAAGTTCTCTAACAACTTGGCCCTTGCCGACTCCACCAACAGAAGGATTACAGGGAGCAGATGCTAAACCAATTCCCGGTAAAGAAATAATGGCGACTCGCAGATTAAACTGAGAGGAAATATAAGCGGCTTCTATTCCTGCGTGCCCGCCACCAACGACGAGAACATCAAACTGAGTCATGGTTTTCCGAAAATGTTCCACGTGGAACTATTATTTTCCAATACAGAAATTGGAGAAGATTGAACCTAAAACTTGATCGGGAGAAACTATACCCACCAATTCTGAAATACAATGGCCCAAAAGATTTAATTCTGAGGATAAGATAGCGATATCTCGTTCACTTTTTGACAATAAATTGTATTTATAAAGGTTGAGATTAATCTGTAATATCAGACCCTTATGTCTATCCAAGAGAATAGGTTTCTCAGATATTGCGTCTAAGTACTTTTTGTTTATCCCGGAAAGCAGCATCTCAAGGTCAGCCTCGAGTTTGAAACTGACCGCCCCCATAGGACCGAGATTAGGATACTGCTTCAGGAGCTCATCCTTTTTAAACGAGAAACGAGGAAGATCTGAATGAGTGAACAAAATAAGATCAAATTTCTGAGTTATGAGTTGAGAAAACTCCGGCTGCATCTCGAAAGGGTTTACGAGGAGAATTGAAAAAAAACTCGTCTTCAATCTTTGGGCTGTACGACGAACACCCTCGGCTTCAATCAGGTCACTCGCCTCTCTGACGCCGGCAGTATCGAAGAGTTTGTATTTCACTCCCTCGATAAGTATGGACTCTGAAAGATAGTCCCGGGTCGTTCCTGCTATAGGAGAAACGATCGCCCGGTCATCACTTAAAAGTGCATTAAAGAGTGAGCTTTTCCCGGCATTAGGGAGGCCCGCTATGACAATCTCAGGTTCAATAAGATTTTGCCCCTGAACCTCTACCCTTTTTTTAAGAGTTTCGAATTTCTTCATAAGAGCAGAAAGAGTGAGATTAAATTGTTCCTGGGCAGCGTCGTCGCCGATGTCATCGCTAAAATCAATCGAGAGCTCGAGGGCCGCCTTATGCTTGATGAAAAGTTCGTAAATTTCCCGATACATCTCATGGAGACTACCAGAAAGGAGAGAAAGTCCCTGGTCCAGGGCATAGCCGCTGTTGGCGTTAAGGAAGAGATCAAGACCTTCCACCTGAGAAAGGGTCAGTTTCTGGTTCTTAAGTGCACGGTAGGTGAATTCTCCGGGCTGAGCGAGCCTAAGACCTGCCTTCTTCGTGAAAAGATCAATAATCCTCTCTACGTTGAGGGTATTTCCGTGAGTAGTCAGCTCCAAAATATTTTCACCGTTGTAACTGCGGGGGCCCTGAAAAAATGTAAGGCAGATGTCGTCGATATAGTGATCGCCGTCTTTGAGCCGGGTGTAATAAACCCGGCGTGGTTCTATAGGACCGGAGAGGATTTTTTCAAAGAATGGGGCGAAATCAGAGAGATTATTGAAGCCGGATATCCGGAGGACCGAGATCGCTGCGTGGGCAAGATTGCACGTGCTGACAGCGATAATCGGTTCGTCCGAATAGAGAAACTTCATACAACAACAGGCTGCTTACTTCCTTTAGCATTGAAGACCATGAGCTGTTGGAGAATTCCAAAGATGGTCGATACACAAATGTAAAGGGAGAGACCCGATGGAAGATCTTTCATGATGAAACCGAAAACGAGCGGCATGAACATCATGACTTTCTTCTGAACAGGATCAGAAATTGTATTCGGAGTTAGCTTCTGCTGAAGGAACATCGCTCCCGTCATAAGCACGGGAAGTACATAGTATGGATCTTTATTCGAAAGATCGTTGAGCCAAAAAATGAAAGGCGCATCCACGAGTTCTACTGCTGAATAAAGAACTTTATAGAAGGCAAAAAACACAGGCATCTGGAGGAGAAGCGGAAGACATCCACCAACAGGATTTGCTCCGGACTTCTTGAAAAGTTCCATGCTCTCTTTCTGCAGACGTTGAGGATCTTCTTTATGTTTTTCGCGGATCTTATTCAGTTCCGGCTGGATCAACTGGAGCTTTTTCATGCTCACAAACGACTTGTATTGGAGAGGGAAAGTGATCAGACGAATGAGAAGCGTGAGGAGGATAATCGATACGCCGTAATTGTGAACGTACGGGTAGAAAAACTGGAGTCCTTTAAGAATCCAGACGGCGAAGAATCCCCAGATGCCGAAGTTCACTGATTGCTTGAGATTGTGCCCGAGAGAGTTGAGATAGTTGTACTCTTTTTTTACGAAAACCAGGTGGTAAACGAGAGTCTTATCGGCTTTATTTGAGAACATTGAGAAAGTTCCGTCAGTGCCATTTTTGTAAATGAGACTGGCTTCTTTATCAAAATAGAGAGCGAAAAGGTGGTAGTTGAAATCTATCCCGGCCCATTTGATAGCGCGGTCACCACCGTCTTCATCGTTAACGTCATACTGCTTAAGTTCATCAGTATAAATCGTAAAAAATCGCTGCTGAGAATTCTCAAGTTTTTTCTGTTTTGACTCGTAAATGAAGCGGTATTTGAAGTTTTCAGTAGAAGTAAGATTAAATGACGGAAAGCCATTCACATCAGGAGTTACATTGAGGAAAACGTTGCGCTCAGAACTCTGATATTTATTGGCCTCGCCAGATGGTGAGAAATTCAAAGTCTGAAAGCCTTTACCAAAATCAAATTCCACGCGCATTGGTTTTTGAGATTCAACAGTATCAGCGAAACTGAAAGCAGCTTGTTTATTCTCGAAGTTTTTAACCGTGAGGTGGCTGTCGAAAGTGAGGGTGACGTCGTTTCCAGAAACAGAATAAGTCTGTAGATCTGTTGGTTCTATAGGACCAGAGCCAGTGGCCATAACCGGATTTGGAACCGTCGTTGGTGCAGCCGATTCAGATGTATTAACAGCCGGTCCTACAGGGGCAGCTCCGCCCTTGGGAGGTGAAAAATAATACTGCCATCCGAAGAGAATTAACCCTGAGAGGACGACGGCGAAAAGTGCGTTTTTCTGTTCAGAACCCATTTAAAAACTCCAAGAATATTCCACCCTTAGGGAACGGGATCGTTTCCACCAGGATGATAAGGATGACATTTGCAAATTCGACGAAATGAATACCATAAAGCTCGGGTAATGGAAAACTTCTTAAAGCACTCTCTTGAGTACTGCGAACAGCTGGGATGAAATCTGCAGTTTTGCCCGAGAAAAGGAGAGATCAGGACCTGGTAGCCACGGATCAGAATATCGATGAAGGTTTTCATGAAAGTCGAAGCTGGTTTTTTACTTTCTGGAAAGCTGCCAGGATTTGCTCTTCGCTGTCCGGTTTTTTTGTAACCACAAAAAGCATGTCGGCCGGGAGGGCACGAATTTTTCCGTCTTTCCGATAAGCTTCTTTCATAAGACGCTTCAACCGATTGCGGTCATGGGCCTTGCCAATTTTTCTAGAAATACTGAAGCCAATACGGGAATGGGGTGCCTGGGTGAGAGTAGGCTTATAAAAACAGACTAACGGGTGAACAAAGCTACGAAAGCTTTGCTCACGAAGGTATTCGAAATCTTTTTTGTTAGTTAGTCGGAGAGATTTAGGAAAGCCAAAAGTGGCAGAACTCATCTCTAAGAATTACTTCGTACCTGTAGTAACAGTGAGTTGCTTGCGGCCTTTAGCACGACGAGCAGCAATTACTTTTCTACCACCAACAGTTGCCATACGAGCGAGGAACCCGTGACCACGAAGTCTTTTAAGTTTTTTCGGCTGCCAAGTTCTCTTTTGCATACTCATATGAATCGTCCTTAAGAAAAGTAACTACGTAAAATTTTGAGTACCCTTTATTACAGGGAACACGCAGCACAAGTCAATAAGATTTGTACGTACCGGCGTCAGAGTAAGTTCTTGTTAGAGGCCCTTCGTTGATAATGGTAAGGTGAGGTGTTATTTCTTTCGAACTTTTTTAACGGACATTCAACTAATTATATCGAGAAACGATGACTCAAAAGTTTCCTTTTCATCATTTTCTAAAACTTGATGGATCAACTGAGCCTGCTATCGCAACTAAAACTCAAGCAGCTCATCCTGTGGTGATCGAGAAGGCGATTAAGTCTGTCATGGCCCCAGAGGCGAAACTTGTTAATGAGTTTTCTTCTGAGGAACTGAAGACAATTACAGAAGAGCTTCTGGATAACATCAAGAACTTGATGAATTCCAGCAAGTTCCACGCCTACTTCTCTAATACTTTGACTGTTTCTGAAATCAAGCAAGATGTTGTTGAGATGGTTGTCACGACAACTTTCATAAAGAAGATGATTGAAACTCACTATGGCGACATCGTCAGACAGTCTATTTATCAGATTCTCGGAAAACATTATCAGATCGAAATTCATGTTATGGGACAGGCCGGTTCAACTCTGAGCTCAAACAACGAAAATATCCTCAATACATTAAAGGCAAAAAAACCTGAGATGTCCGTAAAGACCTCGACCTTCTTTATCGAAGATCTTGGTCCGACCCAGGACGATCTGTATAAGGCCATCGATTCAAAAGTGATCGAGCACCAACAAAATGACCAAGTCACTCACCAGATCGACATTAATAAGACCTTTGAAAATTTCGTTATCGGTTCATCAAATAATATTGCTCACGCCCTCTCGCTGGCAGTCGCAAAAGAGCCAGGAAAAACTTATCCAGCTCTCTATGTATACGGGAATTCCGGCCTCGGTAAAACGCATTTGATCCATGCTATTGCCAACTACATTCACTCACACAAGCCAAGCATGCGAATCACAATGACATCTGCGAACAGATTCATGGATGAAATGGTCAATGCGATTAAGAACAATAAGCATTCTGATTTTAAACGCAAATATACCGAGAAAACTGACGTTCTAATAATTGATGATATTCATGAATTGAAAGATAGATCCGGAACACAAAACCAGTTTTTCACTGTTTTTAATGAACTTATGGAACGCGGAAAGCAGCTCGTATTTACCTCTGATAAACCACCGAAAGAAATTGATGGAATTGAAGAGCGAATTCGCACGCGCTTGTCTTCTGCTCTTCCGGTAGAAGTCCAACAGCCGGATCTTGAAACTCGTATTGCAATTCTTAAACGGAAAGCCGTTGAAAGAGATATTTACCTTGGCGATGACGTCGTTAGTCTTATTGCTAAATGCGTAAAGAGTAACATCAGAGAGCTCGAAGGCTGTCTTGTTAAGCTTGGAGCGGTCACTTCCCTCTTAAAGATAGATATTGATCTCGAGGTAGCTAAAGAGCACCTGAAGCTGAATGAAGAGCTTGAGAACCAAAAGTATGTAACTATTGAGAGTATCGCTAAGACTGTTTCCCATTATTATAAAATTCCCATCGGTGACATGCGAGGCAAGGCCAAGACTAAAGATGTGGCCGGGGCCCGCCAAGTTGCTATGTATCTCATCAACAAGATGATTAAACCGACTTTAAAAGAGAATGGACACTATTTCTCGAGCCGTGACCACTCGACTGTTCTTCACGCAGTGAACACGATTAAAGACCGGATTAAAATTGAGTCATTACTTGCTCAACAGGTTCTCGACATCGAGAAACAACTCTAGTTTTCCCTTTTAAAAAGCTATGTCATACACAAATCCACACTTTCCACTGTGGATGAATTTCTGTCCACAGATGATGCTTCCACATTGTGAATCAATTTGTGGACAAAAGTTGCTGCAGGTTTAAAAGAACAAACAAATAAAGCTTTTAACAGGCTGCACCTATGGAAAAGAACTGATTGAGCTGTTGATGATGTGAAAGTTCACCTGGAAAATCTTGAGATATACGAAAGTTTAAATAAAGGTTTCAAAGAGGATAGTGGATACCTTTAGCGAAACTTAAGGATAACCCATTAAAATTAATGCCCAGCTCGAAAATCATCAACACTGTCCGCGCCATATAGAATTAAGAATTAATATAAATACTATTATGAAGGGAAAGAATTCAAGAATCATCGGGGCAGCTACTCTTGCTTAAGGGCCCAACTAAAGTTAAAACTTTTGAACTTCCCTAAGGAACTTTTTATGAAAATTACAATTCAAGCTCAGGCGCTGAGAGATGCAGTTAACAAAGTACTTTCTGTAGTCGATAAGAAAAACTCACGTCCAATCCTTACGAACTGCCTTGTAAAATGTGTTGGTCAGAAATTAGAACTGATAGCAACTGACCTGGAAGTATCTTCAAAAATTATTTTAAACGCTAAAGTTGAAAACGAAGGCAGTTTTTGCATTAACAGCAAAAACATTGCTGATATTTTACGTGAATTACCAAACGAAGAACTCGTAATGAATGTTGATGGTAACAACATGCTGAATCTCACTTGTAAAAATATTAATTATTCACTTTTGATCACAAGTGCAGATGAGTTTCCTCAGCTTGGTTTTCAGAACCAGAATTCAGAATTCCGTTTAAAAACAAAACAAATAGCCCATATCATCAATAAAACTTCTCATGCGATTTCTACGGATGAAACGAGATTGTACCTTAATGGTATTTATCTTCAGCTCACTGATGGAAAACTTCGTTCTGTGGCCATTGATGGTCACCGTCTTGCTCTCCTCGATACGAATGAATTTATCGGTGAAAACAAGTTCCTGGTCGATGGTGTGATCGTTCCTCGTAAAGGGATCTCAGAACTTAAAAAAATTGCTGATAGTTATCCCGATGATGAAGTTTCAATTTCTCTCGATGATTCTTTCATGTTCGTGAATGCTAAAAATGAATATTTCCTATCGATCAGACTGATCGCCAGAGAGTATCCAAAATACCAGACAGTTATTCCTTCTAAGACTACTAATCGCTTCCACATTGACCGTAATGCAATTCTAAATGCTGTGAAGAGGATCCGGATTCTCTCGAATGAAAAAACCAATGGAGTAAAACTCAATATCCGTCCTGGTGAGCTCGTTATTTCGACAAATCACCCGGCTTTGGGTCAAGCCACAGAAGTACTACCAATAGCGTACGAAGGTAAGGCCACTGAGATTGGATTCAATGCTAAATACCTTATCGAAGGTCTTTCAGTTCTCAATGAAACAGATGTGACGTTTGAATTTAATAACGAGCTTCTTCCTGTTGTGATGAAAGCTGATGATCTCCCTGAGTTTCTGGGAATTATCATGCCTCTCAAGCTGTAATTGTGGATGGAATGTTGGAAAATTAAGAAATTACATCCGCAAAATTTCAGAAACCTAAAATCAACGGTTTTTGAATTTGTTCCGGGGATCAACTGTATCTTCGGAGATAACGGAAACGGTAAAACCAACCTTTTAGAAGCTGTTTTTCTCCTCACAAATAAAAAATCATTCAGAAAAAATACCGGTTACTCTCAAATGCTGAATATCGAGGGTGGCCAGCCAGAAATAATCATTCAATCTGCTTTCTCCAATGAAAACGAATTAATGGCGTATTCCATGCGAATGAACGATGAAGGAGAAGAAAGATTTCTTAATAATAAAAAAGAAGCCCGTAAAACTCCTTCTTCCTCTGTATTTATTAATCCATTTGATTCGTACACCTTTCATACCAGCAGCACTTTTCGCCGCCAGTGGGTGGATACCCATTTATCGCTGATGGATGAAAATTATAAAAAAACACTGAGTCGTTTTCAAAAATCAATGAAGTTTAGAAATACCGTCCTGGCCATAGGCGGAAAGAATGCTCCAAACCAATTACGGGCCATTGATGAACAGGTGGCGGAATATAGCGAATTTTTGACCGGAAAACGGATTGATTTCCTCAAAGGCCTGAATGAGCAAATTGGGCCGACTTTTAAGGCAATTTTTGCGGAAGAACATCAACTAAATTTAGACCTCGAGAGCATGTTTTCTTTGTGGGACCGGAAAAAAATTTTTGACTTTTATCGTCATCAGGAATCTGCTGATTTAAAAGCGCAAGTTACGCAGGTTGGAGCCCATCGGGATGACTATATTTTTAGCTTTGATGGACTCAATGCGTTTGAGTTCTGTTCTTTGGGTCAACAGAAGATGGGGTTTCTGAGCCTTATATTTGCCTATATTGAGCTTTTTAGGTATAAATTTAGCTCCTATCCTATCGTACTTATCGACGACGTTTCTGGCGAGCTAGACAGCCGGAGATGGGGGAACCTGATTCGCTACCTGGAAACAAAAAAATTCCAGGTACTAATCACTACCGCCAATGAGAACTTTGGAAAGGAATTGGAAAGAATACCTAATTCCAAGAAATTTTTAATTGAACATGGAACACTTGCTTAACCATGGATTGGAGCATCTGAATGAATCAAACTCCTGATTCTATTTCAAAAGTTAACACCGAATACAACGCTGATCAGATTAAGATCCTCGAAGGATTAGAAGCTGTTCGGAAACGTCCGGGTATGTACATTGGTGATACCGGTTTCCGCGGCTTTCACCACTGTGTGTATGAAATTGTCGACAACGCTGTCGATGAAGCACTAGCTGGGTATTGCACAGAAATCAAAGTCATTATCCACGTAGATAATTCACTCACTGTTGTCGATAACGGTCGTGGAATTCCTACGGATATGGTTCCGGGTGAAGGTGTTTCAGCAGCTGAAATCGTTTACACGAAACTTCATGCAGGTGGAAAGTTCAACGAAGAAGGCGGAGCTTATAAAGTTTCCGGCGGTCTCCACGGCGTGGGTGCTTCAGTTGTAAACGCCCTGTCGAAATGGGTAAGAATTGAAATTAAAAAACACGGCAAGCTTCACCGCCTCGAGTTCGCATATGGTGCTGCAAAAGAGCCGCTGAAAGTTATTGGTGACTGTGATCCAAAAGACACAGGAACAACAGTTACGTTTAAATCTGATAACGAAATTTTTGAAATTCACGAATATAACTACGATACTCTTGCGAACCGCTTCCGCGAAATGGCGTTCCTGAACAAGGGACTTCGTATCCTGATGACGGATGAGCGTAATGAAAAATCAGATACGTTTCACTATGAAGGTGGACTCTCTGAATTTGCGGCGTACCTCAACCGTGCGAAAACTCCTATCCATAAAGAGCCGATTTATTTCTTCCAGTCTCGTGACAATTACGAAGTGGAAGTGGCGATGCAATGGACGGATGGTTATTCTGAAACGCTAACGTCATATGCCAACAACATCAACACGCCGGAAGGTGGTGTTCACGTATCTGGTTTCAAGACTGCTCTTACGCGTGTTCTGAATAACTACGCCAAAGATAACAACATTCTCAAAAATATCAAAATTGCCCTCACAGGTGATGATATGCGTGAAGGTTTAACAGCGATTATTTCCGTTAAACTGACAAATCCGCAGTTTGAAGGTCAGACCAAGTCAAAACTTGGAAACTCTGAAGTAGAAGGAATCGTGAACTCACTTGTTGGGGACAGATTCAAGATTTACCTCGAAGAAAACCCGACTGTTGGTAAAATTATTCTCAAAAAATCTATCGATGCAGCTGCTGCCCGTGAAGCTGCCCGCAAAGCGCGCGAACTTACACGTCGTAAAACAGCTCTCGATTTCTCTGGCTTGCCGGGGAAAATGGCCGACTGCCAGGAAAAAAATCCTGAGCTTTGTGAAATCTATATCGTTGAGGGTGACTCAGCAGGTGGATCAGCAAAACAGGGTCGTGACCGTCGTACGCAGGCCGTACTTCCTTTGAAAGGGAAGATTCTTAACGTTGAAAAAGCACGTTACGACAAAATGCTGGGAAATGATGAGATAAAGATGCTCGTTCAGGCGATCGGTACATCGATCGGGAAAGACTCTTTTGATATTTCACGCCTTCGTTATTATAAGATTGTAATCATGACCGATGCGGACGTGGATGGATCTCACATTCGCACACTTCTTCTCACACTCTTTTACCGTCAGTTCCCAGAAATCGTGGAACGCGGACATTTATATATCGCTCAGCCACCTCTCTTTAAATACAAGAAAGGCAAACATGAGCGTTACCTGAAAGATGGAACGGAACTTGAGACTTATCTCGTAACCACTTCTCTTTCTGATGCGGAAATCACAATCGACGGCAACAACGTCGACCTTGAAACTGTGAAGGCCCTTGTGAATAAGTTCAGGAACTACAACAACACGACTGAGTCTTATGACCGTCACTACGACGCTCACTTTCTCAAGACGATTGTTGAAGATGGAACCCTCACAGCTGATACGATGAGAGATAAAGTAAAACTTCAGGCGTTTGCGGATATGATTTCTCACAAATTGATGAGTGATGATCAGGTCAGCCTGAAAAAATATAAATTCACTGTTGATGAAGACCTGAAAAACATGGGCTTCCAGTTGCGATCAACTGTGGTTTCAGCACTCAAAACGAAAAACTTTAAAATTGGTGTGAACTTCGCCGACTCAACTGAGTTCGCAGATCTCATCAACCAGTATGATGGTCTTAAGAAGTATCTCAAATCAGATTTCACTCTGAAGCACGGTGCTGAGATGACCAAACATTCTGGTCTTAAAGATTTTGCGGCTTTTGTTTCTGCCGAAGGCCGCCAAGGTGCATACATTCAGCGCTATAAGGGTCTCGGAGAGATGAATCCGGAACAGCTTTGGGAAACAACGATGAATCCTGAACACCGCACACTCTTACAGGTAAAAATTGAAGACACGATCGATGCAGATCAAGTGTTCTCAGTTCTCATGGGGGATCAAGTTGAACCTCGAAGAGAATTTGTGGAAACAAACGCATTGAATGTTCGTAACCTCGATATTTAATTTAAGGACGATTGAAATATGAGTGATGAAAAACCGAATTTACCAAACCACGGAAATATCTCTCCCCTCCTGATTCAGGACGAGATGAGAAACTGCTACCTCGATTACGCGATGTCGGTGATTGTTGGACGTGCACTTCCGGATGTACGCGATGGATTTAAGCCTGTGCATAGACGCGTGTTGTTCGCGATGCACATGTTGAATAATTACCACAACAGACCGTACTTAAAGTCTGCTCGTGTGGTCGGTGACGTTATCGGTAAGTATCACCCACATGGTGACTCTGCTGTTTACGGTGCAATGGTTCGTCTCGCCCAGGATTTCTCTATGAGATATCCTATTATCGACGGTCAGGGGAACTTCGGTTCGATTGACGGAGATAACGCTGCGGCCATGCGATACACCGAAGTGAGAATGCAAAAACTCACTAACGACATGATGGGTGATATCGATAAAGAAACTGTGGACTGGCAGGACAACTACGACGGATCTTTGCAGGAGCCGACTGTTCTTCCGACGAAAGTTCCGAATCTTCTCATTAACGGATCTGCTGGTATTGCCGTGGGTATGGCGACCAACGTTCCTCCGCACAACTTAACTGAAGTGATGAACGGGCTTCTCGCTCTCATTGATAATTCTGAAATTACTGTTCACGACCTTATTAAGATTATTCCTGGTCCGGATTTCCCGACGTACGGTGCAATTCACGGAACGGCAGGAATTCAGCAGGCATACCACACAGGTAAGGGTGTTATTCAGATTCGTGCGAAAGCCGAAGTTGAAATTGGTAAGAACGATCGTGAGAAAATTATCATCACGGAACTTCCTTACCAGGTAAACAAGGCAAAACTCATCGAGAAAATCGCTGAGCTCGTTACTGAAAAAGCAATTGAAGGAATTTCTGATATCCGCGATGAATCTTCACGTGAAGGTATTCGAGTTGTGATCGACATCAAACGTGGTGAGCAGGGTGCGGTTATTTTGAACCGCCTCTACAAGCAAACGCAGTTGCAGGTTTCATTCGGGATTATTTTCCTCTCGATTTATAACGGTCAACCTCGTGTAATGGATCTCAAGCAGCAGCTCGAGTGTTTCATTGAGCACCGTCGTGAAATCGTTATTCGCCGTACGACTTTCGAGCTCAAAAAAGCAAAAGAGCGCGCTCATATTTTAGAGGGTCTCAAAATCGCCGTTGAGAATATCGATGCGATTGTTGAGCTCGTGAAAAAAGCCGAAGGTCCAGCTCAGGCCAAAGAGCAGTTGATGACGAGATTCACGCTTTCTGCCATCCAGGCACAAGCTGTTCTCGATATGCGCCTCCAGCGCCTTACCGGTCTCGAGCGCGATAAGATTATTGCCGACTACGAATCGATCATGAAAGAGATCAATCGGTTGGAAAGCATTCTTGGTTCAGAAGAAGAAATCCGCGATATCATCCGTGGCGAGTTTCTCGAAATCAAAGAGAACTACGGCGATGAACGTCGCACTGAAATCATCGCTCAAGCTGATGAAATACAGATGGAAGACCTTATTAAGAATGAAGAAGTGATCGTGACAATTACGCAAAAGGGTTACCTGAAGCGTATGGCGATTGATACTTACCGCTCACAAAAACGTGGTGGTAAGGGTGTGAAAGGTGCCGATCTTGATGAGGATTTCTACACATCAATCTTCACTGCTGATACTCATGATAATCTCATGATCTTCACTGACAAAGGTACTGTGTTCTCCGTTAAGGTTTACCAGATTCCGGAAGGCCAACGTACAAGCAAAGGCCGTAACGTTGTAAACATCATTCAAGTTCCAGCGGACGAAAAAGTAAAAGAGATTATTACGGTGCCAAAAGATGCAGAGAACTCGTTCCTCATCTTCGCAACGAAACACGGTATCGTGAAAAAATCTGATCTTTCTGAATACAAAAATATGCGCCAGAGTGGACTCAAGGCCATCAAGGTTGTTGAAGGTGATGAAGTTCTCGCTGTACGAGTATCAGACGGGAAGAAAGACGTTCTCCTCGCCTCTTCGGGTGGTAAATCTATCCGCTTCAATGAAGACGACTGTCGTGCTCAAGGCCGCGTAAGCCAGGGTGTGAAAGGAATGAGTCTTGAAGATGATGAGTTCGTGATTGGAATGGAATTGATCGATGCAACTTCTCAGATCCTCACAGTAACATCTCGAGGTTATGGTAAGCGTTCTAGCGCAGAAGAATATCGTCAGCAATCTCGTGGCGGTAAAGGTATTCTTGCGATGAAACTCACTGAGAAAACCGGAACAATCATGGGTATTCTCCCTGTGACAGACAAAGATGACCTCATGATCATCACTGATAAGGGCCAGGTTATCCGCACGAAGATCTCCGGAATTTCACTCCTTGGAAGAAATACCCAAGGTGTGCGCCTGATTAACGTTAAGCCTGATGAGCAAGTTGTTGCAGTTGAAAAAATTGTGGATCCGGATGAGGAAACACCAGAAGGTGGAGAGCCGTCTGAGACACCTATTCAGTAAAATCTTAGTTCTGATTCTGGCCCTGGGGTTAAGTTCATGTGACTTTACCTCGGGCCTGAACCAGGACATTCTCACCGCCCAGAAATACGTTGATAACCAGGAGTTTGCTAAAGCTGTTCAGCTTTACGAGCGCATCCTGATTAAAAATCCCTCAAAAATCATTAAGACCAAGATCAATTATCAGCTGGCTGAAATTTATTATCTCTATCTGGATGAACAGGTTAAGGCGCTGAAATATTACCAGTTCATTGTGGATAATGTTGATGATCCTCTCTGGCAGGTTAAATCCCTCGAGAAAATGGCCGACATTAACTTCAGTTTCGCCAGAAATTTCACGGACGCGATTCATACTTATCAGATTCTCATGCAGGTAAAACCCAGACTTAAAAATTATGATTATTATTTTCTTCGAGTTGGTGAATCGTATTTTGAGATGGGTAAATATCAAAAGGCGCGTGAGATTTTTAACCAGATTCTCAGTCAACCAACGAATCCTCATTACATCGAAGCATTCAATCAGATGGGTCTGATCGAGTTTTATAACAAGAACTGGGACAAGGCCGTTGAGTATTGGTTTGAATATCTGAAGCGTGAGAAACGCAAAGATCAAATTGTTAAAACAAAGTTTCTTATCGCGAATGCCTATGAATCGAATGAAAAATTAAAAGAGGCCTATAATATTTATTATTCCCTCCTTCAGAGCTATCCGAATCCGGAAGTATTAAGAGCAAGGCTCAAGTCTTTGTATGATCGTCGTGTCGCGAGGAAGAGATGAAAGAACGCTCTCAGATGCATAAATTCATCCTGGTGATGGGTCTTGCGGTGGGTCTGCCATCCACCATGGTGGGATTGTTTTTTTTTCTCCACCATCTGGTTCAAATTGGGTATATCTCTTGGAACGTATTACTCATCATTTTAGTTTTAGTAGTGGTCGCCACTCTGGGGTTGATGGTTAAAAATGTCCTGGTTAGAAAAAATCGACAGTAAAAAATATCTCTTCGGATCCTTCGTCAATTTGGGTCTTGGTTTATATTCCGGCTGGCCTGATACGCTAAGCTGTTTATGGCTGAGTTACATGGTGATTGGTGCTGCACTTAATCACTATTTCACGATTTCTGTATTTAGTCGGATGGTGGAAAGTCAGAAAAATCCCGAGCGCACCGCGCGAAAAGGGAAGCTCGTTGTTCATATTATCCTGAAATTCTTCTTCTTGATTTCGGCATTTATCGGGCTGCTGACCTTCGCCAAAGATAAGGTAATTCAAGGTCTTTTGATGTACATTTTTCAGTTGATAATCCTCTTCTTAAGTATTAAAAACATTGGGCAATTAATCAAAAAAGGTCCCACACAATGACGCGCTTAATGCTTCTTGCTCTGGCTATGATTCCCGCACTTGCTCATGCGTCTGCAGGCTTCACTTTTATTGGTCAACTTGAACACACTCTTCATACAAAACAACACGTCATCACGTTCGCGATCATGGGTATCCTCTTTCTCGTAGTTGGAACAATCTATCGTGCGCAGATTTCGAGTGTTAAAAATTCTGTGATTCCAGATCGTGGGATTTCTTTCAGAAACGTATTCGAAGCACTTGGCCAATTTATCTATAATCTAGCACGCAACATTATGGGCGAAGAAGAAGCGAAAAAATATTTCACCGTCATCATGCTTCTCTTCACTGTTGTTTTTGCCAACAACCTTATTGGTCTTCTGCCAGGATTTTTGCCTCCAACAGATAACTTCAATACAACACTCGCTCTAGGAGTTTTCGTATTCATTTATTACAACTATCAAGGAATACGTGCTCAAGGGATCGTCGGCCACATCAAGCACTTCATGGGCCCGGTTTGGTATCTCGCAGTTTTAATTTTTCCAATCGAATTGATTTCACATACGGTTCGCCCACTTTCACTCGGACTTCGTCTTAAAGGAAACATGGAAGGAGATCACTTGGTTCTCTCCATCTTCTCAGGACTTGTTCCGTACATCGTGCCGATTCCATTCTATGTGATTGGTCTCTTCGTATGTTTCATGCAGGCATTTGTATTCACTCTGTTGACTATGGTTTATATCAGCTTGGCTACGGCACATCACGATCATGATGATGCTCAGGCTCACTAATAGGGACCCTGGTTTAACGGTTAACTTATCACTTTCTAAAGGAAGGTAAAAAATGGAAGCTTCTAACGTAAACGCATGGCTCGCTCTCGCATCTGCTGCTGCAATCTCTATCGCTGCTGTTGGCGGTGCAATGGCTCAAGGTAAAGCTGCTTCTGTAGCTCTTGAAGGTATCGCTCGTAACCCAGCTGCTGCTGATAAGCTCTTCACTCCAATGATTATTGCTCTGGCTCTTATCGAGTCACTCGTAATCTACGCTTTCGTTATCGCGTTCCTTATCAAGCCATAATTTCAAATTTTAAGAGATTAAAATAAGAGGGCCCTAATAGGGGCCCTTTTTTTTTAAGGTCTTTCTTAAAGCCTAATTTCGAAAGCGCATTGCTCAGTCGACTGCCATTATTGTTGATAGTGATTGCCCGACATAAACTCCTCAAAACACATAGCCAGCCAGAGCTAACAAGATCTTCTCGAATGAAGTCCATGGCATTAGCTATGCCACCAAGTAATTTTTACAACCAATCAAGGATTTATAATTACATGAGGTAACATGCAAAAAAATAGATTTTTCTTAAGTTCGCACAAAATATCAAATGAGATTTGTTAACGGATGTTATCTAACATCTAGGATTTTTGAATATAAAAAGGACCAATATGAAAACGAAAACAGGTATGTCTCTTCTTTCTGGACTTCTTCTCGCGTCACCTTCTTTTGTCGACGTGGTTCAAGCAAATGAACCTCTCATCAGAGAAGTCGCCAATGGCACTTTATTCTTAAGCCTTCAGCAGTTTGTTGCAGAAGGTTCTCAGGGCTTTACTCGCAAAGTGATCGTAGGTTTAAGAGTGACGAAAAACGGTAACACAAACGGTGAAGATTACTTTAAATGTAAGACTTCAATGGTTCCGGATTCAATAACAATTGAAATCCTTGATCCTGCAACAAAGCAAGTTCTTGGTGTCGCTGCACGCATGTATGGCAAGCTTGGTTCTGGTACAAATTCACTTTTCAAATACTCAAGTACATATGGCTGTGTTGTCGATGGAATGAATCTAAGTGTTGAAGGCAGTTCTGCTACAATACAAAACGGTACTGCTTCTGTGACGCTCTCTATGGGAACAACAGCAACAGTTAAAATTCCGGGAAGCCTTACATTCAGCAAATTTTCTTCTCGTTAAATGAATCTTGGCCCTGTTGCGGTGAGGGCACTTGTTGCTCTCACCCAGGCCCCATCATTTGAATCAATGGAACTCATAATTGAGATCGACTCTTTAGTTTCCCGTGCAGTCGTTTTTGAAGAAAACATCAAACCTTTAAATCTCGAAAGAATCAAAGCTTCCACAACGCTACTGAAAGAACAATATTCTCTTTCTAAAGAAGCTGAATCTATCTATGACTGGACCCGTGCCAATGAATTTCTCATTAGTAATCTGGCGACTAATGACTCTTTAAACGAAGAGATCGTTTTGGGTATTTACCGGAAGCTTGCATCCGGTTTTGCGGATTTAAGATCTGAAGGTGTACAAGGGGGAAATTGTCTTTATCCTGAAGCTTCATCGCTGCCCGAACTCTGGAAAAGGTTTTGGTGTTTTTTTGGTGAGCACCGGGGCTCTCATCCGATTGTCCGGGCGTCAATCGTCTATCAATGGATGGTGACGTTGCATTTTTTTTCAGATGGCAATGGTCGCCTTTCGAGACTTGCGGCAGACTGGGTATTGCTCAAAGACTCTTATCCACCGATATCATTTCCAAACGACGCCTCCGCCTTCATCAGTGCACTTGATGAAGATGCTTGCTTCACTGTCGATGATGCCATCGTTCGTATCTGCGACGGGATAAAAAACAGTTTAGGAATTCTTAGTAAGCAAGTTTGATCTGCAGGCCTTGTCGATTTATTTTGGCAGCATGAGATTTAAAGTTTTCGTAAAGTGAATCACCCAGATCAAACCTTAGTCTTTCCTGTCGGGTTGTTTCGAGTTTTTTTCTAAGCTCAGCAGTCTGCTCATTCTGGTATCGCAAATAGTTAGGTGATTTTCTCGCAGGCCAGTGTCCATAGTGCTTTTTAAATCTTGCAGGCAAGTTCATCTCTAGATGAGCAACAAGCTGGAAATTGTTATTTAATGTACTGAGGTAATTTGTAAACTTGTTCGCTATTGTATTGTCTTCATAAAAACTTTCTATTGATTCAAGATATGACCTGAAAGCAGAAATCTCTGGTTCAGGAAAGGGACCAAAGTCCATGATCCAGCTTTGAATGAAATTATTGACTACCGGATGATGTTTTTTTATTGGGGCTTCAGCACAGCCAAAAATAAAGAGCAGAAGAAAGAAATACTTCATCGTTGATTCCTGATTTATGCTTTAAGTGTTTTGGCCAGATACTTACCAGTGTAGGAGCCTTTTATTTTGGCGACAGTTTCTGGCGTCCCTTCAGCGATAATCATACCGCCCTCTTTGCCGCCTTCAGGACCGAGGTCAATAACCCAGTCTGCGGTTTTGATGACGTCGAGATTATGCTCAATCACGAGCAGCGTGTGACCTTGTTCAACAAGCTTGTTGAGGGCCTTGAGAAGAACATTAATATCTTCAAAGTGCAAACCTGTCGTCGGTTCATCGAGAACATAAAGACACTGGCCTTTGGTCATCTTAGAAAGTTCTCGGGAAAGCTTCATACGTTGGGCTTCACCACCTGAGAGTGTTGTCGCTGGTTGACCGAGCTTAATGTAGCCTAGGCCCACGTCGTTAAGTGTTCTTAGCGT
Source organism: Bacteriovorax stolpii (assembly GCA_945883845.1). Classification (GTDB taxonomy): domain Bacteria; phylum Bdellovibrionota; class Bacteriovoracia; order Bacteriovoracales; family Bacteriovoracaceae; genus Peredibacter. The sequence goes on along the minus strand of CAMCYI010000007.1, from coordinate 21,847 downwards.
TCTTGAGACTTTTGGGTAATTCTCGAAAAAGCCCACCGCTTCTTCAATATCCATTCCGAGAACATCAGCAATATTTTTTCCACGATAAAGAATAGAGAGTGTCTCATTGTTATAACGTGATCCACGACATTGGCTACAGGTGACATATACATCAGGAAGGAAGTGCATTTCGATTTTTAAAACACCATTACCTTCGCATGTTTCGCATCTGCCGCCTTTAACATTGAAAGAAAATCTTCCAGGTTTATAGCCCCGGATTTTTGATTCGTTCGTGCTGGAGAAAATGTTTCGGATATCATCAAAGAGACCTGTATAGGTAGCTGGGTTTGAATGTGGAGTTCTCCCGATGGGTGACTGATCAAGCTCGATGAGTGACTGAATTTTATCAACACCGGTGATGGACTGATAGTTTTTTTGCAAACCACCACGTCTGCCCCTTGAGATATAGTTTTTCACGGCCGGAATGAGAATCTTGTGAACTAGGGTTGATTTTCCTGAACCTGAAACTCCCGTGATGCAAGTGAATCCACCGAGAGGAAGATTCAAGGTCACATCCTGAAGGTTATGCTCTTTTGCCTTGTTGAGGACGATTTTTTCAGTAAGCTGACGACGCTTTTTGGGGATTTCAATTTTAAGTTCGCCGGAAAGGTATTTACCAGTAATAGATTTTTTATTCTTTTTTATTTCATCAGGTGTTCCGCAAGCAACGATTTCACCGCCATGAATACCAGCATGAGGTCCCATGTCGACGATATAGTCAGAAGCGTTCATGGTGTCTTCGTCGTGTTCAACGACGAGAACGGTGTTGCCGATGTCTCTAAGGGCGATCAGGGTCTTAATCAACTTCTCATTATCACGCTGATGAAGGCCGATGCTGGGCTCATCAAGAACGTAGAGAACACCTGAGAGCGCAGATCCGATCTGTGTTGCAAGACGAATCCGTTGAGATTCACCTCCTGAGAGAGTCATCGCATCCCGGTTGAGCGTCAGATAGTTCAGACCAACATTCAGAAGAAACTTAAGTCGATCTTTAACTTCCTTCAGTACTTTATTGGCGATGATGGCCTGGTTGCCAGTAAACTTGAGATTTTCAAAGAAAATTGCGGCCTCTGAAATAGAAAGATCACAAACGTCCATGATGGACTGTCCCTGAATGGTAGCAGAGAGTGCGAAGGGGTTGAGTTTTTTTCCTTTGCAGGCCGGACATTTCTTAATGATCATGTATTCTTCAAGGTCTGCTCTAGTTTTTTCTGATTCTGATTCGTTATATTTCTTCTCGAGCCATGCAACGATACCCGGAAATTCTTTTTTGAAATTCCATGAAGAGTTTTCGGAGACAAATTTGTAGTTGTAAACTTTGTCGCCACCGTTATAGAGAATATCCAAAAACTTCTGACTAATTTTGCTGAAAGGTCTTTCAAGGTCCGCTTTCTCGGCTACTGCGACAGAGCGTACCATTTGCATGAGGAAAGCATTTTTCTTAACAATGGGAATAGCACCTTCTTCCAGAGACAGTGATTCATCTACCAGAAGGCTGTCGATATCGAATGTTTTTGAGATTCCCAGACCATTACAGGTGGGACAAGCACCCATCGGTGAATTGAATGAGAAAAGACGTGGCTCGAGATCCGGAAAGCTTTTACCAGATTTGAACGAATAGTTTTTCTCGGAATAAAAATGTTCTACGTCATCGGCCAGGATAACAAGAAATCCATCTGAGAGCTTCAATGCATGTTCAATTGATTCTGTCAGTCGGCTGTTAATCCCCTCTTTCATTACGAGACGATCGACAACGATATCGATGTTATTGAACTTTCCCTTTTGCACAGAAATGGAGTCATCAAGGTTAAGCATCTCACTGTTCAGACGTATGCGCGAAAATCCAAGGCTCGCAAATTTTGCAAGTTCTTCTTTATGTTCACCTTTCTTGTTGCGAATGATGGGAGATAAAATCTGAAGCTTGGTGCCGTTCTTAAATTTTGAAACTTTATCTACAATCTGTTGCGGTGATTGCTTGGAAACGGGTTCTCCTGTTTCCGGGCAGTGTGCATCACCTAGTCGGGCAAAAAGGAGTCTGAGGTAATCATAAACTTCTGTGATGGTACCAACGGTTGAACGTGGATTCTTTGTGGTAGATTTTTGGTCAATAGCAATTGCCGGAGAGAGACCCGTAATGCTTTCGACTTCCGGTGCTTCAACCTGGCCGATGAACTGCCGTGCGTAACTTGAAAGAGATTCCATATAGCGTCTCTGCCCTTCGGCATAAATAGTGTCAAAGGCGAGTGAAGATTTGCCAGAGCCTGAGGGGCCCGTGATGACAGTTAAAGAATTGCGCGGAAGTGTGACATCAATGTTTTTAAGATTATGAACTTTAGCTTTGGTGACTTGAATCTTGTCCATGAGAAATCCTTGTGAGAAGCGCTATCGCCTGGCGGAGAGAAAATGCGCATCCACGATAATCAGCAACGTTTTTTCCAAAAAGAGAAAATGATGTTCCGTGATCAGGACTAAAGCGGGGATAAGGTAAACCCAGGGTGATGTTTGATCCAATGAAACCCTGAAGACCTTTGAAAACTCCGAGACCCTGATCATGAAAAAGATATACCAACAGGTCTTGTCGCGATTTTTTTTCCAATAGCATAGTATCACCGGGAAAAGGCCCCGACACATCAAAAGTAGTTTTGTTCAGTAGTCGTTGAATAGCCGATTTTACCCCTCGATCTTCATTCCCGATCATTCCGCCTTCGCCGGCGTGCGGATTAAGACCCGATACAAGAACGCGATCAACATTCCATCCCCATTCTTTTAATGATTTTAAATTCTGTGAAAGTTTCCGATAGATCATGTCTTCCGTGAGTGTTCCAGAAAGCTTTGAAATTGCTAAGTGATCGGTCACCAAAAGAACCTGAAGCTCCGGTGAAGAGAAGAACATCCCGAGATCTGGTAGCTTGTATTTCTTTCTAAAATACTCGGTGTGTCCTGCTGCTGATTTAAACTGATCCTTTGACGTCGGAAGCGTGTAGAGAATGCCCTTCTTCAAGGCAAGTTTCATCCCACGTTCGAGTGCAGTATGGCTTTCTGAAAAATCCATTTTCGTAAGCCATTCAACCGGTATGATTTTTGAGCAAAGCTCAAGACTTCTTGATTTTATGACATAAGGAAGATTCATAGACTGAAGTGTCTTCTCGGCGGATTTTCTAAATGCGATCAAATTAATGTTCAGGAGTTCGTCGTCTGATAGCAAAAGAGCAGTCTTGAAAAAAACTTCCAGACCAATGCCCTTCTCGTGTCCTTGAGTAACAAAGACTTTCATAAACTAGAGAAGATTTTTAATGTAGTAGTTGGAATACTCGCGATCAAACCAGTTATTGGTTACACTCTTCCCTTTCTGCATGAAGATGTCATTCTGGATGTTATCTTTTGCCTGAATAAATTCCTGACTCTCAACGAGGTCTTTTTTCTGAACGTAAAATGCGTGTAAGTTGCCCTGAAGAGTAATCGGTTTTGAAAAGCTTCCCTCCGCAGTGTCTTTCAAAATTTCTTTGAGTTCTTTTGAAAGTCCGTCGGCACTGAGGTTGTCTAGGTTGTTGGACTCAAGGCTGCGGTACTCTTCCGGGAGTTTTCCAGTCAGCTGATAGTCTTTCAGGACTGCGAGAAACTTAGTGTCTTTCTTATCAACAAGATTGGCCTCTGGAACATAGAAGTCCACAAGGTTGTATTTGAATGAGAGCGCATTGTTGGCAGAGTTCCTGCGGTAGTATTCGTTTTTGATTTCCTGTTCAGTCACTGATATCAAAGGAGCGATGATTCTGGTTGCGAAGATATTGTATTCCATCGTTTCGCGGATGACTTCGAAGTACTCTTCATATGTGAGATTCTTTGACTTCAGGAAGTTGAGGAGATCTGCGCGCTTGAGGCCGAGTCTTTCTTCTGTCGCCTTGATGCGTGATTCAACGGCATCATCGTTGATGATGTAACCCTGGGCATTGATCTTGTCGCGGACGATGTATGAACGGAGCATGATTTCTACGAGTCTTTTTGCCGTGTACTTTTCTTCAGCATAAATGACAGGTGAGACTTCTCGACGTGCATCGAGAGTTTCTTCAATGCGCAAAGTTTCGGAAAGTGAGATCACTTTTGTGTTGATAACTGCGACGATTTTATCCAGGAGTTTTTCTTGAGAAGGAGTCTTGGTAACCGGAGCTTTATCTTCGACTTTAACTTCCGTATTTTTTTTGTCCCGGGCCCAGGCAAAGCCTGAACCCAAAACAATTGCTAACAATAAAATTTTCACTCAACCACATTTTTTAGATAGGTGTTGGGCCTGTTTTAATGTCAGCGCCCTTGGCCAAATTCTTGAAATAGTTCTCAATTATGGCGTCTCTTTTAATATCGTAAATGATTTTCTTATACAAGTTCTTGTCGATCTGGTCGTAGGACTTCGCACCAAGAACCTTGATGACGTGAAAGCCCATTTGAGTTCTTACAGGCTTAGAAACGAATCCAACTTTCTGGCCTTTAATGGCTTCAAAATACTCAGGAGCAAGACGCGTCGGAGGCTGGAAGCCCAGATCGCCACCCATGGGAGCTGCAGAGGATTGTGAGAATTTATTCGCGATTTTAGCGAAGTCTTCAGGAGATTTTTGAATGGCAGAATAAATTTCAACACTTGCTGTGTAAGCACTCTTAACTTGTTCTGGTGTTGGATCAACCGGAACGCGAGTTACGATGTGAGCAGTACGATATTCTTTGCTTGTTTCGTAATATTTTTTTACATCATCATCAGAAACATCAATTTTCTGCAATTCTCCCTCGAGATCTTTAGAAATCTGAGCGTGGTAGAGAATGTCTTCTTGTTTTGCGATAACTTCTGCATCTTTATCAAGACCTGATTTTTTAGCTTTTTGAATTCCGAGTTCACGGTTGATCAAGTCTTGAAGTGAAACTTCTTTCGTGATTTTACGTGAACCAATATTTTTCAGATTTTGAAGATGATATTCTTCGAATTGTTTTTTAGTAATTTGACGACCGTTAACTGTTGCTACAACTTGCGCTTGAGCAGAGGCAACCATCATGGTCGCAGCTAGAACGACGAAAAGTTTTTTCATACACATCCCTGTTTTTAGTGAATCTAATAAAAACGGTATCATAGACCCATTTGTGCTGCAATATGTTTCGCAAATTCCAGAAGGGTTTGATGACTCAATGGCTCTTTAAACAGACACGACACTGATGAATCAGGATTGAGTTTGTAGAGCTTGGGTTTATTCATGAAGAAACTCAGCATCTTATCTCTTAGTTGATGATTGTTGTTGAGTATTTCCTGATCAAAGAAAAGAGTGATGCTGGTTCCGCCAACTTTTACTAATCGAAGAGCTAATGGCTGAAACAAAATTCGTGAGCGCAGAATTGAGTACAAAGCTTCGAGCTCTCGCGGAGTCATACCGAACGAATCTGTGAGTTCTGTAATGATGTCTTCAATCTTCGCCATCACGGAAGAATTTGAAAGCCGCTTGTAATATTTCAAGCGAAGAGCGTAATCAGGAATGTATGAGTTTGGAATATAGGCCGAGAATGGTGCCTGAATTTCAATATTCTTCGCAGCGACTCTCGATTCTCCACGAATTTCCTGAATCGCTTCCTGTAAAAGATCCATGTAAAATTCTAATCCGATGGCTTCGATGTGCCCTGACTGTTCGCCGCCGAGAATATCCCCTGCTCCCCGGATCTCCATGTCTGACGACGCCAGGGCAAATCCGGAACCCATCTCAGCATAAGTTTGCAGGGCCTGAAGGCGACGTTGCGAAGATTCTGAGAGGACCCGATGCTGCGGGACCATGAAATAAGCATAAGCTTTACGATCCGAGCGTCCTATTCTTCCACGCAGCTGATGAAGCTGGGCGAGACCATAGGTATCTGCGCGATCAATGATCATCGTATTGGCATTGGCGATATCAATACCTGATTCGATGATGGTTGTAGCGAGGAGAATATCAGCCTTGTGATCGTAGAAATCATTAATTCTTTTTTCAAGCTCACGCTCGTTCATCTGACCATGGGTGACACTGATACGGGCCTTCGGAACAAGGCTCTTAAGATAGATCTCGTGCTCTTCGATGTCGTGCACCCGGTTGTGAACGTAATAAACCTGCCCACCACGGCTCAGCTCTTTTTCGATGGCCGACTTGAGAGTGAGGTCATCATCTTTAATGATGTAAGTCTTAATAGACTGTCTTCTGGGAGGAGCCGTCTGAATCAGGGAAAGATCGCGAATACCGAGGAACGATAATTGTAGAGTTCTTGGAATCGGTGTTGCCGTCATTGTAAGAACATCAACTCCACTCTTAATTGTTTTAAGTTTTTCTTTGTGGGCAACTCCAAAACGGTGCTCTTCATCGATGACGAGAAGACCGAGATCATGGAACTCAAGTTTGTCAGAAAGTACGGCATGCGTTCCGATCAGAATATCAACTTTACCCTCAGTCACTTTCTGCATGACTTCAATTTTCTCTTTAGCTGTCCTGAAACGGGAAATCATCTCAACGACTACGGGGAAGTTTTCGAAGCGTTTTTTAAAAGAGTGATAGTGCTGAAGAGCAAGAACAGTTGTTGGCACCAGGATCACAACTTGTTTTTTATCGAGAACGGCCTTCATGGCTGCCCTCATGGCGACTTCTGTTTTTCCGAAACCGACGTCACCGCACACCAGACGATCCATCGGATACTGCTGCTGCATATCTTCAAGGACGTCCTGAATCGCTTTCTCTTGATCTGGTGTCTCTTCAAATGCAAAAGAGAGTTCAAATTCCTTGAACATGTGGTCTGGTGGTGAGAATGGAAATCCACCATGGAGTTTTCTTTCGGCCTGAAGTTTCAGGAGATCGAAAGCAAGCTTCTTTACTGAATTGCGGGCCTTATTTTTCAGCTCGCTGAATTTTTTTGACTTGAGTGAAGCAACTTTGATTCCCGCAGAAGCGTCAGCATGCTTCTGAACCAGGTTCATTTTATAAACAGGTACGTAAACCTTGTCGTTATCTTCATAGAGGATAACGAGGTAATCACTTTGCTGATCTCCTGCCATGATCGGCTCAAGACCTTTATATACTCCGATCCCGAAATCTCTATGGACAACAAAGTCATTTATTTTCAGTGTCGCGAGCTGCTCAGCAAAGAGATCTTTATCGGTCGATTTAACCTGTTTCGTTTTCTTCTTCTTTACGGAGAAAAAATCACCCTCGGATAGAACGCAGATGTTCTCATTTCGATAATAGAACCCATCATCAAGTCTTCCGGGAACAAAGTGCAGCCTGGTTCCAAGTTCATTCAGGCCATTTTCATCTAGGAGATAGGAAAGTTCCTGACGTGAGTTCTCATTTCGGTAAGCGACGACAAGATGCCCGTGATTCTCAAGCTGTTTTTTGAGTGCCTTGAGGCTGGCCTTAATGAACTCGTACTTGTTATCTGAAGTGACCTGGATTTTTGTCTGAAGGTATGTTCTCAGTTTCTCGAAGTTCAGGTGAAGTTCGCCGGTAAAGGGATTATCGAGGTTAACGGTAATATCGAGCTGCTCAATGTTCAGTCGCTTAAACTTCAGCTCAGGGAATTTTGTCAGGTAAAAATGCTCAATGGAAGGAATGACAGAAGAGGTTTCAACATCTTTTGAAATGATGTCATATTCTTCGATCTGTCCCGCAACGTACATTTCAAAATTCTTCAATCCGTTCTCCGGATTGATGAATGTGATTTTAGATGATGCCGGCAAGTAATCTAGTAAAGTTTGAGGTTTTTCAAAGAAGAGTGGAACAAAGAGCGAGAAATTCTCAAAGAGCTGATTCTCCGAAATATGCTGGAAGATCGCTTTGCGTGCTTCATATTTATTCTTAAAGCTTGGTTGTGCTTGCGGAAGTTTTGAACGTAACTGGGTAGCAAACGGATCCTGAGTCAAAAAGCCCGGGCCCGGAATCAGGCAAACTTCATGAAATGTTTTTTCACGATTTGTTTTCTGAGTTTCCAGATCAATGCTGTAAATTTCTTCAATGAGGTCATCAAAGTAATGAAGGCGAACCGGAGCATGGGCAATAGGGTAGATATCAAAAATTTCACCACGACGTGAAAAAGTACCGGGCTCTTCTGTTGTACTGGTTGGAAAATAACCCATCTGAGTTAAGCGATTTGCGAGATCAAGCGGTGTGACAATATCTTCGCGCTTGATGATGAACGAGTTTTTTTTAAAAAAATCTGCTGTAGGACCAAGCAACAAACTTGCTTCCCATGTCGTGACAATAATCGCCGTCGAATTTTTTTGAAGAGTTTGCAGCACCGACCAACGCTGAAGAAGTGCAGTCTCTGATGTCATGATGGAACTATAGAGGTCGTGGTTGTGCCCTGGGTAAAAATGAATGTTCTTTAGATGTTTGAGGCCCTCGTAGACTTCTTCGGCCTCATCTTGGTCTGAACAAACAATAAGATGCGTGTTGGAAAAGAGCTGTTCAGTAAAATAGCTCCCTGCAAGAAGGCACCATTGGTTTGGGGTAATACCTTTCAGCGAAAGAGTGTCTTCTTTCGTTAACCAGTATTGAAGTTTTGTGGCGATCGCCGAAAATATAGTCTGCATCAAAGTCCGACAAAAAAAGTTTCTGCGTATCTTCTAACGCTTAAAGTTGTACTGCTCTAGTAAAATAAAAATCTTTCCTATTTTCAGCATCTTTTGTATCTTTAAACTACTTTTTTGCGTCTTTAAAGTAGTGGAGATTTCCATGACACCAGCTCATTTTGATGGATTAATGCCCGTTGTTATCTTCATGGCCTTGGCCGTGATTTTGTTCACTGGGGGACATTTCGCTTCTGTGCTTTTAGCACCGAAGAAACCTTCCCACGGTAAATCAACTCCGTACGAGTGTGGTGAAATACCTGTGGGTTCAGCGTGGTCCATGTTCAACGTACGTTTCTACGTTGTGGGACTTATTTTTATCATCTTTGACGTGGAATCTGTACTGATGTTTCCTGTCGCCAGCATTTTCCGAGAATTAAACGATATGGGACAGGGCGGTTACGCTCTTATCATTTTCCTCAGTTTTATTTCCGTTCTTATTGAAGGCATTGCTTATTGCTGGAGAAAGGGTGATCTCGACTGGGTGAAATCGTTTCAAGTTTCTACCAAGAACAATAAGAACTAAGTAAGGCGCTTATATGAATCAAACAGTAGTCAGCTATCTATCACAGTACGAATTTTACGATATTATTCTTGAAGCTTTCGGAAACAACGAAGGCCTTCTCGCATTCGTCATTTATTCGCTCTTCGCTGTCATCATCGTGGCACTTTGTGCAACGATCGGTGGTCTGGGAACTTACGCTGAAAGAAAAATATCTGCTGATATTCAACAGCGTCTCGGGCCAAACCGTGTTGGTCCTTACGGGATCCTGCAGTTTCTTGCTGATGGTGTGAAGATGATGACAAAAGAAGATGTCATGCCCTTCACCGCAGACAAAATGCTTTTCTACCTCGCTCCATGTCTCGCATTGGTTGGGGTCTTCGCAACTCTCGCTGTTCTTCCGTGGTCGTCAGGTTTCATCATGGCGGACATGAACGTTGGAATTTTTTATCTCATCGCGATTTCTTCACTTGTGGGAGTTTCAGTATTCCTCGGTGGATATGCTTCAAACTCAAAGTGGTCCATGCTCGGCGGTATGCGTGGAGCTTCTCAGATTATCTCTTACGAAATTCCTGTGACAATTTCCATTCTTGCGATCGTTCTTCTCGCGGGTGGAATGAGCTTCGGTGCTATCGTTGGTCACCAGAAAGGTCTTCCGACAAACTGGTTCATCTTCCATAACCCTTTTGCATTTGTGGCCTTCTTTGTTTATTTCATCGGCGCACTTGCTGAAACAAACCGCGCTCCTTTCGATCTCCCTGAAGCAGAGTCAGAGCTCGTGTCTGGTTACCACACCGAATATACAGGGATGAGATTTGGTTTCTTCGCACTCGCGGAATACATCGAAGTATTTGTCGTTTGTGGTGTTGCTGCTGCCTTGTTCCTCGGCGGTTCAAATCTTCCATTTGATATCAGTTTCGACATACTTCCGATCCAGTTGGTTGAGGTTGTCATCTTCATGACGAAGACACTCCTTCTTTACTACGTTGTTATCTGGATCCGTTGGACATTCCCTCGCTTGCGCGTGGATCAACTGATGTCTATTTGCTGGAAGTACTTAACTCCAATTGCGATCGTGAATCTTTGCGGATGTGCGATCTGGCTCGTGGTCTTCAATGGAAGATCTTTTGCCCAGATCGTGTTCGGCGGACATCACTAATAAGGATATAAAATGTTTGCTCAACTCCTCTTCGCTATGTCTGCTCTTCTCACTGTCGGTGGCGCTATTGCCGTCGTTGTAACGAAGAACATCATGCACTCGTGTATTTTTCTTCTCGCATGCCTCATCGGTGTCGCTGGGTTGTACGCAACACTTGGCGCTGACTTTGTTGCCGTAACTCAGATCATGGTTTACGTGGGCGGGATTGTTATCCTCATGCTCTTTGCTGTGATGTTAACGGGCGGTAAGGATTTCGTTTCCCGAGCTCAGAATCTTTTGGGTCTTGCTCCTTCCATGGGAAACAAGTGGACATTCTCGATTGCGATCCTTGTATCTATCGTCTTTTTACTGACTAACATTTCTCTTATCGGAAACATCGTCCGATCGCATGCTCCTAAGACTTTTGGTAATGACTATCCTTCAACAGTTTCTCAAATCGGCCATCTCCTGGTGAAAGACCATGTCCTGGCCTTTGAACTTTCAAGCGTACTTTTATTAGGAGCTCTCGTGGGTGCGGCCATCATCGCCCGTCCACGTAAGCAATAGCAGGAATATTTATGATGGGTTTAGCTTCTTACCTTTTAATTTCGCTGATTCTTTTCGTTGCTGGTCTCGTGGTGATGATTGCTCGTAAAAACATCGTGGCAATCCTCCTGGGTATCGAGCTCATTCTGAATGCTTCGGCTTTGAACTTCGTCGCCTACTCACGTTACGTGACGAACAATCTCGATGGTCACATTTTTAGCTTATTTATTATCGTGGTTGCGGCTGCAGAGGCAGCAGTTGGTCTGGCGATCGTTATTCGATTCTTCCAGATTAAAGAAACAGTTCACGTTGATGAAGCGACACAGTTAAGAAACTAAGGTTGGGTTTATGGAATATACAGTCGGCAGTATCGCACCAATTTTTCTTGCTCCGGTTTTAGCGTTTATTATCAACGCTTTCTTCGGTCGAAAACTCCCTCGTCAGGGTGATTGGCTTGCTACATTAAGTATCTTTATCTCGTTCATTTTCTCTGCACGAATCTTTTCAGATTTTGTCTTCGGAAAATTTGCAACAGACTTTTACGTACACAAGACGTTTACCTGGTTCGATCTTTCTCACGCCTCTGCGGTATGGAAAGTCGACATGGGCATTTACCTCGATAACATGGCCGCTATCATGCTTTTGATGGTGTCCGGTATCGCATTCCTCATTCATCTATTTTCTACCTGGTATATGGATCACGATGAGAAGCACGGAAGATTCTTTGTTTTCCTTCCACTCTTCACGAGTGCCATGCTTGGAATGGTTCTTTCAGACAACCTCTTCTCTCTTTTTATCTTCTGGGAAATCATGGGCTTTTGTTCATACTCCCTAATCGGTATCTATAATAAGAAAGAGAAAGCTGGGGACGCTTCACTTAAAGCTTTCATGACAACAAGAGTGGGAGACGTTTTCCTTCTTCTTGGAATTGTTGCTCTATGGATGGTTCTCGGTTCCGTAACTTATGTTGATATTTACGCCGCAATTGCCGAAGGAAAATTTGCCGGACAAACTGTCATGGGAATTTCTTTTGCTACATTTACGGCCCTTTGTATCTTCCTCGGTGCCATGGGTAAATCAGCTCAGTTCCCACTTCACGTCTGGCTCCCTGATGCGATGATGGGTCCCACTCCAGGTTCTGCTCTCATTCACGCAGCCACTATGGTTACTGCCGGTGTGTGGGTTACGCTTCGTATGTATCCACTCATGGTTCTTGGTGACATCACCTGGTTTATCGCCGTTATCGGTGCGATCACTGCTTTCGGTGCCGCGACCATTGCCACCGTTCAAACAGATATTAAGGCAGTACTCGCTTACTCTACACTTTCTCAGCTCGGTTACATGATCATGGGAGTGGGAGTTGGTTCATACAACGCTGCCTTCATGCACGTGATCACTCACGCTGTATTTAAAGCATGTCTCTTCTTGTCTGCCGGTTCCATCATTCACACTGTTCACGAACAGGAGATGCCTAAGCTCGGTGGTCTCCGCAAATATATGCCTTACACTCATTTTGCGATGATGGCGTGTACTCTTGCCATTGCTGGTATTCCGTTCTTCTCCGGATTTGTTTCTAAAGACAGAATTCTCGGTGATGCACTTTACTTTGGATTTATGGCCGGTCAGAATCCGATGCTCGCAATTGTTCCGATTCTTGGATTCGCAGGCGCGGGTTTAACGGCATTCTACATGTTCCGTATGATGTTCCTCACTTTCTACGGTGAGAATCGGATGCACCACGACTCTCACGGACATGGACATGGACACAAAGATGCACACGGACATGAGTCTCACGGTCACGAGATCCATCAAGAGCACCTCGACGTTCGCCAGAACGTTCCTCTTCTCCTTCTATCGATTTTCACTCTGGGTTTTTGGTTTGCGGGAACACTTACGGGACAAAGTTTCGGAAAGGTTTTTGGGAAAAAAGTAGAGTGGTTCAAAGTTCTGGTTGAAGCACCTAGGGTTGAACAGTTCGTTGGTCACAATCGTCAGCCCTGGGGTTCGGTTGATTCACGTGATAAGACCGAGCTCCCACACGCCCACTATCATCACCAGTCTGGCTACGCCGGTCCAAATCCCGATGACCACAAAATTCACAAAGCTCACACGATCGGCGCTATCGCCTCCATCATTATTGCTTTCTCTGGTGTGTTCCTCGCGTTCCTTATGTATATCCAGCACACAGTGAAACCATGGGCAGACACTTTCAGCGGAATCACGACGACTCTTCAGAATAAATACTATTTCGACAAATTCTACATCGATGTTCTTATCAAAAAGGGCCTTCTCGGTCTTAACCGGGGACTTGCCTGGTTTGACATGGGTGTATACGACCGTTTTGCCGTTGATGGTTGGGCCGCTGTAAACCGTGTGTTGTTTACGGCTTCGCGATGGTTCGACAACGTTGTGATCGACGCGATCGGTGTTGATGGAACGGGTGTTGCGGTTAACTTATTCAATCTTGTTCTGAGGATCGTGCAGTCTGGGAAGATTCAGTTCTACTTCATCATGCTGATCATGGTTCTTGTTAGCTATATCTGGACATTAAAATTTTAGTTTTCTTTAAAATAGAGAGAGGTCTTTGTGAGTGGAATTTTGAATTGGGTTTTGTGGTTACCGATCATCGGTATGGTGGGAGTACTCCTCACTCCGAAGGAAAATGAAAAGGCGATCAAGCTCGTAACTCTTGTTACAACAGCGATCACTCTTTTATTAACCATCGTGCTTTATCTCAAGTTCGATACGAACACGCCGGACATGCAGTTCGTGTTTAAGATCCCGTGGATTGCACAGTTTAATATCAACTACTCGCTTGGGATTGACGGTATTACTTTGCCGATGACTTTCCTGAACGCACTCCTCTTCTTCATCTGCACACTCTCATCATGGACAGTACACAAGTCACCTAAGGGTTACTTCGCACTTCTCCTCATGCTCCAGTCGACAGTGTTCGGAGTTTTCTTCTCTTTAGATTTTTTCCTCTTCTACGTTTACTGGGAAGTTATGCTCCTTCCAATGTTCTTCCTTATCGGAATCTGGGGTGGAGAGAACAGAGAGTACGCAGCGATTAAGTTCTTCCTCTATACTTTCTTCGGTTCGATCTTCATGCTCGTTGGTATCATCGCTCTTTACTACGCGTCGGGCGCAGGTCCTGAATCGTTTAACATCCTCGCTCACCAGGGCGGGAAGTTTGTAAATGAAACGTTGACGATTTTTGGTCACACAATTTCATTTGAAAAAACAATGTTCTGGTTCATGTTCCTTGGTTTCGCGATCAAGGTTCCGGTTTTCCCTTTCCACACGTGGCTTCCTCACGCTCACGTACAAGCACCTACTGCTGTATCCGTTATCCTCGCGGGCGTTCTCCTCAAAATGGGAACATATGGTTTCCTTCGTATTGCATTCCCAATCTTCCCTGCTGCTGCAGTTGAATATTCTACCATCATCGCGGTACTGGGATTGATCTCGGTTATCTACGGTGCATTCTGTGCGATGGCCCAGGACGATGTGAAGAAGCTTGTTGCTTACTCATCTGTTTCTCACATGGGCTTCGTAATGCTCGGACTTTCAGCAATGACAGTTCAGGGAATGAATGGTGCAGTTCTTCAGATGTTTAACCATGGTACTTCTACGGCCATGATGTTCTTACTCATTGGGATTCTCTACGAGCGTTCTCACCATCGCTGGATTGTGAAACCAGATGGCTCCAAAGGTTTCGGCGGTCTTTACACGAAACTTCCGAAGTACTCAGTTGTTTTCATCATCGGTATGTTCGCCTCTCTAGGTCTTCCAGGTCTTTCTGGCTTTATCTCTGAAGCTTTGATCTTCCTTGGAATCTACCAGAGGTTTACAACGATCACTGTGATCGCTGTTGTTGGTCTCCTCATCGGTGCCGCTTACCTCCTCTGGATGTTCAAGCGTATGTTCTTCGGTGAAGTAAATCCTGAATGTGAAGAATATGAAGATATGGATAACCGTGAAGTGTTCTACATGCTCCCATTGTGTGCATGTGTCATCTTCTTTGGGATCTTCCCGGCCCCACTTCTGAACGTAATGAAAGCGTCAGTTGGCCAGCTGGTCGATCTGCTTGCGAAATTTCAAGTCTAAAAGAGGTTTTCTGTGATTCAGCAATTACTCGGATTTTTGAGCTACTACATTCCTGAGCTTATGTGTGTTGTCCTGATGACGACTCTTCTCATGGCGGAAGCAGCAGTTAAGGAAGAGCACGGCTCCCGCGATAAGATTTACACTTACGCACTCGCCGTACTGGCCCTGACGTTGATTCCTTTGTTTCAAAATCTCAGCAAGCCACCTGTGATTATTTTCCATAATGCAGTAACAATCGATGCCTTCAGTACGATGATCAAGATCATCATGGTTTTGGGAACAATGGGCTCTATCTTCCTGAGCCGTTCTTCAAAAGACATCTATACGAATCTGAAGTCTGAATTTGCGATCATGGCCGTTGGTGTTTTAATCGGTGGTATGCTCCTCGCGTCTGCTAACAATATGCTTACTCTTTATCTGGGAATTGAAACTCTTTCGATTCTTTCATATGTGATGAGTTCCCTGAAACGTGACGAGGCAACTTCTGCTGAAGCTGGGATGAAGTATGCTCTTTACGGCGGACTTACTGCCGGCGTAATGCTCTACGGGATCAGCCATCTTTACGGTGTACTTGGAACAATCCAGTTCTCTGAAATGATCGGCGGATTAGGTTCTCTTGAAGGTACA
Source organism: Bacteriovorax stolpii (assembly GCA_945883845.1). Taxonomy (GTDB): domain Bacteria; phylum Bdellovibrionota; class Bacteriovoracia; order Bacteriovoracales; family Bacteriovoracaceae; genus Peredibacter. The sequence continues at coordinate 6,274 of CAMCYI010000007.1, read as the reverse complement.
AACATGATGATCGTTATGGTCTCATTCCTTCTTTTCTTCGCCGGTATTGGTTACAAGATTTCTTGTTTCCCTTTCCATATGTGGTCTCCCGATGTTTATCAGGGTGCCCCGATTCCTGTGACCTCATTCTTCTCAATTGTTCCGAAGCTTGGTGGTCTCGCTGCTCTGGTGCGCGTTTCAATGGTGTTTTTTAACCACGAAACGATCATTTCTGTTTCATGGATCGGCCTCATGCTCGTGATCTCTGCGATGACGATGACTGTTGGTAACGTCACAGCGATCGGTCAGACATCTGTTAAAAGAATGCTCGCTTTCTCTTCAATTGGTCATATCGGGATGATGATTCTCGGTGTGGTTGTTCTGAATGATGTTGGTGTTCGTGCGATTCTTTTTTACGGAATCGTTTATATGTTCATGACCCTTATTGCTTTCTACATCACTTCACACCTTTCAGACATGTACGGGACGGATTCGATTGATGTCTTCAAGGGCCTGATCTACAAACATCCCCTGATGGCCATCATCATGGCTTCGGTTTTGTTCTCACTTGCCGGAATGCCACCTTTCAGCGGATTTATCGCCAAATTCAATATCTTCTCCGTCATTATTGAGAAGAAGTACTATGGAATTGCTCTTGTGGCCGCCGTTAACTCTGTCATTGCGCTCTACTATTATATGAAACTCGCGAAGACAATGATCTTCGGAGAGATGAAGAGCGACGAAAAAGTCGCCGGCTTCACCACTGCCAACCAGGCCGTGATTGTTGCTCTCTTCATTCCCGTCGTTTTCCTGGGAATTTTCTGGGAGAAAGTGATGATCATGTCGGGGAACGCAGCTATCTTTATCAAGTAATCCGGAGGGGAGCTTTTAGCTCCCCTTTTTTTTAACCCCGCGCTTAAAAATCAATTATAATAATAACATGACCAAGTATCGGATCCGTCTCCCAGGCGGCAGGGTTATAGGACCATTCACGAAACTTCAACTTTTTGAGTTGAAAGCGAAGGGTCATATCAAAGGCAATGAAGAGGGCCAGGTTTTTCCAACCGGTTCATGGGGACCCCTTTCAGATCTTGATATTTATAATGAACTCATCGATGAAAATCGGACATTGGTTCAATCACTTCAGGAAGATAAAACTTTTGCTATTAACCTTGATGAACTTCGTAGCAAGCGAGCACAAAAAGAAATTGAAGAACTGGTTGTAGAAAAACACGAACCCATGGAAAGCCTCACTGAAACCGTAAAGATGCCTTCCGCTATTTTACCTTCAGCTCCCCGGCAACCTGAAGAAGAACCATTGTTGGTTCTGGATGAAGATGTACCCGAAGGTTTTGAAGATAAAACTTTGATCAACCCGGTCGCTCAGCAAGAAATCGAACGTATGCGTAAGGAAATGGAGCTTGAGCGTAAACGCCACGAAGCTGAAGATGTTGAACAGCAAAAACAATACGCCATCGAAAAAGCATTTGATGATGAAGAAGCGCGGAAGATATCTGAAGACAAGGCCGCCCCTGATGCCCTGACACAAGTTATCTCACTTGATAATCTCCAGGAAGAAATCATGGGCATCGCTCATGAAGAAGAAAAACACATAGAGAAACAGCGGAAAGCTTATGAGAAAAAGAAGCTAGCTGAGGAATCCGCTGATGAATCAACAAATGCTGCCGACGAAGCCGCAGATGAAGCAGCAAAGAAGAAAAAGAAACGTTTAGTCATCATGCTACTCGCTGCTGTACTCATCTATGCTGTCTTCTTTCCTGATGATGACAGCAAGAAGATTCCTGTATTTCAGAATCTTCCCCCGCAAATTATTTTCCCTATTCCATTTGATAAAGCTGATAAGAAAGCATCTGAACTTGAATTCGAGAAAGGTATTGAGCGACTTCTTGGTGGAACTTATCCTGAGATCGTAAATGCCGGCGTTCACTTTAAAGCTGCTTATGAAAACGACATCTCTAATACGAAAGCATTGCATTTTCTTGTGCGCACTTACGCTCAGGAGCTGCCTAACTCTAAATCCCTCCTCGATGATGCTCACACCGTTTTTAATATCGTCCAAAGTAAAAGGGCCTATCTCATCCAGGATCCAAACGGGGTCATGGGCCTGAATCTTTTCTATACAGCCATCGGTAAGCACGACGCAGCTGTCGACGTCATCAATCGGTATCTTAAGCTTAATCCTGAAATACGTACGCAGGAGCTTTTTGGAGTTTATCTTGAATCACTGATGAAGGTCGGTCAGGTTGAGCTGGCCGCCAGCGTGTATCAGGGACTAGTAAAAGCCCCAGAAAAAAATCAATATGCGCTTGAAGCGTTAATCGATTTCTCTTATCTCAACCAGGAGATGGATAAATCAATGGAATATGTGAATGAAGGCATCAAGAAATATCCTCAGCTCGTTCGGTTTTATTTGATCAAGGCCGATCTTCTTTTAAAGAATAAAAACGTAAAGGAGATTCCAGCACTTCTTGAGGAAGCTTCTAAAAGAAACCTTGAATATAATGATCTCTACCGTGCCAAGTATCTTGAAGTCTCAGGTTTGTATGATGCTCTTAATGGCAAAGTTGATCAGGCTACAAAAAGCCTGAAGAAGTCGCTCGAGCTTCATGATTCAAACGAGCTTCGGATGAAGCTTGCCGATTTGTCTGCCAACACTGCCGCAGAAGAAGCCAACAGACTTATTCTCGAAAGTCAGGCAGCTAAATTAGTTTTTGAGGCCAAAAACTTCTACGATAAAAAAAGCTACACACTCGCATTGAGCTCAGCTGCTAAGGCGTCTGAAACTCTTCCTGGTCATATTCCCTCAGAGCTCTTTCTGGCAAAGGTCCAGTTGAAACTCGGTCTTGCAAAAGAGGGACTTAAAACACTGGAAGATCTTGCTGCGAAATACCCGGACAACAAAGATGTGAACCTGGCCTTGATTGAGTCTTATATTCAAACTTATAAATTTAAGGATGCGCAGACACGTATTGCTGTTATTTCTGCGACTGATATCAGAAATACCTGGGAGTACGCTTCTGTCAGCGCCAGGCTTTTTATTAAGATGGGTGATCCTCTTAACTCCATTCAGTGGCTTAAAACCTCTATTAATTTAAACCCCCTCAATGATCAGGATATCTTCCTCCTGGCCGAGATTCTTCTCAAGCGATTCAATTTCGATGGAGCGAGAAATCTTCTGAATAAATGCATGGAGCTTGATCCGATAAATCCTGATTACCGGATTGCTTACGCGAAATTAATATATGAAACCGAAGATGATCAGGCAGCAATTGGTTACCTGTTAGGGATTTTAAAAGACTTCACCGAGGATCCAAAAGTCCTGGGCGAAATTGCCATTTTTTATTTCCGTTCTGGCCAGGTGAAAGAATTCCAGCAATACAAAGAGAAACTCGAAAAACTGCCGAAGAAGGACAAGTCCATTTACGAATTCATGATAAGAACAGCACTTCTCGATGAGAGCTACGATGAAATACCGGGACACGTCACTCGTCTGATCGAAATCGAACCAGGTGACCTGGAGTCTATGATGACTGCAGGTCGTGTACTTTACGAAAACAATAAGAAGTCAGAAGCAGCCGAATGGTTCTCGCGAGTAGCAGAAAAACTACCTTCGTACCCGAAGGTTCAGTATTACATCGCTAAAATCCGCTATGATGTTGGCAGATATGATGAGGCCATCAAACTAGCCGAAGATGATATTAAAATAAATGGCGAAAGTGATTTGACACTAGTCTTCATGGGCGAGGTTTACGTCCAGAAAAATGAACTTGTGACTGCAGAAAACTTTTATAAAAAAGCTCAGAAAATAAACGCGAAGTCCTATGAGGCACTCATAGGACTTGCAGACATCAGTGTTCTTAGAAATAACTACGAACTTGCTCTGGATTTATATAAACGTGCAGCGAAAGAACGTAATGAAGAACCGTCCATCCACCGTAAACTAGGTGATGTGTACCGTCTTCTAGGCCAGGGTACTCTGGCCATTGAATCCTACAAATTGTATCTTGAGATGGATCCGGAAGCTCAGGATAAGAAGAAAGTAGAAGATTACATTCAACTCATGCAATAAGGCAGTTATGTTAGACATCAAGAAAATTGAATCTGAATTCGAAACCGTTAAGACAGCTCTTTCTAACAGGAGTTTTGATGTCTCAATTCTTACACAGATTCTTGATCTCAATAAGCAGAGAAAAATTTTGACTCAATCTTCGGAAGCGAAGAAAGCAGATCTTAATAAACTATCCCGCGATATCGGTGAGCTTAAAAAGAACAAACAGGACGCAGCAGGTCCTATGGGTCAGGTCGCAAACCTCAAAGCAGAGATGGAAAAAGAAGCCGCTGAACTCGATAAAGTTCAGGCCCAACAGACATCTCTCTTGCTCAATATTCCAAATCTTCCGGACGCCAGTGTTCCAGTTGGAAAAACGGAAGAAGAAAACACGGTCGCAAAATCCTGGGGGATTCCGAGAGTTTTTGACTTCACTCCTCTTGATCACGCCGATGTCGGTGAAAAACTCGGCATGCTTGATTTTGAAAGTGGAGCGAAGATCACGGGCGCACGTTTTGTTGTCTATCGCGCAGGTCTCGCAAGACTTGAGCGCGCACTCATTAACTTTATGCTCGATCATCAGGGTGCAAAAGGTTTCACAGAAATGATGACTCCTTTCATCGCTCATGAAAGGTCACTCATCGGAACTGGAAATCTTCCTAAATTCGAGGATCAGTTGTTCAAGCTCAATTCTGAACAACCGTGGTATCTCATCCCAACTTCTGAAGTGACTCTCACAAACATCAAACGCGAAATGATTATCGAGGAATCAGAGTTTCCGATTCTCTACGCGGCATACTCGCCGTGTTTCCGTTCGGAGGCGGGTTCACACGGAAAAGACGTGAAAGGTCTCATCCGTATGCACCAGTTCAACAAGGTCGAGATGGTTTCCATCTGCTCGCCGGCCCAGTCCCAGGAGATCCATCAGAAGATGATTTCATCGGCCTGCGAAATTCTCGAAAAATTAAACCTTCCTTATCGGGCCCTGAATCTTTGTACCGGAGATATGGGTTTTGCGTCGCAAAAGACCATCGACCTCGAAGTCTGGGTTCCGAGCCAGAATAAATATCGCGAGATCTCATCCATCTCGAATTGTGGTGATTTTCAAGCGAGAAGGGCCTCTATTCGCTTCCGTAACAAGGAAGGGAAGATTGAATTTGCTCACACCCTGAACGGTTCTGGACTCGCTGTGGGCCGAACTGTTGTGGCAATCCTCGAGAACTACCAGCAAAAAGATGGCTCAGTGCAAATTCCCGAAATACTCTGGCCATATATGGGCGGCATGAAAGTCCTCTCCAAATAGGAATTGTCATTTAAGTCGGTGTTCTTTATATTTAGACCCTGATTGATGGAGGACTGGCCGAGCGGTTTAAGGCAACAGTTTTGAAAACTGTCGTGGGTTAACGCCTACCTGGGGTTCGAATCCCTAGTCCTCCGCCATCTTTTTTGACCGTTATTTGAAATTCAATCCTTGGTAGTTCTTGTTAAGCCTCAGCGGAGACGTGGGTGAGTGGCTTAAACCACACCCTTGCTAAGGGTGCGATCCCGAAAGGGATCCATGAGTTCAAATCTCATCGTCTCCGCCATTTTTTCTTCCCACTTTCATTCATCTTCGTCGTTGGCCTCTCGAATCGGCGTCGGTCACGTACCATTTAGGTACGCTCCCTCCTTCTCACTCGGGCCGCCTAGAATCTGAACGAAATTGAGTAGAAAAAAAACTTTCTGGGTGAAGAGAAAAAACAGAAGATAAAAAGATGAAAATTAAAAAACTTTCGGATGATGAGTTCTATTCATTCTTTCCGACGCTCTTCATTTCGCTGTCTATGATGACAACGATAAGCTGATGGGGTGGAGTACTTCACGTCAGATGCGGATGTATGAGCTCTATACGATGAACTCTGTGATACTTCCGGAATTCAGAAGGAAGGGTCTGTACTCCATGTTAGTGAAGGAAACGGTTAAAGAGGCCAGGGCCCTCGGCTATCAGATGGTGACATCCAATCATGTGATTTCTAATAATGCGGTTATCATAGCGAAGCTTAAACTCGGATTTAACATTTCGGGCATTGAAGTGTTTGATGATTTCGGAATGACGGTTAAGCTTACCTGTCACCTGAACGAAACACGCAAGAAAGCTTTTGATTTCCGTACGGGACTGACTCGGCCTGATGATGAGATACGAAAACTAATGCAGCTTTAAAAAGAGAAACCCCGCCGCAGCGGGGT